>NZ_JAXCFU010000010.1:0-269904 GCF_055362685.1 Micromonospora sp. SYSU B005 | reverse complement strand
GACATCGAACAGCCCCTCCTGGCTACCCATACCGGGATCATCCCGCACGAATAATCATGATCTTCGCGCGGGTTGCCGGTTACTGAGACACGCTCCTAGGCCGGGGCCGGGGTGCTGCCGGGCTGATAGGTGCCGATGATCCAGACGTTGCCCTCGGGGTCCCGGGCGGCGTACCCGCGGGACGTCCCGAAGTCCTCGTCCTTGAGTTCCCGGATGATCTCCGCGCCGGCCGCGACGGCGCGGGCGTGGTGCGCGTCCGGGTCGTCCACCACGAGGTAGAGGCCACCCTGCCCGACCTCGGTGGCCAGGCGGGTGCCGGTGCCGACGGAATTGACCATCACCGCTGAGCCGCGCCAGCCGAGCTCGGCGTGCGCGATGGTCCCCTCGGGGCCGGGGAACACCACGTTCTTGGTGAACCCGAACGCCTCGACCAGCCATTCGATCGCCTTTTCGGCATCCCGGTACAGCAGACACGGGTAGATGCCGACCGCATTCTCCGTCATGCCCGAACGCTACGACGCGGGCCAGCGCACCAACAGCCGTTCAGGTCCGTGGAACGAGGTGTTCGGGGCGTGGCCGAAGTCCTGGCCGGGCACCAGTTCCAGCGCGGGCAGGCGGCGGGTCAGTTCCTCCAGGACGACACGCAGTTGCAGCCGGGCCAGGTGCGCGCCGAGGCAGGCGTGGTTGCCGTCGCCGAACGCCAGGTGCCGGCGCACGCCGCGCCGCGCCGGATCGAACGTGTCCGGGTCGGCGAACATCTCGGCGTCCCGGTTGGCCGACGCCGTCACCAGCAGCAGCCGGGCCCCGGCGGGCAGCGGCACGCCACCCAGGACGGTGTCGCGGACCACCCGGCGCCGCCAGGCGACGACGGGGGGCCGCAGCCGCAGGCACTCCTCCACCGCGGCCGGGATGCCGGCCGGGTCGGCGCACAGCGCCGCCCACGCGCCCGGCGTCTCCAGCAGCGTCCGCACCGCGTTGGCCGCGCCGGACGCCGTGGTCTCGTGCGCCGCGGTGGTGCCGTTGAGCACCAGCGACTGCAGGTACGAGTCGCTGAACAGCTCCGGGTTGCGGGCCTGGGCGCGGACCGCGTGGGCGATCCAGCCGGCGCCCCGGCCGCCGGTCTCCTTGAGCCCGCTCACCAGGCGGGCGGCGTACTGCCAGTACCGGCCCATCACGTCGCACGCGGCCACCTGCTCGTCGTCGGTGGGCAGCCCCCAGTTGAACACGGCCTGGGACACCGAGTAGCCGCGCACCTCGGCCAGGTCCTCGTCCGGTACGCCCATGAAGACGGCGACGACCAGGGCGGGCACCTCCCACAGCAGCTCGGCCACCAGGTCGGCGTGGCCCCGGCCGGCGAACGCGTCGATCCGCTCGCCGACGAGCGCGCGCACCCGCGGTTCCAGCCGCTGCACCCGGCGCCGGGTGAACGGCCTGGCGAGCCGGCGCCGCCGCCGCAGGTGCACCGGCTCGTCCTCGTTCGCCAGCACCGGGCCGCCGGTGAACCGCCGCCGGACCAGCTCGCGCAGGGCGGGACGGGACAGCGGGCGGTACGGGTCCATCGCGTTGGCGGCCGAGAACGTGTCCGGGTCGCCGAACACGGCACGCACGTCCCGGTACCGGGTGACGATCCAGTAGTCGAGGCCGGGGTGGTGGAAGACCGGCCGCTCGGCGCGCGCCCCGGCGAGACTCGCCCCGGCTTCGGCGTTGTAGGCGGGGCCGAACGGCTCGAAGTCCGCGGCGCCGGTCACCGGGCAGCGGGCGGGAGCGTCGGTCCGGGCGGGTCGTGCGTCCATGGTGGCCTCCGAAGGTGCCGTCCGGTCGCGGCTCAGGCGGCGACTATCGCCTCGAACTCCCGCCGGGCCGGTCCCTCGACGGCGTCGTCGGTGACGGTCCGGCCGTCGAGGAACCCGGTCACCCGGCGCACCACGTCACGGTCGCCGAGCAGCTGGGCGGGTGTGATGAGCAGGTGCGCCATGCGGCCGAGCGCGCGGGCGACGACCTCGTCCCGCCCGGCCAGCACCTCCATGCCGGCCATGAAGCGGGCGAACGGGTCGTCGGACACCGGCGGCGGCTGGCCGCGCAGCCCGGCCGCCATCCGCCGCAGGCCCGCGGTGTCGGCGGTGACCTGGGTGCGGTACCACACGCCGAGGTTGCGGGCGGTCCACGCCTCGAACGCGTCGGTGAACGCCGCCGAGCCCGGGTCACCGGCCGTGTCCAGGGTGCGGGCGAGCTGCTGGGCGTGCAGGAACGCGATCGAGACGCCCCGGCCGTACGTCGGGTTCGTCTGGAGGGCGGCGTCGCCGAGCAGGACCAGCCCGGCCAGCGCCGGTCCGTCGTCGTCGTGCATCCGCTGCCAGCGGTTGGCGATGCCGGACATGGTGCGCACCGGCCCCTGCGGTACGCCCCGGCGGGCCCACCGGTGGGTGTGCGGCACCGCGGCGATGAACCGGTCCCACGTGGCCGGGCGGCGCAGCGCGTGGCGCAGCTCGTCCTGGTCGGACAGCGTCACCGACAGCGAGAAGGTGCCGCTGTCGGCCGGGAACGCGAGCGTGGCGGCGTACCCGAGGCTCATCGCGAGCGGCCGGTCCAGCGGTGGCAGCTCGGCGCCGGGCCGCAGCCGGTAGTGCCGGGTCAGGTAGACGAACCCGCACGGATGCACCAGCGCGGGCGGGCGGCGCACGTCGATCGAGTCGAGCAGCCGGGCGTGCCGTCCGGCGGCGTCCACGACGAGGTCGGCGGACACCACCTCGCCGGAGTCGAGCCGGACGCCGTCCACCGTCGGCACGCCGCCGTCCGGGCTCCCGGTGACCAGCGCGCGGGCGGTCGCACCGGGTCGCAGACGTACGGTCGGTTCGCGTCCGACGGCGCGGCGCAGCACCGCCTCGTGCATCAGCCGCCGGGCGGCGAGCGCGAACTCGTCGACCGGCGGCGGCCCGGTGTGCAGGCGGCTGACCGGTACCCGCACCGCGCCGGCCGCGACGAGGTCGTCCAGGACGTCCGGCGCCTCCTCGGCCAGCACCCGGCACGACCGGGCCAGGAACTTGTGCGAGTGCCGTCCCTGCGGCAGGCCCGGCCGGTGCCAGTCGGTGAACCACCGGTCCGCGCCCGCGCCGTCCGGCGGCGCGGCGGCGTCGCGTTCCAGCAGCGTCACCTCGTGGCCCCGGCGGGCGCAGAACAACGCGGCGGCCAGGCCCGCCATGCCGGCCCCGACGACGGCGATCCGGCTCACGTCAGCGGCGGATGTTGGAGAAGAACCGGATCGCGGTGCGTCGCAGCGCCGGCTCGGACCACTGCGGCGGCTCGACCGGCTCGGGAGCGCGGCCGAGGACGGTGGTGAGGGCGTCGCGCAGCGCCCGTTCCGGGTCGTCGGGCCGGGACAGGGCCCGCCACACCACGTAGCCGTCCGGCCGGACCAGGACGGCGGTGTCCGGGCCGAGGTCGTAGCGGCGTGCCGCCTCGCCGGTGTGGTCGGTCAGGTCGGCGCCGAAGGCGTACACCGGCAGTGGCACGCCCAGCGCGGCGGCCTGCTTCTCGGCGGCGGCCCGCCACGGCGTGCCGGGCGAGCCGAGCAGCAGCACGTGGTCGCGGCCGAACAGGTCCAGCAGCGAGATCTCCCGGTCGCCGTGCCGGACCGGCACGTGCGGCGCGCGGCTGCCCGGCCGGGCCTGCGCCAGCTCCGGGTCCTCCAGCAGGTCGCCGTCGTCGTCGGGCTCGGTGCTGACGAACGGCGAGTGGACGCGGTAGCCCAGGTGCTCCCAGACCGGGCTCACCTCCTCGGCGAACTGCAACGTCTTGAGCTGCGGCGCCATCCGCTCGGAGAGGCGGTGCAGCTGCCGGTTGGCGGTCGACTCCCCCACCGGCCGCCGCTCGGCGTCGTAGCCGGTGAGCAGGTTCGGCCCGGCGTATCCGGCGACGACGGCGGCGATGCGCCAGGCGATGTCGTAGCCGTCCTGGATCGCCGTGGCGCCGCCCAGGCCGCCGGTCTGCGGCATGACGTGCGCGCTGTCGCCGGCCAGGAACACCCGGCCCTCGCGCATCCGGTCGGCGACCCGGTGGGCGATGACGAACGTGGACTGGTCGGTGATGGTCACCTCCAGGTCCGGCTCCACCATGGCCTTGCGGACCAGCTCCACGCAGCGCTCGTCGGTGAAGTCGTCGTCGCTCTCGCCGCGCTCGATGAAGTAGTTGATGCCGAGCAGGTGGGCGCCGGAGACACCGAACACCTCGCGGGCGTTCTCCAGGTACGCGTACAGGCCGGTGAACTCGTCGTTCTTGAAGTACGTCAGCAGCGCCTTGCGCCCGGCCAGCAGCTCGGTCAGGTCGGCGTCGAAGAGGATGGTCCGGCACCGCCACAGCTCGCCGACGCCGTGCGTGGGCAGTTCCAGCCACTCGCGGACCGGCGCCTGCCAGCCGTCGGCGGCCACCAGGTAATCGGCGGCCACCCGGTAGCGGCGCCCGGTGGGCAGGTCGACGAGGGTGGCCACCACGCCGTCGTCGTCCTCGTCGAAGGACTCAAGCCGGGTGGAGAAGCGCAGGTCGCCGCCGAGTTCCTCGGCGGTGCGGCGCAGGATCGCCTCGATCTTGGACTGCGGCAGGGCGCCGAACCCGGCCGGGGTCAGCCGGATCAGCCGCGACATGGTGTCGTCGTTGCCGGCCAGCAGGACCTCCGGGTCCGGGTCCTTCATGTCGGTGGCGATGGTGATGTGGGCCTCGTTGACGAAGTCGATGACGTCGGCGGCGAGGATCTTCTCCTCCAGGCCGGGGATCTGGCGCAGCAGCTCCATGCTGCGGTGCACGATGCCGAAGGCCTTCGGCTGCACCGAGGTGCTCGGATGGCGTTCGACGAGGGTCACCGGCACACCGCGCCAGGCCAGGAAGAGCGCCGCGGTGAGCCCGGCGTAGCCGGCGCCGACGACGATGACCCGGGTCCGGTGTTCGATCGCATCCTCAGACATGGGTTAGGACTACCACGAGTGTCCGGACCGGCAGTAGAGCGCAGATAGCAGATACGCCCATAGACTCCTCGCCATGTCGTACACGGAGATCCCGGCCTCCATCGGTCAGCGGCTGATGTGGTTCCTGGCGCACTACCGAGCCGAGACGGCGTCGGTCAACTGCCCGGCCGGCTTCCGCATCCGCGGGCCGCTCGACCCCGACAAGCTGGCCGGCACCGTCGACATCCTGATGCGGCGGCACGAGTCGCTGCGCACCACGCTGCACCGGCGCGGGCGCGACCTGGTGCAGCGCGTCCACGAGCCCGGCCCGACCCGGGTGGAGTGGACCGAGCTGCCGGCCGGCGCGGAGGCGGAGGTCCAGCGGCAGTACGCCGAGGAGCTGCGCGCCCCGATCGCCGTCGAGCAGGCCCCGGTGCGCTGGCACGCCTGGCGGATCGGCGCCGACGACCACGTGCTCTGCGCCAACATGCACCACCTGGTCTCCGACGCCTGGTCCTGCGGCGTGCTGATCAATGACGTGATCGCGCTGCTCGGTGACGGCGCGCCGCCGGCACCGGTCGGGTGGCAGTACCGGCAGTTCTCCGCCTGGCAGCACGAGCAGAGCGCCTCCGGGCAGCTGCGCGCCGACCACGACTACTGGGCCGCCAAGCTCGACGGGATGCGGGTGCCCGACCTGCCCGCGCGGCGCCCCGGTCAGGGCGCGCCGCGCCCCGGGCTGGCGCTGCACGAGTTCGGCGACGCGGACGCGGCGGCGCTGCGCGCGTTCGCCAAGGCCGAGCGGACCACGCTGTTCCCGGTGATGCTGGGCCTCTACTACCTGCTGCTGCACACCGAGACCGGCGCCGACGATCTGGCGGTGGCCTCGCTGTTCGCCAACCGCACCCGGCCGGAGGTGCAGCTGACCGTCGGCTTCTTCGCCAACATGCTGGTGCTGCGCACCCGGCTGGCCGACGGCGGCTCGTTCCGCGACCTGCTCGCCGCGACCCGCCGTACCGTCCTGGACGCCGTCGTGCACCAGGGCGTGCCCTACCAGACGGTGCCGGTGCCGGCGCTGCGCGAGGCCGGCGGCCGGGTCAACGACGTGGTCTTCCAGATGCTGCCGGACCGGGCGCCGGACTCCTGGTCGCCGACCGCGGTGCGCAACGGGCTGGAGATCGACACGTTCCGGCCCAGCCAGGGGCTGAGCCGCTTCGGCCTGAGCCTGACCGTCATCCCCCGCGCCGACCGGTTCGACGCCCGGCTGTCCTACGCCGAGGACCAGTTCGAGCCGGCCTGGGCGCAGGACTTCGTCCGCCGCTACGCGGAGCTGGCCGGGCGCGTCCTGGCCGACCCGGACGCGCCGCTGCGCCGCCTGGTCGCCGCCGCCGGCCGCTGAGCCACCGACGGCCGCTGAGCCACCGACGGCCGCTGAGCCGCCGCCGGTCGCTGAGCTCTCGGCCACCCGGCCGCGCCGTCGGGCGGGTTCCCGGGCCGACTGCCGACACGGGACGGGCCGGCCCTCGTCGAGGGCCGGCCCGGTCGATCGGTACGTCTCAGGCGCTCGCCGCCTGCCTACGCGGCTCGGCCACGACTGTCGCCCCCTCGGACGGGGTGAGCAGCACGTGCGAGGTCTTCTGTGCCTCCGGACCGGCGCCGTCGGGGCGGCGCAGGTCCATCCGCTTGATCACCTCGGGGATGACCGCCTTCATCTCGATCATGGCGAACTGCGCGCCCAGGCAGTGCCGCCGGCCGCCGCCGAACGGCAGGAACGCCGCCTTCGGCACGTCCTCGCCGAGGAAACGGTCCGGCCGGAACTCCTCCGGCGACTCGAACGACTCCTCCCGGCCGTGCAGCAGCGGCACCGACGGCGCGACCCACCAGCCGCCCGGCACCGTGTAGCCGCCGATCTCCAGCGGGCCGGACAGCGCCCGCGGCATCACCGGCACGATCGGCCGGGTCCGCATGGTCTCCTTGATGACGGCCTCCAGGTACGTCTCGTCGCCGTCCTTGGTCTCCTCCAGCAGTCGCCGGTAGACGTCGGGGTGACGGACGAGCCGCTCGAAGACCCAGGCCATCGCCGCGGCGGTCGTCTCGTATCCCGCCTCCAGCAGCGTCATGAGCGCGTCGCGCAGCTCCAGGTCGGTCATCGGCGTGCCCTGGTCGTCCGCGGCGCGCAGCAGCTGGGACATGATGTCCTTGCGCTCGGCGTTGTCCGGCTCGGCCCGCCGCCGCCGGATCTCGTCGTAGAGGATCGCGTCGCAGTCCGCGCGCGCCTGGGTGAACCGGGCCGCCGCGCTGCCCGGGATCTTGCGGAAGATCGGCTCGATGCCGGCCCACGCCGAGCGGGACAGCACGAACGCCAGCGTCTCCATGCTGGATGCCGACGCGGTCAGCCGGGGCAGCATCTCCCGCAGCTGGGCGACCCGTTCGAGGTCGCGGATGCCGAACACGACGCGCAGGAGCACGTCCAACGCGATGGTCTGCATCTTGGGCCGGACCGGGAACGGCGTGCCGACCGGCCAGGTGGCGACCGACTCGACCGCGATGCGGCGGATCTCCTCCTGGTAGCTCTGCAGGTAGCGGGTGTGGAACGCCGACCCGATCATCTTGCGTTGCCGCAGCCACTCGTCGCCGTCGAGCACCAGGATGGAGTAGTCGCCCACCATCCGCTGCAGGAAGTCCTGCCGGGTACGGCCGGCGTTGCCGACGCTGCGGTCGGTGGCGAACACCTGGCGGGCGAGGTCCGGGTTGGCGACGTACACGATCGGCGGCATGCCGATCAGCGACACCGTGAAGATGTCGCCGTACTTGCGGTGGTTCTGGTCGAGGTAGTCGATCGGACCCCGGACGAACGACGCGGTCTGTACGAACCGCGGCGCGTTCGACCCCGGTGGAGTCTTCGAGGTGGTCGACCTGGTCGGAGCGGAAGTCATGCCAGTCTCCCCTGTGGGCAGGCGACGATCGCCACGGATGCACGCGTGGACGCTGCGGCGGCCGCCCCGTAACGAGGCCCGTTGCCCGCCCGGAGCACGCTCGCGGTGTCCCCGGCAGCGTCGCCCGCCGCGCCGCCGCCGCACAAGCGTTCAGGACGCCGCGCAACTGCGACCGGTCCGCAGTCGACCGGCCGGGCGGTACGGTGCCACGACCGTACCCAGCCCGTGCGGCCGGCGCAGTCGGCGCGGGTGCGGCCGGGAGGTGCGATGGAGGACCTGGCCACGGTGAGCGCGACCGCGTTGCTGCGCGCCCTCGACGCCGGCGCCGTGTCCAGCGCCGACCTGGTCCGGGCCCACCTGGACCGGATCGAGCGGCTCAACCCGGCCGTCAACGCGGTGGTGGCGGTGGACCGGGACCGGGCGCTCGCGGCAGCGGCCGCCGCCGACCGGGCACGCGCCGGCGGGGAGCCCCGCGGCCCGCTGCACGGCCTGCCGATGACGGTCAAGGACGTGTTCGAGACCGCCGGGCTGGTGACCACCGCGGGCGCGCCCGAGCTGGCCGGGCACCGGCCGGACCGCGACGCCGAGGCGGTCGCCCGGCTGCGCGCCGCCGGCGCCGTCGTGGTCGGCAAGACGAACGTGCCGCCGTACGCGGGCGACTTCCAGACCGACAACCCGGTGTACGGGCTGACCCGTAACCCGTGGGATCCCGGGCGTACCGCGGGCGGTTCCTCGGGCGGCTCCGCCGCCGCGCTCGCGGCCGGGCTCACCCCGCTGGAGCTGGGCAGCGACATCGCCGGGTCGATCCGGCTGCCGAGCCACTTCTGCGGCGTGTACGGGCACCTGCCGACCTTCTCGGCGGTGCCGACGCGGGGGCACATCCCCGGGCCGCCCGGCACGCTCGGCGCGTCGCCGCTGGGCGCGGTCGGCCCGATGGCCCGGCACCCGGCCGACCTCGACCTGGCGCTGGGCGTGCTGGTGGGCGACGACGCGGGCGGCGTACCGGGCGGGACGCTGCCCCCGGCGCCCCCGGCGACGCGGCGGATCAGCGGCTGCCGGATCGCGGTCTGGCTGGACAACCCGCTGATGCGCACCGACCGGGAGACGCTGCGGGTGCTCCGGGAGTTCGTGGCCCGCCTGGCCGGTGCCGGCGCGCTGGTCGAGGACCGGCTCCGGCCGCCCCGGCCGTTCTACGAGTCCTACGAGATCTACCTGGAACTGCTGCTGGGTGTGCTCAGCACCGACTTCTCCGACGCCGACTTCGCCAAGCTGGCCCGGATCGCCCGCCGGGCCCGCCCCGACGACGACCGCCCGGTGGTGCGGCTCGCCCGGGGCCTCGCCCAGCCGTACCGGGCCTGGCACCGCAGCGCCGAGCGGCAGGCGCGGTCGGCCGCCGCGTGGCAGGCGGTCTTCGAGCGGGTGGACCTGGTGATCACCCCGTCCGCGCCGCTTCCGGCGTACCCGCACCAGACCGACGCTCCCCCGCTGGCCCGGCAGCTCACAGTGGACGGCCGACCGGCGCCGTACGCCGGGCAGCTGGTGTGGGCGAGCCTGGCGAGCCTGGCCCGGCTGCCCGCCACCGCCGTGCCGGTGGGCCGTACCGCGGCCGGGCTGCCGGTCGGGGTGCAGGTGATCGGGCCGCGCTGGGGTGACCGGGGCACGCTGGCCTTCGCCGCGGCGGTGCACGAGCTGACCGGCGGCTACACGGCCCCGCCCGGCTACTGAGCCGGACGGCCGCCGTCCGCGCGGCGGACCTGGTCGCCCACCTCGACCACCGCGTACCAGCAGACGCTGCACGCGGCGCGGGCGCTGCCGTGGGCCTGCCGGAGGCGCTCGTGCGACTCGGCCCCCGGGGTGGAGCCGGCCGGCCACCGGGCCGCCACCTCGACGAGGTCGCGGGCCGCGTCGAGCACCGCGGCGAGCGCGTCGCCGAGCGGGTCGGCGCGCGGTCCGACCAGGTCGGCGACGGCGGACAGCAGCGCGTCGGCCCGTTCCACGGGGACGGGACGCGCGGCCGGGACGGCGTCGGTGGCCGGCCGCCAGCCGTTGGCGACGGTCAGCCGGGTGCCGTTGGCCCGCGCGCCCGCCGGTTCGCCGGTCATGCCGTCACCGCGGCGCCGGGGCGGTCCGGGTCGTGTTCCCGTCCCGCCGGGACCGTCCACCGGCCGGGCGGCCGGTGGTGCCGGACGCCGCCCACGTCGATCTCCACCGGCACCGGGGACTCCACCGTCACCTCCGTGCCCACCTCGACAGTGAGCGGGCCGTGCGGCGTCGGCACCGCCCCGCGCGCCCAGTCCAGGTCACCCAGGCGCGGCGCGACCCGGGCCCGGGCGAAGCCGGGTGCCGCCGGGCCCGCGCCGAGCGTGTACAGCGGCAGGTCCCGGCTCGGCGTGGCGGACCAGCCGTGGCAGAGCGAGCCGCCCGACCAGGTCTCCGGCCAGGTGTCCGTCTCCTCCGTCAGCAGCGCCCGCCAGTCCCGGCACAGCCGGGCCACGTGCTCCGCGCCGCCGAGCGCGGCGACCGCGTCGTGCACCACGTACCGGAAGAACGGTTGTGCCGCGACCACCTGGCGGTCCACGTCCCAGTCCGGTGGCGGCGGGCCCATCGCCGCCCGCAGCGGCATGACGCCGAAGGACCACGCGCTGGTCACCCGGTCCTCCCGCGCGAGCAGGAACCGCAGCACCGCGGCCCGCGACGCGGCCGGGACGAGGCCGCCGACGACTGCCGCCGCGGCGGCGTGGTCGCTGAGGCCCGGACCGGCCACGCCGTCGTGCGCCCAGTCCCGGTAGCCGCCGCGCGCGGGGTCGAAGAAGATCCGGTACGCCTCGGCGAGGCGGCGGTGCTGCGCGCGCGCCCAGCGGGCCCGGCCGTGGTCGCCGAGCCACGCGGCCATCTCGGCGAAGTCGGTCAGGGCACGTCCCCACAGCCCGTTGAGCACCGCGCCGGCGCCGCGTCCCTGCACGCTGGCCCAGTCCAGCAGCACCCAGCCGGTGACGTCGGTGAGCAGCCCGTCGCGGGCGAACTCGGCGAACCAGCGCAGCACGCCCTCGGCCACCGGCAGCAGCGCGGCCACCTCGTCCCGGTCGCCGGCCCACCACCACAGGTTGCGTACCGACCGGATCCAGTGCAGCGACCAGTCCGGGATGGTGGTGGTGGCGCGGTGCTCGAAGTCGCAGGCCACCGCCATCGGCAGCAGCCCGTCCGGGCCGGGGACGGCGGCCAGGCGCGGATGCCAGCGGGCCAGCCGCCAGTCCGGGTTGGTGACCAGGTCCACGGCCTGGTGCACCACCGAGTCGCCGGTCCAGGCGCGCTGCTCCCGGGTCGGGCAGTCGATGTACGCGTCCTGCGCCGTCAGGTCGACGGTCCGCAGGCCGACCCGGTGGATCTCGTCCAGCAGCGGGTCGCTGCACGTGAAGAACGGGCCGGCCGGCCGTGGGCGCAGCCGTTCGGACACGGTGACGGCGTCCACCGTGACCCGGCCGGAGCCGGTCAGGCGCAGCACCGCGTACCGGCCGCCGCCCGGGTCGGCGGTCTCGAACGTGTCGGCGTGCCCGCGCAGCGTGTAGGAGAACGCGGCGCTCGGCGGTGCCGGCGCGCCCTCGCCGTCCAGGCGTTCGCCGAGCGAGCCGTCGGCGACCACGCCGGCCGGGCCGGTCAGCCGCAGCGCCAGCGTGCCGGCGACGACCCGGCCGAAGTCGGCGGTGAGCACCTCCGACGATCCGGCGTCCAGGTCGACGGTCAGGGGCAGCGTCACCGGCTCACCGGGCGTGCCGGGCCGGTGCCGCCGCAGCCCCGCCGGGGTCCTCGGCGTCACGGCCGGCGGCGCGGTGACACGCGGCGGCATCGGCCCGTACGGGTCGGTGGGCGGGACCGCCCGGTCGATGCCACCGAGGTGCAGGGCGGTGACCACGCGGGGCGCCGACCAGCCCTCGTCCGGGTGGCCGGGCCGCAGCCAGTCCGGGTCGAGCCGGCGGCCGTCGAGCACCTCCGGGCGGGCCTGGCCGAGACCGGACGGGCGCTGGCGCGTCCACGCGTCACTCACCCGGCAGCGCCAGGTCCGGTCGGTGCCGAGGACGCCGCCGGGCAGGTCGACCTCGGCGACGAGCACCCCGGCGCCGTGGCTGAACGTCGGCACCGCCGGCATCCACCAGGCGGTCGGTTCGCCGTAGAACCGCACCAGCACCCCGACGACGTTGACGCCGGGCCGCAGCGCGGGGGCCACGTCGACGGTGTCGTGGAGCAGGCGGCGCGGATGGCTGCGGGCCGGGCCGCGGGCCAGTTCCACCCCGTTGACCCACAGCACGTACCGGGAGTCGGCGGTGATCCGCATGGGCGCCCGCCCGGGCACCCGGTCGAGCGTGAACTCGCGCCGGAACAGCACCCGCCGGTCGTGGACCCGCTCGTCGACCTCCGGGATGCTCTGGAACTCGCCGGTGCGGCGGATGCCGGTGTCCTGGCACCAGATCCACCGGCCGGTCCACGGCCGGCGCCCGTCCGTCGTCACATCATCCATGGGTCCGGCACCGGCACGCCGAGCAGCGCCCGACCCACGCGGGTCTCGTGGTACTCGGAGAAGTAGCCGTGGTGGCTGCCGGCGTTGATGTCGCGCCAGCAGCGTTGCAGCGGCGACCGGTTGTAGAGGGCGCTGCCCCCGGCCAGCCGGAAGATCGAGTCGACGGCGGCGGTCCCGGCGCGCATGGCGTTGCCGGTGGCCAGCCGCACCGCGACCCGGTCGTCCATGGTCATCTCGTCGCCGGCGAGCGTACGGTCCCACGCCCGGCCCAGCGTGTCCTGCACGTACGCGTGCGCGGAGCGCAACTGCCCCTCGGCCCGCGCGACGGTCAGCTGGACCGACTGCTCCTCGGCCAGCGGGCGGCTGCCCCGCGACTTGTGCGGCGCCACGGTGACGAACTCGTCGATCGCGCGGCGGGCGATGCCCAGCGGGAACCCGGCGAACAGCACGCCCATGAGCGCGAAGAAGGACCAGCGGAAGATGGTCCCGTCCAGCTTGGCCGACTCGAAGATCGGGTTCGCGGTGTACTCCGGCGGCACCCGTACGCCGGTCATGCGCACGTCGTTGCTGCCGGTGCCGCGCAGCCCGGCGACGTCCCAGGTGTCGAGCACCTCGACGTCCGCGGCCGGGACGAAGACCAGCCGCCAGTCGGGGCGCCCGGGCGGGACGACGGCCGGCTTGTCGCCGTCCATCACCATCACGCCGTTGGCGAACCAGGAGGCGTTGCGGCAGCCGCTGTTGAACGGCCAGCGGCCGTCCACGACCAGCCCGCCGCCCGGATCCGGCGTCGCCTTGCCCAGCGGCGCGAACACGGTGGCGATGGCGCGCGGCCGGTCGGCCAGCACCGAGCGGGCGACATCCGGCTCCAGCCAGGCGACGAAGAACGTGGCGTTGAGGCTGAGGATGGTGAAGCCGACCGAGCCGTCCGCGCGGGACAACTCGGTGATGACGTCCACCACGGCCATCGGGTCGAGTTCGAGGCCGCCGAACGCCTGCGGCAGCATCAGGTCGATCAGCCCGGCCCGGGAGATCCGGTCCAGCAGATCGGGGGGTACGCAGCCGAGGCGTTCGCCTTCGGCGGCCCGGTCCGCGATCGTCGGCGCCAGTTCCCGGGCCGCCTTGAGGGCGTCGATCGTCACGGGGGTGGTCGAGGTCATTTGACGTTCCTCCACATTCGACACGCGTGCGGATCGGCCGTCGCCGGGTCAGTCTGCCAACGCCGGTACGGCCGGAACAACGATGTGCGCCGGCACAGCGGCCGGCTGGGTGCGGCCGAGCGGCGCGACCGCCTCGGCCAGCGCCGCGAACAGCTCGAACCGGCGCTCGTCGGCGTCCGCGCCCAGGTCCACGACGGCCAGGTCGACGCCGAGTTCCGCGAGGTCCTGGAACCGCCGGTGCGCCGCCCGCGGGTCGGCCACGTCCTCGGCGCGCAGCGCGCCGAACGTGGTCCGCAGGATGTCGTCGTAGGGGCGGCCGGCCTGCTCGCAGTTGCGCCGCAGCAGGTCCAGCTTGAGCCGCAGCATCGGCAGCCCGCCCGCCTCGAACAGGTTGCAGGCGTCGGCGTAGCGGGCGACGAGCCGCAGCACCCGCCGCTCGTGCGCGCCGCCGACCAGGATCGGCGGGCGGCGCAGCGGCGGCGGGCACAGCCGGGGCCGGTCGAGCCGGTAGTGCTCGCCGGTGAACGGGGCGGTGTCGCCGTCCCACACCTGCCGGGTCAGCCGCAGGATCTCCTCCAGCCGGGCGAAGCGCTCCGGCCACGACCCGACCGGGATGCCCATGTCGCGCTGCTCCCGTTCGTGCCAGGGCGGCCCGATGCCGAGCCAGGCCCGCCCCCCGCTGAGCACGTCCAGCGTGGCGACGGTCTTGAGCAGCACGCCCGGGTGCCGGTACGTCGCCGAGGTGGTGAGCGTGCCCAGCTCGATGCGGCTGGTCCGGGCCGCGACGAACGCCAGCGCCGTCCAGGACTCCGGCACCGGGTCGTCCTCGCCGCCGAACATGGGGATCTGGAACAGGTGGTCGTTGAGCCAGAGGCTCGCCGCGCCGGCCCGCTCGGCCCGTACGGCGAACGCGGCGAGCCGCTCGCCCAGCGCCGCCGTGCCGCCGGGACCGGTGAAGTCGCCGACGAACACTCCCATCCGCATCCTGGTGCTCCCTCCACTGCGGTCCGGCCGGGTACGTGTGTGCCCGTCAGCAGCGCTGCAGGATCGAGGCGGTGCCCTGCGAGCCGCCGCAGCACATGGTGATCAGGGCCAGCTCCGTGCCGGTGCGTTCCAGCTCGTGCAGCGCGGTGGTGATCAGCCGTGCGCCGGTGGCGCCCATCGGGTGCCCGAGCGCGATGGCCCCGCCGTTGACGTTGACCCGGTCCAGGTCCGCGCCGAGGCGCCCGGCCCAGGACAGCACCACGGCGGCGAACGCCTCGTTGACCTCGTACCTGTCGATGTCGCCGAGGCTCATGCCGGCGCGGGCGAGGATCCGGCCGGTGGCCTCCACCGGGCCGTCGAGCAGGTAGTACGGGTCGGCGCCGGTCACCACCTGGTGGGTCAGCCGGGCGCGGGCCGGCAGGCCGAGCGCCCGGGCCCGGCCGGCCGACATCCACAGCACCGCCGCGGCGCCGTCGGAGACCTGCGAGGTGGTGCCGGCGGTGTGCAGGCCGCCGTCGACAGTGGGGCGCAGCGCGGCCAGCCCTTCCGGGGTGGAGGCGCGCAGCCCTTCGTCGACTGCGACCGGTGGGCCGCCGGGCACCGGCACCGGCACGACCTCGCGGTCGAAGTGCCCGGCGGCCCAGGCCGCGGCGGCCCGCCGCTGCGAGCGCAGGCCGTACGCGTCGAGCTGGTCACGGGTGAGTCCCTGCCGTGCGGCGATCCGCTCGGCCCCGCCGAACTGCAGCCGGGGCGGGTCGTCCCACGGGTAGTCCTCGGTGCGGAAGTCGGCCGCGCCGGTGAAGTTGCTGCCCACCGGCACCCGGCTCATCGACTCCACCCCGCAGGCGATGCCGACGTCGATGGCCCCGGCGTGGATGAGCGCTGCGACCAGGTGGTTGGCCTGCTGGGCCGAGCCGCAGCTCACGTCCACGGTGGTCGCCGCGACCCGGTGGTCCAGGCCGGTGGACAGCCACGCGTTGCGGGTCACGTTGAGGCCCTGCTCGCCGACCTGGGTCACGCAGCCGCCGATGATCTGGTCGACGTCCGTGGGCGCGACGCCGGTGCGCTCCAGCACGGCCAGCAGCACGTGGCGCAGCAGGACCGCGGCGTGGACGCCGCTGAGCGCGCCCCGGCGGCGGCCGATCGGGGTGCGGACCGCCTCGACGACGACCGGGTCGCGGTCGGGCGGGGTCACCGGGGCACCAACCGCACCGGCAGGCTGGTCCGGCCGCGCAGCACGAGGCTGCGGGTCAGCACCGGCTCCCCGGCCGGCTCCACCCGGATCGCGGCGGCGAACAGCTCGTGCAGCACCGCCGCGACCTCGGCGGTGGCCAGCCGCGCGCCGAGGCAGAAGTGCGGGCCCGCGCCGAAGCCGACGTGGTCGTTGGGGCGGCGGTCCGGCCGGAACTCGTCCGGCTGGTCGAACCGGCGGCCGTCTCTGTTGGCCGCGCCCCAGACCAGCAGCACCCGGGCGTCGGCGGGCAGCGTACGTCCGTGCAGCTCCACGGGCTCGCGGGTGCCCCGCCACAGCGCCTGGACGGGGGTGTCGTAGCGGATCGCCTCGTCCACGGCGGTCGGCACCAGGCCCGGGTCGTCGCGGATGCGGTCCTGCAGGCCGGGGAAGCGCAGCAGCGCGGCCATCAGGTTGGTCAGCAGGTTCGTGGTGGTCTCGATGCCGGCGACGAGCAGGAACGCGCAGAACGCCAGCAGCTCCTGCTCGGACACCCCGGCGGAGCGGGCCGTGGCGATCGCGTCGAACAGGTTGGCCCGGCCCGGCGTGGCGCGGCGGAGCTGTCGGCTGAAGTAGCGGAACATCTCGATCCCCCGGCCCACCCGGGGCGGCCCGGACGCCTGGTCGAGGTCCTTGGTGATGACTGTGGACCAGTCCCGGAACTCCTCGTGCATGTCCGCCGGCACGCCGAGCAGGTCGGCGAGCACGAGCACCGGCAGCGGCTCGGCCAGGTCGGTGAAGAAGTCGCCGCACCCGGCCTCGCTGCGTTCCCGCAGCACCCGTACGCGTTCGCGGGCCAGCGCGCGGATCCGGGGCGTCGCCGCGGTCACCGAGGCGGGGGTGAAGGCGCCCGCCACGGCGCGCCGGAAGATCTGGTGCTCGGGCGGATCGGTGGCGATGAGCACCCGCACCGACGGCGCGCCGATGCGGTAGCTGACGCCGGTCTGCGGGCCACCGGCGACCGCGAAGTCCGGGCTCATGCCGATCTTCGAGGAGAACCGGGCCGGGTCGCGGGCGATGGCGACCACGTCGTCGTACCGGGTCACCATCCACACGTCGTACTCGGGCAGGTAGCTGACCGGGTCGTGGTCGCGCAGCCGCGCGTAGGCCGGGTACGGGTCGGCCAGGACGGCGGGGTCGAACGGATCGAACAGTCGCGCCGACTCCCGTGCGCTCGCGGTCATCCGCAGCCTCCCGCCGTGTCGGTGTCGTACGCCCCGATCCGCCGGGCCGCGCCGGTCGGGGCGGGCCGCCGCACCGGGGTGGGGTGTTCCAGCTCGGCGACGAAGTCGTCCACCCGGTCCAGGCCCCAGAACCGGTGCCGGCCGACGCGGAAGTACGGGATGCCGAAGATGTCGTCGTGGTACGCCTGCTCCAGGCAGTCGACCGCCTCGGCCCGGATCAGCGGGTCGTCGGTGGCCCGGGCCGCCGGTCCGGGGTCGAGCCCGGCCTCCCGGGCGATGCGCTCGACCGCCTCGACGGTGCAGATGTCCTCGCCGCGTTCCCAGCGGGCCGCGCACGCCGCCTCGTAGAACTGCCGGGCGCGTCCGGCGCGGCGGGCAGTCAGCCAGGCCAGGTGCGGCAGCTCCCACCACGGGTCGTCGTCGATCGGCCAGCGCATCGGCACGCCGACGCGGGCCGCCTGTCGCTTGGTGTCGTGCAGGATGTAGAGGTGCTTCGCCTTGCTCATCTGGGCGTAGTGCAGTTCCGCGCCACGCTCCCGCAGCGCCGCCTCGGTGACCGCGTCCGGGTTCCAGAACGGCACGAAGGTGACCCGGTCGTCCAGGTCCGGCACCCGCCGGCGCAGGACGGTGATCGCCAGCCAGCTGAACGGGCTGCGGAAGGAGAAGTGCACGCGCGGCTGTGTCTTCGGTGTCATCGGGCCGGCCTCTCCGCGTCGGTGCCGTACCGGGCGAACCGGTCGATCGACCGGCCGAGCCGGTGGGCGTGTCGCCGGTGGCAGAAGTGGTCGTAGTCGGGTTCGCAGGCGAGCAGGCCCAGCGGCAGCCGGTCGGTGAGCGCCCGCAGGTGGTCCCGGTTGAGCCCGGGGTCGCGTTCGCCGCCGACCACCAGCACCGGGATCTCCACCGTCTGCACCGGCAGGTGGCCGCTGGCCAGGTACTGCTCGAAGACCGCCAGGAACGCGCTCGGGCCGGTGCGCTCCCACGCCCGTTCGAGCATCGATTCGAGGATGTCGGGTTCCAGTGACGTCTTGCGGGCGGTCAGCCGCGAGCGCAGCCCGTCGCTGATCTGGCGCTGGAAGATCCGCCGCGACCTGTCGAACGCGCGCCAGGTCACCGGCGCGTCGTGCGGCCGGTAGAACGGCGTGGTCAGCACCGCCGAGCGGGCCGGCGGCTGCGGGCTGGTGGCCAGCAGCTCCAGGATCGCGTTGGCGCCGAAGGAGTGCCCGACCAGGACGGTCGGTGGCGCGGGCAGCTTCGACAGCCCGGCCGCCACCCACTCCCCCGGCCGCCCGGCGTACCGCCAGGAGTAGTCGTTGCCGGCGTGCCAGGGCACGCACATCGCCAGCGTCCGCCACTGCGGGCCGAGGCTGCGGGCGAGCGCGGTCCAGCCCCGGCAGTCGTCCTCCATGCCGTGCACGAACACCGCGACCGGGCCGTCGCCGTCGGCCGCAGTGGCGTCCCGGTCGTCGGCGATGAGGCCGTGCAGTCGCGGTGGGATCATCGCCGGCTCCGGCCCCGGACCACCGCGGCGCCGACGCCGCCCTCCGGCGTCCGCGCCACGAGCAGCGCGTACGCGCCGTCGCGGCCCGGGTCGGCGCGGTGCCGGGCGAGCACCGCGGCCAGTTCCCAGGCCCCGGTCGCCGCCTGGCAGTCCCCGACCACGTCGTCGACGTGCAGCCGTTCGGCCGGCGAACGCCCGCCGAGCCCGTCGTCCACCGCCGACCAGACCTCGGCGTCGTCGCGTGCGTCGCCACGCCGGCCGCAGGCGACAGTGGTCACGTCCGCGCCGTCCACGCCGGCCTCGGCCAGCGTCGCCCGGACGAGTGCGGAGAGCGCGGCGGGCCGGGACTGGCCGGCCGGGCAGAAGCCGACCCGCACGGCGAGGACGGCGCCGTCGGCCGGCCCGTCCGCTTCGCGGCGCAACACGAACGCGGCGCCGCCCTCCCCGGCGACGGTCCCGCCCGTACGCCGCACGGTCCAGGCGCTGTGCGGGGTGAACTCCTCCACCGTGGCGGCGAGCAGCACGTCCGCACGGCCCCGCCGGAACAGGTTCGCGCTGTAGCGCAGCCCGGTCAGGAAAGCCAACGGCCCTCCGGCGACGGTGGCGTTCGGGCCGTGCAGCTTGTACCAGATGGCCGACTGACCGGCCGCGCAGTTCATCACGGTGTTCGGGAACAGCGCCGGGTTCACCAGGTACGGCGGCTGCTGGGTGAACGTCTCCGCCGCGTAGTCCACGCTCGACTTGACGCTGCCGGCGGTGGTGCCGGTGACGATGCCGATCCGGTCCCGGTTGTCGTCGGTCACCACCAGCCCGGCGTCCTCGATCGCGCGGCCGCAGGCGACCACGGTCAGCGAGGTGCGCCGGTCGAAGAAGGCGGTGCCGCGGCGGCGCAGGTGCGCCTTGACGTCGAAGCCGACCAGGGCGTGCGCCCGCGCGTCGGGCAGTTCGTCGGCGTACATGCCGGTGACCGGCACCGGCTGCGGCGCGGCCCCGAGCGCCGTGGCGAGCGCCTCCGGGCTGTCCGCAGCCGGGCCCACGACGCCCCAGCCGGCGATCGTCAGCGCGGTCACGACGGCGCCCCGAGCAGGACGATGGCGTTGTTGCCGCCGAACGCGAAGCCGTTGTTCTGGGCCACCCGTACCGGCGCGGGGCGGGCCCGGTTCGGGATCGGGTCGAGCCACGACATGGCCGGGTCCGGCGACGCCCAGTTCACCGTCGGCGGCAGGAACCCCCTGGCGATGGCGACGGCGGACGCGATCGCGCCGAACGCGCTCGCCGCGCCCATGGTGTGGCCGAGCATCGACTTGATCGAGCTGACCGGCGGCACCTTCCCGTCGAACGCCTCGAACAGCGCCTCCGCCTCGGTGGCGTCGTTGGCGGCGGTGCCGGTGCCGTGCGCGCAGACGTAGTCGACGTCCGACGGGCTGATCCCGGCGTTGTCGAAGGCCAGGCGCATGCACGCGGCGATGGTCGCCGCGTTCGGCGCGACCATGTGGCTGGCGTCGCAGTTCAGCGCGTAGCCGAGCACCTCGGCGTAGGGCCGGGCGCCCCGCGCGGCGGCGTGGTCGGCGGACTCCAGCACCAGCATCGCGCCGCCCTCCGCGGTGACCATGCCGGAGCGGTTCAGGTCGAACGGCGCGCAGGCGGTCTCGGCGACGGCACCGAGCCGCACGAACCCGGCGTGCGCCCACCGGCACACCGAGTCGGCGCCGCCGGTGAGCATCACCTCGGCGTCGCCGGCGGCGATCGCGTCGTACGCGTAGCCGATGGCGTAGTTGCTCGCCGAGCAGGCGGTCGCCAGCGTCACCGACTCACCCGTCACGCCCAGCTCCTCGTTCACGGCGAAGGCCAGCCGCCCGGCCGGCAACCCCGCCAGCAGCGCCGGATCCACGGCGGCGAACCCGGCGTCGACCACCCGCCGGCCGAACTCCTCGGTCAGCTTCGACTCACCGCTGGTGGTGCCGACCACCACGCCGACCCGGTCCGGTGCCAGCGCACCGGCGTCGAGCGCCACGTCCAGGCCGGCGTCACGCACCGCGAGCCGGGCCGCGGCGGCCGCGAACAGGGACGAGCGGCCCCACGCCGCGACGTCGAGCCGGCGCAGCAGGTCCGCCGGGACGAAGTCGCGGACCTCACCGGCCATGGTGCGCGGGAAGCCGGTGGTGTCGAAGCTGCGGATCGGCCCGACACCCACGCGCCCCTCGCGCAGCCCCTGTTCGAAGGCGCGGGCCCCGATGCCGATGTTGGAGACCGGCCCGACGCCGGTGATCACGACACGGTTCATCGCACTAGCTGTCCCAGCCCGCGTAGGTGGCGGTGATCTCGTACACCGCCTTGAGGTTCTCCATCCCGGCCAGCTCCCGCTGCGGGATCTCCACCTTGTAGCGCTTCTCGATCCGCGCCAGCATCTCGATCGCCCGCAGCGAGTCGGCCTCGTACTCGTCCTGGAAGTCGGCGGTGTCCGTCAGCTCCGACGGCTCGACCTCGAGCACCTCCGCGACCAGCTCGCGCAGCTCCTCGAGGTGGGTTTGCTTGTCCGACATGACACTGTTCCTCTCCTGGTACGACGGTCGGTGGGGCACGGCACGGGCGTCACAGGACGATCCCGCCGTCGACGTGGAAGACCTGGGCGGTGATGTACGACGCGGCGGGCGACAGCAGGAAGGCCACCAGCGGCGCCACGTCGTCCGGTACGCCGAAGCGCCCCAGCGGGATGGCGGCGAGCGCCTTGGCGCGCGACTTCGACGGCAGCGCCGAGGTCATGTCGGTGTCGATGAACCCGGGCGCGACCACGTTGGCCCGCGACCCGTAGGGCGCCATCTCCTTGGCCAGCGAGCGGGTCAGGCCGATGATGCCGGCCTTCGCCGCCGCGTAGTTGGTCTGACCGGCGTTGCCGTAGACACCGGCGACCGAGGAGATGTTGACGATGTCGCCGGCCCGCCGCTTGAGGAAGCGGAACCCGACGGTGCGGCACAGGTTCCAGGTGCCGGTGAGGTTGACGTCCAGCACGTCCCGCCACTGGTCGGCGCGCATGAGCACGGCCGGGGCGTCCCGGGTGATGCCGGCGTTGTTGACCAGCCCGGTCAGCGGGCCGATCTTCTTCTCCGCCAGCGCCACCAGCTCCTCGACGGCGTCCGGGTCGGACACGTCGCAGGACTGGAACAGGCAGCGCACGCCGTGGGCGGCGACCTCCGCCTCGGCCGCCTCGGCGTCCTCGCCGTCGCGCCGGTAGCAGCCGGTGACGTCGTAGCCCAGACCGGCCAGGTGCACCGCGACGGCGCGGCCGATGCCCCGGGAGGCGCCGGTGACCAGGACGTGCCCGGCGGACTCGGAGCCGCTCATGCCGGCGTACCCCCTTCCCCGGCGCCCGGCCGGAACTCGACGTAGGCGAACCCGCCCGGCAGCGCCACCGGCGCGGCCGGATGCACGGCCCGCAGGCCGGCCACCGCCCCCAGCGCCGCCAGTTGCGCGGCGGTGCGCTGGCGGCCGGCGAAGAGGGTGAGCATCTTCAGGTCGGCGGCGGCCGACCACCGGTCCGGTTCGCCGGCCGGGATGTCCTCCACCACGAGCACCCGGCGGCTCACCGCGGCGCAGCGGCGCAGGATCGCCGCGGCGGTCGCGTCGTCCCAGTCGTGCAGGATGTCGAACAGCAGGTGGGTGTCGCCCTCGGGCACGGCGTCGAGGAAGCTGCCGGCGACCACGTCGCACCGGTCGGAAAGGCCCGCCTCCCGCACCGCCGCGCGCGCCCCGGCCGCCGGTCCGGGCAGGTCGAACACGGTGCCGCGCAGACCGGGGTGGGCGCCCAGGACGGCGATCATCGTGGCGCCGCGACCGCCGCCCACGTCGACCAGGTGCCGGGTGCCGTCCCAGGGCACCACGGCGGCCAGGTCGGCGGCGACGCGCCGGGACTTGCCGGCCATCAGCGCGTCGAAGGCGTCACCGCGGGCCGGGTCGGCGGCCAGGTCGTCCCAGAAGGAGCGGCCGTGGACCCGGTCGTACCCGGGTTCGCCGGTGCGCACCGCGTGCAGCAGCCCGGCCAGCGCCAGGTCCATCCGCCCGCCCGGCCCGTCCAGGTCCAGCCAGGCCCGCAGGCCCGACGGGTGGGCGGTGGCGAGCATCCGGCCGGCCGGGGTGACCGCGTACGTGCCCGGCTCGGGTTCGGTGTAGAGGCCGAGCTGGACCAGGTAGCGCAGGAGCCGGCCGAGCGCGTCCGGGTCGGCGCCGCCGGCCCGGGCGAGCGCCTTGAGCCCGGTGTGACCGTCGGCGATGTGGTCGGACAGCCGCAGCGTGGCGGCGACCCGCACGGCGAACGGCGGGAGCATCTCGAGCATCGCCGAGATGTCGGCGCGACGGGCGACCATGGTCAGCGGTCCGCCGTGTACAGCCGGCCCCGCGACCAGACCCGCGGCACGCCGCCCCAGCGCATCGCGGAGGCGGCGTCGGGGAAGAAGCCGCGTCCGGGGTGGTTGGCGCTGGTGTTGCAGAGCACCGGGATCCCGGAGTGCCGCTCGTACGCGGTGAGCAGTTCGAACAGCAGCGGATGGGCCGGGCCGACGGTCTGCAGCCGGGCGCTGCCGTCGGCGTGCACCACCGCCGGCACCCGGTCCCGCCACCCGGGCCGGATGTGGTGCTCGAAGAGCATGTACGGGTCGGGGGTGCCGGGGTCGAACACCTCCGGCGCCCGCTCCTCCAGGCAGATCGGCGCCACCGGCCGGTACGACTCGCGCAGTTTGATCTCGTTGAGCCGGTCCTTCATCGCCGGGTCGTGCGCCGGGGCGATGATGCTGCGGTGGCCCAGGGCGCGCGGGCCCAGCTCGGCCCGGCCGTCGACCACCACGACCGGCTCGCCGGTGCGGTGCAGCAGCTCGGCGAGTTCGGCGACGCTGCACGGGCGGCCGGTCCAGCCGGGCGGGACCGGCGAGTCGACGAGTTCCGGGCCGTCGAACACCGACCAGCGCAGCGCGGCGCGGCCGGTGCGGCGGAACAGCTCCGCGCAGGCGGTGCCGATGGCCGAGCCGGCGTCGTTCGGGAACGGCGGCACCCACACGTCGCTGAAGTCGCCGCTGGCCCGCAGCCCGGAGTTCCACTTGATGTTCAGCGCGCAGCCGCCGGACAGGCAGAGCGGCTCGCCGGCCCGCACGTAGGCGGCGCCCGGGCCGGTACGCAGCCCGCGCAGCAGCAGCCGGAACAGGAACTCCTGGAACGAGGCGAGGATCGCCGCGTCCGAGAGCCGCAGCGGCGCGAGCCGGCGCCGGGCCTGATGACTCCAGAGGAACGCGCCGGTGATGCCGATCGGCAGCATCGACTCGGCCAGTTCGGTCATCACCGTGATCGCCTCCTCGCTGGCCGGGGCCAGTGAGGCGTACGCCATCGCCTTGCCGGAGACCGGCAGCAGCGCCTCCAGCTGGGCGAAGTCGCCCAGCCCGCCGAGCCGGCGGCGCTCGTCGGCGGGGACGCCGAACGGCGGGAACAGCGAGGCGAAGATCGGGTAGAGGGCACCGACGATCGGGACCACCACGCCGAGCGAGTGCAGCGCGGGCGTGGCCGGGTCGAACCGGTAGAGGGTGGCGGGCATGCCGCCGTCCCACACCAGGATCAGCGCGGCCCGGTCCGCCGCCGCGTACGGGCTGGTGCTGTAACCGGCGAACGCGTGGCCGGTGGCGTGCGGGTAGCTGGAGTAGTCGAAGGTCTTCGAGCCCAGCGGCAGGCCGCTGCCGGTGGTGCGCGGGTGGGCCGGCAGCGGGTTGCCGGGCTCGGCGATGACCGCGTAGCCGGCCAGGTCGATCATCTGCCGCCCGCCGTCGGGCAGCTCGATCTCCGCCGCGGTCCGTCCGTCGCCGGACTGCACCCAGCCGTCGACGCTGATCGCGTCGATGTCGCCGATGCCCAGGCCGTGGCGTTCCAGCTCGGCCACCACGCCGCTCAGGTCGGTGAGGCGGGCGTGGCGGCGGCGGTTGCCGACCTTCTCCTCCTCGACCGACCAGAGCAGACGGTCGCCCCGGATGAGGGCGTGCGCGCCGTCGTGGGTCAGTTTCAGCCCGCAGATGACCTCGTCGTGCTCGGACAAGTCCGCACCTCCACCGATCGTTGCCAGCCCTCACACGGTCCGAAGTGGACCGTCACTCCGTCGTGGCGGCCAGCGGCTCGGCGTCCTTGCTCTCCAGCTGCCGCACCACGTGGTTCTCGATGTCGGCGGCGGTACGGATGTTCTGCACGCTCTGCTCGTCGATCGGCGGCAGGTCGAACTCGTCCTCCAGGGCGAAGGCGAGCTCCAGGAGGGCCAGGGAGTGGTACTCCAGGTCCTCGACGAGGAGCACCTCGTCCTGGTCGCCCTTCTCCGGGTTGGGAGCCAGTTCGAGGACCAGCTCCCGCACCCGCTTCCGCGTCTGCTGCTCATTCGGAATCGGCACGGGGGCACCGTAACCCCGCCCCGAGCGCCCCCGGAAGCGTGCGCGAACTCGACCGCGGACACCCTCCGGAGGCGGGCTCAGAGGCGCTCGTAGAGCACGTCGTCGGACCACACGTACCGGGTGCGGCCCCAGGACATGGCGGTGCCCGGGTCGGGGAAGAAACCCCGTCCCGGCAGGTTCGCGCTGGTGTTGCAGAGCACCGGTACGCCGCTGAGGCGCTCGTAGGCGCGCAGCAGGTCGTGGACCACCTGGTTGCCGGCGTCGACGGTCTGCAGCCGGGCGCTGCCGTCGACGTGCACCACCGCCGGGATACGTTCCACCCAGCCGGCCCGGACGTCGTGGTCGAAGAGCATGTACGGGTCGCGGGTGCCGGGCGCGAACACCTCCGGCGCCCGCTCCTCCAGGCAGATCGGCGCCACCGGCCGGTACCACTCCCGGCCCTTGATCTCGTTGAGCCGCTGCTGCATGTCCCGGCTGGTGGCGGGCGCGATGAGGCTGCGGTGCCCGAGCGCGCGCGGGCCCAGCTCGGCCCGCCCGGTGAGCACGACGACCACCTCGCCGCGCTCGTGCAGCAGCGCGGCCAGGTCCTCGACCGGGCACGGCCGCGACGTCCAGCCCGGCGGCACCACGCCGTCCCAGCGCAGCTCCGGCCCGGCGAACTCGCTCCACTGAAGACCGGTACGCCCGGTCGTGCGGGCCATCTCGGCGCACGCGGCGCCGATCGCCGAGCCGGCGTCGTTGGGGAACGGCGGCACCCACACCCGCGGGAAGTGCCCGCTGCTCCGCAGGCCGGAGTTCCACTTGATGTTCAGCGCGCAGCCGCCGGACAGGCACAGCGGCAGCGCCCGCAGCTCCGGGTGCCGGTCGAGCATCGCCACCATGCCGGTGACCAGGGCCCGGAACAGGTACTCCTGGAACGAGGCGAGCAGCTCGGCGTCGGTGGCGCCGAGGCCCCGGGCGAGCTGGAGCACCCGCTGGCTCCACTGGAACGAGCGCATCGGCGTGTCGACCGCGCCGAACTGCGTGGTGACGGCGCCCATCACGTCGATCACCGCCTCCACCGGTTTGCCCAGCCCGGCGTACGCCATCGCCTTGCCGGAGACCGGGAGCAGCGCCTCCATCCCGAACCGGCGGTCCGGGTCGGCGCTGCGCCGGTCGACCCGGAACGGGTCGAAGTGCGAGGCGAAGATCGGGTACAGGCCGCCGATGAACTCGTTGACCCGGCCGACACCGCGTACCCGGGGCCCGTCCGGTTCGACCAGGTAGAGGAAGGGCGGCATCCCGCCGTCCCAGACCAGGCCGAGCGCCGGCTCGCCGCGCTGCGCGAACGGGCTGGTGCAGTAGCTGGCGAACAGGTGCCCGGTGGCGTGGGTGTAGCTGGCGAAGCCGGCCGGGCCGAACCGCTGCGGCAGCGGGCCGTGCCGCGCGTCCAGGGGCCGCGCCGCGTCGGTCACCGGGTCCTCGTAGCCGGCCACGTCCAGCGGGTGCGGGCGCGCGCCGTCGAGCAGCCACACGTACGAGGTGCCGTCCCGGTCCCGGGCCCAGCCGTCGACTGCCACGCCGGTCAGCTCGCCCGCCGACAGGCCGTGCCGGCGCAGTTCGTCGTGGATCACGTCGATGTCGTGCAGTTCCGCGTGGCGGTTGTGGTTGTCGAGCTTCTCCGCCTCGGTGGAGAACAGCAGCCGACCGTCGTCGATCACGGCCACCGCGCCGTCGTGCGTGACCTTCAGTCCGCAGATCAGGGATCGTCCAGGCACCTTCGCAGCCTCCTCGCCGGGTCCGTTCAACTGGGCAGAATGCCCAGTTGCCCGCACCTGACCGGGCAGGCGTGCCAGGGACATCGCGCCCACGTCACACGTCGAGCGCATGCTCGCGCCGGGCCGGCCGGCGCCGCAAGCGTGCCTGCCGGCCGGCTCGCGCGGGCCTGCCGCCGTCGCGTGGCACCGCGTTACGCTCCGCCCACCCGTGCCCAGGAGGTCCCCGATGGACGGACAGGATCGCGCCGCGGCGGCAGGCTCGCCGCTGACCGACTGGGTGCACCGGCCGCGCCCGGACGCGGCGGTCCGCTTCGCCGGGCCCGGCGACGGGTGGGACGAGTGGAGTTACGAGCGGCTCGCCGAGGGCGCCCGCCGGGTCGCCGCCGGGCTGCGCTCGGCCGGGACCGCCGACGGCGACACGGTGGTGATCGTGGAGCCCACCGGGCCCCGGTTCATCCAGCTCTACTTCGGCGCGATGGTGGCCGGCGCGGTGCCGGTGCCGACCGCGCCGCCCGCGTTCGGCCAGGACCTGACCGGGTACGCGCGGGCGCTGGCCCACCTGGTCGGCCGGGCCGCCCCGCGGATGGTGGTGACGTCCGCCGCGCTGGCCGGGCAGCTCGCCGGGCTGGTGCCGCCGCCGGTGCCGGTGCGGGTCGACGACGACGTGATCGCCACCGCCGACCCGGGCCCGTGGCCGGGCTGGGCCCCGGCCGAGCTGGCGATGCTCCAGTTCACCTCCGGCTCGACCCGGGCGCCGCGCGGGGTCCGGGTGCCGGTGCCGGCGCTGGAGGCCAACGTGGCCGCCATCGCGCGGTGGCTGCGGATGCGGCCGGAGGACCCGACCGCGTCGTGGCTGCCGATGCACCACGACATGGGGCTGATCGGCTGCCTCATCACGCCCGTGGTGCGGCAGAGCGACCTGTGGCTGCTCTCCCCCGAGCAGTTCGTCCGGTCCCCGCTGCGCTACCTGCGCTGCTTCGGCGTCCACGGCGCGCGGCTCACCGCGATGCCGACGTTCGGGCTGGAACACGTCGCGCGCAAGGTACGCCCGCAGGACCTGGACGGCATGGACTTCTCCGCCTGGCGGGCGGTCATCGTCGGCGCCGAGCGGGTCGGCACCGGCGCGGTGGAGCGCTTCGTGCGGCTGCTGGCCCCGTACGGGCTGGACCCGCGCGCCATCCTGCCCGCGTACGGGCTGGCCGAGGCGACACTCGCCGTCACCGGTCTGCCGCTGGACGAGCTGTGGACGTCGGTGCCGCTGGACCCGCGGCGGGTGGTGCTCGACGGGCCGGTGCCGCTGGTGCCGGAGGCAGGTGGCGCGCTCGTCGGCTCCGGCCGCCCGCTGGACGGGATCCGGGTCGCGATCGTCGACCGGGACGGCCGGGAACTGCCGGAGGACCACGTCGGCGAGATCGTGGTGGACGGTCCCTGCCTCACCGACGGCTACCACAACGAGCCGCCGGACGCCGACACCGGCCGCCGGGACGGGCCGCTGGTCACCGGCGACGCCGGGTTCCTGCACGACGGCCAGCTGTTCGTGCTGGGCCGCATCGGCGACAGCGTGAAGGTGCGCGGCCGTACGCTGCTGGCCGAGGACGTGGAGGCGGCGCTGGAGTCGGCCGGGCTGCCGCGGCACCGGCAGACCGTCCTGCTGGGCATGCGCGGGGACCGGCCGACCGCGGTGGTGGTGGTCGAGCAGGCCGACCCGCTGCGGCTGGAGGCGGCGCAGGGGCTCGTCGGCCGGGTGACCGAGGGTGCCGACCTGGTGTTCGTCCGGACCGGCGTCGGCACCATCCCGCGAACCACGAGTGGCAAGCCGAAGCGGCGTGAGCTGTGGAGAATCTTCCTGACAGGACAGCTGACCACAGCCGCCGCACACTCGGAGGATCCTTCATGACCGCACGTCCGGACGTCGTCGTCCTCGGTTCCGGTGTCACCGGTCTCAGCACCGGCATCCGGCTGGCCGAGGGAGGCGCGCGGGTGCTGATCCGTACCGCGGAACCACCCGCGCGGACGACCTCGATGCAGGCCTCGGCGCTGGTCGGCCCGAACCTGTCACCGCCGGACGACCCGCAGCGCGCCTGGACCGACGAGACGCTGCGGGTGCTGCGCGACGAGCCGATGCCGGGCGTGACGCTGCGCGAGGGCGTACTCGCCGCACGGCCCGCCGGTGCCACCCCGCCGTTCGTGGAGCAGACCCCGGGTTTCCGGCCGCTGGACGAGCACGAGCGCCCGGCGGGTTTCGGCACCGCGTTCACCGTCCGGCTGCCACTTGTCGACATGCCCGTCTACCTCGCGTACCTCCAGCAGCGTTTCCTGGACGCCGGCGGCGAGCTGCGCACCGAGCCGGTGGCCTCGCTCGACGAGGCGGCGGCGGTGGCGCCGGTGGTGGTCAACTGCACCGGACTGGCCGCCCGGGCGCTGACCGGCGACGACGAGCTGTACCCGGTGCGCGGCCCGAAGATCGTGGTGCGCAACCCGGGGATCGAGCGGTTCTTCCTGGAGGCGCCGATGACGCCCACCTGGGCGTCGATCTTCCCGCACGGCGACCACGTGGTGCTCGGCGGCGCGCAGCGGCGCAGCGACGACACCACGCCCGACCCGGCCGAGGAGCGGGACATCGTCGCGCGGTGCGCCGCGATCGAGCCGGCCCTGGCCGGCGCCGAGGTGCTCGCGCACACCGTCGGGCTGCGTCCCGGCCGCCCGGCCCCGCGGGTGGAGGCCGAGCGCCGGGGGGACGCGCTCGTCGTGCACAACTACGGCCACGCGGGGAACGGCGTCATGCTCTCGTGGGGATGCGCCCGCGACGCCGCCGCGCTGGCGCAGGGCGGCGGGACCACCGACCGGCCTGACGAGTGAGCCGGCGCCGCCGGGCGCCGGCCTGACCGGAGGGACACCATGTCCACTGCCACCTGGGCGTCCGGCGCCGACGCGTCGGCCCTGTTCCGCACCGCCGCGGACCGGGTCCGCGCGATCGACGTGCAGCACATCCGGGATGCGCTGTACGCGCCCGGCGGCTCGTACCGGTGGCCCCGGCACCGGATCAACGAGGTGGAGCTGGAGTGGCGGCGCTGGCGGCTGCGTCACCACCTCGGACTGCGCGACGAGCCACCGGCCTCGATCCGGCTGTACGAGCGCCTGGCCGTGTCGGCCGGGGTGCCGCCGGCCGACGTGTCACCGCTGGCCGGCGGCGGCCCGCTGGTCGACGCGACGTACGACCAGATGTTCCCGCAGGGCCCGCTGATCATCAGGGCGGTGAAGTCGCGGGTGGTGCGGAGGCCCACCGACCACGAGGTGGACGAGGAGTACGCGGCGCTGCTGCGCGAGTCCAGCGGCCGGCGCAGCGACTACCTGTCCATGCTGGACCCGTCCGGCTACTACTGGCACATGCCGGACCTGATCTCGGCGGCCACCGCGAGGGAGTGCATGAAGGACGTCGAGGTGCTGCTGGCCGCCCCGCGCGGGGAGTCCTTCGCGGGCGGGCCGCAGCCGGGCTGGGACGTCGAGCACGACGCGCTGGTGAGCCGTTCGATGAACGCGTACCTGGGCGCCGGGCCGACCCTCATCAAGATCCACGAGGATCCGGCGCTGGTCGCCGAGATCAGCGCCCGGATGGGCCGGCCCATGCACCCGACCCGGTGCACGTACCTGCGCTACGAGAAGGGCGACTACCTGGGCGTGCACACCGACCAGCCGACGTGCGAGGTGTCGCTGCTGTTCACCATCGCCGGCGACCCGGGGCCGATGCGCTCGTACCTCGACGAGACCGGCCACGACCCGGCCTGGCTGGACCGGTGGGTGCGGGAGGCGGGCAACTTCCCCGACGGCGGGCTGGACTTCATCTACCAGCCGCGCGAAGGGCTGGCGCTGACCGGCCGGGCGGTGCCGCACGCCCGCCTGCCGCAGGCGGAACGGGCCGTCATCGGCGCGTTGTTCTACAGCGGCCTGACCTGACCCGCGCTCCGGGCGCCCCGGAGAGGGCGCCCGGACGGCGGCTCACCGGGGACGGTGACGCACCTGCGCGCCGGTGTAGCCGTGCAGCCCGGCCACACCGCCCTCCACGCCCAGCCCGCTGCACTTCAGGCCGCCGTACGGCTGGTCCGGGGTCAGTTCGGCGTGCGAGTTGACCCACACCGTGCCCGCGTCCAGCCGCGCGGCGACGTCCCAGGCGCGCTGCGGGTCCGCCGACCACACCGAGGCGCCCAGCCCGTACGGGCCGGCGTTCGCGGCCCGGACCGCGTCGTCGAGATCGGTGTACGGCACCACGGGCAGCACCGGCCCGAACTGCTCCTGCGTCACGACCGCCAGGTCGTCGGTGGCGCCGGCGAGAACGGTGGGAGCGTAGAACCGTCCCGGGCCGGGCAGCGGCGCGCCACCGGCCGCGACCCGCGCTCCCCCGGCGGTGGCCGCCTCGACCAGCGCGGTGACCCGGCGCAACTGCGCCCCGGTGGTGAGCGGCCCCAGCTCGGTGCCCTTCACCGCGCCGTCGCCGACCCGGGTGGCCCGGGCCCGGTCGGCCAGCGCGTCGACCACGCGACCGTACCGAGACGCCGGCACGTACAGCCGTTTCACCAGCATGCACGCCTGCCCGCTGTTGGCGAACGCCTCCCAGAACAGCTTCTCGGCGATCGCGTCCGGGTCGGCGTCGTCGAGCAGGATCGCCGGGTCGTTGCCGCCCAGTTCGAGGGTGAGCCGCTTGAGCCCGGCCCCGGCGGAGGCGGCGACCCGGCGCCCGGCGGCCACCGACCCGGTGAACGTCACGTGCGCCGGCACCGGATGCGCGACCATCGCCGCGCCGAGGTCGTCCCCGCCGGACACGACGTTCACCACGCCGGGCGGGAACAGCGGCGCCAGCAGCCGCCCCAGTTCCAGCACGGCCAGCGGCGCGTACGGCGAGGGCTTGAGCACGACCGTGTTGCCGGCCCGCAGCGCCGGGGCCAGCTTGGCCGCGGCGATCGCGACCGGGAAGTTCCACGGGGTGATCGCGGCGACCACGCCCAGCGGGCGGCGGGCCAGCTCGACGTGCCCGCGCCGGTCGTCGCGCAGCAACTCGGCGCCGAGGTCGAGTCCGGCGTGGTAGCGCAGCGCGCCGGCCGCGCCGTACGCCTCGGCGATCGCCATCGCCGCCGGTTTGCCCTGCTCGGCGGTGACCAGGGCGCCGAGGCGGGACGCGGCCCGCGACACCTCCTTCGCGGCGGCGAGCAGCGCGGCACGCCGGGCCTCGTCGTCGGCGGCCCAGCCGCCGGCGGCGGCGAGCGCCGCGTCCATCGCCCGGTCGAGCTGCCGGCCGGAACAGACCGGGGCGGCGCCCAGCGGCGCGCCGGTCGCCGGGTTGTCGACCGGGAGGACGGCGGCCGCCTCCTCGGCCACGCCGCCGATCGTCATCGCCGGGGCGTGCTCAGCGGTCGCGGTCATGGTGGCGTCCTCCGTCACATGCGGCCCGCGCGGCGGGCGTCCTCGATCGATGGGTAGACGGGCCGGAAGCCCAGGTCCCGGCGGGCGGCGGTGGTGTCCACGACGCAGCCCAGCGGGCCGCCCTCCTCCGCGTCGCCGGCTCCGGCGCCGCGCGCGGTGAACTCCGCGGCCAGCGGGCGCAGCAACGCCGCCGAGGCCGGCTCGTCGTCGGCCAGGTTGTACGTGTGCCCGGCGGCGGCCGGGCTGCCCAGCGCGGCGAAGATGCCGGCCCGCACGTCGGCGTGGTGCACCAGGTGCAGCCGCTCGTCGTCCGGCCGGTGCGCGGCCCAGCTCAGCGCGTCGGCGAGATGCGGGTCGCCCTCGCCGTAGGTGAACGCGACACGCAGCACGCACACCTCCAGCTCCCCACCGGTGAACTGCCGCAGCGCCGCCTCCGCGCCGAGCTTCGCGGCCGGGAACGACGACTCCGGCGACTCCAGCAGCGGGTCGTCCTCGCGTACCGGCCGGTCGCCGGCGGGCGCGTAGACCAGGTAGCTGCTCATCTGCACGAACCGGCGCACCCCGGCGTCGAGCGCGGCGCGGGCCAGCGCCGCGGTCGCGGTCCGGTTCACCTCCTCGGCGCCCGGCCCGTCCAGGCCGACGAACGCGGACGCGATGTGCACCACCGCGTCGACCCCCTCGACCGCGCTGCGGCACACCGCCGGGTCGCGCAGGTCGCCGGTGACGAGCCGGCCGCCGCCCGGCCCCGGGCCGGGGCCCCACACCAGCAGGCGCGCCTCGCCGCCGAGCCGCTTGAGGTGGGGCAGCAGCCGGGCGCCGACCCGGCCGGTCGCGCCGGTGAGCAGGATCCGGCCGAGCGGCGCCGGCTCGGCGTCGACGGTCTCCACTGGTACGCGCATGGCTGTCGCCTCTCTGCGAGGTGGCCGCGCGAACAGGTACGGGCGTACGCGGCCGGGATCCGTCCTATGCGGCCGCGCGCAGCGGCCGGCGCTCCTCGGCCAGCCGCTCCAGCAGCTCGATGCCCCGTTCCACGCCGGGCATCCCGGCCATCTCCGCCTGGAGCCGGGCGGCGTTGCGCCGGTAGAGGTCGTCGTCCAGGGTGGCGCGCACCGCGTCGCGGATGCGTTCCGGCGTGGCCGCGGCCTCGTCGAGGCGGATCGCCACCCCGGCCGCGCTGAGCCGGTGGGCGTGATACGGCTGGTCGACGGCGACCGGGACGACCACCATCGGCAGGCCGTGCCGCAGCGCGCCGACTGTGGTCAGGTAGCCGGCGTGGTGCAGCACCACGGCGGTGCGGCGCAGCACCTCGTCCTGCGGGATGTACGTGGCCAGCCGCACGTTCGGCGCGTCGATGCCGGTGGCGGCGAGGTCGACGCCGGAGCCGAGCGTCATGACCACGTCGACGTCCTCGTCGCGCAGGCCCCGCGCGGCGGCGCGGAACAGGTGCGGCGTCTGGTTGAACGCGGTGCCCATGGTCATGTAGATCAGCGGCCGTGTGGCCGGCGCGGTGAGCCAGTCCGGCACCGGGCCGTCCACCTGGTACAGCGGCGGCATGATCGGGTGCACCACCTCGTCCTCGGCCCGTCCGCCGAACCACAGCAGCGGGTCGTCGGACAGCGGCTGCATGCTCGGCAGGTACGCATCGAGGTAGAGGTACGGGTAGAGCCGCGCCATGCCCGGATCGGCGGGCAGTCCGAGGCGGGTGCGGGCCTGGCTCCAGCCCGCACCCATCGTCTGCGCCGTGACCGCCCGGGGCAGGCGCGGGAGCTGGCCGAGCGCCGCGTAGGGCACGCCCACCGCGTCGGCGGCGAGCGGCCCGGCCCACTCCAGCGACTCGTGCAGCAGCACGTCGGCGCGGGTGTCCCGGAGCACCTCGACGATGCCCGGGATGAGCGCGGCGGTGGCCATGGCCATCAGCCGCAGCCGCCGGCGCTCGTCGTCGAACGCCGACGTCCTCGGCCCGTCGGCCAGCCACGCCGGGCCGACCTCAACCACGTCCAGCCCGGCCCGGGTCACCCAGGGGCCGAGACCCCGTCCGGTGACCACCGTGACGTCGTGCCCGGCGGAGCGGGCGGCGAGCGCGAGCGGGGCGATCGCGTGGAAGTGCCCGACCGCCGGCTGGCAGGTCACCACGACTTTCATGAGGGCCATCCACCTCCGGATAATGGGTGACGGAGCCCTGGCCCCCGGTATTCTCGCCCAGCCGATCCGCAGGCACCACAGTCGACGGAGGCCACCGATGACCACCTCCTCCCCGCCCGGAATCGCGGCGGACTTCCTCGCCACCGTCACCGGCGCCGCGTACGCCGACGACCCGTACCCGTTCCTGCGCCGGCTGCGCGACGAGGCGCCGGCGGTACGCACCAACGCGGGCATCTGGCTGGTGTCCCGGTACGACGACGTCCGCGCCGGGCTGCGCGACCCGCGACTGAGCTGCGACCTGGGCCGGCTCACCGCGTACGACGAGTACTTCCGTACCCGGGGCATCGACGCCCGGTTCCCACTGCCGCTCAACGCGCTCGACGCGCCGGACCATCCGCGCATCCGCTCGGCGATGAGCCACGAGTTCGTGCCGCAGGCGGTGGACGCCATGCGCCCGGCGATCGACGCGGCCGTCGCCGAGGTGGTGGGCGCACTGCCGGACCGGGGCGAGATCGACCTCGTCGCCGACGTCGCGTACCCGGTGCCGATCGCGGTGATCGGACGCCTGTTCGGGCTGCCCCGGGCGGACTGGCCGCTGCTGGAGCGGTGGTCGCGCGCGTTCGGCGCCGCCTCCGACCCGGACGCGCTGCTCAGCGACGCGCAGCGGGACGCGGCGGCCGAGGCGACGCGGGAAGCGGGCGACTACTTCGGCCGGCTGCTGACCCGCCGCCGGCGCGAGCCGACCGGCGACCTGATGAGCAGGTGGCTGGCCGCGCAGCGCGCCGAGCGGACGATGACGCTCGCCGAGCTGCTGGTGAACGGCGTCTTCCTGCTCATCGTCGGGCACCACAACACGGTGAGCCTGATCGGCAACGGGATGCTGGCGCTGCTGCGGCACCCGGAGCAGCTCGACCGGCTCCACGTCGACCCGGCGCTGATGACGGGCGCGGTGGACGAGCTGCTGCGCTACGACAGCCCGGTGCAGACCGCGACCCGGGTCACCACCGGTGAGCACCGGGTCGGCGACGTCACGATCCCGGCCGGGCAGCCGGTGATGCTGCTCGTCGGCTCCGCCAACCGGGACGAGCGGGCTTTCCCCGACCCGGACCGGCTCGACGTGGACCGGCCCGGCGCGAACCGCAACCTCGGCTTCGGGCGGGGCGCCCACGCCTGCGTGGGCGGCTACCTGGCGCGGCTGGAGACGGCCGCGACGCTCACCGCGCTGCTGCGCGCCCGGCCCGGGCTGGCGCTCGCCGGTGCGCCGCGCCGGGCGGTGCCGAGCTTCAGCCTGCGGGCGCTGACCGCGCTGCCGCTGCGCGTCGACCGGGCGCCTCACTCCTCCCGGTAGCCGCGCGACGCGACCTCGGCGACCAGGTCCGGCAGTACGGCCAGGGACGGGCAGCGCGCCTGGTCGCCGGTCTCGGCCAGCTCCGCCACGGCACCGGCGACGGCCGCCACGACAGCGGTCACCAGGTCGTCGCCGACGTCCCGGAACGCCAGGTCGTTGGTGCCGAACCGCAGCCCGCTTGTCTGCCCGACCGGTCGCGGGTCGTCCGGCACCGGATTGCGGTTGGCGAGCACACCGTGCGCCTCCAGCACGTCGCAGACGTACCGGCCGGACACCGGGGCGTGCCGCAGGTCGACGAGCACCATGTGGGTGTCGGTGCCGCCGGTCAGCACCGGTACGCCCCGGCCGGTGAGGGCGTCGGCGAGCTGCCCGGCGTAGCGCACCACCCGGCCCATCGCGGCGGCGAACGCCGGCCGGGCCGCGTGGCGCAGCGCGACCGCCTTGCCGGCGATGGCACCGAAGTCGGGCGTGCCCTGGAAGCCGGGGAACACCGCCCGGTCCAGGTCGGCGGCGCGGATCCGGGACCGGGCGCCGAGCAGGGCCAGCCCGCCCCGGGGGCCGCGCAACTGCTTGTACGTGGACGTGGTCACCACGTCGCAGTGGTCGAACGGCGACGGGTGCAGCCCGGTGGCGACCAGGCCGCTGACGTGGCTGACGTCGGCCATCAGCAGCGCGCCGGTCTCGTCCGCGGCGCGGCGGAACGCGGCGAAGTCGACCGCCCGGGGGCAGGCCGAGCCGCCGCAGATGAGCAGCCGGGGCCGGACCTCGCGGACCAGCGCGGCCACCGCGTCGGTGTCCACCAGCCCGTCCGGGCCGACCCGGTAGTGCCGGGCCCGCACCCGGCGGGAGACGCTCGCCGCGCCGGAGACGTGCGACAGATGCCCGCCGTGGCTCAGCTCCAGCGACAGCACTGTGTCGTCCGGCCCGAGCAGCCCGTAGAGCACAGCCAGGTTCGCCGCCGAGCCGGACGCCGGCTGCACGTTCGCGTGCGCCGCGCCGAACAGCAGTTCGGCGCGGGCCCGGGCGAGCCGTTCCACCGCGTCGACGGTCTCGGCGCCGGAGTGATAGCGCTGCCCCGGGTACCCCTCGGCGGTGACGGCGCCGAAGCCCAGCGCACCGGCGGCCAGCACGGCCGGCAGCGTCGGGCTGGTCGCCGCGACCAGGTTGAGCTGCCGGCACCGCCGCTCCCGCTGCCGGTGGGCGAGTGCCACGAGCGCCGGATCGGCGGCGGCCAGCCGGGCGAACCCCTCGCCCCCGGCGGCGGCGACGGCGGACAGCGCCGCGATCCGGTCGGTCGTGCCGGTGTCCGGCGCGCCGGTGAGCGCCTCGCTGGTCACGGCGTCGACGGCCAGGCCGCGGCGGCCGGCAGTGACCACGCGGTACGCAGCACCTCGGCGATCAGCGCGCCCCGCTGCGGCACCAGGTAGAAGTGGTCGCCGGGGAACAGCCGGGCGGTGAACGTCCCGGTGGTCACCGACCGCCAGCCGTCCAGGGCGGCCGGGTCGACCTCCGGGTCGCGGTCGCCGGAGCAGGCCAGCACCGGGCAGGCCAGCAGCGGCAGCGGCGCCGGCCGGTAGGTCTCGCTGAGCCAGTAGTCGGCCCGCAGCACCGGCAGCAGCAGCGCCCGCAACTCGTCGCTGTCGAGCACCTCCTGCCGGGTACCGCCGGAGCGGGCCACGTCCTGCCACAGCTCGTCGCCGCTCATCAGGTGCACCGAGCGGCCCGGGTCCACCGGCGCCTGCCGGCCGGACACGACGAGCAGCACCGGCGACGGCAGGCGGCGGGCGGTCTCGAACGCGACCGCCGCGCCGAGGCTGTGCCCGAACAGGACGGTGGGCGCCGGGTCGAGACCGGCGAGCGCGTGCGACACCTCGGCGGCGAGGCGGCACAGGTCGGTCGCGGGCGGTTCGGCGATGCGTTCCTCCCGGCCCGGGTACTGCACGGCCAGCAGTTCCACCCCGCCGGGCAGGTGCCCGGCCCACTGCCGGAAGCCGCTCGCCCCGCCCCCGGCGTGCGGGAAGCAGACGAGCCGCGTGGCCGGCGCGGCGGGCGCGGCGTACCGCTGGAGGCAGCGGGTCAGCGGGGTCATGCCGCCTCCGGTCCCGCGGACAGGTGCCGCGCGGACAGCACCGTGGGGGTGTCCCGCCGGACCAGGTGCATCGGCCCGAGCAGATCGAGCACGTCCTGGGTGAGCCGGCCGAGCGTGAGATGGTACTGGCCTCTGGTCATCGGATCCTCGCCGTCGGTCACCGCGTCCCACAATCCCGTCAGGGCGGTCTGGACCGCCGCCGGCCACTGTCGTGTGAAGACCTCCGCGAACGTCGGCGCGGTCGCCGGACCGACCGGCTCCGCGACGCCGTAGCTCAGGTGCGCGTCGGCCAGCTCGTCGAACCCGGCCAGCCCGTCCGTCGGCGGCAGGTGCGGCCGGGGGCACCACAGCACCGGCCCGTTGCTGCTGACCAGCGTCAACGTCCCGCCCTCGGCGCCGACGGTGATCCGGTGCCACAGGTGGGCGTGGTTGTCCGGCTCGCGCGGGTCGAGGTGGTGCTGCACCCGCAGCGTGGCCGGCACGCCGCCGAGCACACCGGCGAGGCTGTGGAACGGCGCCTCGGCCGGCGGTACGCCGGGCGGCGTGACCGGCGGGGCGAACGTCCACGGACGCAGCCGCGGCAGCGCCTCGCCGAGCACGTCGAACAGGGTGTAGAGCACCTGCACGCTGGTGGCCGCGTCGACGAACAGCAGATCCTGCCGGGCCGCGAGGTCGCGTACCGCGGCGATGAAACGGCGTACCGCGGCCACGTGGACGTGGTGGCTGTTGAGCCGGTACCGCACCCCGGAGGCGCGGGCCTGGCGCAGGCACTCCGCCAGCTCCCCCGGGTGCACCGGGTGCTCCTGGAGCACGTGCACGCCCCGGCGCATCAGCTCGACCGCGAGCCGGGCGCCGGGCCCGCCGGTGGGCGCGGAACCCACCACCACGCAGGCCACGTCCACGTCGCCGGGCAGGTCCGCCACCCGGGTCCACAGCGGCACGCCGTAGCGCTCGGCGCAGGCCCGGGACCGCTCGCTGCCCCGGGCGAGCACGCCGGCCAGCTCGAACGGGAACGCCGGGTCGGCGACGCCGGCCAGGTAGACCCGGCCGAACCCGGTGCCGGCGACGACCACCCGGGGCCCTGTCACAACGCGCCCTCCTCGACCGCCGACGCCGCCTCGGCGGCTGGTACGTCGAACGTCTCGAACGCGGTGAGCGCGCCGGTGCGCAGCAGCGCCTCGACCAGCCGCTCCGGGTGCAGGCCCTCGGCCGCGAAGTGCGTCCCCGGTTTCACCAGCCCGTCCAGCACCTGCCGCGCGGCCAGCGCCAGGACCGTGCCGGTGAGGGCGGACGTGTCGGTCGAGCGGGCCAGCACGGTCCGGGTGACCGGATCGCCCGCGGCGTCCGCGCCGGACAGCTCCAGCAGCATCAGCTGGTACGGGCGGCGCGAGAACATGTCCAGGTCGGCGGCGCGGGCCAGCTCGGCGGCGGCCCGGGTCAGGTCGCTCTGCCCGGCCATCGCCCCCTGGAGGCGGCCCAGCGTGGCCATCATCGCGGCGCCGCCGTCGAAGACGGAGTTCCAGCGGACCTCGTCCAGGCCGAGTCCGGCGCCGAGCCGGCGCGCCTCGTAGCCGAGGTACGGGTGCACGCCGACCGGGTTGGGAAAGAACGGCACCAGCGCGTCCACCTGTGGTTCGGCGGCGCGGGCGACCGGCCGGCCGCCGATCCACACGGCGCGCGACTCCCGCTCGCGGTCGTGCAGGCTGAGCAGGTAGTCGACCGCGCCGGCCGGGGTGAGCCGGTCCATCACGCCGAGGTGGGCGACCAGGCGCCGGGGCCGGGTCACGCCCCGCGCCGCCAGCCAGCGGGGCAGCAGCCCGCTGAGTCCCGGCATCATCCCGGCGGTGACGAGCGCGATCCGGCCCTGCGCGGCGAGGTCGCGGCCGGCGAGACGGTCGTACAACGGCTCGTCCCCGCCGGCGTCCACGTAGTCCGCGCCGGCGGCCAGAGCGGCCACCGCCACCCGGTCGAGCACCTGGTGCGACGCGCCGCCCGCGCAGACGACGAGCCGGCAGCCGGCGCAGAAGCGGGCCAGCGAGTCCCTGTCGTACACGTCGACAGCGACCGCCTCCCCGGCGCCGCCGAGCCGGTCGCGGACCAGCGCCGCGGCCCGGTCGGGGTTCCGGCCGCCGACGCGCAGCGGGCCGACGCCGTCGCGGTGCAGCCGGGCGGCGGCGGCGCTGCCCACCGCGCCGTACCCGCCGACCACGGCGACCGGGCCGGCGGTCACCGCGACCACCGCACGTCGACCGCGCCGAGGCACAGGTCGCGCCAGCGGGCCGGGATCGCCTCCGCCGCCGCCGGCCAGAGCCCACTGTCGAACGCGAGCACCAGCGTGACGTCCCCGGCGTACGGCTCGGCGCGGTGCCGGGCCGCCGCGTCGAGGCTGTGCCGGAACATCTCGTACCGCCGCTCGGTCTCGCCCCCGGTCAGCCCGGCCCGCGCGGCGATCGCGGCGAGCCGCTCGGCGGCCGGGCGTTCGGCCTGCCGCAGCAGCACGTCGGTCACGCCGGGGGCCTCCTGCCCGGCCGGCGGATAGGTGAGCCGTCCCGGCGGCAGCACGCCGCCACCGGCCGCCTCGACGGCACGTGCCAGGTCCGCCTCGGCGGGCAGCCCGACGTCCGGCGGCGCCACGCCGAGGGCCCTGGTGAAGGCGTACTCGACGAGCAGGTCGTCGCGCAGGTCCGGGGTGAACGGCTCGGTGACGACGGCGACCAGCCGGCTGATCTCGCCGCCCTGCTCCAGTCGGCGCCGGGCCACCTCGACCGCGAGCAGGGCGCCGAAGTCCCGCCCGGCCAGCGCGAGCGGCGCGGTCCCGGCCAGCGCGTCGGCGCAGGCGGAGGCGTGCCAGTCGACGAGCACCGCCGGGTCCAGGCCGAGGTACGTCTGCGGCGCGGTCACCACCAGGCCGGACCCGGTGGCGGCGAGGTCACCGGCGACCGGGGGGAGCCCGCCGGTGCCGTCGTGCACGAGCACGTCCGGCCCCGGACCGTCCAGGCCGACCAGTGCCACCGGCCCGTCCGGCCCGGTCTCACCACCGGACCGGGGCTCGGCGGCGGAACCGGCGCCGAGACCGGCCGCGAGTTCGGCGAGCGTGCACCCCTCCAGCAGGTCGCGCAGCATCTGGTCGAAGAAGGCGTCGGCGGCCGCCGGCACCGACTCGCGGATCCGGGCGACGAGCTGCGCCGCCAGCAGCGAGTCGCCGCCGAGCTGGAAGATGGTGTGGTCGCGGCCGACGGTGGGCACGCCCAGCACCTCCGCCCACGCCTTCGCCAGCGCGATCTCGACCTCGCCGGACGGCTCCGCCGACACCGGCGCGGCCCCGCCCAGCTCCGGTGCCCGCAGCAGCGCCGGCAGGGCGGCCCGGTCGACCTTGCCGTTGCCGGTCAGCGGCAGCGCGTCGACCACCCCGATCGTGCCCGGCACCATGTAGCCGGGCAGCCGCTCGCCCAGGTGCGCGGTGATCTCGGCCGGGGTGACCGGCACGCGGTCGGCCTTGAACCGCACCGCGAACACGTGCATGCCGATCCGGTCCAGGGCCTCGTCCTCGTCGGACAGGCAGACCACAGTGGAGGCGCCGGCCTCGGTGAGCAGCGTCTGCCACTGCGGCCGGGAGATGAACGTCTCGTCCTGTCCGGCCCGTACGTCCTCGAAGTCGCCGGCGGTGGCGTCGAACAGGAACTCCATCGAGGTGAGGATCTGGTAGTTGTCCCGGGTCGTCTCGATGAAGACCAGCCAGCCGCCGGGGCGCAGCATCTCCCTGAACCGTGCCAGGGCCCGGCCGGCGTGGCGGGCGTAGTGCAGCACGTTGGCGCAGAGGATCACGTCGAACGCGTTGGACTCCAGGCCCTGCGCCCGGTAGTCGGCGTTCAGGTCGTAGATGCCGTAGCCGACCCAGGGGTATGCGGCGAAGCGTTCCTGCGCGGCGTTGAGGAAGAAGGTGGAGACGTCGGTGAACAGGTAGCGCACCGGGTGGGCGGCGAGCGCCGGGATCAGGTCGATGCTGGTGCCGCCCACCCCGGCCCCCACCTCCAGCACCTGCATCGGCCGCCCGGCCGGGAAGTCGGCGGCGAGCGTGCACATCGCCTCGACGACCAGCCGGTTGACCGTGTCGCTGAGGAAGTTGCCCTGGTAGGCCGACTCCTGGATGTCCAGCCGCCCCTCGGGGAACAGCAACTGGATCGGGTCGGCGTCGTCGCGCAGCAGCTCGGGGAGCCGGGTGGTGGCCGCGCGGAAGTACTCGACGAGTTCGGGCCGGTGCCCGCCACCGGGCAGCAGTTCGTCGACCCGCGCCCAGGCCGCCGCCACGTTGTCGGCGGTGACCGGCGGTACGCCGGTGAGCCGGTCGCCGTCGCGGCGCATCATGCCGCCCGCGATCAGGCCCTTGACCCAGCGCCGGACCAGCCGGTGGTGCTTCGGGGCGACGCGGGCGGCGTCGAGCACCTCCGGCAGCGTGTGCGCCGACCCGGCGGTGTGGAACAGGCCCGCGCCGCGCAGCGTGGTCACCATCGCCAGCAGCGCGGTGCGGTCCAGTTCGCGGGCGAACGCGACTGCCGCGTCGGCGTCCATCTCCCGGCGTACCTCGGCGAGCCGGCGCCGGGCGCCGTCGAGGAGCCGGGCGGTGTCGCGGACGGCGGCCTCCCGGTCCGGCTCCCGGTGTGCGGTCTCGACCACGGCGGCGAGGCGCCGGTCCAGCGGCGGCTCCCCCTCCACGAACGCGACGGCGGCACCGACCGCCGGATGCGACTGCATCGCCGCCTCGACCTCGGCCAGTTCGATCCGGTGGCCGCGGATCTTGACCTGGTCGTCCTCCCGGCCGAGGAACTCGATGACGCCGTCGGGCCGGTAGCGGCCGAGGTCGCCGGTGCGGTACCGGCGCTCGCCGCCGGGCTCGTGCACGCTGAACCGGCGGGCGGTCTGCTCCGGGTCGCCGAGGTAGCCGGCCGCGACGCCCACGCCGCCGATGTACAGCTCCCCCACCGTCCAGTCGGGGCAGTCGCGGCCGGCCTCGTCGAGCACGTGGAACGTCTGGTTGGTCAGCGGCGTGCCGTACGGGATGCTGCGCCAGTGCGGCGGGACCGCCTCGATCGGGTGGTGGATCGACCAGATCGACGCCTCCGTCGCGCCGCCGAGACTGACCAGCCGCAGCCCGGGCAGCCGACCGCGGATCTGGTCCGGCAGGGTGACCGGGATCCAGTCGCCGCTGAGCAGCGCCAGCCGCAGCGACGGCAGGTCGACGCCGGCCTCCACGGTCAGGTAGTCGGCGAGCATCTGCATCTGCGCCGGGACCGAGTTCCACAGCGTGACGCTGTGCAGCAGCATCGTGTCGACCCAGTGCGACGGGTCGGCGCGCCGGTCGTGGTCGGGCAGCACCAGCGCGCCGCCGACGGCCAGCGGGCCGAACAGGTCGTACACGGACAGGTCGAAGGCGAGGCTGGCCAGGGCCAGCACCCGGTCGTCCGGCCCGACGCCGAAGCGGGCGTTGACGTCCTCGACGGTGTTGACCGCGCCCCGGTGGTCGATCATCACGCCCTTGGGCGTGCCGGTCGAGCCGGACGTGTAGATGACGTAGGCCAGGTCCGCCGGGCCGGCGGCGGGCGTCAGCAGCCGCTCGTCGGGCTCGACCGGGTCCAGCCGCTCGACCAGGATCGGAGCGTCGAGACCGTCGGCGGTGGCGGCGGTGGCCAGGACGTGCCGCGCGCCGGCGCCGGACAGCAGCGCGTCGCGGCGCGCCCTTGGGCTGCGGGTGTCGATCGGCAGGTAGACGCCGCCGGCCAGCAGCGCGCCGAGCGCCGCGACCGGCTGCTCCCAGCCGGTGTGCATGACGATGGCGACGATGTCGCCGGGCACGCAGCCGCGCTCGCGCAGCGCCGCCGCCACCGCGCCGGCCCGGCCGAGCAGCTCGCCGTACGTGAGCGTGCGCTCCCCGGACAGCACCGCCGGGCGGTCCGGGGTGCGCCGGCACTGCTCGACCACGCCGCTGTGCAGCAGCCGCCCGGACAGCGGCGCCGCGGTGTCGTTGACCTCGGCGCGGCGGCGGCGCTGCCGTTCCGGCAGGTCCACCGGGGACGGCTGCGACCAGGGCGGCGCGTCGCCGGCCAGCCGCCGTACCAGGTCGCCGAACGCGGCGAACATGTCCTCCGCGACACCGTCCGGGAACACCCCCTGCCGGACGTCCCAGTGCAGTTCGAGGCCGTCGCCGCGTTCCAGCGCCTGGCAGTCGATCCACACCTGCGGGGTCTGGCTGATGCCGTAGCCGGTCTCTCCCGCCTCCGGCCCGGGCGCGGTGGTGTCGCCGAGACCGAGCGCGCTGGTGAACACCACGGGCATGAGCGCGGCGTCGGCGCCCCGGCGGCGGGCCAGCTCCCGCAGCACCGTGACGCCGCCGACCAGCCGGTGGTCGAGGTCCTGCCAGAGCCGGCGTTGCAGGGCGCCACCGCGTTCGGCGAGCGTGGTCCCCTCGGCGCCGTCGACCTCCAGCAGCACGGCCGAGGTGAAGTCGCCGACCAGCCGGTCCACCTGCGGGTGCAGCGGCAGCCGGTTGAGCATGGTCAGGTTCAGCACGAACCGCCGCCGCCGGCTCCACCGGCCGATCACCTCGGCGTACGCGGTGAGGACGGCGGCGGTCGGGCTGAGCCCCTGCGCGGCGGCGGCCTCGCGCAGCGCGGCGTACCCGGCGCCGTCGAGACGCAGCTCGTGGCGCCGGAACCGGACCGGGTCGCCGGCGGACTGGTCGCCGAGGACCGGCAGGTCCGGCGCGGCCGGCAGGGTGTCGATCCGGTCGAACCAGTACGCCTGGTCCCGCTCGTAGCGGCGGGTGCCGCGCAGCCGCCGCTCGGCGGCCAGGTAGTCGCGGAACGTGACGTCGAGCGGCGGCCGGACCAGATCCGGGTCGGTGTAGTGCTCCTGGAACTCGGTGAGCAGCAGCTGGATGCTGACGAAGTCGGCGATCAGGAAGTCGATCGAGACGTGCAGCAGCGCGCCGTCGTCGGCGCGGGTCACCGCCAGGTCGAACAGCGGCCACTCGTGCGGTTCGTAGACCCGGTGGTCCATGGCGGCCCGGACGGCCGCGACGTGCGCCTCGACCTCCTCGGCGGGGCGCCCGCGCAGGTCGGTGGCGGCGACCCGGACCGGCGGCACCTCGGCCAGGACGCGCTGCGAGCCGTTCGCGTCGATCACCGCCCGCAGCATGTCGTGCCGGTCCACCAGCGCCTGCCAGGCGTCGCGGACCCGCTCCGGGTCCAGGTCGCGCAGCCGCACCTCGCCGTAGGCGTGACAGCCGACCCCGCCGTACGCGAACACGGTGCGCCGGCCCATCAGGTACGCGGCCTGGATGTCGGTGAGCGGGAACGGCTCGTGGCGGGCCGCCGGTTCGGGCTCGATGCGTCCCGACTCGGCCTCGGCGAGGTACGCGAGCAGCTCGGGTTTGGCGGCGAGCAGCCGGGCCCGCCGTTCCTCGGTCAGCACGCCCTGCGGCGCGCGGAAACGCAGCCGGGCGTCCTCGGCCCACAGCCGGACGCCGGCGGCCTCCAGCTCGGCCAGGATCGCGGCGGCGTCGGCACGCAGCGCTGCGGTCACAGCACACCCTCCTCGACGGCGAGTTCCACGGTGGACTGGGCGGCGACGAGGGCGGCCTGCTCGGCGACCGTCGGCGCGGTGAGCAGTTGGCGCAGCGACAGCTCGACCCCGAACCGGGCCCGGGACGCGGCCACCAGCCGGGTGGCGAGCAGGCTGTTGCCGCCGAGCGCGAAGAAGCTCTCCCGGCGGCCGGTGACCGGCTGGCCGAGCAGGTCGGTCCAGAGCTGCGCCACCGCCTCCTCGACCGGGTCGCTGATCCGTTCCCCGCCGGTGTGGTCGGGCCGGTCGACGATCGCCTCGACGCGTGCCCGGTCGACCTTGCCGTTGCCGGTCAGCGGCAGCTCGGCGAGGTGTTCGACGCGGGTCGGCACCATGTGCTCGGGCAGCCGGCGGGCCAGGTGCGCGCGCAGATCGCCGGGATCGACGCCGCCGGGTGCGACCACCGCCGCGAGCAGCCGGCGCTGCCGTCCCCCGGGGGCCACGGCCACCGCCCGGGTCACCGCCGGGTGGCTCTCCAGGGCCGCCTCGACCTCGCCCAGTTCGACCCGATGGCCGCGGATCTTCACCTGGTGGTCGGCGCGGCCGAGGAACTCCAGTGTGCCGTCCGGCCAGTAGCGGCCCAGGTCACCGGTGCGATACCAGCGGCCGCCGTCGTGGCGGACGAAACGCTGGGCGGTGCGGCGTTCGTCGCCGTGGTAGCCGAGCGCGACGCCCGCCCCGCCGATCCACAGCTCACCCGGCACCCAGTCGGGGCGGTCCGCGCCGGCCGGGTCGGCGACCCGGTAGCGCTGGCCGCGCAGCGGGAAGCCGTACGGGACCGACGTCCACTCCGGGGGCACCTCGGTCACCTCGAACGCGTTGGACCAGATGGCCGCCTCGGTGGCGCCGCCGAGGGCGATCAGCCGGCAGCCGGCGGTCACCGCGTCGAGGCGCCGCCGCAGGTCCAGCCCGACCCAGTCGCCGGAGACCATGGCCAGGCGCAGCGGCAGCGGCGGCCGGTCGCCCGCCATGGTGAGCAGCATGTCCAGCAGCGCCGGGGCCGAGTTCCAGACGGTGACCCGGTGGGTGTCGGCCAGGCGCAGCCAGGCGGCCGGGTCGGCGCGCTCGTCCTCGGCGGTGAGCACCACGGTCCCGCCTGCCGCGAGGACGCCGAACAGGTCGTAGACGGACAGGTCGAAGTCGAGGGCGCTGACCGCCAGCACCCGGTCGCCGGGGCCGACGCCGAAGCGCGTGCTGATGTCGTCGACCGTGTTCCAGGCGGCGCCGTGCGCGGTCACCACGCCCTTGGGCTCGCCGGTGGAGCCGGAGGTGAAGATGACGTACGCGGGCTGGTCGGGTGTGACGGTGACCGGTTCGGCGAGTTCGGCGGCGGCCAGCGCCCGCGCCATCGGCAGCGCGGTCACGCCGTCGGGCACCGCCGACCCGGTGAGCGCGACCCGGATCCCGGCGCCCCGGTGGATCCGCTCCCGGCGCAGCTCGGGCTGGTCGGCGGCGACCGGGACGTACGCGGCGCCGGCGTGCAGGACGCCGAGCACCGCGGCGACCTGGTCCGGTCCCCGGGGCAGGGAGACGGCCACGTTGTCGCCGGGCCGCACGCCGGCGGCGACGAGCGCGCCGGCGACGCGGCGGGCCCGCCGGGCGAGTTCGCCGTAGCTCAGCGTCGCGCCGTCGCCCCAGGCCAGTGCGGTACGGCCGGGGTCGTCGCGGGCGACGGCGGCGAACCCGGCGTGCAGCAGCCGGTCGGTGACCGGTGCGCCGGTGTCGTTGACCCGGGCCCGCACCTGCGCCTGCCCGGCCGGCAGCGGCACCGGCGCGGGCCGGTCCCAGCCGGCGGTGGCGAGGTGGCGCAGCAACGCGCGGTACGCGTCGAACATCGCGTCGAGCACGCCCGGCGCGAACAGCTCCTCGACCGCGTCCCAGTTGAACAGCAGCCCGCCCTCGTGCTCGGTGACCTGGTGGTCGAGCCACACCTGCGGGGTCTGGGACAGGCCGGTGACGTACCGGCCGAACGGGGTGGTCAGGCCGAACGGGCGATCGGTGGCGGCGCTGACGCCGATGGTGCTGGTGAACACCACAGGCATGGCGACCTCCGCCGAGCCGGTGTGCCGGGCCAGTTCCTGCAGGACCGCGATGCCGGAGAAGGAGCTGTGCTCGATGTCGGCCCAGACGCGGCCCTGGAGCCGGCGGACGGCGGCGGCGAAGCTCTCCCCCGGTTCGGGCGTGTTCGCGACCAGCAGCAGCGAGGTGAAGTCACCGACGATGCGGGGGATGTCGGGGTGGGTGGCGGGCCGGTCGAACAGCGTGAGGTTCAGCGTGAAGTCCGGCGTGGCGCTCCACCGCCCGAGGACGGCCGCGAACGCGGCGGCGACCACGGTGGACGGGGTCACGCCGTGCTCGGCGGCCCGCGCGACCAGGCGCGACCACGCCTGGTCGTTCAGGCGTCCCTCCCGCCGGGTGAAGCGGGGCCGGTCGACCTGGCGGGGGTCGCGGGCCAGCGGGAGCCGCGGGCCGGGCGGCAGGTGCGGCAGCCGATCGACCCAGTAGCGCCGGGCGGCCTCGCGGCGCTGCGGGTCGGGATCCCCGGCCACCACGCAGTCGCGGAAGGTGATCCCCAGTTCGGGCAGGGCGGCCGCCGGGTCGACGTACAGCTCGGCCAGGTCGGCCAGCACGATCATGATGCTGAGCGCGTCGAGGACCAGGAAGTCGAGGCTGAGGCCGATGCGGGTGCGGTCCGCCGAGCGGACCGCGCGGACCGCGAACATCGGCCAGGCGGCCGGGTCGTGCACCAGGTGGGCGAGGTCGTCGCGCATCCGCTCGACCGCGACCGGGTACGCGTCACCGTCGGCGTCGGTGACCGTTATCCGGTAGCGCGGCACCTCGGGCAGCACCCGCTGCCGGGCGTCGTCGTCGAAGACGGCGCGCAGCATGTCGTGCCGGGCGACGACGCGGTTGAACGCCTCCTCGAACCGCTCCAGGTCGACCTGCTCGCCCTCGAACTCCCAGTACCAGTGCGAGCCGACGCCGCCGAGGGTGAACTCGGGACGCCGGCCCAGCCAGTAGGCGCGCTGGACCTCGGTGGCGTCGAACGGCTCGTACCGTCGCTCGGGGTGGGCCGCGACCGGCACGGCAGTGGCGGGTGCGGCCGGGGCGACCGGCGCGGACGCCTCGCCGAGCCGGTCCACGAACGCCCGGAGCGTCGGCGCGGCGAACAGCGTGGACAGGCGCGCGCCCGGGAAACCGGCCGCCCGCACGGCGGTGACCAGGCGGGTGGCGAGCAGGCTGTTGCCGCCGAGGGCGAAGAAGCTGTCGTCGGGGCCGACGGTGGGCCGGCCGAGCAGGTCGGCCCAGACGGCCGCGACGGCGAGTTCGGCCGGACCGGTCAGCCGGCCCGGCGCCTCGGCTGCGGGCCGGGTGTCGTCGGTGAACCGGGCGGCGAGCGCGGTCCGGTCGATCTTCGCGTTCGCGGTGAGCGGTAGCGCGTCCAGCACGTCGACGCGGTGCGGCACCATGTACGGCGGCAGCCGCTCCCCGGCGTACGCCCGCAGCGTCTGCGCGTCGATGGGCACGCCGGCCGCCGGGGTCACGGCGGCGACCAGCCGCGGTCCGGCCTCGCCGGGTACGGTCAGCGCGACCGCGCGGGCCACGCCCGGGTGCTCGCGCAGCGCCGCCTCCACGTCGCCGAGGTCGAGCCGGTGTCCCAGGATCTTCACCTGGCCGTCGAGGCGGCCGAGGAACTCCAGGCGCCCGTCGGGGTGGAAGCGGGCCAGGTCACCGGTGCGGTACCAACGCTGCCCGTCCCGCTCGACGAACCGCGCGGCGGTGCGTTCCGGGTCGCCCCGGTAGCCCGGCCCGACACCGACGCCGCCGAGCCACAGCTCGCCGGGCACGAGGTCGGGCCGGTCCCGGCCGAGCCCGTCGGCCACGCGGGTGAGCTGGTTACGCAGCGGGGCGCCGTACGGCACCGACCGCCAGCGCGCCGGCACCTCGGTCACCTCGTGCCAGGTCGAGTGGATGCCGACCTCGGTGGCGCCGCCGAGCGCGACCAGGCGGGCGCCGGGCGCCCGCGCGGTGAGCCGGTCGTACAGGTCGAGCCCCACCCAGTCGCCGCCGACGAGGGCCAGCCGCAACGGCAGGTCGCCGGCCTGCTCCGCCGCCTCGCCCTCGGCCGCCACGAGCAGCATGTCCAGCAGCGCCGGTACCGACGTCCACACCGTGACGCGGTGGCGGCGGACCAGGTCGAGCCAGTGCTCGGCGTCGCGGCGGGCGGTGTCGTCGACGCAGACCAGCGCGGCGCCGGCGGTGAGGAACGCGAAGATGTCGTACACCGACCAGTCGTGGTCCAGCGCCGACAGCGCGAGCCCCCGGTCGTCCGGGCCGATGCCCCACCTGTCGCCGATGTCCTCGATGGTGTTCATCGCCGCCCGGTGCGTCATCTCCACGCACTTCGGGCCGCCCGTCGAGCCGGACGTGTGGATGACGTACGCCAGGTCGTCGGGCCCGGCCGGCCGGAGTTCGGCGAGCGGCGGCGCGTCGGCGGCCTCCTCGACGGCGAGCACCGGCAGCCCGTGACTCCAGATCGGCTGGTCCCGGGTGGCCGTGTCGGTGAGCACGATCCGCACCCCGGCGGCCCGGTGGATCGCGGCGCGGCGCACCGGCGGCAGGTCGACGCCGACCGGGGCGAAGACGCCGCCGGCGCACAGCACGCCGAGCACCGCCTCGATCTGCGCCGGCCCCTTCGGCAGGGTCACCGCGACCGTGTCGCCCGGGTCCAGCCCGGCGGCGACGAGCCGGCCGGCGATCCGCCGGGCCCGCTCGGCGAGGTCGCCGTAGCGCACCCCGCCCCCGGCGGCGACGAGCGCGATCCGGTCCGGTTCGGCGGCGGCGTGCGCCAGGAACCCCTCGGTGAGCGTGGTCCGTCGCTGCGGGCCGGCGGTGTCGTTCAGCGCCGCCCGGCGGCGGGCGGCGGCCTCCGGCAGCAGGCTCGGCACCGGCTCGGTCCAGGCCACCGGGTCGGTGACGATCCGGTCGAGCAGCCATAGGTACGCGGCGAACATGTCGTCGAGCACGTCGGCGGGGATCAGGCCGTCGACGGCGTCCCAGTTGAGCAGCAGCCCGCCGTCGTCCTCGGTGACCTGGTGGTCCAGCCAGACCTGCGGGGCCTGGGAGATGTTCCAGCCGGCGTCGCCGAAGCAGTCGCGTACCTTGCGGCTGAACAGCTCGCCGAGGCCGAGCGCGCTGGTGAACACCACCGGCGCGAGCGCCTGCGCGCCGCGTTCGGCGGAGAGCGCGCGCAGCACCTCCAGGCCGGAGAAGTCGCTGTGCAGGGCGTCGGCGCGGACGCGGTCCTGCAGCCGGCGGCAGGCGTCGAGGAAGGTGCCCTCCCCGGTGTGCACGGCCACGATCAGCAGGTTGGTGAAGTCGCCGACCAGGTGCGCCACGTCCGGGTGCAGCGGATCCCGGTCGAACAGCGGCACGTTGAGCAGGAAGTCGGGCTCGGCGCTCCACGCGGACAGCACCTCGGTGAAGGCGGCGGCGAACACCATCGACGACGTGACACCGTGCGTCCGGGCCCGCTCGTCGAGGCGTTCGCGCCAGGCCGCGTCGAGACGGTGGAAGCGCCGGACCACCCGGTGGACCGCCAGGCGCTCGGGCGCGGTCGCCAGCGGCACCTGCGGCGCGGCGGGCATCTCCGGCAGGCGTTCGCGCCAGTAGGCGACGGCCGCCTCCCGTCCCCGGGCCGGTGCGGCGCGGCGCTCGGCGAGGTACCGGCGGTAGCTGTAGCGGATCGGCGGCAGCGCGGCGTCCGGGTCGGCGTACAGCTCGGCCAGGTCGTTGAGGATGATCCGGAAGCTCAGCGCGTCCGCGACGATCATGTCGATGTTGAGGTGCAGCCGGCTGGCGCCGCCGGGCAGCACCGAGACGCCCAGGTCGAAGACCTCGCCCCGGGCGATGTCGAAGCGCCGGTGCGAGAGGCGGTCGCGGATCTCCGCCAGCCGCGCGGTGACCGCCGGCCCGTCGAGGTCGCGCAGGTCGTGGACGGTGGCGCCGGACCACGGCGAGGAGTCGGCGACCCGCTGCCGGCCGTCGTCGAGGATCGTCACGCGCAGCATGTCGTGGCGGGCGATGAGCGCCCGGGTGGCGGCGTCGAGCCGGGCGGTGTCGATCGCGGCGCCGTCGAACTCGGCGTAGAAGTGGGTGGCCACGCCGCCCAGCACGAGCTGTTCGTGCCGGCCGACCCAGTAGGCGTACTGCATCGGGGCGAGGTCGAACGGCCCTCCGGGGTCGTCCGCCGGGGCACCGGACGCGGCGGCGGGAGCGGCGGTGGCGGGTGCGGGCGCCTGGCGTGCGGTGAGCAGGTCCATCCAGCCCGCGAGCGTCGGCCGTTCCATGAGTTCGGCGTACTTGACGTCCACTCCGGCCGCCCGCCACCGGCTGGCCAGCCGCATCACCTTCAGCGAGTCGAGGCCGCAGGCGATGAGGTCGCCGTCCGAGGCGTCGAGCGCGTCGGTGTCGCCGACCGCGGCACCGATGTCGGCGCGGACCCGGTCGAGCGTCAGCTCGTGCTGCGTATCCATTTGTCCCCAATCCCACCGGTGGCGACGTCAGGCCGCCTCGTTCGCCCGCTGCCTGAGCTGGTCCGCGAACTCGAGCCACTCCTCGGCGATGCTGCGCGCGATGTCGGCGACCACGTACGTGCAGTGCGCCGGGATGGTGCCGATCAGCTCCGCGTAGCCTTGCGGCCCGGTGGCCTGGCTGTCGAGCCAGCGCAGCAGTGCACGGCCGGACTCGGTGAACCGGACGGACGGGTCGTGCCGCAGGTTCTGCAGGTTGACCGAGCGCTCCCGCATCGGTGGCCGGCGGCTCAGGCCGGCCCGGGCCGGACGCGGCTCACCCCCGCGCTGACGCAGCGGCAGCGGGTCGTCGCCGCGCTTCATCCGCTCGCGTACGTCCCGCGCGGTGGCCGGGGAGATGCCGGCGGTCTTGGCGATCTCGCGCAGCGACGCCTCCGGTTTGCGGCTGATCAGCTCGCTGGCGATGCGGCGGCCCTCGGCGCTGTTGACCGGGCGCAGCCGGCCGTCGCGGCCGAGCCGGGCGTGCACGTCGGGGGCCCCGATGTCCTGCCGGCGGATGCTCGCCACGGTCTTCGCCGCGAGCCCGGCCGCGGTCGCCACCGCCCGGTCGGACCAGTGCGGGTGCGACCGGAGGATCCGCTGGGCCGCCGCCTCGCGGTCGGCGAGCGACAGCGGCAGTCCGTGGGTGACGTTGGCCTGCACCGCGAGCACGAACGCCGCCTCGACGGTGCCGTCGAACAGGCGGGCGGCGATCTGCGTCTCGCCGCGCAGGACCGCGGCGCGCAGCCGGTGCATGCCGTCGATCACGCGCATGGTGCCGCGGTGGACCAGGATCGGCGGCAGTGGCGCGTCCGTCTCGGCAAGTGTCTGCGCGTGCAGGTCGTCCTCGCCGGCCAGCCGGGGCGAGTCGGCCGCGCGCAGGCAGGCGATCGGCAGCAGTTGCACCGGCCCGCCCTCGGTCGCCCCCGCCGGCTCCTCGTCGAGGTCCGCCACCACCGTCATGGCTGCTCCCTTGGTCACGCCGCCTCCAGGGGATGTCGTATCTAGCTTTTACGTCTCTCGTCGCGTCGCAAGAGCCGTGATACGCGAATCCTAATCAGACGGGGAAGCCGAGCACACGCCCCGGACGTGCCGGGATCGCGACAGGTCAGTGATCGCCGTCGCTGCACTATCTCGCTTTCAAGCGTCCCACCGGCGCTACGATCCCGTCGTGCGAGTGCGATACGACGCGACCGCGATCGCCGGACTGGACGACCCCTACCCCGCCTACGCGGCACTGCGGGAGGCCGGGCCGGTCGTGCCCGCCGGTCCCGGCGTGTGGGCGGTCACCGGGCACGCCGACGTCACCGCGCTGCTGGCCGACCCGCGCGTCGGCCACGAGTTCCCCGACGTCGTGTACCAGGCCTCGGGCGAGCCCGACGCGGTCACCGGCTTCTTCCGGGCCACAGTGCTCAACCGGGACGCCCCCGTGCACACCGTGCTGCGCCGGGCGATGTCCCGGCTGCTCGCGCCCCGGGCCGTGGCCGGGCTGCGCGGCCGCGTCGACGAGCTGGTCGGCGAGCTGTTCACCGCGATGGACGGGGACGCCGACCTGGTCACCGGGCTGGCCGCGCCGCTGCCGGTGACCGTCGCCGCCGAGCTGCTCGGCATCCCCGTCGCCGACCGCGACCTGGTACGCCCGTACGCGATGACGCTGGCCCGGGCCTTCGGCGCAGGCATCCGGGTGGAGGGCGACCGGGACGCCACCGCCGCCGCGGTGACCTGGCTGCGCGCCTACGTGCGGGAGCTGCTGGCCGAGCGCGAGCGCCGGGGTCGCGACGACGATCCGCTGGCCGGTCTGCTCGCCACCGCCGACCCGGGCGGCGCGATCACCGCCGAGGCGCTGGTGGACAACGTGATCTTCCTGTTCTTCGCCGGCTTCGACACGACCACCAACCTCATCGCCACCGGCTGCGCCGCCCTGCTGTCCCGCCCGGACGTGCTGGCCCGGTTGCGGGCCGAGCCGGAGCTGGTGCCGAGCGCGGTCGAGGAGTTCCTGCGCTTCGACGCACCGATCCAGGCCACCGCCCGGCTGACCCGCGCCCCGATCGAGCTGTCCGGACGGCGGATCAACGCCAACCGGCTGGTCGTGCTGCTGCTCGCCGCCGCCAACCGGGACGGCAGGCGGTTCGCCCGCCCGGACGAGCTGGACATCGCCCGTACCCCGAACCCGCACGTCTCCTTCAGCGCCGGCCCGCACTTCTGCCTCGGCGCCACGCTCGCCCGGCTGGAGGGGGCGGCGGTGTTCGACCGGATCGCCCGCGGCCTGGCCGGCTTCGAGCCGGCCGGCGTCCCGGTCCGCCGCCTGCACATGAGCTTCCGGGGATACGACCACCTGCCGGCGCGTGTTCGACTGGGCGCGTTCCCCGGTTGAACACCCCCGCTACCGGACCAGGCGCACCGGCAACGACTTGATCCCGTTCATGAAGTTCGAGGCCAGCCGCTGTGTCGGGCCGACGCGGCGAAGATGCGGCAGGTGCGGGCGCAGCGCCCGCAGCAGCGCCACCGCCTCGGCCCGGGCCAGGTGCGCGCCCAGGCAGAAGTGCGGGCCCACGCCGAAGGCCAGATGGGGGTTCGGCGCCCGGTCCAGCCGCAGGCGGTCCGCGTCGGCGAACACCGCCTCGTCCCGGTTGGCCGACGCGTAGTACAGGACCACCTTGTCACCGGCCCGGATCGGCTGGCCGTCCAGTTCGGTGTCGGCGGTGGCGGTCCGGCGGAACTGCATGATCGGCGTGATCCAGCGCAGCAGCTCCTCCACCGCCACCGGCACCCGGTCCGGGTCGGCCAGCGCGTCCCGGACGGCCGGGTCGTCCGCGGCCAGCTCCAGCGCGCCGGAGACCAGATGACGGGTGGTCTCGTTGCCGGCCACCACGAGCAGCAGCCACAGGCCGCACAGCTCCGGCTCGGTCAGCGGCCGGCCGTCCACCTCGGCGGTCGCCAGCACGCTCGTCAGGTCGTCGCCCGGGTCGCGGCGGCGCGCGGCGGCGGCGTCGGCCGCGTACCCGAACGCGTCCGCCATGGCCCGCTTGAACGTCCGGACGTCGCCGCCACCGAACTCCGGATCGTCGAAGCCGACCAGGTGGTTGCTCCAGGAGAACATCAGGTTCCGGTCCTGCGGCGGCATGCCGAGCAGGTCGGCGAGGACCACCAGGGGCAGCTCGGCGGCCAGGTCGCGTACCGCGTCGACCTCACCTCGGCCGGCCGCCGCCGCCACGATCCGGGCGGCGTGCGCGTCGATGGAGTCCTGCAGCGCCCGGACCGTGCGCGGCGTGAACGCGGCGGTCAGCACCCGGCGCAGGCGGGTGTGCCCGGGCGGGTCCATGCCGGACAGCAGCTGGCGGGTGCGCTGGAGGTCGCCCCGGGTCTTCGGGTCGGCGAGGAACGGCCCGCGGGTGGCCGAGGAGAACAACGCCGGGTCGCGGGAGGCCCGCACCACGCTGGCGTACCGGGTCACCGCCCAGTATCCGTCGCCGCGGTGCAGCACCTCGCCCGCCGGTCCGTCGCCCGCGCGCCCGGACCGGCGGCGCAGCGCCGGCTCCCGTACCCAGGCCACCGGCGCCTCGGTCCGCCGCCTGGCGAACTCCCGCCACGGCGGTCCGGAGACGTACGTGGCCGGGTCGGCGAGCAGTTCCGGCGACGCGTCAGGGCTCACCGCCGCCGTCATCCGTGGGCCTCCGCCAGGATGCCGCGCTCACGCAGCAGCGGCAGCACGCCCTCGCCGAACCAGTACGCCTCCTCCAGGTGCGGCTGGCCGGACAGCAACAGGTGCTCCACGCCCAGCGCGTGCAGCTCGGCGATCCGGTCGGCGACCTGCTCGTGGCTGCCGACCAGGGCCGCCCCGGCGCCCGGCCGGAGCAGGCCGTACCCGGCCCAGACGTTCGGGTACACCTCCAGCCGGCCCTCGGCGCCGGCGCTCATCCGGGCCATCCGGCGCTGTCCCTCGGACTCGCTGCGGCGGAACCGCTCCTGGGCTGCGGCCACCGTCCGCGGGTCCATCCCGGCGGTCAGCCGGTCCGCCTCGGCCCACGCCTGCTCCGGCGTGTCCCGGGTGATCACGTGGAAGCGGGTGCCGCAGGAGAGTTTGCCGCCGGCGCGTTCGCGTACCTCGCTGAGCAACGCGCCCAGCTCCGGCGGCGACTCCCCCCAGGCCAGATAGACGTCGCCGTGGCGCAGCGCGGTGTCCTGCGCGCCGGCCGACGAGCCGCCCACGAACACCGTCGGCGCGGTCCGCGGCGGGCGCGTCACCAGAGCGGCCCGGACCCGGTGGTGCGCCCCCTCGAAGTCCACCGGCTCGCCGGTCCACGCCCCGCGCAGGATGGTGAGGAACTCGTCGGCGCGTTCGTAGCGCTGGCCGTGGTCCAGCCAGTCACCGTAGCGGCGCTGCTCGTCCGGGTCGCCGCCGACCACGACGTTGAGCATGAGCCGGTCCCCGGACAGACGCTGGAACGTGGCCACCATCTGCGCCACCAGCGTCGGCGACATCAGACCGGGCCGCAGCGCGATCATGAACCGGATCCGCTCGGTGCGCCCGGCCAGCGCGGCCGAGACCAGCCAGGGGTCCTCGCAGAACATCCCGACCGGGATCAGCATGCCCTCGAAGCCGAGCCGCTCCGCGGCGAGCGCGACCTGGGCGAGGTAGGCGAGGTCGGGCTCCCGGCGTACCGTGCGCCGCGCGCCGGCACCCCGCGGACGCCAGCCGATGTCCCGCCCGTCGCTGTGCGACGGCAGGAACCAGTGCAGGTGCAGTGTCATCCGATCGTCCCTTCACCGGGCCGGGCACACGTTACGACTCCACACATACGAGAGTCGACAAAGGAGGCGGCCGAAACCTACGTTGCTGGGGTCACCGACGGGCCGGGTGGCACCGCCCGGGCGAGGAGGATCCGCGATGGCGCAGCTGCTGCACCCGATGGTGGCCGCCGCGCCGGACGCGGTCGCGCTCGACGACGGCTACGCGGCGCTGAGCTGGCGGGACCTCGACCAGCGGGTGAATCGCTGGTGCGACCTGCTGCACCGGGAGGGGCTGCGCCCGGGCGACCGGGTCGGCGTGCTCGCCGGGAACCGGCACGAGGTGTTCGAGCTGCTGCTCGCCTGCCTGCACGCCGGTCTGGTGATCGTGCCGATGAACTGGCACCTCACCGGCGCCGAGGTCGCGTATCTGCTCTCCGACTCCGACTGCCGGGCGCTGGTCACCGACACCGAGCGCCTCCCGGCGGCCCGGAACGCGTGGCAGCGCAACGACCGCCGCCCCGGACTGCGCGTCGTGCTCGGCGACGAGCCGGTGGACGGGTTCGCCGCCGCCGAGCCGCTGCTCGCGCACGCCGACGCCGCCGAGCCGCCGGAGACGGGCAGCGGCGCCACCGGCCTCTACACCTCCGGCACCACGGGAGCGCCGAAGGCGGTGGTCAGCCGGCTGTTCCGCCAGGGCGAGCCGCTGCCCCGGCTGCGCGGACGCCTGAACCGGCTGTGCACGGTGCTGGGCATGCCGGCGGACGGGGTGAACCTGCTGTGCGGCCCCTGGTACCACTCCGGCCAGCTGTTCTTCTCGCTGCTGCCGCTGATCCGCGGGTTCCGGCTGGTCACCCGGCCCCGGTTCGACCCGGCCGCGACGCTGCGGCTGATCGACGACGAGGGCGTCACCATGACGCACCTGGTGCCGACCCAGTTCGTGCGGCTGCTGCGGCTGGACCCCGCGGTACGGGCCGCGTTCGGCGGCGCCACGCTGCGGCGCGTCTGGCACGGGGCGGCGCCCTGCCCGGTGGACGTGAAACGGCAGATGATCGCCTGGTGGGGCCCGGTGCTCAGCGAGTACTACGCGGCCACCGAGGCGGGGATCGCCACGATCATCCACGCCGAGGACTGGCTGGCGCACCCGGGCAGCGTCGGCCGGCCGCTGCCGCGCACCGAGATCGTGGTGGTCGGCACCGACGACATGCCGCTGCCGGCCGGGCACGAGGGCCGGGTCTACCTGCGCCGCCCGGACGGCTTCGAGTATCGCGACGCACCGGAGAAGACCCGGGCCGCGCACCGCGCCGACGGCAGCTTCACCTACGGCGACCGCGGCTACCTGGACGCCGCCGGCTACCTCTACCTGACCGGCCGCGCCGACGACATGATCCTGTCCGGCGGGGTGAACGTGTACCCGGCCGAGGTCGAGGCCGTCCTGCTGCGCCACCCCGCGGTCCGCGACGCGGTCGTCTTCGGCGTGCCGGACGAGGAGTTCGGGCAGCAGGTCCGGGCCGTGGTCGAGGTGGACACCCACGCGCTCACCGACGACCTGACCACCGCGCTGGACCGGCACTGCCGCCGCGAACTGGCCGGGTTCAAGGTGCCGCGCTCCTACGAGCTGTCCACCGCGCTGCCCCGGGAGGACTCCGGGAAGGTGCGGCGGCAGGCGCTGCACCGCAGCTCGGCACACCGATCGCAGATACCAGACAGCTGGCGGTGAGATGGACAAGGCCGGTTTCTACCGCGAAGCACGTCACGACGTGGACGGGCCGCTGCACGGCGTACGCGTGCTGGAGATCAGCAAGGTGTGGGCCGGGCCGATGACCGGCGCGGTCCTGGCAGACCTGGGCTGCGAGGTGATCCGGATCGAGATGCCCGGCAACCGGGAGGGCCGGATGCCGCCGGACATCCCCGGCACCGGACTGTCCTGGTTCCGGGAGACGGTGCACCGCAACAAGCGCAGCGTGTCGCTGGACCTACGCAGGGAACCGGCCCGGGAGGCGTTCCTGCGGCTGGTGGTCACCGCCGACGTGGTGGTGGAGAACTACCGGCCGGGCACGCTCGACGGATGGGGCGTCGGCTACGCGCAGTGCCGGCGCGTCAATCCCGACATCGTCTTCGTCTCCATCTCCGGCTGGGGCCAGTACGGCCCGCGCGCCACCGACGCCGGTTTCGACCCGATCGCGCAGGCAGCGGCGGGCTGGATGGGCCTCAACGGCGAGCCGGACGGCACACCGATGAAGGCCCCGTCCTTCCTCGCCGACGATCTGGCCGGGCTGCACGGCGCGATCGGCGCGCTGGCCGCGCTGCGCCACCGCGACCGCACCGGCGAGGGCCAGCACGTCGACGTGTCACTGCTGGACGCGTTGCTCGCCAACAGCGGCGGCTACCTGACGCTCGGCGCGACCGGCGTGCCGCTGCGCCGCTGGGGCGACCAGGCCGACTTCGTCGTGCCGGCCGGCACGTACCGCTGCCGGGACGGCTGGCTCTACCTGGCGGTCGCGCTCGACAAGCACTGGCGCTCGCTCGCCGCGGCGATGGACCGGCCGGAGCTGGCCCGGGCCCCGGGCTTCGCCACGAACGAGGAGCGCCGTGCCCGCCGCGACGAGGTCAACGCGCTGGTCGGTGCGTGGTGCGAGGCGCGGACCGTCGCCGAGGCGGCGGCCGGGCTCGCCGCCGCGGGCATCCCGGCCGAGCCGGTACGCGACTTCGCCGACGCCGCCGCCGACCCGCACGTCCGGGAGCGCGACATGGTGCAGACCGTCCCGCTGTGCAACGGCACCACGGGCCCGCTGACCGGCCCGGCCGCCAAGTTCTCCCGGACACCGACCCGGGTGCGGCACGGCGCGCCGGCCGTCGGCGCGGACACCGAGGCGCTGCTCACCGAGGCCGGCGTCGACCGGGCGGAGCTCGCGCGGCTGCGCGCGTGCGGCGCCACCGACCGACAGGAGGCCCCGGCGTGTACCCGCCCCCACTGAGCCCGTTCGACAGCATCGAGATCGAACGCTCCGGTCACGGGGTGCGCATCCGCACCCGCACCGTCGTCGAGCCGGACGGCCCGTACCTGTCCGGTCACTTCCCCGGCCGGCCGATCCTGCCCGGGGTGTTCCTTGTCGACACGCTGCTGCGCGCCGTCTGCGCCGGGGTGGACGGCGCGCGCCTGACCGTGCTGCGCTCGGCCCGGTTCACCGCGCCCGTGCTGGCGCCGGGCGAGTTCACCATGCGGGTCGAGGTGACAGGTGACCCGGCGACCGGACCGCTCACCGCCCGCGCCCGCTGCCACCGGGGCGACGGGGAGCAGTGCGCCCGCCTGGAGGCGCAGTTCGACGCCGGGCGGTATCGGTGAGCGCGCCGGTCGGGCAGGAGGCGATCCGCGGGCTGCTGCCGCAACGGTTCCCGCTGCTGCTCGTGGACCGGGTGGTGGAGGTCCGGCCGGACGGGATCGTGGCCGAGAAGGCGGTCACCGCCGCCGAGTGGTGCTACGCGGGCCTGGACGAGACCGCACCGCCCGAGGCGTACGCGTATCCGGTGGCGCTGCTGCTGGAGTCGTTCGGCCAGGCCGCCGCGCTCGCCTGGTTCCTGCGGTCGGGCGCCGGCGTGCCGGGGCCGGGCAGCGGGCTGCTGCCGCTGTTCGTCGGCGTGCGCGAACTGCGGCTGTCCGGTGCCGCGTACCCGGGGGACGTGCTGCGCCACGACGTACGGCTGGACAAGGTCGTCGACGGCGCCGCCGTCGCGTCGGGCACCGTCACGGTCGGCGGGCGGACCACGGCGGTGATCGGTGAGCTGATCGCCGCCGTCCGGCCCGGCGCCGCGCTCGCGGAGCTGGGGTAGGCCGCGATGCCGGTGGAGATCGCGGCGAGCGCGGTGCGGACCTGCTTCGGCGACGGCGACGCCACGTTCGCCGCGCTGCTCGGCGGCCGGTGCGGGGTGGCGCCGCTGTCCGGCTACGACCCGGCCGCCGTGCACGTGCGCCACGGCTACCCGATCCCGGACGGCTCCGGCGGCGAGTTGTGGCCCGCCGCGGGCTGGCTGCGCGACTGCGTCCGGCGGGCGCTCGCCGACGCGGCGCTCGACCCGGCCCGGCACCGCGTCGCGGCGCTTGTCGGCACCGGGCTGCGCGAGCTGCGCGCGGTCGAGCGGGCGGTGGCCGACCGGGCGCCGTTCCGTGCGGGCGGGCTGCACTTCCGGTCCGCCGTCGCGGACGCCGGCGTGCCCGGCGCGGTCACCGTCGCGAACGCGTGCAGCGCGGGCGGGCACGTCCTCGCCCTCGCGCAGGACATGATCGAACTCGGTGAGGCCGACGCCGTCGTCGTCGCGGCCACCGACGCGATGACCGAGTCGATGCTCGCGATGATCGGCCGGGTCGCCGACGAGCCCGCCGACCGGGTACGCCCCTTCGACCGGGACCGGGCCGGCGTGCTGCTGGGCGAGGGGGCCGCCGCGCTCGTGGTGACCCGGGCCGGGCTGGCACCACGCGTGCTGGCCCGGGTGGTCGCCACCGGACTGTCCTGCGACGCGTACCACGAGACCGCGCCGTCGGCCGAGGGTGTGCGCCGGGCCATGGACGACGCGTACGCCCGGGGTGCCCGGGAGCCGGCCGACGCGGGCCTGGTGGTGGCGCACGGCACGGGCACGGCACTCAACGACCCGACGGAGGCGGCGGCGCTCGTGGCGCTGGGCGGCCCCACCACCGTCACCGGCCTCAAGGGCGCGATCGGGCACACCTCCGGCACCGCCGCGCTGCACGGCCTCGACGTCGCCGTCCGCTGCCTGCGCGCCGGGGTGGTACCGCCGATCGCCGGGTTGCGCACGCCGCTGCCCGAGGCCGAGGGCCTCGACCTGGTCCGCGACCGTCCGGCCCGGACTCGGGCGACGCTGGCGCAGGTGAACGCGTTCGGCTTCGGCGGGGTCAACGCGGTGACGCTCGTCGAGGCCGCCCGATGACCGCCTCCGGAACGGCGGCGGCACTCACCGCCTGGTACGCGTACCTGCCCGGGCCGGACGCGCCGCCGGCGGAGCGGGCCCGGACCGTCCTCGGGCGCAAGGGACTGCTGTACAAGGAGACGGCGACCCGGCTGGCCCTGTGCGCGGTGCACCGGGCGCTCGGCCGGGCCGACGGCGACGGCACCCCGCCGGATCGGGTGGACCCGCGCACTGCGGTGGTGGCCAGCAGCAACCTCGGCAACGTCGGCACCGTCGCCGGGATCGTCACCACCGCCCGCGCCGACGGCTGGCGGGCGGTGTCCCCGCTGTCCGCGCCGAACGCCTCCCCCAACGTGGTGGCCAGCTCGGTGGCGATCTGGTTCGGCTTCGGCGGCCCGTGCCTGATGTGCTGCTCCGGCGCCACGTCCGGCCTGGACGCGCTCGCCGCCGGGCTGCGGCTACTGGCGGCGGGCCGGGCCGACCGGGTGGTGGTGGTCGGCGCCGAGCCGGACGACGACATCGCCGTCGCGCTGCACGCGACCCGCCCGGGCCGCCCGGGTCCGCTGCGTGCCGGCGCCGCCTGCCTGGTGCTGGAGCCGCTCGACCGGGTGCCCGCGCCGCACCTGGTGGTCGGTCCGGTGCGGACGGTGCCGGGTGACCCGCCGGACGGCCACGGCACCGGCGGCGAGGGCGGCCACTACGGTGCCGACGGCCTGGTCCCGGTCGCGCTGGCGGCGGACGCCCTGCGCGCGCCCGGCGGGCCGGCGGTCGTGGAGGTCCGCTGTGGCGACGACGAGGACGGGTTCCGCGCGGTCACGGTACGCGCCGCGCCGGAACCCGGGTCCGCACCCCGATCCGACAGTCGAGAGGAGACCCGGTGACCGCGGTCCTGCCGGACGAGACCACCACCGTGGCGCTGCGCCCCCGCTTCGAGGGCGCCAACATCCGTACCTGGGTGGGGTTCAAACACTTCATGTACCTGGCCGAGGAGGCGGTGCTCGCCTGGTTCCGCGAGCGTGGCGCCGGGCCGTCGCGGCTGTACCACGAGCACGGCCTCGGCCTGGTGATCGCCGACGCCTCGGTGCAGTTGCCGGCGGTGCTCGACGTGGACGACGAGGTGACCGCCGAGGCGCGGCATCGCGGCGGCGGTGAGTTCGCGGTACGGCTCACCGCGCGCGGTGTGCCGGTGCTGCGCGGCCGGGTCCGCGCGGCGCTGGTCCGGACCGGTCCGGCCGTCGACGTCGCGGTCCCCGGTGACGTGCCGGTCGTGGCCGAGGTCCGGGCGGGCGATCCCGCACCCGTCGCCGACGCGGCCGGTACGCCGTTCGAGTGGCGGTGGCGGGCGCCGTACTTCTACTGCCAGTACTCGCAGCCGGTGCAGCACTCCGGCTACGTGCGCGCGGTCGAGGAGGTGGTGGACCGGTTCCTGGCGGCACGCGGCATCTCCGTCGGCCGGATGCTCGACGTGCGCGGCTGGATCCCGGTCGTGTCCCGCGCGTCCGTGCGGGTCCTCGCCGCCGCGCGGATGGAGGAGGAGATCGAGACCACGTTCACCGTCACCGACGTGCTGCGCGGGACCATGTTCGACGCCGACGTCCGCTTCGCCGTGCGGCGTGACGGCGAGCGGGTGCCGGTGGCCCACGCCCGCATCCTGCACGGGTACGCGATCAGCCGTGGCCCGGACGCGGGACGGCTGGCCGAGTTCGACGACGAGGTCGTCGCCGCGCTGCTCGGGACGGCGTGATGGGGGCCCGGAGCGTCGCGGAGGAGCGGCTGCGCCGCAAGCAGCGCCTCGCGGCGGCGTTGCGGCTGTTCCACAGGTACGGCTTCGACGAGGGCGCCGGCGGTCACCTCACCGTCCGCGACCCGGGCGAGCCGCACCGGTTCTGGATCAACCCGTTCGGCCGGTCGTTCGGCCGGCTGTGCGTGAGCGACCTGCTGCTGGTGGACTCCGACGGCACCGTCGTGGACGGCGACGGCACGATCAACCCGGCCGGCTACGCCATCCACAGCCGCATCCACGCGGTCCGCCCGGACGTCGTGGCGGCGGCGCACAGCCACAGCGTGTACGGGCGCGCGTTCGCCACGCTGGGCCGGCTGCTCGACCCGCTGACCCAGGACGCGTGCGCGTTCTACGAGGACCACGGCCTGCACGACGGCTACTCCGGGGTGGTCCTCGACCGCCACGAGGCGGACCGGATCGCCAAGGCGCTCGGCCCCGGCAAGGCGGTCATCCTGCGTAACCACGGCCTGCTCACCGTGGGCGGCAGCGTGGACGAGGCGGCCTGGTGGTTCTTCAGCATGGACCGCTGCTGCCGGATCCAGCTCGCGGCGGAGGCGGCCGGCACGCCGGTGCCGATCGCGCCCGCCGAGGCCCGTCTCACCCGGGCCACCATCGGCACCCCGGGGCTGGGCCGGCTGAACTTCCGCCCGATGTACGAGGACGTCGTGCACGCCGAACCGGACCTGCTCGACTAGGGCTGGTCATCCGAGGGCGGCCGGACCAGGACGTGCGGCTGGGTGTACCCGGCCAGTCCCCAGTGTCCGTTCTCGACCCCGGGGCCGCTGTCCTTCCGCCCGCCGAACGGCAGGTCGGGCCGGACCCCGGCGGCGTGCGCGTTCACCGACACCTGGCCCACGTCCAGGCGGGCGGCCACCGCGGCGGCCCGGTCCGGGTCCGCCGACCAGACCGAGGCGGTCAGGCCGAACGGTGTCGCGTCGGCCCTGGTGAGCGCCTCCTCGACGTCGTCGAACGCCAGCACCGGCAGCACCGGCCCGAACTGCTCCTCGGTGACGACCCGGTCGGTGTCGGACACCCCGGACAGGACGGTGGGCGGATGGAAGTGACCGGGCCCGTCGGCGGCTCGACCACCGGCGGCCACCGTCGCGCCGCCGGCGACGGCCGCGCGGACGAGCCCTGCCACGTACTCCTGCTGGGCCCGGGTGGTCAGCGGGCCGAGCCGGACACCGGGGTCGGTGCCGGGGCCCATCGGGACGGTGGCGGCGCGGTCGGCGAGCGCCTCGACGAGCGCGTCGTGCACCGGCCGGGCCACGTACACCCGCTTGACCGCCATGCACATCTGGCCGCTGTTGGCGAAGGCCGCCCAGAACAGGTCGTCGGCGATCCGCGCCGGGTCGGCGTCGTCGAGCACCAACGCGGCGTCGTTGCCGCCGAGTTCGAGCGTGACCCGCCGGAGCCGGGTGGCGGCCTCCGCCGCTACCCGCCGGCCGGTCGCTGTCGACCCGGTGAAGGTGATCTTCCTGGGTACGGGGTGGGCGCACAGCCACGCCCCGAGCGGGTCCGGCCCGGTCACCACGTTGAACACGCCGGGTGGCAGCAGGTCACGCAGCAGTTCGCCGAGGGCGAGCGTGGCGAGCGGGGTGTGCGGGGAGGGCTTCAGCACCACGGTGTTGCCCGCCCGCAACGCCGGGGCGACCTTCCAGGCGGCGAGCGCGAGCGGGTAGTTCCACGGCGTGACGGCGGCGACGACGCCGAGGGGCCGGGCGGTGACGATCGCGGTGTCGCGTCGCCCGCCGACGATCTGTGGTCCGGTCCCGATGCCCGCGAAGTAGTGCAGCCACGCGGCGGCGGCGCGTACCTCGGTGGTCGCCTCGGCCAGCGGTTTGCCCTGCTCGGCGGTGACCAGCGCGGCGAGGTCGGTGACGGCGCCGAGGACCGCCCGGGCCGCGGCGCGCAGCGCGCCGCGCCGCGCCTCGTCGTCGTGAGCCCACCCCGGGTACGCGGCGGCCGCCGCGGCCATCGCCCGGTCGAGCAGTTCGGGCGGGCAGGCCGGGGCGGTGGTGAACACCGCGCCGGTGGCCGGGTCGACGACGTCGAAGGTTCCGGCGCCGGCGGCCGGGCGGCCGTCAACGGTCATCGTCAGCGCCACGGCTGCCCCTCCGTCGCTGGTGCCTGCGGCTGGCAGCGTATCCGCGGGTGCGCGGGGCGGGCAGCGTGCACGTTGTCCCGCCGCGGCGCTCCGCCGATGATGAGAGTCGGACCGGTCCGTGCCCTCCCCCGTCCGTCGCTCGGGTCGGGGCGGCCCGGGGCCGTCGCGCGGAAACCCGCTCCCGGCGCCCGTCCGGCGCTTAGCGTGGGACGAGGGGCGGCCTGCCGGGGACGCCGGTGAGCGGAGGGAGAACGCGGTGACGGAGCCGGAGGAGGAGCAGGAGAAGACCCGCAAGACCGATCGGGTGCTGTTCTCGCCCGACGGCGACCCGCACCACACGCTCGCCGAGGCGCCCCAGCCGGACGAGCACCTGCCGCCCACAGTCACCCGCGACGGCCGAACGGACGTGCTCGACGACGAGCAGTGAGCACACCGTCCCGCCCGGCCCGCCGGCCGGGCGGGACGCGCCGCGGTCGGACCGGCGGATCACCGTCACGCAGCCAGGACGTGTCGCGGTCAGACCGGCGGGATGCCGGAGCGGCCGATGTCCGACATGTCGTCGCCGATCTCGGTGCGGGTGCCGGCCACCGGCCCGGCGCCGGCCTCGGTGCGGTCCTCCACGCAGGCGTCGCCCAGGCCGTGCATCAGCTCGCCGACCACGGCGAGCGCCGAGCCCTTGTCCGGGCAGGGCGCCCCGGTGGCGAGCAGCTGACCGTCGCCGCCGACGACGGTGAACCCCACACTGCCGTCGGCCTCGCTCTCGATGACGAACTTCACAGTGCTCCTCCCGCCCCGCTCAGCTCACGCCGTGCGTCTGCAACCACAGCTCCAGCAGGCCCAGTTGCCACAGCTTGTTGCTGCCGGCGGCGGCCTGGGCCCGGTCCGGCTCGGCCAGCAGCTCTTCGACGTACGCCCGGCGGAACAGCCCGCGCCGGCGCGCCTCGGGCGCACCCAGCGCCTCGACCACCAACTCTCGCACGGGACCGTCGACGTTGCGCAGCGCCGGTACCGGGAAGTAGCCCTTGGGCCGGTCGATGACCTCGGCCGGCAGCACCTCGCGGGCCACCTCCTTGAGCACGCCCTTGCCGCCCTGGGCCAGCTTGTGCTCCGGCGGGCACGCCGCGGCGAGCGTGACCAGGTCCTGGTCGAGGAAGGGCGTACGCACCTCCAGCCCCCACGCCATGCTCATGCTGTCCACCCGCTTCACCGGGTCGTCGGGCAGCATCAGGTGGGTGTCCAGGCGCAGCACCGCGTCCACGGCGGTCTGCGCGCCCGGCGCGGCCAGGTCCGCGGCGACCAGCTCGCCGCTGGCGTCACCGTCGCAGGCGTACGCCGGTTCGACCACCTCGGTCAGCTCGGCGTGGTCGCGGTCGAAGAACGCCGCGGTGAACTCGGCCGCCGCGTCCTCGCGGGCCGCGTCGGCAAGCCGGTGGTGGTAGCCGTAGCCGGCGAACACCTCGTCGGCGCCCTGGCCGGACTGCGCCACCTTCACGTGCCGGGCGACCTGCTCGGAGAGCAGGTGGAACGCCACCACGTCGTGGCTGCCCATCGGTTCGGTCATTGCTGCCACGGTGGCGCGTACGGCCGGGCCGAGGTCGCCGTCGGCGAGCCGGATGCGGTGGTGGTCGGTGCCGAACGTGCGGGCCACCAGGTCGGAGTAGTGGAACTCGTCGCCGGTCTCGTCGCCGCGGCTGTCGAAGCCGATGCTGAACGTCTGGAGGTGGTGCTGTCCGGCGCCGTCCAGCAGCGCCACGATCATGCTGGAGTCGAGGCCACCGGAGAGCAGCACCCCGACCGGCACGTCCGCGACCAGCCGGCGGCGTACGGCGGTGCGCAGCGCGTCCCCGACGGCGGCCCGCCAGTCGGCGGCGTCCATGCCCTCGTGGGCCGGGTCGCGCCGGTACTCGGGCCGCCAGTAGACGCGCTCGCGGCCGCGCCCGTCGGCCTCGATCACCCGGACCGTGGCCGGGGGCAGCTTGCGGATGCCGCGCAGGATCGTGCGCGGCGCCGGCACGATGGAGTGCCAGGACAGGTAGTGGTGCAGCGCGACCGGGTCGATGCCGGTGTCGACGTCACCGCCGGCCAGCAGCGCCGGCAGCGTGGAGGCGAACCGGAGCCGGCCGGGCGACTCGGCGAGGTAGAGCGGCTTGATGCCGAGCCGGTCACGGGCCAGCACGAGGCGGCGCCGCCGCCGGTCCACCAGCGCCACCGCGAACATGCCGACCAGGTGGTCGACGAACCGCTCCCCCCACTGCGCGTACGCCACCAGGATCACCTCGGTGTCGCTGGTGCTGTGGAAGGTGTGCCCGGCCGCGCGCAGCTCGTCGCGCAGCTCCGGGTAGTTGTACACGCAGCCGTTGAAGACCAGGGCCAGGCCGAGGTCGTCGCGGACCATCGGCTGGGCGCCGGCCTCGGACAGGTCGATCACTGTCAGCCGGCGGTGCCCGAGGGTGATCCAGCCGTCACTCCACGCGCCCTCGCCGTCCGGCCCGCGTGAGCGCATGGCGGCGGTCATCCGGGTCACCGCGTCGGCGTCGGGGGTGGCCCCGTCGAATCTGGCCTCACCGCTGATCCCGCACATCTCAGCGTCCACCGGTCAGTCGCGGAGCACCCACCATGCCAACCTCCCGCCACGTCGTCTCCCGGGCGGTCCGCCGGGTACGGCGACTACCCGGCCTGTGGCGAAGGAAACCCGGATGGGCTGTTGGCGAGCCGGGCACGGCGCGCCGTCGTACGGTGGCGGTACGGGCCATGTCCCCGGGCGGTCCGGCCACGGGACGTGGCCAGGATCAACGACGCCTGCCAGGAGGACGTGTGTTCGCCAATTCCGAGGAACTCCTGCGATACCTCACCGACGAGGACGTGAAGTTCGTCGACGTACGTTTCTGTGACCTGCCCGGCGTGATGCAGCACTTCAACCTGCCGGTCGAGTCGTTCGACGACAGCGTCTTCACCGACGGCCTCGCCTTCGACGGCTCGTCGATCCGTGGTTTCCAGTCGATCCACGAGTCGGACATGCTGCTGCTGCCGGACGTGGCGACCGCGTTCGTGGACCCGTTCCGCACGCAGAAGACCGTCGCGTTGAACTTCTTCGTCCACGACCCGTTCACCCGCGAGGCGTACTCCCGGGACCCGCGCAACGTGGCGAAGAAGGCGGAGGCGTACCTCGCCGCCAGCGGCATCGCCGACACCGCGTACTTCGGGGCCGAGGCGGAGTTCTACATCTTCGACTCGATCCGCCACGAGACCTCGGCGCACCAGTCGTTCTACTACATCGACTCGATCGAGGGCGCCTGGAACACCGGCCGGGTCGAGGAGGGCGGCAACCGCGGCTACAAGACCGCCTACAAGGGCGGCTACTTCCCGGTGCCGCCGGTGGACCACTACGCCGACCTGCGCGACAGCATGGTCCGCCGGATGGTGGACGCCGGTTTCACCGTGGAGCGTTCGCACCACGAGGTGGGCACCGGTGGGCAGTCCGAGATCAACTACAAGTTCTCGACGCTGCTGCACTCCGCCGACGAGCTTCAGCTCTTCAAGTACCTGATCAAGAACGAGGCGTGGGCGCACGGCAAGACCGCGACGTTCATGCCCAAGCCGGTGTTCGGTGACAACGGTTCCGGCATGCACACCCACCAGAGCCTGTGGCGTGGCGGCGAGCCGCTGTTCTACGACGAGACCGGCTACGCCGGCCTGTCCGACACCGCCCGCTGGTACATCGGCGGCCTGCTGCACCACGCACCCTCGCTGCTCGCCTTCACCAACCCGACCATCAACTCCTACCGCCGTCTCGTCCCCGGCTTCGAGGCCCCGGTGAACCTGGTCTACTCGCAGCGCAACCGCTCCGCCTGCACCCGCATCCCGGTCACCGGCAGCAACCCCAAGGCCAAGCGCGTCGAGTTCCGCGTCCCCGACCCGTCCAGCAACCCGTACCTGGCCTTCTCCGCCATGATGATGGCCGGTCTCGACGGCATCAAGAACAAGATCGAGCCGCCGGCGCCGATCGACAAGGACCTCTACGACCTGCCCCCGGAGGAGTGGGGCGACGTCAAGCAGGTCCCGGGTTCGCTGCCCGAGGCGCTGGCGGCGCTGGAGACCGACCACGACTACCTGCTCGACGGCAACGTCTTCACCGCCGACCTGATCTCCACCTGGGTCGACTGGAAGAACGCGAACGAGGTCGACCCGGTCCGGCTGCGGCCCACTCCGCACGAGTTCGCGCTCTACTTCGACTGCTGAGACCGATCACGGCGCTGACCTGGATCAGCAGAATCATTGCTGATCCTGGGTAAGGGTTGGTACGACCTCACGGACGGCGGTCATGCTCGGCTCACAGCCGGCATGGCCGCCGCTCCGAGGCGCTGACGGTCGCTGTCCGGTCAGTCGAAGTCGTTGCCGGTGAGGACCCATGCGGTGCCCTGCGCCGGGTCTTCCATCGCCAGGTGCAGGTACCAGATCTCGTCATCGGGCTCCTGCCAGACGACGCAGTTCATGCGTTCGACAAGCGCGCTGACGCTGTCCGGACCCGCCGAAGGGGTCACGTCAGCCATGGCGGCGAGTGCCTTCCAGAGAGCTGTCCGTCCGAGCGCCTGTCCGGTCCGGCGCGAGTAAGGCCCGTCACCGGTGGCCAGGTGCACCAGGCTGGGGTAGACATCGGCGAAGCGAACCTGTGATCCCTCGCGGCCCCGCAGGCCCTGCCACCGCTGGCCCCTGGGCATCCTGGCCTGGTCGGTGGCCGCCATCGAGGCCGCCTCCCATGCGGTTCCGTGGAACGCGTACACCTGCGTGGCCGGTGACAAGCGGTCGAGGAGTGCCACCGCGGCGTGCTGTGCCGGCCGTACGGTGGTCACAGGTAGCGGCTTCGGGTCGGCCAACTGGCTCGGACAGGCCCAGATGGTGCATCCCGAACTGCCGGTCCGGTCGTACTCGGGGATGTCCAAGGTGCTGTACCAGTTTGCGGCTTCCCACGGCAGAAGGCACAGCGGGGCATCGAGCAGCTGTGGATCGAGGTCGGCGGCCGCACGGAGATCCTCGCCGTGCAGCACGCGAGTGTGGGCTGTCAGATGCCGCGTGCGTGGGTCGGCCAGATGTGGGGTCAGTTCCCGCCACGTGTGGTTTTGGGCTACCACCTCCCACAGGGGCCCCGGGGAGCCCTTGTCATCGTCGGGAAACAGTTCGGCTGCGGCGGCGGCGATCCCGGCCGGCGCTTCCAATGCCACGACGTGCGCCGTCTCCCGCCGCTGGTCGACCGGCCCCGCCTCGACTGTGGCAGCGAACCTCAGCAGGTCGTGCCAGCGTCCAGCGTCGGCAAGCAGGTCGAGGTCGCCGTAGGAGACACCGCGTGAGGTCACCTCGTCATTCTGCCGCTCTGCGTGCCGCCACCCGCGGGGGCGGTGGTCGGCGGAAACGGCCTCGGGCCGGCCCCCGCCCTCGTACCGTCGAGACATGACTCCGCCTCACGTCGACACGCCGACCGCTCCGTGCCGGTGGAGCCGTCGGTGAGGCCGCGGCCCACCACCACCGCCACCACCCCGCAGATCCCCACCGTCCTGACCCTCGGGGTGGAAGAGGAGTTCCTGCTGCTGGACCCGGCCACCGGCGAGAGCATGCCGGTCGCCGACCGGGTACGCGGCGCGCTCTCCGGCACCGCCCGCGAGCAGAGCCGGCAGGAGTTCCGGCACAGCATGGTCGAGATGGTGACGCCGGTCAGCCCCGATCTCGGAGAGCTGCGGGAGCACCTGGTCACGCTGCGCCGGGCGGCCGCGCGGGCGGCCGATGCGGCAGGGGCGCAGCTGGTCGCTGTCGGCGCCACCCCGGTCTGCGAGGCTCACCGCACGGTGCCCGACGAGCAGCGCTACCACGCCATGTCCCGCCGGTTCGGCCCGGTGGCCCACGACCCGGCGGTCTGCGGCTGCCACGTCCACGTCGGCGTCCCGGACCGGGAACTCGCCGTACAGGTCTGCAACCACCTGCGTCAGTGGCTGCCGGTGGTACAGGCGCTCACCACCAATTCGCCGCTGCACGACGGACGGGACACCGGCCACGCGAGTTGGCGCTCGATGCAGCTGGAACGGTGGCCGAGCATCGGGCCGACACCGCACTTCGACTCCGCCGCCGACTACGACGCCACGGTGGCGGACCTGATCACCGCCGGGATCATGCTCGACGCCGCGATGGTCTACTGGTACGCCCGCCCGTCCGCGTCGTACCCGACCGTGGAGGTGCGGGTCGGCGACGTGTGTCCCACCGTCGACGACACGGTGCTGGTCGCCGGGCTGGTCCGGGCGCTCGTGGCCACCCTGATCGACGACGTCCGCGCCGGCGTGCCGGCACCCCGCATCCGGGACTGCCTGGTCGCCGCCGCGCACTGGCGGGCCGCCCACGACGGCGTCGACGGCGAGCTCGTCGACCTGCGCACCGGGCGGCCCCGGCCCGCCTGGGACCTCGTCGACGACATGCTCGGCATCGTCACGCCCGCGCTGACCCGCCACGGCGACCTGGACCTGGTAGGCCGCCAGATGGAGCGGGTGCGCCGCGAGGGCACCGGCGCCACCCGGCAACGTCAGGTCATGGCCGACACCGGCGGCGACATCCGCGTGGTACTCGCGCACCTGGCCGCGCAGACCGTCGCGGCCTGAGATGAGCGGCCCGGCCGACGACACGCCGGACCGGGCCCGCGCCCGGTCAGCGCAGCCCGGCGAACAGGTCGTCCTCCGGCGTCGGCGCGCCGGTGGTGTCCCGCACGCGCACGAACGTCTCCATGCCCATCAGCTCGGTGAACCGCTCCTGCCCCAGCCGCAGGAAGAAGATGTTCTCCGCCTGGCTGGCGTGCGCGGCGAGCGAGGCGAACTTCTGCCCGCCGTATCCGCTGGTGTCGACCCAGGTGGTGATCTCGTCGTCCGGCAGGCCCAGCGCCGGCATCTCGTCGGTCGCCTCCGGCTCGGGGAACTCCACCCCGATCTCCCGCATGATCGTGCCGAACTGCTGGAACGCGCTGCGCGGCACGGTGGTCCAGTAGACCTTGGCCGGGATGCCGGTCTGCTCGACGGCGGCCATCGTGATGCGGTGGGCCTGGATGTGGTCCGGGTGGCCGTAGAAGCCGTTCTCGTCGTAGGTGACCACCACGTCGGGGCGGTAGCGCCGGATCAGCTCGGCCAGCCGGCCGGCCGCCTCGGACGCCGGCGTGTTCCAGAACGCGCCGGGCGCCTCGTTCGTCGCCCAGCCCATCATCCCGGAGTCGCCGTAGTCGAGCGTCTCCAGGTGGGTGACCTTCAGCGCCTCGCAGCTCGCGGCCAGCTCGGCGCGGCGCATCTCGACCACGGCCTGCGGGTCGTGCCCGGGGTCGCCCGGTTTGATCCCGCCGGGACCGTCGCCGCACCCCCCGTCGGTGCACGTCACGAGCACCGTGGTGACGCCCTCGGCCGCGTAGCGCGCCAGGACGCCGCCGGTGCTCGTCGCCTCGTCGTCGGGGTGCGCGTGCACCGCCATCAGGGTCAGGGATCGATCGGTCACCCCGTCACCATACGAGCATCGGCCGACGAACTAGCATTGCCCGGTCCGCAGACGGCGACGGAAGCGAGGCGCGATGGGTTGGCTCCAGCGGTTGCTCGGTGGCGGACGGGTCGAACTGGACCCCGCACGTCAGCAGGAGCTGCTGCGGGACGTACGGCGGTCCTACGGCGCGCACGCCCGCCTCCGGTTCCCGGAGCAGGCCGACGCGATCACCCGGCTGCTGTCCGATGACGACGGTCTCGTGGTGGCCGCCGGGATCGTCTGCGAGGCCGCCGACCAGGCGCACGCCGACCTCCAGGGGCAGGCGCAGGAGGTGTTCCGGCGTACCGGGCGGCGGCTGCTGGTGCACCGCCGCAACTACCGGCCCCTGTGGAAGGAGGCCGGGCCCGCGCTGCGCTGGCCGCTCGGCGCGCTACCCAGCGGGCTGCACCCGTACGCGCAGGTCAGCGCCGCCGTGGCGGTGGTCGGCGGGCGGGCCGACCGGCTGGACCGGGTGACCGACCCGCAGCCGTTCGTGACGCGTCTGTTCGAGGTGCTCGACCTGACCACCGCGGGCTGGGAGTTCGGCCGGGTGCGTGTGGACACCGACAGCGCGACGCTCGTGGAGCGGCTGATGGGCACCGGCGCGCGGGTGCTCGCGACGATGGACGACCCGCCCCGGCTGCCGCCGGCGGTGCGGGAGATGATGCGCCGCAACCACCGCATCGCCGTGTACGACCCGGCCGGTTCCCGGGTGGTCGGCGAGCTGAACCTGGGCGCCCGGCTGCGCGAGACGCTGCTGGCCTGACCGGCGGTACGCCCCACCCTGGCCGGGTGGCAGCGGCGGGGCGCGCCGGTGCTCAGGTGGTCGTGCAGGTGAGGTTCGCCGGCGGGTTGTTGGTGCCGCCCGCCGAGCCGATGAAGCCGAACGTGGTGGAGCCGCCGGCCGGCACCGAGCCGTTGTAGTCGACGTTGCGCACTGTCACGTTCGCGCCGTCCTGGGTGTGCGTACCGCTCCAGATCTGGTTGATCACCTGCCCGTTCGGGAACGTCCAGGAGACCGTCCAACCGCGGATCGCGGTGGCGCCGGCGGTCACCGTGACCTCGGCCTGGAAGCCGCCCGACCAGGAGCCGGTGATCGCGTACGTGGCACGCGCGCCGGACGGCGCCGGGGAGCTGGTGGTCGGAGTCGGCGTCGGAGTCGGAGTCGGAGTGGGTGACGGCGTGGACGTCAACGTAGACGTCGGCGAGGGTGTCACGCCGGGCCGGGCCGCGCGGTAGGTGTGCCCGGCGCGGACGGTGAGCGCGACGACGTCGGACTCCGGGCGGGTGGTGGCGGGTGCGCTGCCGTCGGTGACGTCGGCGAGGGTGAAGCTCCCGGTGAACAGCCGGGACCGCAGGCGCAGCGTGCCGTCGCGGTCGGCGCGGACGGTGATCTCGTCGGCCTGGCCGCTGCTCCAGGTCAGCGCCACCGTGTAGCCGCCCCGGCCGCGCAGGCCCGCGACCTGCCCGGCGGGCCAGGCGCCGGGAAGCGCGGGCAGCAGGTGCAGCTCGCCGGTGTGGCTGTGCAGCAGCATCTCGGCGATGCCGGAGGTGGCCCCGAAGTTGCCGTCGATCTGGAACGGCGGGTGCAGGTCGAACATGTTCGGCGCGAGCCGGTCGGTGCGGACCAGGTCGCGCAGGAGCTTGTGGGCGCGGGCGCCGTCCTCCAGCCGGGCCCAGAAATTGATCTTCCAGGCGAGGGACCAGCCGGTCCCGTCGTCGCCCCGCAGCTCCAGCGTCCTGCGGGCGGCCTCGTACAGCGCCGGGGTGCCGCGCCTGGTGATCTGGTTGCTGGGATGCAGCCCGTACAGGTGGGAGACGTGCCTGTGGGTGCGTTCGGTCTCGACCCAGTCGGCGAGCCACTCCTGCACGTTGCCCCGGGAACCGACGCGGCTCGGCGGCAGCCGGTCCTTGGCGGTGCGCACCTGGGACCGGAAGGTGGCGTCGACGCCGAGCACCTCGCTCGCCCGGGCCGCGGCGTCGAACAGGTCACGCAGGATCTGGTTGTCCATCGTCGGGCCGGCGCAGACGCTGGCGTTGGCGTGGTGCGCCAGCTCCGGCGAGTTCGACGGGTTCGTCACCAGGTAGCCGAGCGTCGGGTGGGCGACCAGCGTGTCGAGGAAGAACTGGGCCGCGCCCTTGAGGGCCGGGTAGTTGGCCTGCAGGAATCCGCTGTCGCCGGTGAACAGGTAGTGGTCCCAGATGAGCGTGCTCAGCCAGGCCCCGCCGGTCTGCCACATGCCCCAGAACGCGCCGTCCACCACCGATGCGCCCCGCCAGGCGTCGGTGTTGTGGTGGGTGACCCAGCCGCCGGCGCCGTACTGCGCCTGGGCGACCCGCGCGCCGGTCACGGTGAGGTCCTTGACCATGTCGAAGACCGGCAGGAGGCACTCGGACAGGTTCGTGGTGTCGGCCGGCCAGTAGTTCATCGGCAGATTGGCGTTCACCGTGTACTTCGAGTCCCAGGACGGCGTCAGCGAGTCGTTCCAGATGCCCTGGAGGTTCGCCGGCTGGGTGCCCGGCCGCGACGACGAGATCAGCAGGTACCGCCCGAACTGGAACAGCAGCGCGGCGAACTGCGGGTCGTTCGTGCTCGCGTGCTGCGCGATCCGTACGTCGGTGGGCTGGTCGGCGGCGGCGGTGCGGCCCAGGTCGAGCGTGACCCGGCCGAACAGCGCCTGGTAGTCGGCGCGGTGGCGGGTGCGGAGCTGGTCGACGTCGACGCTCCTGGCGGCAGCGAGCCGGTTGCGGGCGATGCCCTGGTAGTCGCCGTTGACGGTGCGGTAGTCGACGTAGCTGGTGCCGATCGAGACCAGGACCGTCACGCTGGTGGCACCTGACACCCGCAGCGTGCCGCCGGAGCTGCTGACCGTGCCGCCGGTGACGGCGGCGTTCGCCAGCGCGAGGAACCGCACCGTGCCGTTCACCCCCTCCATCGACCCGGAGATGCCGTCGAGCGCGACCGTCGCGCCGTCCGGGCTGGACACCGCGGTCCGCTGCGGGCTGTCGAAGGTGGCGGAGAACGTGATCGCGTTCGCCCGGTCGGCGGTCAGCCGGAGCACTATGACCTGGTCGGGCGCGCTGGCGAACACCTCCCGCTGGTACCGGACACCGTTGAGGACATACGTGGTGGTGACGGTGGCCGTGGTCAGGTCGAGCGTCCGGTTGTACTGCGTCGCCCCGCTCGCCGAACCGAAGGCGAGCCGGAGGTCGCCGACGGTCTGGTAGGCGAGCTGCCCACCCGGGCTGCCCATCATGGTCTGGTTGATCAGGTCCTGGGCCGAGGTCCACTGGTCGGCGAAGACACGGCGCCGGATCTCGGCCAGGTTGGCCGCGCCCCTGGTGTTCGCCGAGTCGTACGGGCCCCCGGCCCAGACGGTGTCCTCGTTGAGCTGGAGCCGTTCGATGTCGACGTTGCCGAACACCATCGCGCCGAGCCGCCCGTTGCCGATCGGCAGGGCGCGCAGCCAGTCGGTGCCGGCCGGTTCGTCGTACCAGAGTGCCAGGTCGTTCGCGGCCAGCACCTGTGGTGGCGCCGCCGAGCCGGCGCGCGCGGTCGCGCTCCAAGCGGCCGGCACCAGCGCGGCACCGGCACCCGCCGCCGTGGCCTTGATGATGTTTCGTCGTGTCACTTCGGACATGGTTGCTCCCAACCGCGCAGATCAGAGACGGGCCCGGGTGCGCGGCGGCGCTGTTATCGCTAACAGCACACACGCGCGCACCCGGACGCCGCGTTCCTGCCACTACGCGCCCAGGGCTCCCGACCGGGCGACACATCAGCCAACATGGACTCTCATGGATGAAGTGACACCGCGTCAAGGGGTGTTACCGCTAACAGATCCGATCCGTGCTCCACTCGCCGGGCCGAGCGGGGTGCGGGGGCGGCCGGCCGGCCCACGCGGGCCACGTGCACGATCCGCTCCGGCGCGACGTCCAGCAGCGTCCCGAGCGCGTCCCGGGTGGCGGCCACGTCGACGAGCTGACTGAGCGGATGCGCGGCCAGCCCGGCCGTGTGCAGCGTCAGCCACGTCCGCATCAGCACCCGTCCGAACTCGACCTGCCCGGCCGCGTCCAGACCGGGCGGCGCGACGAGCGCCAGCACCCCGCCGCCCTGCGCCAGCGGATCACCGCCCGCGGCGGCGAGCAGCCGGGGCAGCCCCAGCGGGCGCAACGCCGGGTACGCCGCGAGCGCCGCCCGCAGCCCGGCGGCCGCCGCCCGGCCCAGCCCGAGGCACCTGTCACTGAGCCCGTCGGTCCGGTAGCGCGGGCCCGACCGGTCCAGCCGCAGCCAGCGGCGCAGCTCCGCGACCACCGCCGGGTCGGCGTACACGTGCCGGTCGGCGGTGCGCAGCAGCGCGCGCAGCCGTCCGGCCGCCGGCACGACGCGGGCCGCGCCACCGGCCCGCCGGGCGACCGCGTCCACCGCCGCGACCACGTCTGCGTCCAGGCCGCCGGTGAACCGGCCCCGGTGGGTACGCCGGTCCCACACGTCGGCGGTGCGGAACGGCGTCCGGTACGGCTGCCGTCCCGGCCGCAGCCGCCCCACCCGACGGTCGGACTCGTCGTGGTCGGCGGCCCAGTCCAGCCGCAGCCCCGCGTCGGCGGCGACGATCAGGCAGGTCTCCACGAACGCGCCCAGCGACAGACGCAGGTCCCGGCCGCTCGGGTCGCCCGCGGGCAGGGCGTCGGCCGGATCCCAGCCGACGGTGATCGCCCAGCGCTCGTAGCGCAGCCGCCACGGCTGGGTGTTGTGCGCGCTCGGGGCCCGCCAGCACAGCGGCTCCAGCGCGTGGAACGCGGCGAGGTCCATGGTCACCGCTCCCTGGCGTAGAACGTGTAGCCGTGCAACGGGCGTCCGCCGAGACGCCGGTACTGGGCCGCCGACGCCGGGTTGTCCCGCCCGACGTACGTGCTGCGCAGCGCCGTGTAGCCGCCGTCGTGCAGGTTGCGGTGCAGGTGCTCCGACAGCAGCCGCTGGTAGCCGCGCCCCTGGAACTCCGGCACCACCCCCTTGACGATCAGCACCGCCTCCCGCCGGTACCGGCGCCGGGTCGCCAGCAGCCGCAGCTGGTTGACCGGGTTCAGGTCGCCGCGCACCGCGACCAGGAAGTCGCTGATGTCCGGCACGCAGAGCACGAACGCCACCGGCCGCCCGTCGCGGGTCAGGTAGAGCAGCAGCGAGGAGTCCAGCAGGTACGCCAGGCCGTCGGTCTGTCGCCGCAGCTGGGCCGCCGAGATCGGCGTGTAGTAGCCGAGCTGGGCGAAGGAGTCGTTGAGCATCCCCCGCAGCAGGTCGAGCTGCTCGTCGAGCCGCCGGGTGCTCCCCCGGTGCAGCTCCAGCCGCACGCCGTCGGGCTGCATGCCGAGCGCGGGCGGCGGCCCGGCCGGCGGCGGCACCGGGCAGATCCAGGTGTCGGAGACGAACCGCCCGGCGAACCCGTTCTCCTCGTACGCGTCCGGGTAGTACGGCGGGTTCCACGCGCTGTCCACGAAACCCCGGTCGGCGTACCCGGAGGTGATCACGCCACCGGCCTGGTTGGGCAGCAGCGCCACCGGCCCGAACAGCAGGTCCCGGCCGGGTGTGGCGTACGTGGCGATCGCGTCGAACAGCGGCCCGGCGGCGGACGCGGTGAACTCGGTGAGCCCGAACAGCTGGCACCGGCGGCCCAGCTTCGCGTCGAGGTCCGCGTCGGTGTGCAGCGCGGTCCGCCCGGCCACGGCGCCGGTGGTGTCACGCAGCACGTACATCGGCACGCCGTCGCGCCACCAGCGGCGGATCTGCTGCCGGGGAGCCGGCACGTACCGGGGCTCGTCCGCGTACAGCCGGTCGGTGAGCGCGAGGAAGTCGCGCAGGCCGCGCCGGCCGGTCACGCGCTCGAACCGGTGGCCGGTCACCGGCGCACCGCCGGTCCGGTCGTCTCCGCGCCCAGCGGCGTGAACCGCTCGATGTGGCCCATCGCGCCGTCCTCGGCCCGCCACGCGCCGTTTGAGTAGCCGTCCGGGGAGGCGGTGTAGAGCCGGATGAACCCGGCGGTGGCGTTGCGGTCCCCGTCGGTCAGCCACATCATCAGCTTGCGGTGGTGCCGCGTGCGGGCGAAGCGCAGCAGCGCGTCCCGGTCGGTGAAGAACGCGATCGTGCCGAGCGTCAGCGGGAACTGCCAGTAGACGGTGTGCCAGCAGTAGCCGGACATCCGGCGCATGTCCCGCACCATCCGGATCCAGTCGGGGGCCAGGCGCAGCAGCACCAGCGGGTTCGCGTACCGGGTGCCGCCGATGAACATGGCACCGGCGCGGGCCTGGGCCGGGGCGCGGGAGAAGTCACGGGTACGCATCGTTCACCTCACCAGGTAGACATTCTTGATCTTCTGCATGTCGGCGAACGGGCCGCCGTCCGGTTCGTGCAGCTCGACGCGCAGGTCACCGGCGGTCGGGTCCTCCACCAGGGACTGCGCGAAGTCCCGCGACACCGCGGTCAGGTGCGCGCGTACCCCGTCGCGGCAGGCGTCGGCGAGTGCCGCGCGGGCCGCGGTGTCCAGCGGGCGGCGCAGCTCGACGTGGATCACCGGCCGGGTCTCCAGCGCCGCGTCCTCGTGCAGCGTCAGGCAGAACCTGTTGATCTCGGCGGCGTACGGGTTGCCGGTGTACAGGCCGTACTCGACGTCCTGCGGGTAGAGGTTCGCGCCCAGGTAGGACACGGTGGAGTCGCTGCGGCCGAACAGCAGCAGCAGCGGCAGCGTCATCCGCTCCTCGGCCACCGCGGTACGGAACTCGGCGCGGCGTACCGGGTCGGCGTACGCCAGCTCGACGATCCGCCGGTACGGCACCAGCACCGCCTCGTCGCCCACGTTGTAGCGCAGCCGCGGCTGGAGCACGTGCGGGCTCGTGACGGTGCAGAGCAGTTCCCGCCGCTCGTTGGTCTCCAGGTAGGTGGCGAACGGGTTGTACTGGAACACCATCGGCAGCCGCTGCTCGCCGCGGCCGAGCAGTTCCGCGCGCAGTCCCGCGTCGGTGCGCAGCCGTCGCCGCAGCCACACCGTGAACCGGGTCTCCGCGCCGATGCCGATGGTCAGGTCCGACGCCCCGTACGCCGACCGCACCCGCACGAACCGCTGTTCCAGGTAGTCGCGCAGCGCCTCGGTCATGCCCTCGCCGCCGCAGCTGGCGAAGATCCGGTACCGCGACCACTGGAAGTCCTCGGCGTCGAGCCGGTCCCGCAGGTGCTTGAGGAACGGTGGGTACGCGGTCACCAGGTAGTCGTGGCCGGGACCGAACTCGCGCAGCGTGTCGACGATCTTCCCGAGGTCGGGGCCGGTGTTCTTCACGGTGGCGATCCGGGCCATCGCCGCGCCGGTGGTGGTGCCGGTCGCCCAGGCGCCCATCGAGTACGCGTTGATGACGAACGGGCGGCGCATCGGGAACGCCAGTCCGGTGTAGCCGGCGATGTCGCGATGGACCGCCCGCAGCTCCCGCTCGCCGCGCGGCCAGTTGAACGGCCGCCCGGACGATCCGGCCGACTCGTCGACCACCACGCCCCGCTCCGGCATCCGCCCGCCGAGGCACCGGGCGGAGGAGTCGTACGCCATGACGTACCCGCGCTTGTCGGTCTCCGGGAAGTCCCGCAGCCGGCGGCGCGGGCCGCCCGGGCGGGCCCGCAGGAACGCCTGGTAGGCGGGCACCCGCCGGGCGGCCCGCACGCAGGTCGACCGCGCGTTCGCGGCGGCGAGCCGGTCCAGGACCGGGTGGTGGCGCCGGGCCAGCCAGCGCCAGCCGGCGGGGTGGTGGGCGACGAGCCGGGCCAGCGCGGCGACCGCGCGGCCGGCGGGGGCCAGCGCGGCCTCGGCGGGCAGCGGCGTGTCGACGGTACGTGCAGCGGCGTGTCGGTGCAGCGTCTCGGCCATGACAAGCATCCTGTCGACGCCGCCGCGCCGGCACATGAGCGACGAGACGGTACTGCGCTGAGTACGCGTACCCAGCCGGGCGACGGCCGTCAGCCGAGCGCGGTCAGTTCGGCCACGACCTCGTCGGCATCGGGGTGCCCGAGCCGCTCGAAGATCACCAGTGCGCGCCGCCACGCCTCGCGCGCGGCCTGGTGGTCGCCGGCGTCCCGATAGGTCTCGGCGAGCCGTCGCAGACAGCCGCCTTCGCCGTAGCGGTCCTCGAGGTCGTGGCTGAGGTCCACGGCCCGCCGGTAGGCGGCTACCGCCCCCCGATGGTCGCCGCGGCGATGGTGGACGAAGCCGAGTGTGTCGTGCACGGCCGCTACGGGATGACGGTGCACGGTGGGCGTGAGGAGCGCCAGCGCCTCCCCGCAGTGGGCGACGGCCTGCTCGTAGTCGCCCTCCATCGCGTGCAACCAGGCCGCGTTGTTCAACGACATGGCCTGGCCCGACACGTCACCGGCGCGCCGGTAGAGGTCGAACGCGCGCCGGTTGTGCGCGAACGCCTCGTCCCGGCGGCCGAGCCGGGCACACAGGCCGCCGAGGCTCCGCCGGGCCTGCGCCTCGCCGGCCATGTCGTCCACCGACCGGAAGAGGGCGATGGCGGCGCGGTAGCCGGCCTCGGCCTCGCCGGTACGGCGCAGGTAGGCGTCGGCCCGGGCGAGCGTGTGACGGGCGTGTGCCTCCGCAGCCGGGTCGGCCAGCCGGCGGGCCGCCGCGAGCGCGGTGCGCTGCACGGCGGTCAGCTCGTCCCAGTGGCCGCCGTCCTCCAGGTGGTACCGCAGGGCGAAGGCGAGGCGGCAGGCGTGCCTGTCGAACCCGGTTTCCGCCGCCCGGTGGCAGGTCGCCACCAGGACGTCGTGCTCGACCCGGAACCAGGCGACCGCCTCGTCGCGTACGGCGAAGTGGCCTGGCGCACCCGAACCCGCCGCCTCGTCCGGGTCGCGACGCCGGTCGGCGGCCTCGGCCAGGTCCGCGTAGTGGTCGAGCAGCCGGCGTGACGCCTCGTGCCGCTCCCCCGTCGACCCGGCGCGTTCGGCCGCGTAGAGGCGGACCAGGTCGTGCAGCTGGTATCTGCCGGGGGTCTGTTCCAGCAGCAGGTGGGCGTCGACCAGCTCGCGCAACAACGTCACGCACCTGCCCGCCGTCAGGCCGGCCGTGCCGGCGACCGCCGCGAGGCCGATGTCCGGACCGGCGGTGAGGCCCAGCAGGTCGAACAGGCGTGCCGCACCGGAGGTCAGGACACGGCACGAGGCGGCGAAGACGGCGCGCAGGTCGGCGCTCAGGTCGTCGGTGCTGAGGTAGTCGAGCCGGGTGCCGTGGTCACGCAGTTGCCGGGCGAATGCCGCGAGTGGGAGATCGGGGTGCGTGACGGCGCGCGCCGCCGCGATGCCGAGCGCCAGCGGCAGGCCCGCGCAGTGGGCCAGGATGTCGGTGACGGCGGCCGGGTCGGCGTCCGCCGGGTGACCCAGCCGGCCGGTCAGCAGCTCACGGGCGTCGCCGTCACCGAGAAGGTCCAACGGAATCGGTACGGCGCCGTGGCTGGTGACCAGACCGAGGAGCCGGCGTCGACTGGTGACCAGCACGGTTGCCGACTCCGTGCCCGGCAGCAGCGGCGTGACCTGCGCGGTGGTGTGGGCGTTGTCGAGCAGGATCAGCATCCGCCGGCCCGCCACGAGGCTGCGGTAACGCCCGGCCAGGGCGTCCGGGTCGGCCGGCATGGCGTCGGCCGGCACGTCGAACGCGTCGAGGAAGCCACGCAGCGCCACCTCGGGCGGTGTCCGCTCGGTAACCGGGTCGAAGCCGTTGAGGTCGACGTGGAGCTGCCCGTCCGGGAAGCTCTGCCGGTTGTCGTGGGCCCACCGCAACGCGAGCCAGGTCTTGCCGATCCCACCCGCGCCACTGATCACCGCGACGGGCATCCGCCCCTCCGCGTCGGCTCCGCGGACGGCGGTGTCCAGCCGGGTCAGGTCCCCGGCGCGGCCCACGAACCGGGTCGGGGGTGCGGGAAGCTGCCGCGGAACGCTGCGGCGCGGCACGGCCGTGGCCCAGGAGAGCGCCAGTGACGGGTCGGCGTTGAGAATGCGGCGGTGGAGCTGCTGGAGGTCCGGATGCGGGTCCAGCCCCAGCGCCTCCCGCAGGTCCCGCCGCAGCCGGTGGTAGCGGTGGAGGGCCTCAGCCTGCTGCCCGCAGCGGTACTGGGCGAGCATGAGCTGCCCGGCCAACTGCTCGTCCAGTGGATGCTCGGCGCTTCGCCGGACCAGGTCGGGCAGCACCACAGCGTGCCGGCCCAGCCGCAGCGCCTTGTCCGTCCGGTCCCGCTGGGCCGCCGCCCGGTCCTGCTCCAGGGCCTGCCGCACCAGGTCGAGCCAGGGACTGTCCAGGTGCGCGAACGGCTCCCCACGCCACAGGCCCAACGCCTCGTCGAGCAGACGTGAGGCCTTCTCGTCGTCGTCGGCCGCGTGCGCCTGCCCGGTCAGCTCGCGGAACCGGTGCATGTCGACCGCTGCCGGATCCGCCACGAGCACGTAGCCGCCGGAACGCCGCTCCAGGCGGGCGTCCGTAGCACCGGCCAGGAGCCCGCGCAGCCGGGACAGGTACGCGTACAGCGCGCTGCGGGCGCGCTGCGGGGGCCGGTCGCCCCAGACCCGTTCCAGCAACTGGTCGGTGCGGACGACGAGGTTCGCCTCGGCCAGCAGCACCGCGAGGACGCACCGCTGCCTGGCGTGACCGGTCTGGACCAGACGACCGTCGATCCGGAACTCGAGGTCACCGAGCAGACCGAACCACGCCCTCGACACCCGGCAGACCTCCCCATTTCCGCCCGTCGGTGTGCCGAGACCCGCGGATACAAGGTTCCGGCAAGGTTTCGAGCGTACCGCCTCCGTCACTGTGAGCGCAGAACGTCCGCTGTGGACGAGCGAGCCGAAGGAAGCTGAGGTACGGAATGAGACGAGCGTGGCGACTCGTACTGTCGGGAGTGTCGGCGAGCGTGCTGCTGATCACCGCGTCTCCGGCAGGAGCATCCGCCGAGCCGTCGGCCGCGGCCGGCACGCGGTTCATGACCTGGAACCTGTTCGCACCGGGCGACGCGGAGCCCGCGGACTACGCCCGGGAGATCGCCCGGCACAGGCCGGCGGTGCTGGGGGTTCAGGAGGCCTGCCGGGGTGCGGTGGAGAAGACCGTGGCACTCCTGCGGGAGCAGGGGCTGCACTACTACGTTAGGTACGGAACGGTGATGAACGACCGATGGAACTGCGGTTTCTGGGGCGGCAACGCCTACGGCCAGGCGATCCTCTCGCTGACTCCGCTCCGCAGTCCCGTCAATCGCAGGTACTCGCAGGGAGGCACCGAGCCGCGCGGCTGGATGGCGGTCACCACCACCGTGAACGGCAAGGCCACCCGGATCTTCAACACCCATCTCGCCCAGGCGGGACAGGCTGATGTCCGCGCCGTCCAGGTGAACGAACTGCTGCGCGCGACCCGCCCCTACCGACGAGCCGTGGTACTCGGTGACTTCAACACCGAGCCGCACCGGCGGGAGTTGCGGCCGGTCTGGAGCACGTTCCGCGACGCCGATCCGCACTGCGGAGCGCAGGAGAACCCGCTGTGCACCCCGACCGCCGACGCGAGCCCGCATCGCAAGAAGTTCGACTACATGTTGCTGAGAGGAATCCAGCCGCCGGGCGTGCAGGCCGTCGACTCAGTCCACTCCGACCACGACGTGGTGACCGCCGAGCTGGCCGGATGAGCTGGGTGCCGGGCTCGTGACGGGGGCGAGCCCGGCACCCGATCGCTACCGTAAGTCACCATCGCGACACATGCCTAGCCTGCCGCCCGGAGCCGGGTGGAGACTCCGCCGCATGGAGAACGTGGAGCGTGAGCGCGCGAACGAGCGCTTCGAGAAGGTGGCCGAGGAGACCTCGGAGACCGTGACCCACGCGGCCACGGTGCTGGAGGAGGAACTCGCGGCGGGGCTGGCCGGCGCCCGGCGGCTCGAGGAGAAACTGACCGAGAGCCGGCGCGTGGACCCGGAGGCGTTCGACGAACTCGTCGCCCGGGTCCGCACCGACGGGCACGCCCTGATCGACACCGTGGTCGGGCAGCTGAAGATGGCCGACGACCAGCGCGGCGAGGTGATCCGGCGGTACACGTCGGACGCGCACGACGCGCTGGACACCGTACTCAATCTGGCGCGGCTGGCCCCGGAGGTCGCAAACGGGCTCGCGGACCGGCTGGCGTCGCCGGCCCCGAAGCGGCCGACGGACCGGTAGCCGCGCGATGGCGCCGACCACCGGGGTGGCCGGCGGGCACGTGGAACGGATGCTGGAGCGCTATCGCGGGCTCGCCCTCGGCGCGCTGCTCGACGACGTGCCCGACGGCGGCCCGCGCTACCTCTACGACCTGGTCGCGGAGTACCCCCGGCGCTGGGGCAAGGGACTGCGCGCCGCGTTGTGCCTTGCGACGTGCCGGGCGTTCGGCGGCGGCGACGCGGTGGGCCTCAACGCCGCCGTGACGGTGGAGCTGTTCCACAACGCCTTCCTCATCCACGACGACATCCAGGACGAGAGCGAGCAGCGGCGCGGAGGGCGGACCCTGCACGCCGAGTACGGCGTGGGCGTGGCGCTGAACGTCGGCAACATGACCAACCTGCTGGCGCTGCGGCGGCTGGCCGCGAACCGGGCGGCGCTCGGCTCCGGGATCGCCTGGCGGCTGTTCACCGAGACCGAGCTGATGATGCGCCACTCGCTGGAGGGCCAGGCCATCGAGATCGGCTGGATCCGCGACAACGTGTGCGACCTGGACGCGGACGACTACTACCGGATGTGCCTGAAGAAGACGTCCTGGTACACGTGCATCTACCCGTGCCGCACCGGGATCCTCGTGGCGACCGGCCGGGAGAACGCCGTCGACGTGCTCGACCGCTACGGCTGGTACCTGGGCGCGGCGTTCCAGATCCAGGACGACGCGCTCAACCTCACCGGCGACTACGCCAGGTACGGCAAGGAGATCGCCGGTGACCTGTGGGAGGGCAAACGCACGCTGATCCTGATCGACTTCATGCGGCGGTGCACCCCGGAGGAACGCGAGCGGCTCGTGCGCCTGCTGAGCCGTACCCGCGCGGAGCGCACCGACGCCGAGGTGCGCTGGCTGCACGGGCGGCTGCTCGCGTACGACTGCGTGGAGTCGGCGCGGCGCAGCGCCCGGGATCTCGCGCTGGCCGCCCGGCGTGAGGGTGAGCGGGCGCTGGGCGCCGCCGCCGACACCGAGGACGGCCGTTTCCTGCTGGAGCTGACCGACTACGTGGTGGAACGCGCCCGTTAGGCGCCCAGGATCCCGCGCAGCCAGGTGAGCTGCTCGCGCTGATGCTCGGCCTCGCCGCCCTCGTGGTCGTTGAACTCGTACACCCGCACGTCCTTGTCGCCGCCGTAGCGGTGGTAGGCGGCGAAGCAGGTCGACGGCGGGCAGACCTGGTCCCGCAGCGCGATCGAGAACAGCGCGGGCGCTGTGGCGCGCGGCGCGAGCACGGCGGCGTCCAGGTAGGACAACGTGCGGAACACCTGGTCGGCGCAGTCGCGGTGCAGCGCGAGGTACTCGACGACCTCGGCGTACGGGCTGTCCGGGCCGGCGACACGCACGCCCCGGCGGATGTCGCACAGGAACGGCACGTCCGGCATGACGGCCACGACGTCCGGGCACAGTGCGGCGGCGGCCAGGGCCAGGCCGCCGCCCTGGCTGAAGCCGGTCACCGCCACCCGCGCCGGGTCGACGGCCGGGTGCCGCCGGGCGGCCTCGGCGAAACGCACCGCGTCGGTGATCAGCCGCCGGTAGTAGTGGTCGGCCGGATCGTCGACGCCCCGGGTGAGGAAGCCGGGCACGGTGCCGGCCGGGTAGGGGTGCGGGTCGGGCGTGCCACCGGTGGCGGCGCTCCAGCCCTGACCCCGGCTGTCCATGATCAGGTGCGCGAAGCCCGCCGCGGCCCAGAACAGCTTCTCGTGCGGCAGGCCGCGGCCCCGGCCGTAGCCGAGGTACTCGACCACGCAGGGCAGCGGCCCGTCGGCCCCGGCCGGCAGGTGCAGCCATCCGTGCACCGGCTCGCCGCCGAAACCGGGGATCGTGGCCGCGTACGTCCGGATCTGGGTCAAACCGGTGCCGACCGGCTCGTAGACCGCTGCCTCCGGGTCGCCGCCGCCGTCGAGCGTGCGCGCCCAGAACGCGTCCAGGTCCGCCGGCACGTCCAGCTCCGGCCGGTACGCCAGGCAGCCGGCCAGGTCGAGATCGGTCAGCGGCACGACGCGGCCTCCCGGACGGCGGAGGCGAACCAGCCGGTGATCGTGCTCGGGTGGGTGATGGCGGTGCCGACCACCACCGTCCACGCGCCCGCCCGCAGCGCCTGCGCGGCCTGCTCCGGGGTGTGGATGCGGCCCTCGGCGACCACCGGGACGTCGACCGCGGCGGCGAGCCGGGCGACCAGGTCCAGGTCCGGCCCGTCGCCCTTCGTGGTGTACGCGGTGTAACCGGCAAGCGTGGTGCCGACCAGGTCGGCGCCGCCAGCGGCGGCGGCCACGCCCTCGTCGAACGTGGAGCAGTCGGCCATCACCAGCGCGCCGGTGCGCTCGTGCACGGCGGCGATCGTCTCGGCGAGCGTCCGGCCGTCGGGCCGGGGCCGGGACGTGCCGTCGAGCGCGACGACGTGCGCCCCGGCGTCGGCGACGGCGAGCGCGTGCTCCAGCGTCGGAGTGATGAAGACGTCGTCGTCACCGTCCTTCCAGAGCCCGATCAGCGGCAGGTCCACCGCCGCGCGGATGGCCGCGATGTCCGCCAGTCCCTGCGCGCGGATGCCGGCGGCGCCGCCGCGTGCGGTGGCGAGCGCGACCCGGCGCATGGTGTCCGGGTCGCGCATGGGCTCACCCGGGTACGCCTGGCAGGAGACGACCAGGCGGTCACGGAGCTGGTCGACGAGCGTGTTCATGAGACCTTCCAGGCGAGCGAGGCGGCACCGAGCAGCGGCGCGTCGGGGCCGAGGGCGGAGGCGAGGACCGGAACGCCGGCCAGGGCGGGCAGCGTCTCGGCGGGCACCGCGTCGCGCAGCGCCCGCCACCACGGCTCACCGAGGCCGGTGACGCCGCCGCCGATCACCACTGCGGCGGGGTCGAGCACGTTTACCAGGCCGCCGACGGCGGAGCCGACAGCCGCGCCGCCGAGCCGGACGACCTCCCGGGCCGTCTCGTCGCCGTCCGCGGCGAGCGCGGCGACGGCCCGCAGGTCGGCCACCGGCCGGCCGGTACGCCGGACGTACTCGGCGGCCAGCGCGGGCCCGGCGGCGATCGCCTCCAGGTGCCCGCGCCCGCCGCACGTGCAGGCAAGCGTTCCGGCGTACGGGGACGGCTGGTGCCCGGCGTGCCCGGCGGCGCTGTGCGCACCGGCGAGCACCGAGTCGCCGAGGACGAACGACGCCCCGACGCCGGTGCCTACGGCGACGTAGAGCACTGTGTCGTACCCGGCCGCGACGCCGTGACGCGCCTCGCCCAGCGCGTGGACGTGCACGTCGTTGATCACGGTGACCGGCACGCCCAGGCGCCGGCTCAGGTCGCCGCGTAGGTCCGTGCCGGTCCACCCGGTCAGCACGTCGGTGGCGGACAGCACCAGGCCGGAGCCGCTGTCGATCACTCCGGCGCTGCCCACGCCGAGCGCCCGTACGACACCCGGCGCGTCCGCCCGCAGCTTCTCGACCAGGCCGGCGGCGGTGTCGAGCACCGCGGCGGCGCCGGAGCGGCCAGGTGTCGGCGCGGTGCGCCGGCCGACGATCTCTCCCCCGGCGGTGACCAGGGCGGCGGTGGTCTTGGTGCCGCCGATGTCGAGCGCGGCGACCAGACCGGTCGTGCTCACCTCGGGCATGGTCAGAGCAGCCCGGCCAGTTCCAGCTGGGTACGCACGCGGCCCGTCTCGGCGGCGTCCAGCGGCCGCAGCGGCAGCGACACGGCGTTGCCCGCGATGACGCCGAGCAGGGACAGTGCGGTCTTGAACGCGCCGACGCCCCGGGTGGCACCCGCCGAGGTGGCCGGGTCGGCCGCGTCGACGATGCGGAACAACCGGGTCAGGCGATCCTGCTCCCGGCGGGCCGCGGCCCAGTCACCGGCCACGCACGCGCGGTGCAACCGCACGTACCCGGCCGGGTCCACGTTGCCCAGTCCCGGCACCGAGCCGGAGCCGCCCGCGAGCATCATCGCGTCGACCACCACCTCGTGGCCGGTGAGCAGGCTGAAGTCGCGCTCCGGCGCGTGTTCGGCGACGGCGAGCGCCAGCTGGCGGAAGGCGACGTCGTCGCCGCTGGAGTCCTTGACGCCCGCCAGCACGCCGTCGGCGGCGAGCCGGGTCAGCAGGTCGACGGAGAGCTTGCTGTGCACGCAGACCGGGATGTCGTACGCCAGCAGGGGAAGCTCGACCGCCGCGGCGACCGCGCGGAAGTGCCGCTCGATCTCGTGCGGGCCGACGATGGCGTAGAACGGCGCGGTCACGACCAGGCCGTCCGCGCCCAGCCGGGTGGACGCCTCGGCGCGCTCCACGACCCGGCGGGTGGTGGGTTCGATACAGCCGGCGATGACCGGCACGGCGCCGCCGGCGGTCTTGACGATGGTCTCCAGGGCCAGGTCCCGCTGCCGGTCGGTGAGGAAGACCGTCTCGCCGGAGCTGCCGAGCGCGAAGATGCCGTCGACGCCGGCGTCGAGCAGCCACTCGACCAGCCGTTCCAGCGAGTGGACGTCGACCTCGCCCTCATCGGTCAGGGGGGTCACGGCCGGCGGCACGACTCCGGCGAACCGCGGGGCTGGGGTGGTCACAGGTTCTCCTCGACAGACTCAGTTGTGGTGCGGCCGGTCGCCGAGGTGGCGAGCGCGACCAGTTCGGTGTTCGCGGTTCCGGCGGGCACCGGGTGGTGGCAGCGGAACTCGTGGCCCTCACCCTCGGCGGGGCGCGGCGCCGGCATGTCCACGGCGCAGCCGTCGGTGGCCGCCCAGCAGCGGGTCCGGAACGGGCAGCCGCTCGGCGGCCGGGTGGCCGACGGGACCGGACCGACGAGCGGAATGGGCTCGATCGGTGAGAGCAGGCCCGGCGTGGCCGAGAACAAGGCCCTGGTGTACGGGTGCCGGCCGCCCTCAGGCAGCAGGGCGGCTGGCGTCTGCTCGACGATGCGGCCCAGGTACATGGTGACGACCCGGTCGCTGACCCGTTTGACGGTCTGGATGTCGTGCGACACCAGCACCATCGCCAGCCCGAGCCGGTCCTTGAGGTCCAGCAGCAGGTTGAGGATCTGGGCCCGTACCGACACGTCGAGCGCGCTCGTCGGCTCGTCGGCGATGACGAGACCCGGTTCCAGGGCCAGCGCACGGGCGATGGACACCCGCTGGCGCTGGCCGCCGGAGAGCTGGCTGGGCAGCACGTCGGCGACCGAGCGGGGCAGGCCCACCAGGGCCATCAGCTCGGTCACCCGCTGCTCGCGCTGCTGCCGGGTGCCCCGGCGGTGCACGTCGAGCGGGTCGCGCAGGATGTCGCGTACCGGCATCCGGCGGTTCAGCGACGTGGCCGGGTCCTGGAAGATCATGCCGACGCCCGCGCCGATGTGCTCGCGCCGCTCGGCGGCGCTCATCGACCACACGTCCTTGCCGGCGAACGACACCGTGCCGGCGGTCGGCCGTTGCAGGCCGACGAGCACCTTTGCCAGCGTCGACTTGCCGCAGCCGGACTCGCCCACGATGCCGACCGTCTCGCCGGCCCGGATGACCAGGTCGGCGCCGGTGAGCGCGTAGACCTTCTCCCGGCTGAACATGCCGCCGCCGCGCGAGGCGTGCACCACGTGCACGTCGCTCAGTTCGGCGATCGGCCGGTGCTCGGCGGTGGCGCTCATCGGGCCGGCTCCTTCTCGCTGACGGTGACGGCGGGGTGGTGGCAGGCGTACCCGTGGCCGTCCGTGCCCTCCAGGGCGGGCGCGGTGTCCCGGCAGATCTCGGTCGCCATCGGGCAGCGGTCGGAGAACCGGCAGCCCTTCGGGAAGTCGGCGGGTGACGGGACCACGCCGCGGATCTGGGTGAGCCGTTCCGCGCCGGTCTCCAGGGACAGGACGGAACCGAGCAGCCCGCGGGCGTAGTGGTGGGCGGGCGCCTCCATCACGTCGGCGGTCACGCCGGTCTCCACGATCTGCCCGCCGTACATCACCACGACCCGGTCGCAGACGTCGCTGACCAGGGCGAGGTCGTGGCTGACCAGGATGAGGGCGAAGCCGAGCCGCTCGCGCAGGTCCAGCAGCAGCTTCATCACCTGTGCCTGCACGGTGACGTCGAGCGCGGTGGTCGGCTCGTCCGCGATGATCAGCTTCGGGTCGCGGGACAGCGCCATGGCGATCACCACGCGCTGCCGCTGCCCGCCGGACAGCTCGTGCGGGTACGCGGCGAGCGTGCGCTGCGGGTCCAGCCCGACCAGCCGCATGAGTTCCTCGGCCGAGCGGGTGCCGCCGCGGCGGATCATCTGGGCGAGCTGGGCGCCGACGCGCAGCGCCGGGTTCAGCGCCGACAGCGCGTCCTGGTAGACCATGGCGATCTCGCGCCCCATCAGGGCACGACGGCCCTTGGCGTTCAGCTTCAGCAGGTTCGTGTCCTGGAAGCGGATCTCGCCACGTACCCGGGCGCCCTGCGGCAGCAGGCCCATCACGGCCAGGACGCTCAGCGACTTGCCCGAGCCGGACTCCCCCACCAGGCCGACGACCTCGCCGGGGCGGACGTCGAAGGAGAGCCCGTCGACGATGTCCACGCCGCGGTGGCGGCCCTCGAAGCCGATGGACAGGTCGCTGACCTGAAGGACCGGCTTGCCCTGCGGCAGCGGGCGGGCGCGTTCGCGCAGCCGCCGCGCCGCCTCGGCGAGGCCCGGCAGCTCGACCACCTCGCCGGTGCCGGGCTTCGCCTGCTCCAGCGCGTCGCCGCTGGTGGTGGACGTGGCGCGGCGCGCCGCCGGGGCGGCCCACGCGTCGGACATGCCCTCGGAGAGCACGTTGAGCGCCAGCACGGTGAGCAGGATCAGCAGACCGGGGAAGAACGTGGCCCACCAGCCGCCGATCTGCACCATCTCCTTGCCGAACGCGATCACCGAACCCCACGAGGACGCCGCCTCCTGCGGGGCGAGGCCGCCGCCGATGAAGGACAGCGACGCCTCGAAGACGATCGCGTCGGCCACCATGACGGTGACGAAGACGAGGATCGGGGCGGCGCAGTTGCGCAGGACGTGCCGCCAGAGGATGTGCGGCCGCCGGGCGCCGATGATGCGCTCGGCGGCCACGTAGTCCTCGCCGTACTGGGACAGCACGTTGGCGCGGACGATGCGCGCGACCGACGGGGTGAACACGAAGCCGATCGCGATCACGAGGACCAGCAGGCTGTTCTTGCCGAACGAGATGATCAGCAGCGCGGAGAGCACGATCGCCGGGAACGCCATGACCACGTCGAGGCAGCGCATGATGACCTCGTCGACGGCGGTGCGGCTGCTGCCGGCGATCGCGCCGAGGATCGCGCCGAGGACCAACGCGATACCGGCCGCGCCGAAGCCGACGATCAGGGAGCGCCGGGTGCCGGCGACCAGCCGGGAGAAGACGTCCCGGCCGAGCTTGTCCAGGCCGAACCAGAAGTCGCCGTTCGGGCCGGTCAGCGCCGGTCCGAGCCCGGTCTGGGTCGGGTCGTGACGCAGCAGCAGCGGGGCGAGCACGCCGACCACGACGATGAGCGCGACGAAACCGAGCGCGAACCGGGCCGCGAGACCGAGCCGGGCGAAGGCCATGCCGGGGCGGGACAGCCGCGTGGTGAGGGACCGGCGCATCAGTGGCCTCCGCGCAGTCGGGGGTTGGCGAAGAGGTAGAGGATGTCGACGACCAGGTTCACCAGGACGAAGCCGAGCGCGATGGTCAGGACGGTGCCCTGGGCCAGCGCGGTGTCGTTCTGCTGGACGGCGCTCATGATCTGGGTGCCCATGCCGGGCAGCGAGAAGATCGCCTCGATGACGACGGTGCCGCCGATGAGGTAGCCGATCCGCAGGCCGAGCGCGGTGAGCGGGTTGACCAGCGCGTTGCGCAGCACGTTGCGGCCGACCACCACGCGCGGCGGCAGTCCGGCGCCGATCGCGGTGCGGACGTAGTCCTTGTCGAGTTCCTCGACCATGGACGTCCGGACGATGCGGGCCAGCGAGCAGCCGACGGGTACGGCCAGCGCCAGCGCCGGCATGGCCAGCGACTGCAACCACAGACCGACCGAGTCGGCGGGGTTGACGTAGCCGCCGGTAGGGAAGATCGGGCGGCGGACCGAGAACTCCTGGATGAACAGCAGGGCCAGCCAGAACGAGGGCGTGGCGATGCCGGCCATGGAGACGATCCGGATGACCTGGTCGGGCCAGCGGTCCCGGTACAGGGCAGCCGGGATGCCGAGCGCCAGCGCGATGACCAGCGCGCCGACGACGCCGAGCGCGGTGAGCTGGATGGTCAGCGGCAGCGCCATGGCGATCTTCTCGGCGACCGGGACCGACGGCGGGAACGTCATGCCGAGGTCGCCGCGGACGAGGTCGCCGAGGAAGTGCAGGTAGCGCAGCGGCAGCGGGTCGTTCAGGCCGTTGGCGGCGCGGAACGCCTCGACCTGCGCCGGCGTGGCCTGGTCACCGAGGACTGACAACGCCGGGTCGATCGGGGAGAACTGCATGATCACGAAGACGAAGAGCGTGATGCCCAGCACCAGGGGGATCAGCGTCAGGAATCGTCGTGCGACCAGGTTCAGGACGGTCAGCATGGATTCTCTTTCTCGTGGCGGGGCGCCGGGACGCCCCGCCCGGCCGCACGGGTCATGTGGGCCGGGCGGGACGCCTGCGGGGCCGGAACCCCGAGCGTGGGCTCAGCCGGTCCGGCCGGTGCCCAGGAAGTACAGGCCGGTGGTGGAGGCGCCGGAGAAGCCGTCCACCTTGGCCGGGTCGTACGCGGTGACGACCTTGGTGTGCAGGATCGGGTACAGCGGCACCTGGTCCGCCGCCATGTCCAGGGCCTGCTTCCACAGCGCCTTGCGGGCCGTCTCGTCGGAGGTCTGCGCGGCCTTGTCCAGCAGGTCGCCCATGGCCTTGCGGTCGGCGTCGCTCCAGCGGTAGCGCTGGCCCGGCCAGGTCTCGCCGAAGTAGTACCAGCGCATCAGCAGGTCGGTGTCGACGCCGAAGACGCTCGGGTCACCGGTGGCCATGAGCACCCGGAAGGTGTCCTTGGGGACGATGTCGCCGTAGATGGCCGAGGACGGCACGGTGTTGAGCGTGGCGTTGACGCCGATCTTCTTCCACTGCTCGATGACCAGCGGGGCGACGTCCTTGACCACCGAACTGTCGGTGGTGTCGAGCCGGAACGACAGGTTGGTGACGCCGGCCTCCTGGAGCAGGGCCTTGGCCTTGTCCGGGTTGTAGTCGTAGACGGTGGCGGCCTTCTGGTAGGCCTTGTTGCCCTCGTCGAGGTAGCTGGTCGCCGGGCTGCCGTAGCCGTTGAGCGCGGTCTTGATGACCGCGTCCTTGTCGATGGCGTAGTGCAGGGCCTGGCGCACCCGCTTGTCGCTGAACGGCGCGGCGGCGTTGTTGAACATGAGGAAGACCTGGTTGAAGGCCTGCTTCACGTCGATCGTGTACTTGTCCTTGAGCGAGTCCACGTTCAGGTACGGCACGGCCTCGATGGCCTGCACCCGGCCGCCCTGCAGGTCCGACACGCGGGCCGACGCCTCGGTGGTGGTGTTCCACGTCATCGTCTCGACCTTGGCGGCGCGCGGGCCGTTGTAGTTCGCGTTCTTGCTCAGCTTGATGCCGGATTCCTTTGACGCGCTGTCCACCTTGAACGGGCCGGAGCCGATCGGGGCGGTGTCGAACGCCTTGGCCGCGGCCGCGTCACCGGTCTTCGCCTTGGGGACGATCTTGATGACCGAGATCCGCTCGCTGAACAGCGCGAACGGGTACTTCAGCGTGAACTCGACGGTCGTCGCGTCCTTGGCGGTGACGGTGTCCAGGAACGACACGAAGCCCTGCATCAGCGGCGGCGCCTTCGGGTCCGCGGGCTTGAGCACGCGGGTGAAGGACCAGGCCGCGTCCTCGGCGGTGACCGGGGCGCCGTCGGAGAACTTCGCCCCGTCACGCAGCGTCACGGTGTAGGTCCGGCCGTCGGCCCCGGGGGTCGGGTCGCTCTTGGCCAGGGCGTTGTAGGGTTCCCGCGTGATCGGGTCGAGGTCGACGAGGCCCTCGAAGACGTGCTGGTTGACCGCTGTCGCCACGGCCGAGGAGGCGTTGCTGGGATCGAAACCGCTGGAGAGCGTGAAGGCCAGCGTGGCCTCGATGGACGTGCCCCCCTTTCCGTCGCCCACGGCGTTGGTCGAGGCGGGACCGCCACTGCAGGCCGCCAGCGCGACCGCGAGGCCGCCCGCGAGGGAGGCGACGGTCAGGGAGCGGACGCGGCCGCGCAGTGCGCGCCGGCTCCTCGACGGCTTACCGGTGGTGCTCACGTAGCTGCCTCCATAGGCTCTTCATGCGCTCGCGTGACCGCTCGCGCTCGGGGATGTGAAGCATAAGGTGTATGACGTCTGACGTCTGATGCCGGTAGGGTGAGGGTGTCAGATTCGGGAACGAAGGGCAAGGGGCAGATGACGACCATTGACGCCAGTCCGCTACGCGGCGCCGAGCGGCCGAGCCCTCGCCGGCAGGAGGTCGCCACCAGGATCAAGGAGTACATCCTGCGCAACCGCCTCAAGCCGGGAAACCTCCTGCCCACCGAGACGGAACTGTGCGAGGCGGTCGGCGCCAGCCGCTCCAGCGTCCGCGAAGCAGTGAAGATCCTCTCCGCGCTCGACATCGTCGAGGTACGCCACGGCCACGGCACGTTCGTCGGCCGCATGTCCCTCAACGCCCTGGTGGAGAGCCTGACGTTCCGGGGCCTGCTCAGCGGTGAGGACGACCACCGCGTCCTGGCCCAGGTCGTCGACGTCCGACAGACGCTGGAGCAGGGACTGGCCACCACCGTCATCGACGCCCTGGACGAGCAGCACCGCTCGGAGCTGTCCGCGCTCGCCGACGAGATGCACAGCCGCGCCGCCCGCGGCGAGGACTTCCTCGACGTCGACCGCGCGTTCCACCTGAAGCTGATGGAACCCCTCGGCAACGACCTGCTGGTCCAGCTCACCGAGGCGTTCTGGCAGGTGCAGGCAATCGTCGCGCCCACGCTGCAGACCGAGCCGGAGGACCGGGTCATCACGGCCCAGCGGCACCAGGCCATCGTCGCCGCCCTCACCGCCGCCGACGCGGCGGCGCTGCGCTCGGCGGTCGCCGAGCACTACGCGCCCATCCGGGCGAGCATCGCCCGCGCCGCGCAGACCTGATCCGCCGTACGCCGAGACCGCGGCGAGAGGCCCGGGCAGGACCGCTGGCGACCACCCGGGCCGGACGGGAGACGTCGACCGGAACCGATCCTTGACGGGCGAGGGGAACCCGCCTAGCGTGCAGACATCGGACATCTGACGTCGGATAGCTCCGATTCCCCTCCCCCGTCCCGGAAGGAACCACGTGTCCCCTCGCCGCGCCATACCGCGCCGCGCAACCGTCCTCGCGGCGGCCGCCCTCACCGTGCTCTCCATACTTCCCGCCACCGCTGCCCAGGCCGCCGCCCCCGCCGGTGTGTCAGCCACCGTCGGCGCCGACTGCACCGCCGGCCGGCTGCTGCTCGACCTCGACAACCGCGCCACCACCACGCAGACCTACACCGTCACCTGGCCCGGACGCAGCGGCTCACCGTGGACCCGCACGGTCGCCGCCGGCGGCAGCGCCGAGCTGTACTGGACGCTGACCCCCGGCACGCCGTACACGCTGCGCACGACGACCCCGACCGGCCTGGACGAGACCACCAGCGGCATCTTCCACTGCGGCACCGGCATGTCCGCGCTGGCCGGCTTCGACTGCACGAACGGCCGCCTCCAACTCGCGCTGGAGAACCGCACCACGACGGCCCGGGACTTCACCGTCACCTGGCCCGGACGCACCGGCTCACCGTGGACCCGCACCGTCGCCGCCGGCGGCAACCACCTGCACTACTGGACCGTCGGCGCCGGCACCCCGTACACGCTGCGGGTCACCGCGCCGGGCTTCGACACCACGCTGCGCGGCACCACCTCCTGCGACCTCGCCGCCGGCAACCCGCAGCTCGCCACCACCACGCTGCTGACCACGCAGACCGTGATCCGCGACCTCAACGGCGCGAACGGCCGCTACGACGGCACCGTCGCCTCCGTCCGCATCCCCGGCCTGGCCGTGAGCAACAACGGCACCGTCATCGCCGTGGCCGACGCCCGGGTCAACGGCTCGTACGACCTCGGCGGCGGCACCAACAACATCCAGATCGTGATGATCCGCAGCACCGACGGCGGACGCACCTTCGAGCAGCCCCGCGTCATCCACGCCCCGCCCACCACCAGCGAGGGCGTCGGCGACCCCAGCCTGCTCGTCGACCGCGCCACCGGCGTCGTCTACTGCTTCTTCACCTACTCCCCCCGGCCCGGCATCAGCTTCTGGTCCGGCGGCTCCGGCCTGAACACCGGCGACGACCCGAACAGCATGCACCTGCGCTACATCACCAGCCGGGACGACGGCGCCACCTGGAGCGCGCCGGTCGAGCTGAACCCGGCCGTCAAGGATCCCACCTGGCGGCAGGTGTTCTTCTCCTCCGGCCACGGCATCCAGACCAGCACCGGCCGGCTGATCCAGCCGATCGCCTACCGGGACTCCGCGGGCACCAGCCACGCCGCGAACATCTACAGCGACGACAACGGCGCGACCTGGCGCCGCGGCGGATCCGCCGGCGGGAACATCAACGAGAGCAAGGCGATCGAGCGCGGCACCGGCGCGGTGGTGCAGAACATGCGGCACAACTCCACCCGCAGCCGCTTCTACGCCACCTCCACCGACGGCGCGGCGACGTTCGGTACGGCGACGGCGAGCGCCCTGCTGCCCGACCCGCTCTGCAACGCCGACGAGATGTCCTACCTGCGCCCGGCCGAGGTCGGTGCGAACCGCGCCCCGGTACGCACCCGCACGGCGCTGTTCAGCAACAACGCGCACCCGACCGCACGCAACGACCTCACCGTACGGCTGTCCACCGACGACGGCGCGACCTGGCCGGCGCGGGCGCTGGTCAAGCCCGGCGGCGCCGGTTACTCGACGATGGCGGTCCTGGCCGACGGTACGGTCGGCAACCTGTACGAGGTGGGAAACACCGGCGGCATCTACTTCGCCCGGTTCAGCCTCGACTGGGTGAAGGGCGCCTGACCGCCGCACCTCCCTCCATCCTGCTTCCACTGCAAGCCCTGACCAGCAACGTGCTGGTCAGGGCTCCACTTTGGCGCCTGTCCGATTTCTTCCATGCTTCAACATCCGCATGCATAGCGGAACCGACTAAGGAGCACCATCGGGCTTGTTGTCGCGAAAGCATCAAAAGCAGTGAAGGACGCCCATTCGGTCGAGCTCTGAGCGGCCAGTTCTACTGCGAACGCCGGAAAGTCGGCATTAGGCCTATAGATGGCCGCATCACTCGAAACCAGAAGTAGCGGACACCTGATTCACAGTGAGTTGATGAAACAGCACAGCAGGCCGTCAATGAAGGCCGCGCACGTACCCCGCGGCTCCCGCTCCAAACCTTCATGTGACAGATGACACGCATATGCCGACCGGTTATGCGCCTGCATATTCGCGCTAGGTTCGGGTAGCTGACCTGCCAGTCAAGCGGACAGAAACTACAGAAAGCGATGGAGGGATTACGTGGCATCTCTGGTGGAAGCCCCGGCGTACCAACGCAAGCGGCTAAGCCGACGCCTCATCCGGCTACGCCGCAAGAACGACCTGACCCAGCAACAGGTGGCAGCGACCCTGCGCTGGTCACAGTCGAAGGTCACGCGGATCGAGAGTGGCGAAGTGGGCGTCTCCCACACCGACCTACTCGCCCTCCTTAAGCTCTACGGCCTCTCGGACGATGGGACCGTCGACGAGCTGTCCTCGATGGCCGACATTGCACGACGCTCTAGCCATCCGGAGATGAGCGAGGTCCACTCGAAGGCGTTCCGTGAATACGTCGAGCATGAGCAGCTGGCGCAGACGCTACGCTCGTTCGAGCCGTTCTACGTTCCCGGTCTCCTTCAGACGCCCGAGTACCGACGCGCGGTGCTGAGGAACCACCTTCGCTTCCCTACGCTCACCAGGGCGGAGCAGGCCGCCGCGGAGAGAAGGATCGACCAGAAGATCGAGGTGATGAGGGCGCGACAGCAAATCCTGACCGACCGTGGCTCGCTTACGAAAGCACACTTCATCGTTGACGAGGCGGTCATCCGGCGGACTGTGGGCGCTGAGGTCGGCGAAACCACTGTCATGCGGGAACAGCTGGAACTCCTCAGGGCCGCACTAAGCAACCCGAAGGTCGACCTGAGAATTATCCCCTTCAGCAGCGGCGCTCATGCCGGCATGGGCAGCTCCTCGTACGTTCTCCTGGAGTTCCCCGAAGTCGACGACCCACCACTTCTCTACGAGGAGAACGCCCTCGGCGAGCTCACCACCCGCGAAGACGAGCCTCGCATCGTGGCCGCGAGTTCCTCCTTCGAGGGAATGCAGGCGGTGGCCTACGCAGGCGCCGATCTGGGGAGTGTGCTCGACGCGGCTATCGCAGCCCTCTAGTACCGCCACCCACCCACAGGTAGCCGTTCCACTCAGACCGGAGGAGGTCAGGCGCATGAACTACGCGGACAGCGGTCGCTCGATTTGCGCCTCTCGGCTTACCGTCCGGTCTGAGGCCACCGCAGCTGGCCCTCCGGCAGGTTCTGATGGCTGACCGCGACCTGCCCTTCCGCTCATCCTCTGCGCACTCCCCGGCGGGCCCTCATCTCCCGAAAGACAGCCTCGTACGCGAGATCCTCACTGATGACCACATGCTGGCGAGGACGATTGTCCTCACGCTGTTCATCGGCTGCATCATCGGATCGCTGATCGCCCTCGGCACCGGGGCGCTGTGGGGTTTCCTCTCGCTTTTTCCGGCCTCGGTCACGCTGGCTGTGTGGGCTGGCATCCGCGACCGTCGCAAGGCGCGACAGGTCACCGACGACGCTCGCGGTGAGCACGCCCGAGAGAAGACAGAATAGGGTCGGCTAACACACCGGCTGCAGCTCCAAGGACCAGCATCACGACGACCATCGTCGCCGCCCGAGCCACGCCGTCTTTGGGAAACAGCCCGGAGCCCAGCACCTGGCCCGCCACGACCGCGATCGCTCCTGCGCCAGATGCATAGAGAGCCATGCGAGCAGCCGTTACAGGATCGTCCTGGCCAGACGTATGACACTCGGGTTCAGGCTCGACCACAGGCTGACAGACCGCCTCCGGTGGTGCGGACGCTTGCTTACCGCCAGAACCACTGCGCCGCACCGCGCCTCCTCTCCCGATCCGCCCTGCCTCGGACACCGTACCGGTCATCTCGGCGATCGACATCGGACGTACGCACCATGCTTCGCCTTTCCGATCGGCGGACCGGCGCGCAAGCCTCCGCCTCACAGGCTAGCCCGGACATCGAAGCTTATCTAGACTCGTGGCTGCTGCCCGGGCTCGGCTACTCCGCAGGATCTGAAACCGCGGCGGTGGACGATCTTCATCCGCGACAGTCACGGCGAGGGTATCCGGCCGCCGACAAAGGAGGACCGTTGGGCGCTACGGCTACGCCCTCAGGTTGGCGCAAGAGCTCCCAAAGCTGCCAAGGGAACTGTGTGGAGGTTTCACTGACGAGACCATTGGTGGCAGTGCGGGACAGCAAGGATCCGGATGGACCGGAGTTGCTGATCAGCAGGGCCGCTTGGCGCAGCTTTCTACAAAGAATGCCGGAACAAACAGCAAGGCGGCCAACTGACGGATGAACGACAAGTGCCCTGGCCTTCGAGGCCAGGGCACCGTCGTCGCCGGCTGTGGGTCAGCCGTGGCGGTTCGGCACGGTGGAGCGGTGCCGACGAATCGCGAGGCGGGTCCACCGGTACACGCGTCGAGCGAGGGCCATTACCGTCGCCATCAGGCCGACCAGCGCAGTGAGGAACTTGAGCACCACGGTGATCGACGGCAGCCAGCTCAGAAGCTGCTCCGGTTCGATCACCGCGAGGTAGTACGCGACAATGGCGATCACTGATCGACACCCTTCTCTTACGTGTTCCCGCGCGGCAAGCGCGTTAGCAGCAGAATGCGCAGCGTCCCGAACATCCAGCTACGGGTGAGTCAAAGCCCCTCCCAGAACGGGACACGCGAGCCGAAATGGGAGGTCGAGGGACGATTCTTGCTCCGACGTGGGACACCGAGACCTTGGTTCGAGTCGTCTTTGGGACATCGTGCAGCCATCCCGGGGCAGGGTCCGGCCGTCTAGTGTCATCGGGACAGCGGCGGGACAGCGCGGGACAGCTGGGGGATGGATGTCCACCGAATCATTAATCGTTGAGCGGGCGTCAGGGGTCACCACTCGAGGTGAGCTTCGCCAACTGCTGCGACACGTTTGGCAGCTATCCGGGAAGTCGATGCAACAAATCGGCCGGGAGAGCCGAACCTCCTCGGAAGGGGAGGGTCTCTCCAAGTCCAGCATCGAGCGGCACCTCAACGGTGACCGCGATATCCCTCTGTCGTTCGTGGAGCGTTTTCCCGCCGCCTGCGGTGCCACGGAGGAGGAGCGGAAGGCGCTGGTGGCCGCATGGCGGCGGGTTCGCAGCGGTATGCCCGGACGGGTAGTTTTCCCGGGTCAGCGACCGGGCGACAACCTCTCGTCACGTCTTGCTCCGGATGAGGCCCATCTCGCCAGTCTCGTGGTGATGACGGAGGTGGCAAGCCGTCTCGATGGGGAGAAGGCGGCTTGGAACGCCGCGCGCCGCCTCTACGAGCGGGTCCAAGTCGTTCGGAACGAGATGCTCGGCGCGCACCACGCGCTCACGCTTGAGGCATCTCACAATCTCGGCACCGTGCTGGCTCAGCTTGAGAAGTACGAGATAGCCAACACAATTCTGTCGAGCACCTACGAAGCCCGCAGATGCGAGTTCGGCATAGAAGACCCGACTACGCTGGCGACGCTGGAGAACCTTGCCACCACCAGAGCGGAGATGGGTCAGCTCGACAGCGCGATCGAACTGTTCGAGGAGGCGCTCGCCGCGCGGCGACCGGAGAGCAGTCCCGGCCATGCCGGATACCCCCAGACAGCCGTAAAGCTACTGAAAGCCCTGGATCTAGCAGGCGAGCGAGACCGGAGACGAGAGATCGCACTGGAACTCGAGCAATTTCGTGCCGCTCTGCGTGGACCCGCTGAGACGGATGGCCGACAGAGCTGATCTCGACCTGACTACGCCAACGGCCCGGGCGGAAATCACTGTCGTGCCGCGGCCCGATGTCACACCGTCGCCGATGAATCGGACTCCCTCGACCGGTCCGCGCGGATCCGGTCGATGTGGTCGGCCAACTCGTCGGTGATCAGCAGATCCCGCCGGATGTCGTCGTGCGGGTACGCGGTCCGCCCGACCATGTGCGCCGCGACCGGGGCGGTGGCGAGCTGGAACAGGCCGACCAGCACCAGCGTGGTGATGTCCACCCCGGTACGCAGCCGCAGCGCGCAGCCGAGCAGCACCAGCAGCAGCCCGAGCACCTGCGGCTTGGCCGCCGCGTGCATCCGCGACAGCACGTCCGGGAAGCGGACCAGCGCGATGCCGGCGGCGAGGCAGAGCAGCGCGCCGGCGATCAGGCAGACGCTGGCGACGATGTCCAGGATCGCGTCGGCGGTCACTTCGTGCTTCTCCGGGACGCGAACCGGGCGACGCTCACCGATCCGACGAAACCGACGAGGGCGAGGACGACGAGGACCGGCAGCGCGGTGGCGTCCCGGCTGTAGGCCGCCTCGGTGGCGATGGCCGCGACCGCGACGGCGAGCAGCACGTCGGTGGCGACGGCCCGGTCGAGGATGGACGGCCCGCGGATGATGCGGACGAGGGTGAGTCCACCGGCCGCGACGAGCAGCGCGGTGACGATCACGGCGACGACGGTCACGTCGGTGCTCCTTCCAGTTCGACCGAACCGGCGGGTTCGGCCTCGTCGTGGCGGATCCGGTCGCGTTCCTCGGCCGAGCCGACGGCGGCGACGATGCGCGCCTCCAGCTCCAGCACGCTGCGCCGGAACCGTTCCACCTCGTCGGGGCTCCGGATCCCGATGACGTGCACGTAGAGCGTCCCGGTACTCCGGTCGGCCTCCAGGATGAGGCTGCCCGGCACCAGCGACAGCGCCTCGGCGTTGAGGGTCAGGTTGAGGTCGGTGTTCACCCGCAGGCGCACCGCGATGATCGCCGAGTGCGGGTGCCCGGAACGGAAGGCCAGCCAGGCCACCTGGGCGGACGCGACCACCAGGTCGTACAGGAAGCGGATCACGAACCGCAGCAGCGGTACCGGCCGGATCCGGCCGGCGAACGTGACAGGGGGCAGCGGGAAGACCACCAGCAGCACCGCCGCGACCACGAGTCCGCTGATCACGTTGGCCCAGCTGAAGGTGCCCCACAACAGCACCCAGACGGTCACCAGGCCGGTCACCGCGATGGCCCGGTTGCGCCAGCGGTCACGGCGGGTCAGTGGCGCTTTCGACTGACTGGTCACGGCGGTCCCTCCGGGAACACGGCCTCGACGTACGGGGCACGGCGCAACAGGTCGTCGGCGGCGTCGGTACTGATGTCGAACAGCGGTCCGGCCACCACCGTCAACGCCAGGCCGAGCACCACGAGCGCGGCGGTGGACACGGTCATCAGCCGGGGCAGCACCGCACCGGCCGGCGACGAGCCGTCGTGCGGCTGCTCGGCGCCGTCGGTGCGGGCCGCCTGCTCGGCGTCGCCGGGCTCCGGCATGTCCGCGTGCGGCGCCCGCCAGAAGGCGAGGTTCCACACCCGGGCGATGGCGTAGAGCGTGAGCAGGCTGGTGAGCAGTCCCCCGGCGACGAGCGACCAGGCCAGGAACCCGCCGTCGTCGACGCCGGCCTGGACCAGCCCGAGCTTGCCGAGGAACCCGGAGAACGGTGGTATGCCGGCCAGGTTCAGCGCGGGCACGAAGAACAGCACCGCCAGCAGTGGTGACAGCCGGGCCAGGCCGCCGAGGCGGTCCAGCGCGGTGCTGCCGCCGCGTCGTTCGACCAGTCCGGCGGCGAGGAACAGCGTGGTCTGGATGGTGATGTGGTGCACCACGTAGAAGATCGCCGCGGACAGGCCGAGCGGGGTGGTCAGGCCGACCCCGAACAGCATGTACCCGATGTGGCTGACCAGTGTGAACGACAGCAGCCGTTTGATGTCCGACTGCGCGACCGCGCCGAGGATGCCCACCACCATGGTCAGCGCCGCTATCACCATGAGCAGGTCGGCGGTGCGGCCACCGGGGAACAGCAGCGTCTCGGTACGGATGATCGCGTACACGCCGACCTTGGTGAGCAGGCCGGCGAAGACCGCCGTCACCGGCGCGGGCGCGGTGGGATAGCTGTCCGGCAGCCACGCGGACAGCGGGAACACCGCCGCCTTGATGCCGAAGGCGAGCAGCAGCATGCCCTGGAGCACCATGCGGATGTCGTCGGGCAGCGCGTCCAGTCGGTCGGCGAGCTGCGCCAGGTTCAGCGTGCCGGTGGCGGAGTAGACCAGGCCGATCGCCACCAGGAAGATCAGCGACGAGAGCAGGCTGACCACGACGTACGTGGTGCCGGCCCGGATCCGCGTCTCGGTGCTGCCCAGCGTCAGCAGCACGTAGCTCGCCACCAGGAGGATCTCGAAGCCGACGTAGAGGTTGAACAGGTCGCCGGAGAGGAAGGCGTTGCAGACGCCCGCGGTCAGCACCAGATAGGTCGGGTGGTAGACCGACAGCGGCGTCTCCTCGTTGCCGTCGGCCATGCCCTGCCCGATGGAGTAGACGAGCACGCACAGGGTGACCGAGGCGGACACCACGAGCATCAGCGCGGCCAGCTGGTCGGCGACGAGCACGATGCCCATCGGCGCCACCCAGCCGCCCACCTCCACCACGAGCGGGCCGTCCAGCGAGGAGCGGACCAGGAGCATCGCGGCCACCGCGACGGTGGCGGTGAGCACGATGATGCTGACCCACCGCTGGGCGCGGGCCCGGCGGGCGAGCAGCAGGGTGAGGGCGGCGCCGAGCAGCGGCATCACCACCGGCAGCGGGACGAGCCAGGTCATCGGACGGCCTCCGCCTCGCCGGCGGCGAGCACCCGGACCTCGGGGCCGCCGTCGGCGGCGTCGACGGTGTCCGAGTCCGAGGTGCCCGGGCCCTCGTCCCGGTCGGCCAGCTCCATGATCCGGCGGTCCTCGACGTCGTCCTGCACCTCGTCGTGCCCGTTGAGGTGCCAGCTCCGGTAGGCCAGCGCGAGCAGGAACGCGGTCATGCCGAGCGTGATCACGATCGCGGTCAGCACCATCGCCTGGGGCAGCGGGTCGGACATGTCCTCCTGGGCGGTGGTGCCGACGATCGGTGGGCCGCCGGCCCGGCCGCCGGTGAGCAGCAGCAGGTTGGCGCCGTTGCCGAGCAGGATGACCCCCATCAGGACGCGGGTGAGGCTGCGTTCCAGCAGCAGGGTGACGCCGGTGGCGAACAGGACGCCGATGACCACGACGTAGACCAGGTTGGGGATGTTCGGGCTCACACCAGCTCCTCTTCCCGTACGCCGGCCGGTTCGGTCTCCTGTTCGTCGACCTCCTCCTGGCGGTCCATCTCGGCGCCCAGGCTGCGCAGGATGTCCAGGACGAGGCCGACCACGATGAGGTAGACGCCGACGTCGAAGAAGACCGACGTCACGAAGTGCACGTGGCCCAGCAGCGGCAGGTGGAAGTCGAGCGTCGCGCTCTGCAGGAACTCGCCGCCCAGCAGCATCGCGGCCACGCCGGTGCCGACCGCGACGAACAGGCCCGCGCCGAGCACCAGGCCGGCGTCGACGGGTGCGGCGCCGTTGAGTTCGGTACGCCCGCCCGCCAGGTATCGCACGGCGAGTCCCAGCCCGGCGACCAGCCCGGCGGCGAAGCCGCCACCGGGGGCGTTGTGGCCGGAGAAGAGCAGGTAGATCGAGAACAGCAGGATGGCGTGGAAGAGCAGGCGGGTGACCACCTGGAGGATCACCGACTGCTGCCGGGAGGTCGCGCCGCTGGTCAGCCAGCGCGGGCGCGACGACTGCTGCCGGCCGGCGCCGGGGATGCCGCTGCGCAGGTCCAGCGCGCGGGAGCGGCGGAAGATCAGGCTGGCCACGCCGGTGGCGGCCACCACCAGCACGGCGATCTCGCCCATCGTGTCCCAGGCGCGGATGTCGACGAGGGTCACGTTGACGACGTTCTTGCCGCCGCCGTAGGAGACGGCCTCGTCCGGGAAGCCGACCGAGATCGGCGTGGCGGTCCGGCTGCCCGCCGCCACGTACGCCATCCCGGCGGTGACCACGCCGACGGCGACGCCGAGCGCGACCCGGAACCGCCGGGTGGCGCGGATCGGGCGGGCCGAGAACCGGCGCGGCAGGCGGCGCAGCACCAGCACGAACATCACGATCGTGACGGTCTCCACCAGGAACTGGGTGAGCGCGAGGTCGGGCGCGCCGTGCAGGATGAACATCAGCGCCGTGCCGTAGCCGGTCACGCCGACCAGGATCATCGCGGTCAGCCGGCGGCGGGCGCGCGCGGCCACCAGCGCCGCGACCACGATGACCGCGCCGGCGACGGCCTGCAACGGGGTGTCCCAGAGCTGGAACCGGCTGGCCCACGGCGCGCCGGCGAGCACCGCGCCACCGGGCAGCACGACCAGCACCAGCAGGATGACGCCGAGGTAGAACGGCAGCGAGCCGCGCTGGGTGGCGCCGGTCAACTCGACCGCCGCGCGGTCGACCGCGCCGGCCAGCCGGTCGTAGCCGGTGGCGCCGTCGAACGGCAGCCGCGGCAGGTACGGCCGGCGCCGGTGCAGCAGCAGGAACAGCCCGAGACCGGCGGTCACCGCCAGCGCCGACAGGCCCAGCGCCGGGGTCAGGCCGTGCCAGAGGGCCAGGTGGTAGCCGGGGTCGGCGGTCGGGAACTGATCGGCGTACGGGGCCAGCACCCGGTCCACCGCCGGGGCGAGCACGCCGACCGCGAGACCGGCGAGGGCGAGCACCACCGCCGGGCCGATGAACGCCGGCTCGATCCGGTGCGGCCGGGTCTCCGCGACGCCGGGCTTGGCGGCGAACGCGCCCCACAGGAACCGCGCGGTGTACGCGACGGTCAGCGCCGAGCCGGCCACCACCCCGGCGAGCACGACCAGTTCGGTCGTGCCGCCGTGCAGGAACGCCTCGAGCGCTGCCTCCTTGGCCACGAAGCCGATCAGCGGCGGCAGGCCCGCCATCGAGGCGGCCGCGAGTCCGGCGACCGCCGCCAGCACCGGCGCGCGCCGGCCCAGCCCGCTGAGCTCGCGCAGGTCGCGGGTGCCGGTGACGTGGTCGACGACGCCGACGACGAGGAACAGTGTGGCTTTGAACAGGGCGTGCGCCAGCAGCATCGCGGCGCCGGCCAGCGCGGTGTCCCGGGTGCCCGCGCCGAGGATCACCATGAGCAGGCCGAGCTGGCTCACCGTGCCGTACGCCAGCAGCAGCTTCAGGTCGACCTGCCGCAGCGCCGTCCAGCCGCCGAGGAACAGCGTGATCAGGCCGCCGGCCAGCAGGACGCCGCGCCACACGGTGGTCTGGCCCACGGCGGGGCCCATCAGCGCGGCCAGGAACACGCCCGCTTTGACCATCGCGGCGGCGTGCAGGTACGCGCTGACCGGCGTGGGCGCCGCCATCGCGCGCGGCAGCCAGAAGCTGAACGGGAAGATCGCCGATTTGCTGGTCACGCCGAGCAGGACGAGCACCAGCGCGACGGTGAGGTAGCCGCCCTCGGGCAGGTTCCCGGCGATCTCCGACCACCGGTACGAGCCGGCGTGCTGGCCGAGCATCACGAACCCGGCGAGCATCGCCAGGCCGCCCAGCGTGGTCACCAGCAGCGCCTGCATCGCCGCGCGGCGGCTGGCCCGCTTGGTCGGGTCGCTGCCGATCAGCAGGTACGAGAAGACGGTGGTGAGTTCCCAGAACACGTACAGCAGCAGCAGGTCGTCGGAGACGACCAGGCCGAGCATCGCGCCGGCGAACGCGACGAACACCGCGGCGAACCGGCCGAGGCCGGGATCGTCGGAGCGGAAGTAGCGCGCGCTGTAGGCCAGCACGAGGGCGCCGACTCCACCCACGAGCAGCACCAGCAGCCAGGACAGCGTGCCCATGCGCAGCGCGAGTTCCAGGCCGAGCTGCGGCACCCAGGTGACGGTCTCGACGACGGGCCGGCCCGCGCGGACCGGCTCGGTGCGGGTCACCGCCCAGATCAGGGCCGCCGCCGGGACGGCCGCCAGCAGGTAGAGAGCCCGCCGACCGAGGAGGCGTACCAGCACGGGGGCGGTCACGGCTGCGAACGCATGGACCGCCACCAGAACCAGCACACACACTCCTCAAGATCGACCTGCGGTAGGTCAACCCTAACCGGCCAGGCCGCGCGACGGTATGTCGAGAGAATCACGCGAACGTGTCGTGTCGGCTCCGCTGTGTTTCGGGTAAGGAGTGAGGTTTGGGTCTGCCCGGTACACCGGTCGGCGTCCGGCCGGTCCCCCGATAGGGTGGTCGGCGTGCTGCCGATGCGAGCCGCCCTGGCGGGCACCACCGGGAACGCGATGCTGATGGGCCTCGCCGAGGTCAGCACGCCACTCGGCTGGGTGCTGCTGCCGGGCCTGCTCGGCGTCTCGGCCCGCCCCCGGGTGGCGGCACTGGTGTCGGCGTGGGCGGGCGTGCTGGTCGCGCTGTCCGTCGTCGTACCGGTGATCCCGGGCCACCGCAGTGATCCGCAGGCGCTGCTCGCCTCGGCGGCCGGCCTGGCCGTGGTGCCGGTCCTGGCCTGGGCCCGCCGCCGGACGCGGACCGCTACGGTGACGCGCGCCGCCGCGCCGCCGGACGTCGCCGTGTTCACCGTGCCGGCCGGGCCGGGAAGCGCCGCGCTGGCGATCTGCGGCAGGGCCGGCGAGATCGGCGCCGCCGTACCGGTCCGCGGTGGCGGGCTGCGCGTCCTGCTCGGCACCGTCACCGGCGCCGCGCTGGACACGCCCGCCGGGCGCCGGGCGATCGAGCAGGCGTTCCGCCGGGCCGCCGCCGGACCGCAGCGCACCGTGCCGTACCTGGCCGGCGCACTCGACCGGGTGGTCCGCGACCTCGCCCCGGCGGGGCACCTGCGTGCCACGATCGTGGAGGTGGACCGCGCCGGATCGGTCCGCGCGATGCGGTGCGGATCACCGGATCTCGTCGTCACCGCCGGGAACCGCGCCGAACCCGCAGGAGTGCCGGCCGGGCCGGCGATCGGGTCCACCGTGCCGGGCGAGCACGCCGTACCCGGCCCGGTCACCGGCCGCCGGATCGCCGTCGTCGGCACCGGCTTCACCGACACGCACGGCGAGCACTGGCTGCGCGTACTCGATCAGGTGGCTGCCGCGGACGACCCGGCGCGGGCCGCGGAGCTGCTGACCCGCGGGCCCCGGGGCGGGCCGCGCACCGGCGCGGCGCTGGTGATCGACCCGTCGTCGCGGGCGTGACACAGGCGGCGCGCGCGGGCCGGTCGCCGGACGGCCCGCCTAGGCTGATGCGATGGGCCGGCGTCCGGTGCCGGCCCCACCCGGGGGGACCGCGATGACCGACAGCGCCCGCCGTCCGGCGCCGGTCGCGGGCGGCGAGGACGAGCAGTGGCTGGCCGAGGTGGCCCGCGCGGCGGGCGCCGACGCCGGTGGCGTGCCGGTGGAGCTGCTCGGCGACTACCTGCGGCTGCTGACCGACGCGGCGGTGACCGGCCGCCGCCCGCGCCGCGCCGAACTCGACGCGGTCGGCGCGCTGGGCCGGCGCGCCGCCGAGCAGGGGATCTCCGCCGGCCGCGCGGTACGTCTCTACCTGTCCGCGGCGCGGCGCGTCTGGCGGCAACTGCCGCACCTGGACCGGTCCGACGACAGCGAGGCGGTCCGCGCCGCCGCCGACGCCGTCCTGCACGTGGTCGACACCGCGGTGGCCACCCTCGCCGAGGGGTACGCGGTGGCCCGCCGGGAACTGGTCCGGCGGGAGGAGTCGCTGCGCCGGGAACTCGTCGACGACCTGCTGCGCGGCGACTCCGACCTGGGCGGGCTGGTGGAGCGGGCCGAGCCGTTCGGCCTGGACCTGGCCCGGGTGCACCAGGTCGCGCTGGCCGCGCCCGGCCGTCGGCTGCCGGACACCGAGGCGGCGATCAGCGCGTTGGAGCGGGTCATCTTCGACCGGCTCGGTGACCGGGACGTACTGGTGGCCACGAAGGAGGGGCTGCTCGTGGTGATCGCCCCCGCGGATCCCGTGACCGCCGACCAGGGCCGCGGCGCCGGCGCGACCGGCAACCTCGGCGCGTTGATGCACGGTGAGCTGGACCGCCTGGTGCGGGGCCGGCCGTGGCAGGTGGCGGTGGGCCGTCCGCACCCGGGCGTCTACGGCATCGCCCGCTCGTACGAGGAGGCCCGGGAGGCGCTCACCACGGCGCGGCGCCTGCACAGCGAGGCATCCGTGATCGACGCGCACGACCTGCTGATCTACCGGGTGCTGCTGCGCGACCAGCCCGCCATGGTCGACCTGGTACGGGCGGTGCTGACGCCGCTGGCCCAGGCGCGTGGCGGCGCCGAGCCGCTGCTGGACACGCTCACCGAGTACTTCGCCTGCGGCGAGGTGTCGACCGAGGCCGCCCGCCGGCTGCACGTGTCGGTGCGCACCGTCACCTACCGGCTGGCCCGGATCCGGGCGTTGAGCGGCTACGACCCCGCCGACGCGCGGGACCGGTTCACGCTGCACGCCGCCGTGCTCGGCGCGCGGGCACTGGACTGGCCGCGCCGGCCGCTGCCGGCGTAGGGCCGACGCCGGCCCGGGCCCGCCGCCGGTGTGACAGGCGGCTCAGGCCGGTACGGCGACCAGCTCCGGGAAGCCGAGCAGGTTGGCCAGGGCCGACGCCTCGTCACGGGTGAGGGTGAGCGTGACCATGCGGTCCGGGTCGTCCGGGTCGTCGTGGACGACGTCGCGCCGGCCGCCCACCTGGTAGTCGATCACCCCGATGCGACGGCCCTCCTCGGTGACCAGCGTGTGCCGGACCCCGATGCCGGGGAGGTTCGTACGTTCGATGATCACGGGGACCTCCTTCGCACGCGGCCGCCGGGAACCGGCCGGAGCCGGCCGGAGCTACGGCGACGCGGTGGACGTTCGAGCTGAGCTCGCGTTCTCCATGTGTCAACCATAGCCAGGGGGTATGGGCGGATCCGGGTTCCGGCGACCGGCAATCATTGCGCCCTTTGTTGGCCGGTGGCGCGCAGTGCCGCGCGTGACGTTCCCGGCGACGCTGGAGGTCCGAGGCGGTACCCGAGCAGCGAGGAGGTGGTGAGCATGACCCGCACGTCGATGGCTCCGCCACCGGTGTTCGCCGGTCTCCTCGCGTCCCGATCTGCGAGCGGCGACCAGAAGCGCGTCTGAGCCCCCGGCCGCCGGCGTCGTCGAGTGAATCCGACGCCCGCGGCCCCGGCCACGCCCCTCCCCGCACGTCCACCGCCCGTTGGGCACCCTGATCCGAAAGAGGTCGGTATGCCGCACCCTGTCACCGCCATTCGCCCACCGGCCCGTACCGGCATGCTGATCGGCCGCTCCCACGGCAGCCGCCCGCCGGTCACCGTCGACGCGGCGCCGATCGCCGTGGACCTCGGCAGCAGCCTGCTGCGGATCTGGCTCGGACCGGGCCGGACGCTGAGCGTCCCGCTCGGCCACGGCCTGCGCAGCCCGGTCGTGCGGCGCGGCCGGATCATCGACGGCCCGGCCTGCGTCTCCGAGCTGCGGCGGATCCTGCGCGACCACCGCACCCCGGTCCCGGTCGGGGCGCTGGTCGTGGCCTGCCGTCCGGTGCTCGCCGCGCCGGCCGAGCAGGAGGCGACCCGCCGGGTGCTCACCGCTGTGCTCGCGCCGTCCCGGCTGCTGTTCCTCGACAGCGTCCGGGCGGGTGCCATCGGCGCCGGCGCCGCCGCCGGCACCCTGCTGGTCGCCGACATCGGCGCCCAGCTCACCGAGGTGGCGCTGCTGGAGGACGGCCGGGTGGTCGCCGCCCGCCGGGCCGACGTCGGCACGCGGGACCTCAACCACGCGACGACCGCCGCCATGCTCGCCGACACCACCGCCCGGCTGGTACGCGAGCTGCGGCAGGACGCGACGCTACGGCCCCTGGTCCGCGACGCGCTGGCCCGTGGCCCGATCGTCATCGGTGACGGCGCCACCCGGCCCGACGTGACCGCCCGCCTGGTCGCCACGCTCGGCGCAACGGTGCACCGGGCCGCGTCACCCCGTACCGCCGCGCTGACCGGTGCCGGCATGGCCGCCATCTCGGCCCTGCGACACCCGCACGACACCCCGCGCCGCCCGGAAAGGAGCGCCTGATCATGACGCACGCCCTCAACCGCACCGACACGCTGCGCGAACTGCTGGACCGGCAGTTCGGCGAGTACACCGACCAGCTCACCGAGCTGACGCTGCACACGCGGCAGCCCGACTACGGCGGCCACGACCCGGACACGCTGCGCCGGCTCGTCGAGACCGCCCGGCAGGGCATCGCGGACACTGCCCAGGCGCTGAAGCGGATGTCCGAGGGCACGTACGGCGTCTGCGAGCGGTGCGGGCAGGACATCCCGACCGCCCGCCTGGAGATCCTGCCCTCGGCCCGCTTCTGCGTGCCGTGCCAGCAACGCCGCTGAGCACGCACGGGGCTGTCGGGGCAGGCGCCGGCCGGTAGCGTCACCGCCATGGATGTCGATGACGTCGCCGGCCGGCTCGGCGTGCCCGCCGAGGAGGTCGACCGGGTGCACCGGCTCGCCGGCGACCTGCCATCCGCGCCGCTGCCCGGCCGGGCGGACGCACCAGCCCTGCTGGCCCGGCTCGCGGTACGCCCCGACGACGCCGCCGAGATCCTCGCGGGCTGGCCGGAACCGGGGTCACCACTGTGGACCCCGGAGCTGCGCTGGCTGCTCGACCGCTCGATCGCCCTGGTCCGCGCCGACCTCGGCGGCCACGCCTGGCTGCCGCCGGGCCCGGCGCTGCCCCGCGAGCGGGGTCCGGCCTGGCGGCACCTCTACGTCTACGCGTACCTCGCACTCGTCGACGTGGTCCGGGCCTACCACCGCGACCACGGCGTCCCCGACGACGTGTCCTGGGCGACGGTCGCCGACCTGGGCAACAACCTCGCCGTCGACCGGCGGATGAACGGCGAGGGCTGGCCGGTCATGCAGTGCTGGCTGACGCTGCACGCGCGCGGCGGCATCTACGAGCTGGGCCGGCTCCAGCACCAGCGCGGCGACGCCGAGGCGATCGAACTGCACATCCCGGACTCCGGACCGCTGACCCCGGAGGCGGTCGACGCGTCGCTGGAGCGGGCCCGCGCGTTCTTCCCGCGCCACTTCCCCGGCGAGCGCTACACCGCGTTCTCCTGCGGTTCCTGGCTGCTCGACCCGCAGTTGCGCGAATACCTGCCGGAGGACTCCAACATCGTCCGGTTCCAGCGGCGGTTCACGCTGGAGCCCTACCAGGACCTGCCCGGGCTGGACGGCGACACGGAGGTGCTGCGGTTCGTGTTCCGCACCCTGGACACGCCGCTGGACCGGCTGCCGCGCCGTACCGTGCTCCAGCGCGCGGTGATCGACCACCTCCGGGCCGGTCGCCACTGGCAGTGGCGCCGGGGCCGCTTCCCGATGTAGTCACGTCAGCGGGCGCAGGCCGCCCCGGTCCGGCCCGGCATGCGGCGGCAACGGCGCTCCGCGGGCCAGCCAGTCGTCGAGCGCGGCCTGGTCGCCGAACAGCAGCACCGGCGGCCCGGCCGGGTCGGCCGCCCAGGCCCGCAGGCGACGGCGTGCCCGGCCGAACCCGGTCAGGTGCCACACCAGGATCGAGTCCCGGGACAGCACGCTGCGCAGCGTCTCCCGGTTGCCGTTGCAGATCAGCTCGCCGCCGGTCAGACGCCGCAGCGTGCGCCGCAGCAGACGCCGGAACGAGACCCCGCGCGGATAGTCCAGGCCGATCACCAGGTCGGCGCGGCCGAGGACCACGTCCCGCCAGCCGTGGTACGCGCCGTCGAGGATCCACCTGTCGCGCCGGCAGATCGCCTCGATCCGGCGGCGCTGCTCGGCCACCGGCACCTCGACCCAGCCCGGCTCCCACAGCAGGTCGTCGACCGGATACCAGGGCAGGCCGAACCGCTGCGCCAGATGCGCGGCGAGCGTCGACTTGCCGGAGCCGTGGATCCCCTCGACCAGGATGCGGGCCGGGGCGCTCATGGCAGCAGCGTATGCACTGCGCGCACCCGGCGCGATCCGGGCGGCCGGGTCAGTGCGCGACAGCGACCGCCGGTGCCGCCTCCAGGCCGGCGAGCCGGGACGGCCGGACGACGACCAGCAGCACCACCAGCGCCGCCACCATTCCACCGGCCACCACCAGGGCCATCGCCACCGCGCCGGTGCCGAGCACGCCCACCAGCGGCGCGGCCACCGCGCCCACACCGAACTGCACGGCACCGAGCAGGGCGGACGCGGTGCCGGCCGCCTCGCCGTGGCGGGACAGCGCCAGCGCCGGGGCGTTCGGCATGGCCAGGCCCGCCGCAGCCAGCACCAGCCACAGCGACACCAGCAGGGCGGGCAGCCCACCGAAGCCGGTCGCGGCGAACACCACCAGGGCCAGCCCGGCCACCGTTCCCGCCGCCAGCGAGGTCACCAGGATCCACTGCGACGGGTAGCGGCGCAGCAGCCGCACGTTGTACTGGGTGGCGCCGATCAGGCCCACCGCGCCCGCGCCGAACGCCAGGCCGAACTCCTGCTCGTCGAGCCCGTAGGTGTCCTGGAGGACGAACGACGACCCCGCGACGTACGCGAACAGCGCGGCCATGGCCAGCCCGGCGACCAGGACCAGCCCGACGAAGACCCGGTCCCGCAGCAGCCCGCCGTACGTCCGCACGGTCGCGACGACCCCGCCGCGCCGGCGCCGGGCGGGTGGGAGCGTCTCGGGCAGCGCGAGCGTGGCCAGCGCGACGAGCAGCACCCCGAAGACGGCCAGGACCACGAAGACGCCGCGCCAGTCGGTCCACCGCAGCACGCCGCCGCCCAGCGTCGGGGCGAGGACCGGCGCCGCACCCATCACCAGCAGCAGCCGGGACAGCATGGTGGCGAACGCCGACCCGCTGAACAGGTCACGCACGACCGCCATCGCCACCACGGCGGTCGCGGCGACACCGAGGCCCTGCACGACGCGCAGGACGCCGAGGACGGCGACGTTCGGAGCGACCACGCACAGCGCCGACGCCAGGATGTGCAGCAGGAGACCGGCGATCAGCGGGCGGCGCCGCCCGACCGCGTCCGACAGCGGCCCGATCAGCAACTGCCCGATGGCGAGCCCGGCGAGCGTGCCGGTGAGCGTCAACTGGACCGCCGCCGACGTGGTCGCGAAGTCGCTGACGATGGCGGGCAGCGCGGGCAGGTACATGTCGATGGTCAGCGGACCCACGGCGATCAGCGAGCCGAGGACCAGCACGAGCTTGAGCCGCTGGCGCCGGCTCATCAGGTCGCCCGGGGTGGGCGTCGAGGTGGCATCGGTCTTCTGGGGCGTCCCGGCCCGGTCGGCGTGCGGCCGGGCGCGAGAGGGTGCGGCACTCACACCCTGAGTCAAATACGCCTCCGGTGATCACATTCCCGTCTCGGCGAGAGGTAACGCAGGTCACGCGCTCCGGGCGGGCCTGTTCACCGTTGCAGCGCGTCGCCGAGCGCGGCCAGGTACGCCCCGGCCTGAGCCCCGTTGACCAGCCGGTGGTCGTAGGCCAGGCCCAGGTCCGCCACCGTCCGCTCGCGTACCGCGCCGTCGCCGTCGAGCACGACCTCGCGGTGCACGTCGGGCACCGACAGGGCGCAGGTGACGCCGGGCGGGATGACCGGCCGGGCCACCGTGACGCCGGGTGTGTCGTTGAGCGCCACCAGGAAGTTCATGCCGGCCATGTCCTCCTCGCGGAGCCGGCCGCGCAGCGCCTTCATCCGCAGCGCGACCACGGCGTCGGCGAGGTCGCCGAGGTCCAGTCCGGCCGCGTCGCGGATCACCGGCAGGAACAGTCCGGTGCCGACGTCCACGGTGAGCCCGATCGACGGCGCCTCCGCGTCGACCACCAGCCCGTCGCCGGTGAGCCGGGCGTAGAGGGCACCGAACCGCTCGTGCAGCGCGGCCACGGCGGCGATGACGACCTCGGTCAGGCCGACCGTGGCGCCGGTCTCGTCGGCGGCGCGGCGGGCGTACGCGAGCGCCGCCGTCACGTCCACGCGGACGGCGGTGAAGGCCACCGGGATCTCCCGGTGCGAGGTGGACACCACGTCGGCGATTCGGCGCTGCGCCGGTGGCAGCGGCCGTCCCGGCGGCGTCACCCGGGCAGGCACGGCTGGCGGCTCCACCGACGCCGGCTCCACCGGGGCGGGCACGGCCGACTCGGGCAGGATCCGGCCGATGGGCGTGCCCGGGGCGCAGTCGGCGCCGGCGGCCACGTCCTGGCGCAGCACGCCGGCCTGCGTCGCGGCGAGTTCCTCGATCGCCTTGGACGTCTCGACCGCCGCGACCGGCTCATCGGCCTCGACAGTGGCGCCGTCCGCGACCAGCCATTCCAGCAGCACGTAGCTGTCGTCGTTGGGGTTGAGCCGGGGTACGTCCACCGGGACGCCCGGAGACACGCCGGCCGGATCCACCGGGCCGGCGTCAGTCCGTCCACCCCGGTCGCCGGCCGCCGTTGTCGGGGCGGACAGGTGCATGATCCGGTCCAGGATCGCGTCGGCGCCGAGCAGCACCGCCTGTTCCAGGTGCGGCGCGGACGGGATGACCCGGTCGGCGGAGCTGACCAGCTCGACCGGACCGCGCAGCAGCGGCCACGCCTCGGCGTGCAGGCGGGCCGCGACCTCGCTCCCCCACGTGCCGCCCGCGGTGCTCTCCTCGGCGACGATCACGCCGTGCGCGCCGTCGAGCAGGTCGCGCAGGCCGTCCACGTCCACCGGGTAGAGCCGCGCCGGGACCAGCACCTCGACCGTACGTCCCCGCTCGGCGGCCCGCGTGGCGGCGGCGATCGCCCGGTCGGCGACCCCGCCCGGCGCGATGACGAGCGTCGGCGCGCCGGTGGCGTCCGGATCGTGGACGCGGGCCCAGTTGCCGTCCGCGCCGCGCGGTTCGAAGGCGAGGCGGTCGTCGACGCGGCCGTCCACGTACCGCCGCCGGCTGTAGAGGATCTTGTCCTCGAAGAGCATCGCCGGTTCGTCGCGGCGCAGCGCGGCGGCCAGCACGTCGGCCGCGTCGTGCAGCGGGGACAGCTCGTACAGCGCGAGGTGCGGGATCCCGATGAAGTGCTTCTGCGGGCTCTGGCTGTGCGTCGCGCCGTAGCCGCGCCCGCCGCCGACCGGACAGCGGATCACCACCCGCATCGGGGTGCGCTCGCCGTACATGGCGACCGACTTGGTGATCAGGTTGAGGATCGGGTCGAAGGCGAGACCGGCGAAGTCCCCGAACATGATCTCGACGATCACTGTGTCGCCGCACAGCGCCAGGCCACCCGCGACGCCGGTGATGCCGTTCTCGCTCAGCGGCGTCGACAGCACCCGGTCCGGATAGGCGGTGGAGAGTCCCTGGGTCACCTTGAACGCCCCGCCGTACGGGTCGGCCACGTCCTCCCCCAGCAGCCAGGCCCGCTCGTCGGCGGCGAACAGCGCGTGCAGGGCCCGGTTGAGGTTACGGCTGACCCGTTCCGCGCGCGTCACGCCGCCGCTCCGCGCGCGAGCGGCCGGGCCAGCACCTCGGCCGAGACCTCCGCGACCCGCTGCCGGGCCCGCGCGTCGGCGGCCGCGAACCGCTCCGGGTACGCCTCGGCGTACCGCTGGAGCCAGTCGAGGCGGCGCAGCCGGTCGAGTTCGTCGGCGGACCGGGTGTCGTCGCCCTTGCTGTGCGGGCCGAGCCGGACCGTGTGCTGCACCAGCACGTGCGGCGCCCGGGTGGCGCGGACCCGCTCGACGTGCGGCGCGGCGGCGGCGCGCACCTCGGTCAGGTCCAGCGAGTCGGACTCGCTGACGGTGATGCCGAAGCCGGCGGCCCGGCCGGCGATGGTGCCGGCGAGCTGCGCGGAGGTCGGAGTGGACTGGGCGATCCGGTTGTGCTCGACCACGACGAGCAGCGGCACCCGCCACAGCGCGGCCATGTTCAGCGCCTCGTAGACGGCGCCCTCGCCCCAGGTGCCGTCACCGATGTACGCCACCACGATCGCGTCCTGCCCGGTGCGGTTGAGGTGCAGTCCCACGCCGACCGCGGCGGGCAGGCTCTCCCCCTGCACCCCGGTGGACAGGAACCGGTCCCGGCGCAGGTGCTGGCTGCCGCCGTACCCGTGGCACACCCCGCCGTCGCGGCCGAGCAGTTCCGCCAGCAGCCCCTCCGGGTCGCCGCAGTGCGCCAGGTAGTGCCCGTGGCCGCGGTGGTTGCTGAACACGAAGTCGCCGGTCAGCAGCGGGGCCAGCGCGACCGGGACGTACTCCTGACCGAGGCAGGTGTGCGTGGTGCCGGCGAGGTGACCGTCGGCGTACAGGCGCAGCAGGTGCTCCTCGAAGCGGCGGATGAGCAGCCCGGCGTCGAGGTCGGCGTCGTCGAGCGGGGCCGGCGCGGCGCTCACTCCGGCACGCCCCGCTGGGCGAGCAGCGCGCGCAGGTCGGCCACCGACCGCACGGTCCGGATCTCCCGGGGCGTCAGCGAGATCCGGTACGCGTCCTCGACGGCCGCGACGATCTGGAGGTGCCGCAGGCTCACCCACGCGGCGGTGGTCGCGGGGCCGGTCTGCGCGTCGACCTGGTCGACGGGCAGTTCCAGCACGTCGGCGACGAGCCGCACCAGCCGGCTGGACATGCTCATACCTCGATGATCGTACAGGCCCAGTGGGCGCCCCGGCCCAACGAGATCAACGCGACCCGGTCGCCGTCGTGCAGCTCACCGGCGTCGAGCAGACGGCTCAGTCCGAACAACTGATCCGCCGCGCCGAGATGCCCGTACTCGGCCGCCAGTTCCCGGTTGGTCCGCTCCGGCGGCACCTTGTGTGCCTCGGCGAGCGACGTCATGGCGCGTTCGTTGTCGGCGACCAGGATCAGCCGCGCCAGGTCGGCGACGGTGACGCCGGCCCGCTCGCAGGCGCGTTCGGTGACCCGCACCATCCGCTCGTCGAGGTGGCGGGCGTACTGCGCGAACTGCTCGGGGTCGTAGTCGAAGAACTCCATCACGTGCCACACGTCGCGGGCGGCCGGCGGCTCGGCGCCGGGGGCGAACGGCGCCGCCGCGCCACCGCCGTCGAGCCGGTAGAACCCGGCGTAGCGGCCGTCCGTGGCGGCCTCGGTGACCTGCCAGCGCAGCCGGGGATGCCCGCGCCGGGCCACTGTGGCCACCGCGCCGTCGGAGAACACCATCGGCTGGGTGTCCATCCGGTTCCAGTACGCCTCGCAGGTCCGGTTGGCCGCGATCACGAGCGCGGTGGCGTACTCCGGGTGGGTGGCGAACTTCCCGGCGACGGTGTCGAGGCTGAGCACGCCGGTGGTGCACGCCTGGGTGAGCAGCACCGCTTCGGCGCCGGCCGCGCCGAGCCGGTACGCCAGGTCGGCCGCGGCGTCCCAGTAGAGGTGTTCGGTGAGGTCGGTGACGGCGAGCACCAGCAGGTCCACCCGCGTGGCGGGCAGCGTGGCGGCGTCCAGGGCGCGGCGGGCGGCCCGCTCGGCGAGGTCGGTCAGACCCACGTCCGGCGCGGCGCGGTGCACCCGCCGGTAGCCGTAGCCGAGGACGCGGTTGACGTCGTCGGTGTACTGCGCCACCACGTCGGCGACGGGCGCCGGGTCGCCGAGCGCCTCACCGAAGGACACCAGCCCGAAGCTCATGCTCGACCGTCCCGCCGCAGATCCGCCGCTGCTTACCATTCCCCCATGCCCCGAGAGCATCTCACGTCCCTGCCCGGAACCCCTTGGCACGTATGGCGTTCCGCGTTGCTCCGGTCGGCCGGTTTTCCGGCCGACGGGATGAGCCGGTTCGCCGCTCCGGCGCTCGCGGAGGCGGCCGACCGGCACCTGCGCGGGGACGGCGACGCCGCGGAGTTCGCTGCGGCGTTCGACGCCGCCGCGGCCGACCTCGGGCAGGCGGTCTACGGCATCGCCTGCGACGACGCCTTCCGCACGGCGCTGACCTGGCAGAACCCGGCGGTCCTGCTCGCCGTCGACGCGATCCGGCGCGACGGCCCGCACGCCCCGCGCAACCTGCGCCGCCGGCACCGGGAGGAGGTCGTCGCGAAGTACTGGCAGCGGTACTGCCTGAAGAACGACACGGTGGGCTTCTTCGGGCCGATCTGCTGGACCGAGCTGGGCGGCAGCGGCCCGATCGCGACGGTGCGTCCCGGCGCGGCGTTGACGCGTACCCGGAAGGTGTTCCTGGAGCGGTGGGGCCTGGACGCGCTCGCGGAGGCCTTCGCCCGCGTGCCCGGCGTGCGGGACTGGCTGCCGGTGCGGCTCGCCCCGCACCTGAGCCTGCGGGACCGCGTGCTGCGGCACCCGCACCATCCACCGCAGACGCTCCCGGTGGCGACGGCGGCGCTGCTCACGCTGGCGCGGCGCGGACCGCGCGTGGCCGACCTGGTCGCTGCGCTGCTCGCGGACCCGGCGAGCGGCTTCCGCCGGGCCGCTGACGTGCACGCGCAGCTCGACGACCTGGCCGGGCGCGGCGTGCTGCGCATCGGCTTCGACCTGCCGGTCGACCTCACCGCCGAGGACGCGTTGCGCGAGCAGCTCGCCGCGATCGGCGACGACACGGTCCGCGAGCGGGTGCTCGGCGACCTGGCCACGGTGAGTGACCTGCGCGACGCGGTGGCGGCCGCCGACGGCCCGGACGCGCTGTCCGTGGCGATGTCCGCGCTGGACCGGCGGTTCGTGGAGCTGACCGGCCGGGACGCGCGGCAGCAGCCCGGCGAGGTGTACGCGGGGCGCACGCTGTGCCATCTGGAGACGGTCCGCGACCTGGACATCCGGTTCGGTGACGCGCTGTTGGAACGCCTCGCGCCGCTGGAACCGCTGCTGCTGTCGGCGCGGTGGCTGACCGCGGCGATCGGTGCGGCGTACGCCGACGCGCTGGCCGCCCTGTACCGCGACCTGGCGGCGGAGTCGGCCACCGGGGAGGTGCCCCTGGCCGACCTGTGGTTCCTGGCGCAGGCGGTGGTGTTCGGGGCGAACCCGCCCGGCGCGGCCGTCACCGCCGAGTTCCTGGACCGGTGGGCGACGGTGCTGGGCCTGGCCGACGCCGACGCGGACGCCCGGGAGCTGCGGTTCGACGCCGCCGCCCTGACCGAGCGGGTCGCCGCCGCGTTCCCCGCCGACGCGCCCGGCTGGGCCGCCGCCCGCATCCACAGCCCCGACGTGCACGTGTCCGCCCCGGACGAGGCGGCGCTGCTGCGCGGGGACTTCACCGTCGTGCTCGGCGAGCTGCACGTGGCCCTGGCCGCGTTCGACACGCACTTCTTCGCGTACGGGCACCCGGACCCGCAGCGGCTGCGCGACGGGATGCGCGCCGACCTACCCGGTGGCCGGGCCCGGCTGCTGCCGCCGGTGGACTGGCCCCGGCACACCGCCCGGATCGCGGAGTGGCTGCACGGGCCCGCCGACGCCCAGCTCGGGTTCGTCGACGCGCCCGGCGCCGACCCGGACCGCCTCGTGCCGATCACCACCCTGACCGTGCGGCCGGACGACGACGGCACGCTGACCGCGCACGCCGACGACGGGCGGCGGTGGCCGCTGCTGGAGGTGTTCGCGCCGCTGTTCGACTACCAGGTGTTCGACACGTGGAAGCTGGCCGGCAACGCCGGGCGCACGCCGCGCGTCACAGTCGACGGCCTGGTGCTGGTCCGCGAGACGTGGCGCACCACTGTGGGCGAGACCGGCCTGCACACGGTCAAGGGCGAGCGGGAACGCTACCTCGCGGTACGGCGCTGGCGGCTCGCGCTCGGCCTGCCCGAGCGGGTCTTCGTGCGGGTCGACACCGAACTCAAACCCAGCTACGTGGACCTGAGCAGCGGCGTCTACACCCGGCTGCTGTGCACGCTGCTGCGCGGCGCGCACGCCAAGGGCGGCGACGGCGTCGGGCTCACCGTCACCGAGCTGCTGCCCGGCCCGGAGGACGCCTGGCTGACCGACGGGGCCGGCCGGGCGTACGCCTCGGAACTGCGGCTACAGATCGTCGACCCGGCGCAGGTGCGGTAGCCACTCGGTGGCGTCCGCCGGCGCGTCGGGGGTCTCGGTGTCGAACCGGCGCAGCCGGCGTACGCCGTAGGCGCCCAGGGCCACCACGGCCAGGGCCAGCCCGGACACCACGAACGCGAACCCGAGTCCCCGGCCGGGACCGGTGCCGATCAGCGCGCCGACGCTGCCGGCCAGCGCGCCGCCGGGGGCGAACATCGGTTCCAGCAGCGACCCGCTCAGCGGCACCAGCACGGCGAAGCCCAGCGGCAGCGTCGCCCAGGTCAGCGTCTGGATGATCGCCAGCACCCGGCCGTGGAACCGCTGCGGCACCTTCACCTGGATGATCGACAGGTAGATGCCGTTGTGCAGGCCCAGGCCCAGCCCCACGCCGAAGCTGCCGAGCGCCACCAGCAGCAGGCTCGGGCGGACGCCGCTGAGCACCAGGCTGACCGCCACGCCGAACGCGATGGCGATCAGCGCGGGCATCCGGCGCCGGGTCGGGCCGCCCCACACGGCGATGGCGAGTCCGCCGAGGACGGCGCCGAGCGCCTCGGCGAACGCCACGGTGCCGACCTGGCCCATCGTGCCGAACGCGAGCACCATCGGCGGCACCAGCAGCAGGCTCGCCAGGCACAGGTTGTAGAGCGAGAAGAAGCCCAGCATGGCCCGGAAGCCCGGCTCGGCCCACGTCATCCGCGCGCCGCCGATCAGCTCGGCCAGGAACGGCTCCTTGCGCCGCCGGCCGAGCAGGTCGGGGAACCGCACCGCGGCCAGCACACCGATCGCCACCACGTAACTCACGATGTCGATCACCAGGACGCCGGCCAGGCCGATCGCGGCGAGCAGGCCCGCAGCCAGCAGCGGCACCGCGAGCGAGCTGAGCCCGACCGCGAGCTGCGCGATGCCGTTGGCGTGCCCCAGGTAGCGCTTCGGCACCACCTGCGGGATCGCGGCCAGGTAGGTGATGCGTTGGAACACCGACGCCGCGCCGAGCACGCACACGAGCGTGTAGACGGCCGCCAGCCCCAGCCGGTCGGTCCACAGCAGCAGAGCCAGCAGCGCCTCCGCTGTCACCGCCGTCGCGCACGCCGCCAGCAGCACCCGGCGCCTGTCGAACCGGTCCGCGACCGCGCCGGCGACCGGCAGCGTCAGCAGCGCCGGCAGGTACGCGATCACCCCGGACAGGCCGAACCACAGCATCGACCCGGTCTCCAGGTAGACCCAGACCGGCACCGCCCACTGGGTCAGCGCCGACCCGGTCGACGAGATGAGCTGGCTGGCGGTGATCGCCAGGAACCGGCGTACGCCCGGTTGGACGCCGGTCTCGGCGGTGACCGGATCGGTGCTGGTGGCCGCCAGTGCCCAGCCGTCACCGGCGAGCTGTCGCGGCGCGGCGGACGGCTCGGCGAGCCGGGGATGGGTGCGGGTCAGCACCTCGGCGAGCGCCTCGGCCCGCTGCTTGACGAAGTAGTGCCCGGCCTCGTCGAGCACCACGAGCGCTGTCGACTCGCCGAGGAAGCTCCACTCGCGGTACCGCTCCTCGTAGTACTCGGTGAGCACGTCGTGGGTGCCGACGACGGAGATCACCGGTGCGGGCACCCGGACCGGTTCGCCGTCCAGCCACTCGGTGAACCGCTCCTGCGCCTCGGCGGCCTCCCGGCGGACGTGGTGGACGAACCGGTCGACCTGCGCCGGGTCCAGGTCGGCCAGTTCCGCGCCGATCGAGCGCAGGAACGTCTCGTACCGCCGGTCCGCGCCCCGCGAGTCGGCCCAGTCGACGAGCCGGCCGAGCATGTTGTCCGGCCGGGCGGTCGGGAACACGCCCCCGGCGTAGATCGCCTCGATCGGGCGCCCCCGCTCGTGCAGCCGCCGGGCGATGCCGGTCAGCAGCGCGCCGCCGACGCAGTGGCCGTACAGGACCAGCGGGCCGTCCACCCGCTCCTGGATCTCGGCCACGCACCGCTCGACCAGCTCGTCGAAGGGCAGCTCGGTGTCGCGGACGCCGACGTCGTGGCCGGGGACCGCCACGGAGAACAGGGTGTGCCCGGCCGGCAGCGCGTCCGCGAGCGGCTGGTAGATGCTGGCGAGCCCGCCGCCGTACGGCACGCACACGTACGAGCGCACCCGCTGGTCCGCCGGGACCGGCCGGGTCAGCTCGTACAGCAGCGGACGCTGCCGGTCCCCGTCCGCCGGGGCGTCGATCAGCGCGGCCAGCCCCTGCACCGTCGGGTGCGCGAACACGTCCATCACTCCGACGTCGACCTGCCCGTACGCCTCGCGCAGCAGCGCCAGCATCCGGATCGCCAGCAGCGAGTGCCCGCCCAGCTCGAAGAAATCGTCGTCCAGGCCGACCTCGGGCACGCCCAGTACGTCGCACCAGGTGGCGGCCACCGTCTGCTCGACCGGGGTCACCGGGGGTCGGCGCTGCGCGGGGGCGACACCGGACGAGGGTGCGGGCAGCGCGGCGGTGTCGAGTTTGCCGTTGGCGGACAGCGGCAGCGCGTCGAGCGTCACGAACGCCGACGGCACCATGTACTCCGGCAGCCGCCGCTTCAGCGCCGCCCGCAGCTCCGCCGGGTCCGGGGCCTCCCCCGTCAGGTACGCCACGAGGCGCTGCTCGGCGGGCGTGGCGCCGCGCACGACGACGGCGGCGGAGCCGACGCCCGGCTGTTCACGCAGCACCGCGGCGATCTCCCCCAGCTCGATCCGCAGGCCCCGCAGTTTCACCTGGTCGTCGATGCGGCCGAGGAACTCCAGCGTCCCGTCGGTACGCCAGCGGGCCAGGTCGCCGGTGGCGTACAGCCGGCCGCCGGGTTCGCCGAACGGGTCGGGGACGAACGAGGCGGCGGTGAGTCCGGGGCGGTTCAGGTAGCCGCGGGCCACCTGCACGCCGCCGAGGTGCAGCTGCCCGGCCACGCCGGCCGGGACCGGGCGCATCGCCTCGTCGAGCACGTACGTGCGGACGTTGCGGATCGGCCCGCCGATCGGCACCCGGGTCACGACGGCCAGCGCGTCGGGCGTGGCCGCCCAGGCGGTGACGTCGATCGCCGCCTCGGTGGGTCCGTACAGGTTGTGCAGCGCCGCCGACGGGATCGCGGCCACGGCGCGGCGGGCCAGGTCCGCGGGCAGTTCCTCGCCGCTGCACACGATCCGCCGCAGCGACCCGCAGCGGGCCGGGTCGGCCGTGGACAGGAACGCGTCGAGCATCGACGGCACGAAGTGGACGGTGGTGATCCGCTCCCGCTCGATCAGCTCCCGCAGGTACGCCGGGTCGCGGTGCCCGCCCGGCGCGGCGAGCACCAGCCGCGCGCCCACGAGCAGCGGCCAGAACACCTCCCACACCGACACGTCGAATCCGATCGGCGTCTTGTGCAGCACCACGTCGTCCGGTCCGAGCGCGAAGGCGTCCTGCATCCAGTCGAGCCGGTTGACGATCGCGGCGTGCTCGTTGACCACGCCCTTCGGCCGCCCGGTGGAGCCCGAGGTGTAGATCACGTACGCCGCGTTCCCCGGCCCGGCGGCAGTGCCACCGGCGGTAAGCGGCCGGTCCGGCGCGGTCAGCGGCAGCACGGTGCCCGGGACGGTAAGCCCGTCGGGCAGCTCGTCGGCGAGCAGCACCCCGGCCCCGGCGTCGGCGAGCATGAAGGCGAGCCGCTGCGGCGGGTGGTCCGGGTCCAGCGGCAGGTACGCCGCGCCGGCCCGGTGGATGCCGAGCAGCCCGGCGATCAGGCGGCGGGAGCGGGGCTCGTGGATCGCGACCACCGACTCCGGTCCCACGCCGTGCGCGACCAGGCGCGACGCCACCTGCTCGGCGGCGTCGGACAACTGCGCGTACGTCATCCGGGTGTCGCCGTCGACCAGCGCGACCGCGTCGGGCGTGCGCCGGGCCTGGGCGTCGAACAGCTCCGCCAGCGTGGTCCGGCGAACCGGGGCGGCGGTGGCGTTCCAGCCGGTCACGACCGCCGCGTGCTCGGCGTCCGGCATGACCGGCAACGCGCTCACCCGGGTCCGGGGCGCCGCCACCGCGGCGGCGAACAGCAGCAGGTAACGGTCCGCGAACGCCTCCATCGCGGCGCGCTCGAACAGCGCGGTGCGGTACTCCAGCCGCAGCTCGTCCCCGGCGATCTCCAGCGACAGGTCGTCCATGGCTCCGCCGAACGCCTCGCCCCGGCCGGTAGGCAGGTGGTGGAACGTGAGCTGGTAGAGCGGCGGCACGCCCGGGTCGCGTCGTACCGCAAGCTCCTCGACGAGCTTCTGGAACGGCATGTCCTGGTGGTCCCAGGCGTCGAGCACGACCCGGCGGACCCGGCGGACGAGAGTCAGGAACGGTGGATCGCCCGACACGTCGACGCGCAGCACCAGCATGTTCATGAACATGCCGAGCAGCGGTTCCAGCTCGGCCCGGTCGCGGCCGGCCACCGGCATGCCGACCACCACGTCGTCGCTTCCGGACAGCCGGTGCAGCAGCGCCACGTAGGCGGCCAGCTGCACCATGAACGGGGTCGCGGCGGCCTGCTGGGACAGCTCCGGCAGCGCCGCAGTCACGTCGCCGGGCAGCGTACGGCGGACGTCGGCGCCGTCGAACGTGAGCGTCGCCGGGCGCGGCCGGTCGGTGGTCAGCGCGTGCACTGCCGGCAGGCCGGTCAGCGCCTCCCGCCAGTGGTCGCGCAGCTCGTCCCACCGGGGGCCGTCGAGGCGGTCGCGCTCCCAGGCCGCGTAGTCGGCGTACTGGATCGGCAGCTCGGGCAGGTCCGGCGCGCGGCCCGCGACGGCGGCGGCGCACAGCTCGGTCAGCTCGGCGCGCAGGTGGAGCAGGGAGGTGCCGTCGAGGACGACGTGGTGCCCGGCGAACAGCAGCCACCAGGTGTGCTGGTCGAGCCGCAGCAGCCGGGCCCGCCACAGCGGGGCCGCGTCCATCGGCAGGTCGAGACCTGCGTACTCGGCGACGATCCGGGCGCGGGCGGCGTCCCGCTCCGGCTCGGGCAGCGCGGACAGGTCGGTGACCGGCAGCTCCACCGGGACCGTGGGGTGGATGTCCTGGTAGAGCCGTCCGTCGTGCAGGCGCAGCGTGGTGCGCATGGCCTCGTGCCGGTCGGTGACCGTCCGCAGCGCGGCGAGCGCCTGCTCCGGCCCGGCGCCCGCCGGCAGGGTGACCGCGTCGGTCATGGTGAACAGCGGCTGCCCGGGGCTGAGCTGGGCGGTGAACCAGACCCGCTCCTGGGCGTACGAGGCGGGAACGGTGTAGACGTCGTCCACCGGCGTGACGTCGTGGCGTGACTCGGTCATCCCGGCCGTCCCGGTCGGCGCAGGCGCGGGATGGGCGCCTCGGCCGGTGCGGAGGCGGACGGGGCGGCGCGCAGCGACTCGATCCGGGCGGCCATCGCCGCGACGGTGGGCGCGTCGAACAGCACCCGCATGGACAGCCGGGCGCCCACCGCCTGCCGGATCCGCAGCACCAGTTGCGCGGCCACGAGCGAGGTGCCGCCGAGCCGGAAGAAGTCGTCGTGCGGGCCGACCTCGGCCACGCCCAGCACGTCGCGCCAGATCCGGGCTACGGTGTCCTGCAGGTCGCCGTCGGTGGCGGTCACCGTCGAGGCGGTGGCGGCCGTGGCCGCGGCGAGCCGCCGCTCGTGCCCGGCGACCGCCTCCACCGTGTAGGCGCCGACCGCCACCGAGCCGGTCCGCCCCTCGGCGAGGGCCCGGCACGCCGCGCGTACCGCCGCGTCCGGGGCCAGCCCGTCGTGGTCGGGTACGCCCTCCTCCCGCCACGCGCCCCAGGCCACCGACAGCACCGGCGCCCGCCAGCCGTGCGGGCTGCGCGCGTACGCGTCGAGGAACGCGTTGGCGGCCGTGTCGTCGGCGCGGCCCAGGCCACCGGCGAGCGCGGTGACCGAGGAGCTGAGCAGCACGAAGTCGAGCGGCAGATCGCCGAAGACCGCGCGCAGCGCCAGCGCGCCGGTGACCTTCGGCAGCAGTTCGGCGGTCGCCTCGGCCGGCCGCGACCCGGTGGACAGCCCGGTGTCGGGCAGCCGCGCGGCGTGCACGATGCCGTCGAGTCCGCCGAGGTCGTCCTCGATGTCGGCGCGTACCGCCCGCAGCGCGGCCACGTCTGTCACGTCGGCGCGCACGTGGCGGACCTGCGCCCCGGCCCGTTCCAGCGGCTCGACCAGGTCCGGCCGGGCGGTCCGGCCGACCAGCACCAGCCGGGCGCCCCGGCGGGCCAGTTCGGCGGCGAACGCCCCGCCGATCCGGCCCAGTCCGCCGGTGATCAGGTAGCGCCCGCCGTCGCGCAGTGCCGGGCCGGTACGCCGGCGCGCCGGCGCCGCCGAGAACCCGCGCGTCCAGCGTCGCCCGCCCAGCCGCAGCGCGACCGCCTCGGCCCGCTCGGCACCGAGCAGTTCGTCCGCCAGCGCGTCCGCACCCGGCTCGGCCGGGTCGGCGTCGACCCAGTGGCAGCGCAGGCCCGGACGTTCCAGCGGCACCGCACGCACCACCCCGGCGACCGTGGCGTGTTCCGGGCGCAGCAGGTCGGCGCCGGTCACGTCGGCCGTCCCGGCGGTCACCACGTCCAGCGCCACGTCGGCGGCCGGCAGCGCCTCCAGCAGCGTCAGCAGCGCGAGGTACCCGTGTTCCTGGGCCGCCGCCACGGCGTCGGCGTCCGGGCCGGCCGGGTCGCCGTCGAGCGCCCACGCGTGCACGATCCGGGCGGCCCGGCCGTCGTCGGCGCACTCGTCGAGCAGGCGCTGGTGGTCGGCGACGCCGGCCGGGCGCAGCCGGTAGCCGTCCGGGCGGACCGCGAAGGCCGGTCCGGGGCGTACCACCGTGACGTCCGCGCCGCGCTCGCGCAGCCGGGCCGCGAGCGCCGTGCCGCGCTCACCGGCGGCGAACAGCAGCAGCGGGGCGGGCGCCTCGACGGGTGCGGTGTCGGGCATCTGGCGCCAGACCGGCACCTCGACCACGCCGTCGTCGTACCGCTCGTCGGTGGCCGGTTCGGCGGGCGCGGCCACCGGTTCCGGGTCGATCCAGTACCGGGCGCGCTGGTACGGGTAGCCGGGCAGCGGCACCCGGCGCGGCGTGCCGGAGGCGGGCAGCCGCACCGGCACCCCGGCCGTCCACAGCCGGCCCGCCGCCTCGTACGCGGTCTGCCTGTCGGTCAGCCGCTCCCCCGGCGCGGGCAGCGTGCGCAGCGGCGCCCGGGCCCCCTGCGGCAGGCTGAGCCGGGCGAGCCCGGCGAGCTGCCGGCCGGGGCCGCACTCCAGCAGCAGCCAGTCGTCGGCGGCGCCGGTCGCCCCCAGCGCGGCCACAGTGGCGCCGAACCGCACCGGCCGGCACAGCTGGTCGGCCCAGTATGCCGGGTCGGTGATCTGCTCGTCGGTGAACGGCGCGGCGGTCGCGGCCGAGAACACCGGCAGGTCCGGCACCCGGCGCGGCACCGCCGCCACGAGCGCCGCGAACTCGTCGCGCACCGCCGCCAGCAGCGGCACGTGCATCGCGTACGGCGACCGCAGCGGCGTGCAGCCGATGCCGCGTTCGCGCAGGAGCTCCTCGGCGGCGGCGACCGGTGCCGGCGCGCCGCCCACCACGCAGGTGTGCGGGCCGTTGCTGATCGCTACCGCCACGCCGTCGGGCAGCAGTGGCGTGATCTCGTCGGCGCCGCGCTGCACGGCGAGCATCCGGCCCTCCGGTGCGGCCTGCACGAGACGGCCCCGGGCGGTGGCGAGCCGCAGCGCGTCCGGCAGGTCGAACACCCCGGCCACCGTGGCGGCGACCAGTTCGCCGACGGAGTGGCCGATCATCGCGGCGGGCGTGACGCCCCAGTGCCGCCACAGCGTCGCCAGCGCGTACTCGACGGCGAACAGCGCGGGCTGCGCCACCGCCGGTCCGGCCAGCCGTTCGTCCGCGCCGGGTCCGGCGTCGAAGATCATCTCGTTCGCGTCCCAGCCGAGGATCGCGGCGCACTCGTCCACGGCGGCGGCGAACACCGGCTCGGTCGCGGCCAGGTGCGCGCCCATGCCGGGGTGCTGCGCGCCCTGGCCGGGCAGGAGCAGGCCCAGCCGGGGCGGCGTCGCGGCGTCCCCGGCGGCCCGGCGCTTCGGGTCGGTGAGCGCCGCCGCCGCCCGGGCCCGGTCGACGGCGACGACGGCGGCCCGGTGCCGGTAGGCCGGCCGGCCCTCCCGCAGCGTGTGGGCCACGTCGCGCAGCTCCACCTCGGGCGCGCCGGTGAGCCGCTCGGCCAGCCGGGCACACGCGGCGGCCAGCGCGTCGGGGGTCGCGGCGGACACCTGGAGCAGCTCGCCGCCGCCGTGATCCGGCTCCGGGGGTACGCGCGGCGGCGCCTCCTGGAGCACCAGGTGCGCGTTGGTGCCGCCGAGGCCGAGCGAGCTGACGCCGGCCCGCAGCGGTCGCTGGTCCTCCGGCTCCCACTTGGTCAGCGTGGACACCACGTAGAACGGGCTCGCCTCGATGTCGACGTCCGGGTGCGGCCGGTCGTGGTTGACGGTGGGCGGGATGAGCCGGTGCCGCATCGACAGCACGGTCTTGATCAGGCCGATCACGCCGCCGGCCGCGCTGAGGTGACCGATGTTGGCCTTCGTGGAGCCGACGCCGCACCAGCCCCGCTCGGCGATCCGCCGCCCGTACGCCGTGCTCAGCGCCGCCAGCTCGATCGAGTCGCCGAGGACGGTGCCGGTGCCGTGCGCCTCCACGTAGCCGACCGAACGCGGGGCGACGCCGGCCACCGCGAGCGCCTGCGTGACCACCTCCACCTGACCGGTGACGCTCGGCGCGGTGAAGCTCGCCTTGGCCGAACCGTCGTTGTTCACCGCGTTGCCGATGACCAGCGCCCGGATGTCGTCACCGTCGGCGAGCGCGTCGGAGAGCCGCTTGAGCACCACCACGCCGACGCCGCTGCCGTAGACGGTGCCGTCGGCGTCCGCGTCGAACGGGCGGCAGTGCCCGTCGGCGGAGGTGTAGCCCTCGTCGGCGACGTACCCGACGCCGTGCGGCAGTTCCACGCACACACCGCCGGCGAGCGCCGTGTCGCACTCGCCGCTGCGCAGCGCCTCGGCGGCCAGGTGCACCGCGACGAGCGACGACGAGCAGGCGGTCTGCACCGTCATCGCCGGGCCGCGCAGGCCGAGGCGGAACGCGACCGTGCTGGCCAGGTAGTCCGGCTTGTTGCCGAGCGACACGCGCAGCTCACCGGCGTCCGCGAGCGCCCGCGGGTTCCGCCGGACGTTGAGCCACTGGTACAGGTCGGCGTTGCCGCCCGCGTACACGCCGATCTCGCCGTCGTAGCGGGCCGGGTCGCAGCCCGCGTCGGTGAGCGCGGCGTGCGCGTGTTCCAGGAACAGCCGCTGCTGCGGGTCGGTCAGCTCCGCGTCGCGGGGGCTCAGCCCGAACAGCTCCGCGTCGAACCGGTCCACGCCGTCGAGCACAGCGGCCACCGGCACGTACGCCGGGTCGTCGAGCTGCTCCGCCGGGACGCCCCGGGCAAGGAGCTCCGCGCGGGTGAACCGGGTGAGCGACTCGGCGCCGACGACCAGGTTGCGCCAGAACTCGTCCGCCGACGCCGCTCCCGGTACGCGCAGGCTGAGCCCGACGATCGCGATCGGCTCCACTGTCTCGTTCACGCCATGACCTCCGGCTCGGCCGAATCGCTGATGTGCAGGCGCAGTTCGCTGACGTAGCGGCGGCCCGCGCGGTCGGGCAACCACGCCTGCCCGAGCGCGGGCAGCAGCTCCGACACGGTCACCGCCACGTCGTCGCCGCCGGCCCGCCGGGCGGCGCGCAGCAGCAGGCAGAGCCGGTTGGCGTAGAGCGGGCTGGTCAGGTCCGCGTAGGTGGGCTTCAGTTCGGTGGCCACCCGGACGAAGACCCGCTCCGGCAGGCCCAGCGCGGCCCGCCAGCGGCGTACCGCGAGGTAGCGCCGCGCCTGGTCGACGGCGTCGGCCAGGCCGGTCGCCCCGACAGTGGTGCGCCAGGTCTCCCGCGCCAGCACCAGCCGGTCGACTGTCACCCGGGGGCTGTGCGGGCGGTCGGTCATCAGCTTGAACGCGTCGCCCGCGTGCACCGCGATCAGGTCGGAGAACACCTCGACCAGCGGCCAGCGCGTGCCGTCCGGGCCGGTCGCCACCAGCGCACCGTCCACCTCGGACACGATCGCCGCGTTGGCCGGCACGAGCCGGTCGCGCGGCGCGCCGGGCGCGTCGGCGAACGCGAGCCGGTGGTCGTCCGGCCCGTGCAGGGACGCGGACAGCCGCCCGCCGACGCGGGGGAAGTCGACCGGGTAGAGCGGGCGCAGCCGTCCCGGGCCCAGGTCGGCCACGTACGCGCGCCGCAGCCGGTCCACGTCGGGGTGGCAGTGCGTGAACAGCTCGGCGTTGAACGTGGCATACGCGGCGTGCAGCTCGCCGAGCACCGCCCCGACCTCACCGGCGGCCAGCGCCTCGGGTGACTCGGCGAACAGTTGCAGGTCGGGGCTGTGCACCCGGCCCGCGCTCCAGCCGGGGCGGGTCGCCGGGAACTCGTCGGCCACCAGGGGCGCCAGCTCCGCCGCGCCGAACTCCACCCGGGCCGTCCCCTCGGGCAGTCCGGCCAGTCCGAGCACCCGCTCCCAACGGGCGGCGAACTCGGCCGCGACCCGGTCCACCGGCCGGTCACCGGGCCCGAACAGCGGCCCCTGCGCGACGAACCACAGGTCACCGAGCCGGACCGGCCCGTCGCCACTGAGGTCGTCGTACAGGTCGCGCAGCGCGTCGCCGTACGCCGTGGCCAGTTCGGCGGTGAGCCAGCGCGCCGCCCGCAGCGGCAGGTCCAGCGCCGGGGCCAGGGAGTCGAGCAGGCCGCCGCCGACGGTGAGGTCCACGTCGCGTGCGGTCTCCTCGTGGCACAGCGCCCGCCCGGCGTAGTTCTGCCCGGCCCGGCGGCGCGGCGGCAGCCCGGTGAGCGCGGTGAACTCGGCGTCCAGCGCGGACAGCGCGCCGGTGAGCGCGGCCGGGTCACCGGCGGCGTCGGCGACCCGGGTCCGGGCGGCGGCCAGCCGGTCCAGCCCGGCCAGCGCCCGCGCGCGGCACTCCGGATCGCCGATCGCCGCGATCCGCTCCCGCAGGTGGTCCTGCGCGGCGAATCCCTGCGGCAGGTCGAAGTCCCAGCGCAGCAGCCCTCGCTCGACGAGCTGCGCGAGCAGCAGGAACCCCTCCTCGGCGCGGCGTACGCCGGTCTGCCCGTCGCGCACCAGGTCGTCGACGACGTCCCGGGCCGGGCGGGTGCCGTCGCACCGGCACAGCGCGATCGACTCGCTCAACGACACCGGTTCCGGGCGCTGGGCGGGCCGGTGCACGACCCGGCCCGCCAGGTGGACGTGCGGCGCCCGGACCGGGGCGAGCCACTGCCGGACCTGCGGGTCGGCGGCCAGCCGGTCCGCGTACGCGGCGAGCGCCCAGTGTTCGAGGTGGACCGCACGGTGACGGAGCAGCCCGGGGCCGGGCACGGCGGTGACGCCGGGCGCGCCCGGTGCCACGGTGCCCCAGCACACCGGCCCGAAGAAGCCGATGGTCTCGCACTTGGCGACGTAGCGCTGCCAGTACCCGGCGACGACGTTCTCCCGGCCCCGGCGGCGCACGTTGCGGGGTGCGTCCGGGCCGTCGCGGAGCAGCCCGTCCAGCGCCACCAGCGCCTCCGGGTTCTGCCAGGCGACGGCCTCGCGGAACAGCGGGTCGGCGGCGATCCCGCACAGCGTGGCCGACGACGCCCGGACGGCGGTGGCGTACGCGGTGGTGAACGCCGTCTCGTCCAGCTCGCCGGTGAGGTGCCGGTCGGCGGTGTCGGCGCAGTACGGCGCGGCGAACCGGTCCAGTCCGTCGGCGGGGAACCCGGCGCTGCGCAGCAGCACGTCCCGCCACACCGACCAGCCGGTGTCGCCGAGGGGGACGAGGTACGTCACCGCGGCTCCTCCTCCACCACCGGGCGGCGCTGGACCCGCTGGCGGCGCAGCGCGCCCCGGCGCGCGGCCCGTTCCACCGCCTCGTCCTCGGCGTCCTCGCCGGACGACGACGCACCGAGGCTGTCCAGGTGCGCGGCGAGCGCGCGGACGGTCGGGTGGTGGAACAGGTCCACGACCCGCAGGCTCGTGCCGAGCAGCCGGTTGAGCTGCCGTTGCACGACGGCGACCGCGAGCGAGCCGCCGCCGACGTCGAAGAAGCTGTCCGTGGCGGCCACCTCCGGTACGCCGAGCACGTCGCACCAGACTGCGGCGATCCGCCGCTCGGTGGCGGTGGCCGGGCGGGCGGCGGGCACCCCGGCGCGACCCGCGGCCCGGGTGACGCGGGCGGCCCGGGGCACGTCGCCGGCCGTCCCGGCCGGGACGGCGGTCCAGGCGGGCAGCTCGGCCACCGGCCGCTCCGGGTCGGCGGCGCCGGCCCGCAGCAACCGCTCGACGTCGGCGAGCACGTCGCTGATCAGGGCCTCGCCGTAGACGTCCGGGTTGAAGACGATCTCCACGCGCAGCCGCCCGTCCCGGGTGATGCCGTAGAGCGTCAGGTCGAACGGTGAGCCGGGCGCGGGCACCGGCACCGGCTCGGCGGGCAGGCCGGCCAGGTCCAGGCGGGGTTCGTCGAACGTGTACATGTTGAACAGCACCTGCACCAGCGGGCTGCGGTCGAGCAGGCCGCCCAGCCCGAGACCGCCGACGATGCGCTCGACAGGTGCCTCCGGGTGGGCGAGCGCGGCGAGCAGTTCCTCCCAGGCGGCGCGGACGTGCGCGGCGAAGCCGGCCCCGGGCGTCCGGCGCAGCCGCAGCGGCGCGATCTCGATGAAGAAGCCGACCATCGGTTCGAAGTCGGCGGCGCGCCGGTCCACGGTGGGGGTGCCGACCACCAGGTCGGACAGGCCGGTACGCCGGGCCAGCACCAGCGCGAACGCGGCGAGCACGGCGGCCGCCGGGGTCGCGCCGAGCCCGGCGGCGAGGTCGGTGAGCGCGGCAGTGGCGGCCCGGTCCAGCCGGGTACGCACCGTCGCGCTGGTGTACGTCTGTTCGGCGGGCCGGTCCCGTCCACCGGGGAGCCGCAGCACGACCGGTGCCCCGGTCAGGTGGTCCAGCCACCAGTCGAGGTCGGCGGCGGCGCGGCGCCGGGCACGGTCGGCGCGCCAGGCCACGTAGTCGCCGTACGTGGCGGGCAGCGGCGGCAGCGGCGGCCCGTCCCCGAGCGCGGCCCGGTACGCGGCGGCCAGGTCGGCGTAGAACAGCGACTGCGACCAGCCGTCGAACACGGCGTGGTGGGCGTACACGGCCAGCACGTGCTCGTCGGCGCCGGTGCGGATCAGCTCGGCCCGCCACAGCGTGTCGGTGTCCAGCGCGAACGGCGTGGCGGCGCTCGCGGCGAGGTGACCGGCAAGATCCGTGCCCGGGGCGAGGTCGCGTACCGGCAGCGGCACCGGTGTGGACGGGTCGGCGACCGCGTACGGCACGCCGTCGCGCTCCGGGATGCGCCAGCGCAGGATCTGCTGACGGTCCGCGACGGCGGTGAGTGCCGTGGCGAGCGCCGCCACGTCGAGCGGGCCGGTGATCCGTTCGGCGAACGCGACGTTGTACGCGGACGCGGCGGCCGGGAAGTAGCGGTCGAGGAACCACAGCCGCTGCTGCGCCGGGGACAGCGCCGGTGGCCGTCCCCGGACGGCGGCGTCGGCCGGGCCGGTTCCGGCGGCGGCGACGGCGCGGGCGGCGATGCCGCGTGGCGTCCGCCCCACCAGCACGTCCTCGATGGCGAGGTCGCGGCCCAGCCGCTCGCGCAGGTCGGCGACCAGCCGCATGGCGGTGATGGAGTGCCCGCCCTGGTGGAAGAAGTCGTCGTCGCGGCCGACCGCCGGGACGTCCAGCAGCGCCGCCCACGCCTGCGCGACGAGGCGTTCGGTGTCGGTGGCGGGCGGCTCGCCGGACGGCACGTGAGCCGGTCCGGCCAGGTCGAGCGCGGCCAGCCGCTCGGTGTCGATCTTGCCGTTGATGGTGATCGGCAACGCGGGCATGGTGAGCATCCGGGCCGGTACGGCGGCGGGCGGCAGCAGCCGGGCGCAGTAGTCGCGCAGCTCGGCGGGGGCCAGGCCGGTCGCCACGTACGCGACGAGTTCCTGACCGCCGGCGCCGGCGCGGACCTGGACGCTGGCCAGGTCGACGTCCGGGTGGCGGCGCAGCACCGCCTCGACCTCGCCCAGCTCGATCCGCTGCCCGCGGATCTTGACCTGCCGGTCGGCCCGGCCGAGGAACTCCAGGCTCCCGTCCGGCAGCCACCGGGCCAGGTCACCGGTGCGGTAGAGGCGCTCCCCCGGCTTGCCGGAGAACGGGTCCGGGAGGAACCGTTCCGCCGTGCGGGCGGCGTCGAACAGGTATCCGCGGCCGAGCCCGGGACCACCGGCGAGCACCTCGCCGATCTCCCCCGGGCCGACCTCGCGCAGCTCGTCGTCGACCAGGTGGATGCGGTGGTTGGCGGCGGGCCGGCCGATCGGGATGGGCCGGGTCCAGTCGCCGCTGCCCTCGAACCAGGTCACCAGCACCGTCGCCTCGGTCGGGCCGTACACGCTGATGAAGCGGCGCCCGCCGGCGGTCCAGCGGCCGACCTGTTCCGGGCCGGTGGCCTCGCCGCCGGTGACGACCAGCCGCACGCCGGAGAGCCGGTCCGGGTCCAGCAGCGGCAGGATCGGCGGCGGCAGCACCACCACGTCGACTGCCTGCTCGGCGCAGATCCGGTAGAGCCGGGTCGGGTCGGCCCGCTCGGCGTCACCGGCGAGCACGACGGTGCCCCCGGCGGCGAGCGGGGCGAGCATGTCGGCCACCGACGCGTCGAACCCGATCGAGGCGAACGCCAGGCACCGGGTCGCCGTGTCGAACCCGGAGAACTCCGCGATCGAGGTGATCTTCTCGGTCAGCGCCCGGTGTTCGATCACCGCGCCCTTGGGCTGCCCGGTCGACCCGGAGGTGAACATCGCGTACGCGGTGGTGCCGAGCGTCGCCGGGGTCGGCTGCCAGGGCGCGGTGCCGGTGGGGACGTCCAGCACGGTGCGTCCGGTGAACGCCTCGGCGGCGGGCGTACCCACGACGACACGCAGGCGGGCCTCGGCGGCCAGTTCCCGCAGCCGTCCGGCCGGCAGCGCCGGGTCGAGCGGGACGTACCCGGCGCCGGCCGTCTGCACGCCGAGCAGCGCGACCACCAGGTCCGGGCGGCGGTCCACGCAGACGCCGACGAGGTCGTCCGCGCCGATGCCGTGGGCACGCAGCGACGCGGCGAGCGCGGCGGCCCGGCCGACCAGGACGGAGTAGCTGAGTGTCAGGTCGCCCTGCACCACGGCCGGGGCGCCGGGACGCCGCCGGGCGTGCGCCGCGACCAGGTCGGGCAGGCACACCTGCGGGTAGGGCAGCTCGGGACCGACCCGCTGGTCGCGCTGATCGTCGCGGACGGTCATCGCGGTGCCTCGATCCAGTGCCGGGTCCGCCGGAACGGGTAGCCGGGCAGCGGCACCCGCCGGCCCGGCGGGACGGCCGGCTCGTCACCGGCGCGCCAGGCGCGAACTGCGGCGTCGTCGTCGGAGGCCGGGTCGCCGGCCGCGAGCGCGGTCAGCCGGCGCACCGCCTCCCCCGCGTCGGCGCAGGCGACCGCGTCCCGGTACGCCAGCCGCCGCCGTCCCACCGCGAGCGTGTGCGCCACGTCGGCCACCGCCAGGTCGCCGTCGGCAAGCCGGACGGCCAGCCGCCGGGCCAGTTCCCGCAGCGCCGCCGGGCTGCCCGCGGACAGTCCCAGCACCACCGGGCCGGGTGCCCCGGCGTCCGGCTCGTCCGTCGCGGGCGCGGGCTCGACGAGTACGTGCGCGTTGGTGCCGCCGAGGCCGAACGAGCTGACGCCCGCGCGTCGCTCCCCCGTCCACGGCCGGGTCTCCGCGCCGACTTCGGCACCCGCTGCGGCCAGGTCGATGTCGCCGTGCGCGGCGGTGAAGTGCGCGGTACCCGGCACCTGCCCGGTGCGGACCGCGTACACGGCCTTGATCAGCGAGAGCACGCCTGCCGCCGCGTCCAGGTTGCCGAGGTTGCCCTTCACCGAGCCGAGCAGCAGCGGCGCGCGGGCGCCCCGGCGTACCCGGGCCAGCGCGTCCACCTCGATCGCGTCGCCGACCGGCGTGCCGGTGCCGTGCCCCTCCAGGTAACCCACGTCGGCCGCGTCCCAGCCCACCGACGCCAGCGCCTCCGCCAGCACCGCCGCCTGCCCGGACACGCCCGGCACGGTGAAGCCGGGCCGGTCGGCGCCGTCGTTGTTCACCGCCCACCCGGCGAGCACGGCGTACACGTGGTCGCCGTCGGCGCGGGCGTCGGCGAGCCGCTTGAGCACCACCGCCCCGGCGCCGTTGCCGAACACCTGCCCGGTGGCGGCGGCGTCGTACGGGCGGCAGATCCCGTCGGTGGCCAGCAGCCCGCCCGGCCGCAGCCGGTACCCGGCCTGCCGGGTGGACACCACCGCCGCGCCGCCCGCTATCGCCACGTCGCAGCGGTAGTCCAGCAGGCTCTGCCCGGCCTGGCACACCGCGACGAGCGCTGTCGAGCAGGCGGTCTGGACCGCCACGGCCGGGCCGGACAGCCCCAGCGCGAACGCGGTCCGCGTCGGCAGGTAGTCGCAGCCGGAACCGGTCAGCGCATCGTCCCAGTCCTCGGCGAGCGTGCCCGCCGCCGGTGCCAGCGCGGGGTTGCCGAGCAGGTGGTGGTGCAGGTAGCGGTTGGGCGCGCATCCGGCGAACACGCCGATCTGGGCCGGGTCGCGGTCCGGGTCGATCCCGGCGTCCTCCAGGGCGTGCCAGGCGACCTCCAGGAACAGCCGGTGCTGCGGGTCGAGCAGCGCCGCCGCCTCGGCGGGATAGCCGAACAGGTCCGCGTCGAAACCCTCCAGGTCGTCGAGCCGGCCGAACGCCGGTACCCAGTCCGGTCCGCCCGGCACGCCCTCGCCGGCCGGGGTCCGGCGCACCGAGTCCACCCCGGACAGCAGGTTGCGCCACAGCGCCTGCGCGTCGTCCGCGCCGGGGACCCGGCAGGACAGGCCCACCACCGCGATCCGCTCGTCCGCGCTCACGCCCGTCCCTCCCCACCGCCCGCGGCCCGCGCGGCGGCGCGACGGGCCATCCGGCGTCCGACCGCGGCCAGCCGGCCGTCCTCCGGTACGCCCGCAGCGTCCCCTGACGTCTCCAGGTACGCGGCCAGCGCCGCCACGGTCGGGAACTCCACCAGCCGGGCCAGCGGCACCCGGCGGCCGAGGTGTTCCTCCAGGTACCCCTGCACCAGGGCGAGCTGGAGCGAGTGCCCGCCCGCCTCGAAGAAGTTCACCAGACGATCCACTGTGGGCAGTCCGAGCACCGCGCACCAGCCCGCCGCGATGGCCTGCTCGACCGGCCCGGCCGGCGGCCCGGAGGTGACCGGTACTCCAGCGTCCGGTCCTCCGGCGTCCGGGTCGGGCAGGGCGGCCTGGTCGAGCTTGCCGGTCGGCCCGATCGGCAGCTCCGGCACCGCCACCACCGCCCGGGGCACCATGAAGTCCGGCAGCACGGCGGCCAGCCGTTCCCGCAGCGCCGACGGCTCGACGACAGTCCCGGCGGCGGCGACCACGTACGCGACGATCTCCTGCTCGCCAGCGCCGGACGCGCCTCGCCGCGCCACCACCGCCGCGTGGGCCACGCCGGGCTGCGCCGCCAGGCACGCATCGATCTCGCCCAGCTCCACCCGGTAGCCGCGGATCTTCACCATCCGGTCGCCGCGGCCCAGGTAGACGAGCGTGCCGTCGGGCAGCCGCCGCGCGATGTCCCCGGTCCGGTACGCGCGCACCCCGTCGTACTCGGTGAACCGGGCCGCGGTCAGCTCCGGCAGGCCCAGATATCCGAGCGCGACGTGCGGGGTCCGCACGACCACCTCGCCGGTGAGGCAGGCGGGACGTCCGGCCGGGTCGGTCAGCACCACCTCGACGCCCGGCAGCGGGTGCCCGATCGGCACGACTGCGCGCCCCGGGTCGGCGTCCGGCGGCAGGTGGTGCTGCGCGGCGAAGCTGATCTCGGTGGTGCCGTACCCGTTGACGAACACCACGCCCGGCGCGAACGCCCGCCGGGCCAGCGTCACGTCGTGCCGGGTGACCTCCTCGCCGCCGAGGACGACGGCGCGGACCGACGGCAGTCGCCCGTGCTCGCCGAGGCTCGCCACCACGTACCGGAAGACGGTGGGGGTGGAGTGGTAGACGGTGACGCCCCGGTCGGCGAGCGCGCCGGTGAGATGGCCGAGGCCGTGCGTGCGGACGTCGACCGGGACGGCGGCGGCGCCGGACAGCAGCGCGCTGAACGTGTCGGTGACCGCCATGTCGTAGCCGAACGAGGTGAGCACGCTCGTGCGGTCGTCCGGCCGGAGGGCGAAGTTGCGCACGTGGTTGCGGACACCGAACAGCACGTTGCGGTGACTCTGCACCACGCCCTTCGGCTTCCCGGTGGACCCGGAGGTGTAGAGCACGTACGCCGGGTCGTCCGGGCGCGCGGGCCCGGCCGGCACCGGCACGCCGGCCTCGCCCCGGCGCAACGACACCACCGGCAGCTCCAGCCCGGCGTCGGCCGCGAGCGCGGCGGCCCGCTCTTCGTGGCCGGGGTCCGCGACGATCGCCCGGACGCCTGCGTCGCGCAGCATCGCGGCCAGCCGGGCCGCCGGGTACGCCGGGTCCAGCGGCACGTACGGCGACCCCGACGCCAGCGCCGCCAGGATGCCGGTGATCGTGGCGACGCCGTGGCGGCACAGCACCGCCACCGGCGCCGCGACGTCACCCGGCCCGGCCAGCGCTTCGGCGGTCGCGGCCACTGCCGCACCGAGTTCCCGGTAGGTCACCGTCGCGTCGTCGGCGAGCACCGCCGGCCGCTCCGGGTACGCCCGCACCGCCGCGGCGAACGCGGCCGGGATGGTGTCGCCGCATACCCGGCCGGCCTCGGTGCCGTCGCCGCCGTGCAGCCGCCACAGGTCCGGGGCCGGACGCCGCTCGTAGCGGGCCGACGGCAGCACCCCCGCCGACGAGGCGTCCGGGTCCAGCGTGGACAGGACGTCGGCCAGGTCGGCGCGGAGGTCGTCGGCGTACGCGGCGGGCAGCCCGGACACGGTGACGCCAGCCAGGCCGGGGCGCACCTCGACAGTGGCGTCGACCGGGTGGTCCGGCGACGCCGGGCGCACCGAGCGGCACAACTCCCGGATCGGCGCGTCGGCGGTCAGGTCGAGCGTCACCGGGTCGCCGCCGTGCCGCAGCGTCACCACGGGGGATCCGGTGTACCGGCGTACCACCAGAGCCGTGGCGGTGAGGACGACGGCGGCCGGGTCGGCGCCCGCGGCGCGCGCCCGGGCGGCGAACCGCGGCGGCAGGCCGAGCGGCTGCGGAGACGGGCTCACCGCTGGTCCAGGGCGGCGGCGACCACGTCGGCGAGCGTGGACACCTCGGCGTCCGCCTCGGCGATCCGGAAGTCGTCGCAGTAGCTGCCGGTGCCGTGCACCACGATCTCGTGCCCGGCCGGGACCAGGCCCCGGTCGACGGCGTTGCAGACGCCGGTCAGCGCCATCAGGATCGACCACTCCCGCAGCCGGGCCGGATCCTCGGGCAGGGTCAGACCGGCGTCGGCGAGCCACTGCCGGGCGACCGGGTAGCGCCGGACGCACTCGCGCCGCGACACCACGATGCCGTCGCCGCCGTGCCGTTCGATGAGTGCGTTCATGGCCGGGGAGGTCACCGGGCGGTGCGTGTAGAACGTCGGGTCGAGCACCTCGGCCGGGTCGTCGGTGACGGCCGGGAAGCGCAGGTCGGCGTCCTGCGTCCAGACGCCCCGGCTCTCGTCGAACGTGTACGCCGGGCAGTGGTCCCGCTCGAACGAACCGTGGCGCAGGCTGAGCACCATGTCCGGCGTGCCGAGGTGCTGCACGAGCAGGAAACCGGGCCGGTCGGCCGGGTCGGCGTCGCCGGCCGCCTCCAGTACGTCGCGGCCCAGGTTGTAGCCGAGCAGGCCGAACGCGCTGGACACGGCGTGCGCGTGCCAGCGCGAGCCGGTGGCCGGCGACACGTCGGCCTCGAAGGCGGCCCGGGCGGCGTCGGCGACCAGGTAGTTGCGCAGGTCGAGGGTGTACCAGAGGGTGACGCCGTGCTTGTCGTACGCGGTGGCGGCGTACTCGTCGACGAACGCGCGGCCGAGCGCCTTCACGCCCTCCGGGTCCGCGCCGGTGTACCGCAGCAGCGGGTTCACCGCACGGGTCGCGGGATCGGCGGCGAGCGCGTCGTGGCGGAACTTGTGCCGGGTCGCCGCCGGGGCCAGCACCACGATGGACAGCTGCTCCGGGGTCACCAGCCCGGCCGCGTACGCGCGGGCCACCGAGTCGCGCAGCGCGACGCCCTTGTTGCCGGAGGTCGGGGTGACGATGCACAGCCGCTCACCGGTACGCCGGATGTGCTCCACCGCCCGGGCGACGATCACCATCGAGGCGAATGTCTTCGTGGTGCGGGTGCCCGGGTTGGCGGTCAGGTCGAGCATCGTCAGGTCGTGCCCGCCGTAGTGGCCCAGCGGGGACCAGCTGACCGTGGCGGCGGCGTAGAACTCGCGTACCGCGGGGGTCAGCTCGGGCAGGTCGAAGCCGGGCGCGAAGCCGGGCGTGCCGGGCGCGTCGCCGGGGACCGCGCCGCACCGGCGCACCGCCGACGCGATGACGTCGTAGTAGTCGGTGATCATGTTGCGGGTGGCCGGGGTGGTCACGGTCATCGGGCTTCCTCCAACACACTCCGGGCCGGCGCCGGCGGCACCGTTCGCAGATGGTCACGCAGGGCGGTGAACCGGCAGGCGATCTCGGGCAGCTCGCCCGCGTGCCAGCCGCCGGCCAGGTCGGGCCGGTACGCCGCCAGTGCCGCCCGGGCGCGCTCCGGGTAGCGGACGTGGCCGCCACCGACCTCGACGCCGTCGCGGCGCCCGGCGGCGGTGTTCCAGGCGACCGCCTGCGCCACCGGCAGCTCGGCGGGCAGCCGCAGCTCGGTCCGGCCCCCGGCGAGCCGGACCGGATAGCCGCCCGGCAGTCCCAGTGGCCCGGGCAGGCTCGCCGTCACCTCGTCGCCGGTGGCGAGCGCCGCCACCAGGGCGGCCCCGGCGTGCCCGGCGAGCGCGTTCAGCTCCGGCCGGGGCAGCGCGCGGTAGCCGGCGAGCAGCCCGGTGACGTCCGGGACGGGCCGGCCGTCCAGCCAGGCGCGTACCTCGGCGGTGTCGTCGTCGTCCGGGCCGGGCGCGGCGAGGTGGGCGTGATGGCCGAGCACCGCCAGCCGGCGCGGGCCGGGACGGCCGAGCGCGGCGTCCAGGCACACGGCGAGCGTCGCCACGTTGCCGATGCCGCAGCGCACCGGCAGGTCCAGCGCGGCGAGCAGCGGGTTGACCGCGTCCGGGAACGCCCCGTTGACGAGCGTCGCGCCGGGTGCGCCGCCGGCCAGCGCGGCGGCCAGCCGGGACACCAGCTCGGCCTGCAACGCCAGCGTCACCCCGAAGCCGGCCGCGGCGATCAGGTCCGTCCAGGCCGACGGCGCCGCCGCCCGCTCGTACGGCGACTGCGCGGACGCGGCGCAGACCAGCACGTCGGGCCGGAGCCGGGCCATCGAGGCGGCGTCGGCGGCGTACCCCTCCCCCGGGTCGGCGCCGGGTTCGGCGGTGAACGGCCGGGCGGTGACGGCGACGGGGGTGCCGGCGACTGTGGCGCGCACCCGCGCGGCGCGGGCGAGCGCGTGGGCCGCGTCCGGGTCGCGGGCCAGGACCGTCACGCGCAGCGGCGCCGGGGTGTGCGTCGCCGCCAGGGCGTGGCACAGCGAGCGGGCCAGCCGGCCGGCGCCCACCACGACGACGTGCCGCGCGTCAGCGGACCGGGCTGACATCGCGTCCCGCCTCCGTGACCCGGTCGACCCAGTCGGCGAACGATCCGGCGCGCAGGCAGCTCGCCGGGGACACCTCCAGCCCGGCCATCTCCCGTACCCGCAGCGCCATCCGCAGCGCGGTCAGCGAGTGCCCGCCGAGCGCGACGAACGTGTCGTCGTCGTGCACCGCGTCGACGCCGAGCGTGGCCCGCCACGCCTCGCGCAGCCGGTCGGTGAGGGCGCCGTCGCCGGGTTCCGCCGCGATCCCGGCGGGCCGGGACGGTGGCGGTGGCAGCTCCAGCCGCGCGACCTTGCCGTTGGGCAGGCGGGGCAGCCGGTCGACCAGGACGATCTGGTCCGGGCGCATCGCGGGCGGCAGCGCCGAGGCCAGGTAGCCCTGGAGCAGCCCGGTGGTCAGCAGGTGGTCGGCGGGCTCGTCCCGGGGCGTCGCCGCCGGTGGCGGTTCCTGCGGCCGTACGGCGTAGACGTAGCTGACGTCGGCGTCCGCGCCGACGTTCCAGTCGCCGATGTCGTGGACCTCGAACCCTGCCGCGCACAGCAGCTCGCGTACCAGCGGGGTGGTCACGCTGCTGCGTTCGACCTCCAGGCAGACCTGGCGAATACGGGGCCAGTGCTCGGGGCGCAGCCCGCGCAGCACGCTCAGCTCGGCGCCCTCGGTGTTGACCTTCAGCAGGTCGACGCGGTCCAGCCCGAAACGGTCCAGCAGGTCCGACAGCGTCACGGTCGGCACCACGTGCGCCACCGGGGCGAGGCGGCGGCGGGCGTCGGCCAGGAGCGCCGCCTGTTCGGTCTCGTCGGCGTCGCCGCCGCCGTGGCGGTAGTGCGACCGGACCAGGTCGGAGGCGGCGCCGGCCCGGTCGGCGCCGAGGCCGGACAGGTAGCTCAGCTCGGGGAACGAGGTCAGCTCGGCGGTGCCCGCCGCATCGGTCACGGCGGCCTCGACGACCGACGCGGACCCGGCGTAGAGGCCGAGGTTGGCGCGCAGGTACGGCAGTGTGTCCGGGTTCGGCTCGACCGCCACCAGCCGCACGTCGCGCGCCTGCCGGGACGCCCAGAGCGAGAACAGTCCGATGTTGGCGCCGACGTCGAGGACGACCGCACCGTCACCGACGCGGACGCCGAAACGCGCGTACTCGGCCTGGTCGAAGATCTGCCGGTAGAGGAAGACCGCCTCGTCCGGCGACGCCGCGGTGACCGCCATGCCGTTGGGTAGCGGGAACCGCGGCAGCCCGCCGACCGCCGGGGCCTGCCGGGGCTGCGGCACCACGTAGCCGACCAGGCGGGGGCCGTCGTCGGTGTCCGGGACGGTCACCACCACCGCGTCGTGCACGGCTGGATGCTCGCGCAGCACGGCGGCCACCTCGCCCGGCTCCACCCGGACCCCCCGGATCTTGACCTGGTCGTCGGCCCGGCCACGGAACTCCAGGAAACCCTGCGGTGCGACCCGAACCAGGTCACCGGTGCGGTAGAGCCGCGCGCCCGGCCGCGCCGGGTCGGGGCGGAAGCGCTCCGCCGTCCGCTCGTCGTCGCGCAGGTAGCCCAGCCCGACCGCGACCCCGCCGATCCACAGCTCGCCGGTCCCGCCCTCGGGCACCGGGTGCAGGTCGTCGTCGAGCACGTGGGCGGTGACGCCGTCGATGATCCGGCCGATCGGGGCGATGCTGCCCGCGTACGGCTCGGCGCAGTCCCAGTAGGACACGTTGATCGAGGTCTCGCTCGGGCCGTACCCGTTGAACAGCCCGCACGGCAGCACCTCGCGTAACCGCCGGACCAGCCGCATGTCCAGCGCCTCGCCGCCGCACAGCACCCGGCGCAGCGTGACGCAGCCGGCGAACTCCGGCTCGTCGAGCACGTGCCGCAGCATGGTCGGTACGAAGTGCGCGGTGGTGACCGCCTCCCGCTGGATCAGCCGGACCAGCCCGAGGCTGTCGAACTGCAGGCCCGGCCCGGCGACGACCACGGTGCCGCCCGCGATCAGCGGGGAGAGGATCTCGTGTACCGACGCGTCGAACCCGATCGACGCCTTGTGCAGCACCCGGTCGTCGGCGGTGAAACCGAACCGGCCGTGGCCCCAGGCCAGCCGGTTGACCAGCCCGGCGTGGTGCAGCACGACACCCTTCGGCCGGCCGGTGGAGCCGGAGGTGAACAGCACCAGCGCGGCGTGCTCGCCCGGCGGCAGCCAGCCGGTGCGATCGGTCAGGTCGGCCGGCGACCCGGCCCGCGCGGTACGCACGTCCCGCCAACCGGTGGACGCGGGCGCGGCGACGGCGGGCGGACGGTCGGCGTACAGGACGAGCCGGGGCGCCGCCGCGGCGAGCATCTGCTCGGCCCGGCCCGACGGCAGCTCGGGGTCGACCGGCACCGCCACCGCGCCCACCGCCAGCGTCGCGAGCAACGACGTCACGTAGTCGGCGGACCGGTGCAGGTACAGGCCCACCAGGTCACCCGGCCGCACGCGGGCGCGGCGCAGCAGCTCGGCCGTCGCGCCGACCCGCTCCCACAGCGCGGAGTAGCTCACCTCGCCGTCCGGTCCGACGATCGCGGGCCGGTCGCCGTCGGCGCCGGTGGGCCGGTGCACCAGGTCGGTCAGGTAGCGCGGGCCGGTCACAGCGGTCACCGCGTCCTCGTCGCGACCGCGACGATCGCCATCCGGGGCACCTCGGCGACGAACTGCCCGTCGGCCCGGTAGACCAGCGGACGGGCCGGCACGTCGTCGCGACCGATCCCGGCCAGGTAGCCGGTGTGGTCGAAGTGGCGGGTCAGCAGCCCCCACACCTCGTCATCGGTGAGCGTGGCGAAGTAGTCGCGCACGCCGTACATGTCGCCGACGTAGTCGCGCATGCCCGCGGAGGCGGACTCGGCGCTGTCGGCGCGCACGATCAGCGGGTCGTACAGGTCGACGACGCGTACCGGCAGCCCGGCCGCGGTGAACAGGCCGGTAAGCTCGGCGCGGCTGAAGTGCCGGTAGTCGTGGCCGCCGGCGGCGTGCGGGTGCACCACCTCGCCGAAGAACCCGGCCATCGGGCTGGACTCGTCGAAGTCGTGCAGCACGATCCGGCCGCCGGGCCGGACCACCCGGGCCGCCTCGGCCACCGCCTGCGGCCGCCGGGCCGCCGGGATGTGGTGCGTGCCGTACGCCAGCAGCACCGCGTCCACAGCGGCGTCGCGCAGGAACAGGAAGTGCGCGGCCTGACGGACGGCAGGCAGGCCGTGGGCGAGCGCCTTGTCGACCATGTGGCCGGACAGGTCGCCGGTGATGAACGCCAGTTTGGACTCGAAGCAGGCGGACTGGCTGCTCGCGGCGCGGGCCACAGTGCCGTCGCCGCCGAGCACGTCGAGAATGAGCGTGACCGGGGCGGCGGCGTCCGGGGTGGCGAGGTCCAGCAGCCGCCGCATGCCGGTCCAGCGGACGAGCGTGTCCCGCTGGGCCCGGCGGTAGGAATCGCCCCGGCCGGTGGAGTCGGTGTCGAACTCGCTGACCGTGCCGGCCAGTTCCGCGAGAGCTGCGTCCGCGCCGGGGCGGCCGAAGTCGAGCAGTTCGCGCAGTTGCGGGTGGAGGGTCGCCACGGTATGCAGGTAATCGCGCAGGACCAGGGACGGAAGGTACGGCCGGCTCATGGACACCTCGGCGCACGCGACAGTATGCCGCCTCGTCAGCGACGTCCCTTCGGCGAACGGATGGCAGACTTTAACACCGCTTCTCGGCCGTTCACCAGGTCGAATACCGGACATTGTGGAAGGTCCGGCACGGGTACGAGTCCTTACCCGTTCTTTGTCGCTTATTCCGCCACAGGGGTGTGACTGGCGACGATGTGTCGCATTAGGTCGATGATTTCCGGCAGATGGTCGGTAAGGAAGAAATGCCCGCCGGGAAACACGTGCCACCGCGGCTCGGTGACACATTCCCGGGCCCACCCCGCGGCCCGGTCCGGGTCCACGTGCTCGTCCCGGTCGCCGAGCAGCACGTGCACCGGCACCTCCAGCGGCGGCCCTTGGCGGTAGGCGTACCGCTCGGACAGCGCGAAGTCGGCCCGTACCCCGGGCAGGATCAGCTCCATCAGGTCGCGGTCGGCCAGCAGCGCGGCCGGCGTCGCCCCGAAGTCGCGCAGCGCGTCGATCAGACCGGCGTCGTCGAGGTCGTGCACGCGCCGCCGTACCAGCCGGGTCCCCGGCGCCTCCGCGCCGCCGACGAGCAACGCCAGCGGCGCGGGCGCGTCCCGGCGGCGCAGCTCCCGGGTCACCTCGAACGCCACCAGCGCCCCCAGGCTGTGGCCGAACAGCAGGTACGGCCCGGACGCCCGCTCGGCGACGGCTGTCGCCAGCGCGTCCACCAGCTCCGCGAGGTCGTCCAGCGGCGGCTCGTGCAGCCGGGCGCCCCGGCCCGGCAGCAGCGCGACCTGCACCGACAGCTCCGGCGCGGCCAGTTCCCGCCACTGCGCGAAGGAGGCGGCGACGCCACCGGCGTACGGGAAGACGAACACCTGGGCGTCGCCGGACGAGGAGCCGGCCGGCCCGAACCAGCGGCTCGCGGTCACCTGGGACATGGCCAGGAGCATAGGGCCGCACCACTCCCGGCTCGGCGAACGGGCCTGTGTGGACAGCCGGTCGGCTGGCACACTACCGGGATGCGGCGGGGGGTCTGGTCGGTGCTGGCGATGCTCGTCGCGGCCGGGCTCGGCGCGTCGGTCGCCTGGCTGCCGAACGCCACCGACCGGCAGCTCACCCTGCTGCAGTCGGTCCTCGCCGTCCTGGCGGCCGGCGGGCCGATCCTGGGCTGGCTGTGGCGGCGCAACCACCGGGGCACACGCCGCCCCGGCCCCGAGGCGCAGCGGGCGGCCGACGAGCTGGCCGCCGCCGTCCTCGCGCAGTGGAGCCGCGCGGCGACCGAGCGCGGGCTGTGGGCGCCGGTTCCGATCCGGGTCCACTGGCGGTGGTCGGACCGGCCGGTCACCGGGCCGGTGGACGCCGCCGCGACCGAGGGCGACCTGGTCCGGTTCCCGCCCCTGCCGGCCGTCCCGCCGGTGCGGGCGGCCGACCTCGCCCACGGCGACCTGCACGACCTCTTCCGGGTGTACGCGGGCCTGGGCTCCGGCCGCCTCCTGCTGCTCGGCGGGCCCGGGGCGGGCAAGTCGGCAGCGGTCGTCCTGCTGCTGATCGACGCGCTGGAGCACCGGCAGCGCCTGCCGGAGCAGGAACGCGCACGGGTACCCGTGCCGGTGCTGCTGACCGTGTCCGGCTGGGATCCACGCCGGCAACCGGTCGCCGACTGGCTGGCCGCCCGGCTGGCCGCCGATCACGATGTCCTCGGCGGGCTCGAACCGGCCCGCCGGCTCGTCACGGGCGGGCACGTCGCCCTCTTCCTGGACGGGCTGGACGAACTGCCGCCGGACCTGCGACCGGTCGCCCTGCGCGCGCTCGACGTCCAGACCACGTTCCGGCTGGTGGTGACGACCCGCAGCCGCGAGCTGGTGGAGGCGGTGGCCGCCGCCCGGCACCTCTCCGGCGCCGCCGCCCTGGAGCTGGAGCCGCTGACCGGCACGGACATCGCCGCGTACGTCACCCGGAGCCGGACCCAGCCGTTGCCGCCGGGGTGGCAACGGCTGGTGGACGAGGTGCGCGACCGGCCGGACAGTCCCGTCGCGCAGGCGCTGCGCAGCCCGCTGATGCTGAGCCTGTTCCGGGACACGGTGACCACCGACGACGATGCCGCGGAGCTGCTCGACCGCTACCACAGCCGGGAGGCGGTGGAGGACGCCCTGCTCGACCGGGTGCTCCCCGCGGCGTACGCCGTCCAGCCCGGCGTACCGGAGCCGCGCTACACGGCTGCGCAGGCGGCGCGCTGGCTCGGTCACCTCGCCCACCTGATGAACCGGGCGGGCAGCCGCGATCTGGTGTGGTGGCACCTGGCGTCGTTCACCTCCTGGGACCTGTACGCGGTCTCGACGGTGCTCGTCACCGGCCTCGGCGCCGGACTGAGCGCGGGGTTGCTCGCGGGCCCGGCGTTCGGCGTCCTGGCCGGGCTGGCGTTCGGGCTGGTGCTCACGTTCACCGCCAAGCTCTCCCGGGACGTGCTGATCGGCCGGCGTCCGCTGCGGCTCCGCCGGATCAGGTGGAGCCGGGTGATCAGCCGTCAGCGGATGGAGAACGTGCTCGGCGCCGGGCTCACCGGTGCGTTGTTCCTGGGCTTCTTCGGGCTCCTCGTCGCCGCGTGCGCCGACGTCACAGGCATCGGGTCCGGCCGGGCCTTCCCGGTCTTCCTCGCCTTCACCGCGACCGGTTTTCTCGGTTGCCTCTCCCTGGGCCTGTACCTGGCGATGGCCGGCTCGGCGGGCGAGGACGACCCGGTGTCGTCGCGGCTGTCCTGGCGGCGGGACCTGTGGTCCGCGGTGGGCGGCGGCCTCTGGCTCGGGTCCGTGCTCGGCGTCCTGGGTGGCCTGGTGGGGCGGCTCGCCGGGTCGGCGGAAGGTGGCATCGCCTGTGGCATCGTCGGCGGCTTCCTGCTCGGCGTGACGTCCTCGCAGACCTGGCGCGCCCTGCTCGTCATCGTCGAGCTGCGCCGTACCGGGGTGGCGCCGCTGCGGCTGCACCGATTCCTCGACGACGCGCACCGCCGGTCGGTGCTGCGCACGGTGGGGCCGGTCTACCAGTTCCGGCACGCCCGTCTCCAGGACCGCCTGGCGACCACCGCCGGTGCTACGGTGGACCGGAGTGATCCAGTGGCGATCAGGCAGGCAGGGAGACCAGACATGGCGGGTGACGACGACATCTCCGGGTGAGACCGGACATGTGACCGACCGCAGGCGAGCGCCGTGGTCGTTCCGTCGTACCCCGAGACCGTGTCCCCCGCCGGGCGGCTGAGGTCCGCCCGCCCTCATCTTCGAGGTCGTCTTCCTGATGTCCGATTCCTTCGTCGTCTGCTCGAACCTGACCTTCTCCTGGCCGGACGACACCCCGGTCTTCCAGAACCTCTCCTTCACCCTCGGCGGCGGCCGGACCGGTCTGGTCGCGCCGAACGGCGCCGGCAAGAGCACGCTGCTCAAGCTGATCGCCGGCGAGTACCGCCCGGCCGCCGGGTCGGTGACCGTCGACGGCGTGCTGGGCTACCTCCCGCAGAGCCTGCCGCTGGCCGCCGACCTGACAGTGGCCGAGGTCCTGGAGATCGCCCCGCTGATCGCGGCGCTGCACGCCATCGAGGCCGGCGACGCCGACGAGAAGCACTTCACCACGATCGGCGCCGACTGGGACATCGAGGAACGCACGCGCGCGCAACTCGACCGGCTCGGCCTCGGCGACCTCGCCTTCGACAGGCGCCTGGGCACGCTCAGCGGCGGGCAGGTGGTCTCCCTCGGTCTGGCGGCGCAACTGCTCAAGCAGCCCGACGTGCTGCTGCTCGACGAGCCGACCAACAACCTCGACCTGGGCGCCCGGCACCGCCTCTACGACGTGCTGGAACAGTGGCACGGCTGCCTGCTGCTGGTCAGTCACGACCGGGCGCTGCTGGACCGGATGGACCGCATCGCCGAACTCGACCGCGGTGAGATGCGCTTCCACGGCGGCGACTTCACCTCGTACGAGGCGGCCGTGCGGGCCGCACAGGAGGTGGCGGAGAAGAACGTCCGCAGCGCCGAACAGGACCTCAAGCGGGAGAAGCGGGAGTTGCAGGAGGCCCGCGAACGGGCGGCCCGGCGAGCCGGCAACGCCTCCCGGAACCTGAAGAACGCGGGTCTGGCGAGGATCGTCGCCGGCGGCTTGAAGCGGGACGCGCAGGTGGCAGCGGGCAAGGCGAACGAGATGCACTCCGGGCGGGTCGACGACGCCCGGGCACGGCTGGACGAGGCCGAGCGGGCGCTGCGCAACGAGAAGACGATCACGGTGGAGCTGCCCGCCACCACCGTCCCGGCCGGACGCACGCTGCTGACCGCCGAAGGGGTGCAGGTCCGGCACGGCGAGCGGTCGCTGTTCGCCGCCGACGGGGTCGACCTGACGATCCGCGGTCCGGAACGGATCGCCCTGCTCGGCGACAACGGCGCGGGCAAGTCCACGCTGCTGCGGCTGATCGACGGCGACCTGGAGCCCGAGAGCGGCCGGATCACCCGCGCGGACGGCCGGATCGCGTACCTGTCGCAGCGGCTGGACCTGCTGGATCTGGACCGTACCGTGGCGGAGAACCTGGCCGCGTTCGCGCCGCAGGCCCCGGACGCGCAGCGGATGAACCTGCTGGCCCGCTTCCTGTTCCGCGGCCCGCGCGCGCACCTTCCGGTCGGGGTGCTCTCCGGCGGGGAGCGGCTGCGCGCCACGCTCGCGTGCGTGCTGGGCGCCGAACCGGCCCCGCATCTCCTGCTGCTCGACGAGCCGACGAACAACCTCGACCTGGTCAGCGTCGGCCAGTTGGAGAGCGCGCTGCACGCCTACCGGGGCGCGTTGCTGGTGGTCAGCCACGACGAGCGGTTCCTCGCCGCGATCGACGTGGGCCGCTGGCTGCGCCTGGCGGACGGACGCCTGGTGGAGACCGGTCCCCCGGACGCCGCCTGACCGGCCCGGTCAGACCGCCGGCAGGCGGACCACGAACCGGCACCCGCCGGTCACGTTGTGCGCGTGCACCCGCCCGCCGTGCGCCTCGACCAGTCCGCGCACGATCGCCAGCCCCAGGCCGCCGCCGGCCGGCGCCGCCTCGTCGGCGCCGGCCGGTGCGGGGGTACGGGCCCGGGTGCCCCGGAACGCCACGTCGAACACCCGGGGCAGGTCCGCCTCGGGAATGCCGCCGCAGGTGTCGGAGACGGCGAGCCACGCGTCGTCATCGTCCCGGCCGGCGTCGATGCGCACAGTGCCGTCCGGTGGCGTGTACCGCACCGAGTTGACGAGCAGGTTCGTCACGACGCGGGCGAGTTCGGCCTCGGCGGCCCGGACGGTCGGCCAGCCGGTCTCCGGGGCGAGCACCCGCACCCGCCGGTCGGCGGCCAGCGGCGCGGTGGCGGCGATCGCGTCGGAGACCACGTCGCCGAGCGGCACCGGGGACAGGGCGGGCCGCAGCGCACCGGCGGTGATCCGGGACAGCTCGAACAGGTCGTCGACCAGGCGTGTCATCCGGTCCGTCTCGACCCTGATCCGGCGGTGGTACTCGGCCACCGCCGCCGGCTCGTCGACCACCCGGTCCTCCAGCGCCTCCGCCATCGCCCGCAGCCCTGCGAGCGGCGTACGCAGGTCGTGGGAGACCCACGCGACCAGCTCGCGGCGGCCGGCCTCCAGCTGCCGTTCCCGCTGCCGGGCCTGGTCGGCCCAGACCGCCGCCTGGGCGAGGCGGCGGGCGAACGCCACCCCGACGGCCAGGCTGAGCGCCGCGGACGCGGCGACAGTGACGAGGACGACCTGGAGGTCGTGCGCGGACAGGAACATGGCCTGGGCGACGGCGGTGACGCCCGCCGTCACCGAGGCGATGGTGACCGCGAGCAGCACCGCGATGTGCGCGAGGATCGACCGGTGGCGCACAAGCCGCAGCGCGCCGACGCCGAGCGCGCCGACGGCAGCGCCGGCGAGCAGGGCGTAGAGCCCGATGACCATCAGTTCGTTCACCGGGACGCCTCCGACGGCTCGTACCGGTAACCGACGCCCCACACGGTGACGATGCGGCGCGGCTGCGCCGGGTGGTCCTCGATCTTCTCCCGCAGCCGCCGGACGTGGACGGTGACTGTGGACTGGTCGCCGAACCGCCAGCCCCACACGCGGTCCAGCAGCTCGGCCCGTGACCAGGCGCGTCCGGGGTTCGCCAGCAGGAACGCGAGCAGGTCGAACTCCCGTACGGTCAGCGACAGCTGCTGCCCGCCGCGCTCGGCGACGCGGCGGCCGGTGTCCGCGGTGAGGTCGCCGTCGCGCAGCAGCCCTGTCGGTCCCCGGTCCTGCGGGGCCGCGCGCCGGAGCACCGACCTGATGCGCAGCACGAGTTCGCGCGGCGAGAACGGCTTGGTCACGTAGTCGTCCGCGCCGACCTCCAGCCCGGCGACCCGGTCGGCCTCGTCCCCGAGCGCGGTGAGCATGACGACCGGCAGGCCGGGCAGCCGGCGCCGCAGCCGCCGGCACACCTCGATGCCGTCGAGGCCCGGCATCATCAGGTCGAGGACCACCAGGTCGGGCGGCTCCTCCTCGGCCGCGGCGAGCGCGTCCGGCCCGTCGAAGGACAGCCGGACCCGGCAGCCGTCCTGCTCCAGATAGCGCCGGACGACGTCGCTCACCGTCCGGTCGTCGTCGACGACGAGCACGTAGCGCCCCATGCGCCAGACGCTACCCATCGGCGTCCCGGCGCGGCGGCCCGCGGTCGGGCCGTAAGCGGACGGAAAGATCTTTCCGCCGGATCCGCGCCTACCGTCGGGGCATGGGCAGAAGACGTGTGGTGTTGTCGGTGCTCGCCGTCGTGGCCGTCACCGGCCTCGGGGTGAGCCTGTACCTGTTCCAGCCGTGGCGGCTGGTGACCGACCGCGAGGTACGCGAGACGCTGCCCACTGTGGCGGAGCCGCAGCCGGCCGGCACGACCGGCTCACCGGCTTCCGGCACGACCGGCCCGTCGCCGACCGGCGCGCCGCCCGCCGACGTGGTGCTCGCCGCCGGTGACTTCGTCACCCACGAGCACGACACGGCCGGCCGGGCGCAGCTCGTCCGCCTCGCCGACGGCCGTCGTCAGCTGCTCCTGCGCGGACTGGACACCTCGGACGGGCCCGACCTGCGGGTGTGGCTCACCGACCGGAAGGTGCTGCCCGGCCGGGCCGGCTGGCAGGTGTTCGACGACGGCCGCTGGGTCGAGCTGGGCCGGCTCAAGGGCAACATCGGCGACCAGGCGTACGACATCCCGGCGTCGGTAGACCTGGACGGTCTGCGCAGCGTGTCTATCTGGTGCAAGCGGTTCGCGGTGTCGTTCGGCGCGGCGCCGCTTGCCGCTGTGACGGGATCGGCGCCGTCCTGACGCCTGTGCCGCCGGCCTCGGACGCTGGGCTACGCTGCGGGAAGCGCTGGTTCACCCGGTCGGCGACGGCCGGGTGTCGTAAGAGGGAACCCGGTGGAAGTCCGGGACTGCCCCGCAGCGGTGAGTGGGAACGACAGCCGTCAACAGCACTGGGCCACGGCCTGGGAAGCGACGGCCAGTAGGCGACCTCGTGTCACGCCCGCGAGTCCGAAGACCTGCCCGCGTCGCGCGTACCACCGGTGCGCGCCGCCGTCGACCTCGCGGGTGGGTCGGGCGGGTGACACGCCGTAGGCAGGGCCGTCGGCGTGTCCTCGACGTGCACGCCCCGGCCGGTCGGCGGTCCGCTTCTGCGAGGACGGAACCGCACAGTGCCCGACACCATCACGCTCACCGGCCGACCACCGTCGGCCTCGCACCTGACCCTGTCGCAGATCATGGACCAGCACCACACCAACCTGATGGGCACGGTCCACGGCGGGCGCATCCTCAACCTGATCGACTCGGTCGCCGGGGTGGTCGCCGCCCGCCACTCCGACGGACCGGCCGTCACCGCCGCCATCGACGAGACCGCGTTCCTGCGCGCGGTACGCGTCGGGGACGTAGTGCACGTGGACGCCCGGATCACCTGGGCCGGCCGCAGCTCGATGGAGGTGGCGGTGAAGGTCAGCGCGGACCGGTGGGACCGCGCGGTGCCGCCGGTGGACGTGGCGACCGCGCACCTGGTGATGGTGGCGGTGGACGACGACGGGCAGCCCCGGCCGGTGCCGCCGCTGCACACCGAGACCGACGGCGACCGGCGGCGCTACCGGGAGGCGCAGATCCGGCGCGAGCACCGGCTGGCGCTGCGCCGGGCGCTGCTCGACGGCGCCGGGGAGGGCTGAGCGGTGCTCGGACTGTCGGCCGCCACGCTCGCCGGTTACCTGGCCGCGATCGTGGTGCTCATGCTCACCCCGGGGCCGGACATGATGTTCGTGCTCGCCAACGCCACCCGGTACGGCGCCCGGGCGGGCGCGGTGGCCGCGCTCGGGGTCGCCGCCGGGGAGGCGGTGCACGTCGCCGCCGTGGTGGCCGGGCTCGCCACCGTCATCGCCGCGTCCCCGGTGCTGTTCACCGCGATCCGGTGGGCCGGTGCGGCGTACCTGATCGTGCTGGGCCTGCGGGCGTTGCGCGGCACGGGCCGGCCCGGCGCGCGTGCGGACCGGCCGGACGGCGGCGCCGGGCGGGCGTTCCGGCGCGGACTGCTGACGAACCTGCTCAACCCGAAGATGATCCTGTTCAGCGTGGCGTTCCTGCCGCAGTTCGTCAGGCCCGAGGCGGGCCCGGTGGCGGCGCAGCTGGTGCTGCTCGGGGCGCTGTTCGTCGCGGTGCAGCTCGCCGTGGACCTGGCGCTCGGCGTGGGCGCCGGACGGTTCGCCGGGCGGTGGGGCGACAGCCGCTGGTCGCGGCGCGTCGACCGGCTCTGCGCTGTCGCCTTCGTCGCGCTCGGCGTCCGGCTGGCCGTCGGCTGACGGGCCGGGCTGAGCCGGACGGCCGGCCGCCCGGCTCAGCCGGGATGATGCGCGGCCGTCTCCCGGGATGCCGGCACGACCGGCGTCCCGGACGGGGCCGGCCGCTCGCGGTCCAGGTGCAGGCGCAGCAGCACCCAGCCCAGCGACACGGCGCCGATGAACACGTACGCGGGCTGGGTGCCGAACGTGTCCCAGCAGGTGTGCAGCGTGACGGCGGCGGCGAAGGTGAGCAGGAACGCCGCCAGCTTCCGGCCGCCGGGCGCGGCGGCGAACGTGAACAGCGCGGCGGCGGTCAGCCCGGTCCAGGCCAGGTGCGCGGCGGGCGCGGTGAGACCGCGAACCAGCAGCGTCCGCTCGACCGCGCCGAGGTTGCCCTCCGACCCGACGAACGCGGCGAACGCGTAGCCCATGGTCTCCAGCGCGGCGAACCCGGCGCCGGAGGCGACGCCGATCACCAGGCCCTGCGCCGGGGACGGGTGCCGCCGCCACAGCAGCAGGATGCCGGCCGGCACGATCAGCTTGGCGGTCTCCTCGGCCAGGCCGACGAGCGCCATCGGCAGGACACCGAGGCGGTGCAGCGTGCCGTACTCCAGCCAGCCGGCGGCGACCACGCCGACCACGCCGCCGAGGAGCGCGGCGACGCCGACGACGGAGCCGGGGACCGGACGGCGGGCCGGCCGCCCCTGGGCGAAGGCCAGGAACGTGGCGGGCGCGACGCACGCGCCGAGCACGATCAGCGCCGGGATGAACGTGACGGTCCCGGTGCCGGCGAGTGTCCCCAGCACCAGCAGGTGAAGCCCGCCGCCGACGAGCAGGACCGCCACCCACGCCCAGCGGCGCCCGGTATTCCCCATACGCCGAGTATCGCGCCCGCCGGCCCGCGCCGGAATCGGGGGTAGGCACTGTGGACAGTGAGATCATTCCGACACGCCGACACGACATCTGGTGTTGCACACAAGCCCTCACCGCCATATATGGTGGTGCCGCAGCTGGTTCGGCCGAGCCCTCCGGGGGCAAGGCCGAGGCAAGAGGGAACCCGGTGGGAATCCGGGACTGCCCCGCAGCGGTGAGTGGGAACGACAGCCGTCAACAGCACTGGGCCATCGGCCTGGGAAGCGACGGCCGGTAGGCGACCGGCGACCCCGGTCGGGCCCGCGAGTCCGAAGACCTGCCAGCGCGCCGTACGCCTCCGCGTACGGCGGCCGGAGGTCGCGCGGGACGACCGACGCCAGCAGCCGGGCCGGCCGCGCCGTGCCCGTTGGCGTCTCCCGCCGTCTCCAGACGGTGACAGCGAGGAGAGGTCATGACTGTCGTGCAGGAGAGTCCCCCGTCCGCCACCGGCGGGTCCGAGGCCCGCCGGCCGGCGATGCGGGTACGCAAGCGGGACGGCGACACCGAGCCGGTGGACGTCGGCAAGATCGTCCGGGCGGTCGAGCGCTGGGTCGCCGACCTGGACGAGGTGGACCCGCTGCGGGTGGCCACCAAGACGATAAGCGGGCTCTACGACGGGGCGACCACCGCCGAGCTGGACCGGTTGTCGATCCAGACCGCGGCGGAGCTGATCGGCGAGGAGCCGCAGTACTCGAAGCTGGCGGCGCGGCTGCTCGCCGCGTACGTGGACAAGGAGGTCCGCGGTCAGGGCGTGGCGAGCTTCAGCCAGTCGATCGCGTACGCGCACGGGCTGGGGCTGATCGGCGACGAGACGGCCGCGTTCGTGGCCCGGCACGCCCGCAAGCTCGACGACGCCGTGGACCCGGACGGCGACCTCCGGTTCGAGTACTTCGGACTGCGCACGGTCGCGGACCGCTACCTGCTTCGGCACCCGCAGTCGCGGCTGGTGGTGGAGACACCGCAGTACTGGCTGCTGCGGGTGGCCTGCGGGCTGTCCCGCACCCCGGGCGAGGCGGTCGGCTTCTACCGCCTGATGTCCAGCCTGGCGTACCTGCCCAGCTCCCCCACGCTGTTCAACTCCGGCACCCGGCACACCCAGATGTCGTCGTGCTTCCTGGTCGACTCGCCGCGCGACGAGCTGGACTCGATCTACGAGCGGTACCACCAGGTCGCGAAGCTGTCGAAGTTCTCCGGCGGCATCGGCATCTCCTGGTCGCGGGTGCGGGGCCGGGGCGCGCTGATCCGGGGCACCAACGGCCGGTCCAACGGCATCGTGCCGTTCCTCAAGACGCTCGACGCCGGGGTGGCCGCGGTCAACCAGGGCGGCCGGCGCAAGGGCGCGGCCTGCGTCTACCTGGAGCCGTGGCACCCGGACGTGGAGGAGTTCCTGGAGCTGCGGGACAACACCGGCGAGGAGTCCCGGCGTACGCACAACCTCAACCTCGCCAACTGGATCCCGGACGAGTTCATGCGCCGGGTCGAGGCCGACGGCGAGTGGTCGCTCGTCGACCCGTCGGACGCCCCGGAGCTGCCCGACCTGTACGGCGAGGCGTTCGACGCCGCGTACCGGGCGGCCGAGAAGAACGCGGTGCGCACGGTGAAGGCCCGGGACCTGTACGGGCGGATGATGCGCACGCTCGCGCAGACCGGCAACGGCTGGATGACGTTCAAGGACGCCGCGAACCGGCTGTCCAACCAGACCGGCGAGCCGGGCAACGTGATCCACCTGTCCAACCTGTGCACCGAGATCCTGGAGGTGAACGACGACGCCGAGACGGCGGTGTGCAACCTCGGGTCGGTGAACCTCGGCGCCCACGTCACCGCCGACGGCGTGGACTGGGAGCGGCTGCGCGCCACGGTCCGCACCGCTGTGGTCTTCCTCGACCGGGTGATCGACATCAACTACTACCCGGCCGAGCAGGCGGCGGCGTCGAACCCGCGCTGGCGGCCGGTCGGGCTCGGGCTGATGGGGTTGCAGGACGCGTTCTTCACGCTGCGCCTGCCGTTCGACTCGGCGCAGGCCAGGGAGCTGTCCACCCGCGTCCAGGAGGAGATCCTGCTGACCGCGCTGGAGACGTCCGCCGGGCTGGCCGAGCGGTTCGGGCCGCATCCGGCGTACCCGCAGACCCGGGCCGCGAAGGGTGACCTGCACCCGGACCTGTGGGGCGCGGAGCCGGCGCAGGCCGGACGGTGGGCGGCGCTGCGCGAGCGGATCGCCGCACACGGGCTGCGCAACTCGCTGCTGGTGGCGATCGCGCCGACCGCCACCATCGCCTCCATCGCCGGCTGCTACGAGTGCGTGGAGCCGCAGGTGTCCAACCTGTTCAAGCGCGAGACCATGTCCGGGGAGTTCCTCCAGGTCAACACGTACCTGGTGCGGGAGCTGAAGGCGCGCGGGCTGTGGACGCCGCAGGTCCGCGACCGGATCAAGCGGGCCGAGGGCTCGGTGCAGGACATCGCCGAACTGCCCGCGCCGGTTCGGGAGCTGTTCCGCACCGCCTGGGAGCTGCCGCAGCGGGCGCTGATCGACCTGGCCGCCGCGCGGGCGCCGTTCGTCGACCAGTCCCAGTCGCTGAACCTGTTCCTGAGCGCGCCGACCATCGGCAAGTTGTCCTCGATGTACCTGTACGCCTGGAAGGCCGGGCTGAAGACCACCTACTACCTGCGTTCCCGTCCCGCCACCCGCATCCAGCAGGCCACCGTCGCGCCGGTGCTCGCCCCGGTCTCCGGCGTGGTCTCCGCCGTGAGCGACGACGAGGCGCTGGCCTGTTCCCTGGAGAACCCCGAGAGCTGCGAGGCATGCCAGTGACCACCACCGCACCGAACCGGCACATGCTGCTCGACCCCGGCATGGACCTGACCCTGCGGCCGATGCGCTACCCGCGCTTCTTCGACCGCTTCAAGGACGCGATCAAGAACACCTGGACGGTCGAGGAGGTGGACCTGCACTCCGACCTCGCCGACCTGGCGAAGCTGTCCCCCGCCGAACGGCACCTGGTGTCGCGGCTGGTGGCGTTCTTCGCGACCGGCGACACCATCGTCGCCAACAACCTGGTGCTCAACCTCTACCAGCACGTCAACTCGCCCGAGGGCCGGCTCTACCTGTCCCGGCAGCTGTTCGAGGAGGCGGTGCACGTCCAGTTCTACCTGAACCTGCTGGACACGTACGTGCCGGACGAGAAGGAACGGTTCGCCGCGTTCGCCGCGGTGGAGAACATCCCGTCGATCGCCCGCAAGGCCGAGTTCTGCTTCCGGTGGATCGACTCGATCTTCGAGCTGCGCGAGCTGCGGACCCGCGCGGACCGGCGGGCGTTCCTGCTCAACCTGATCTGCTTCGCCGCGTGCATCGAGGGCCTGTTCTTCTACGGCGCGTTCGCCTACGTCTACTTCCTGCGCTCCCGGGGCCTGCTCAACGGGCTGGCCTCCGGCACCAACTGGGTGTTCCGGGACGAGTCGATGCACATGGCGTTCGCCTTCGACGTGGTGGAGACCGTACGCGCCGAGGAGCCGGACCTGTTCGACGACGAGATGGAGAAGCAGGTGAGGGAGATGCTGGCCGAGGCGGTGGAGTGCGAGGTGGGCTTCGCCGCGGACCTGCTCGGGCAGGGCGTGCCCGGGATGTCGCTCGCGGACATGCGCGAGTACCTCCAGCACGTGGCCGACCGGCGCCTCGCAGTGCTCGGCATCGCCCCCATGTACGGCAGCGGCAACCCGTTCGCGTTCATGGAGTTGCAGGACGTGCAGGAGCTGTCCAACTTCTTCGAGCGCCGGGTGTCGGCGTACCAGGTCGGGGTGACCGGGTCGGTCACCTTCGACGACGACTTCTGACCGCCGCCCCGCCCCGGCCGTCACGGCCGGGGCGGGACCGGGCTCTCACCGGGCAGCGCCGTCGCCCGGACCCGCCCGATCAACGCCACCACGGCGACCGCCATCACGGCCACCACCACGAACGCGCTGCGCAGGTTCAGCGCACCGGCGAGCAGGCCGATCACCGGCGCCGCGAGCAACGCGCCCGGCCACTGGCCCATCGCCACCACCGAGACGCCCTCACCGGAGGTGAGGCCCGGCTGCTCGCCGGCGAAGCCGAGCACCGTCGGGGTCACGCACGCCAGGCCGAAGCCGAGCAGTCCGAAGCCGGCCATCACCGCGGCCGGATGGGGGTACGCCACCGGCAGCGCCACACCCGCTGTGGCGACGAGCGCGGACAGCCGCACGAAGCGGATCCGCCCGAACCGGCCCGCCAGCCGGTCTCCGACCAGCCGGGCGACGGTGGCGGCGAGCGACAGACAGGTGTACGTGGCGGCGGCGAGCACCGCGGCGGCGCCCGCCACCTCGGTCGCGTACAGCGCGCTCCACTGTGCGCCGGCCATCTCGATGAACGAGGCGAGGAACGCGATCACCGCGAGCAGCAGCAGTTGCGGGGTGAACCGGTCGCGCAGCCGTCGCCGGGCCTCGCCGTCCTTCGTCTCCTGCCGGGGCGTATCAGGCAGCCAGCGGTGCGTGCCGATCAGCAGCGCGCCCAGCAGGACGCTGGTGACGGCCATCTGCGCCGACGGGGACATCCCGATCGCCGCGGCGCCGGTGCCGCAGAGGCCACCGGCCAGCATGCCGATGCTGAAGCCGGCGTGGAACGTGGACAGGATCGGCCGCCCGTAGCGCTTCTGCACCTCTACCGACTGGGCGTTCATCGGCGTGGCCAGCAGGTTCGCCGCGAAGCCCCAGACCGCCAGGCCGCCGACCAGCGCCACCACTGTGGTGGACGCGGCCAGCAGCGGCGCGTTGAGCAGGATCAGCGCGGCCCCGGCCAGCGCCAGCCGGCGGGTGTTGATCCGGCTGATCAGCACCGCCACCACGACCAGGGAGACCAGCTCCCCGGCGTTCGTGGCGATGTTCGCCAGGCCCCAGCCGGTGTTGCCGACGCCTACCGCGTCCCGCACCTCCGGTACGCGGGCCGACCACCCGCCGATGGCCAGGCCCATGATGACGAAGAGCAGCGCCACCGACCAGCGGGCCCGTACGGCCGAGCGTGGCACCGGCGGCGCGGGCTGCTCCGTCGTGTGCTGGTTCGTCGAGGTGTCCGTCATGGTCGTCGTACCTCTCTCCGATCGGTCCGTCGGAACTCCTACCCGATCGCGTGGTCGAGGAAGCACGCACCGTCAGGAAGGCGTACCCGCTCCGGGGTGGTGGCCGGGTCGGTGACGAGCGCCGAGACCACCGCGACGTAGTCGTCGATCAGGCCGCGTACCAGGTCGTCGCCGAACACGCCCCGGTTGCGGATCACCACGCCGCCGGCCCGGTCGTCGTCCACCACGACGATCGGCGAACCCCGCTTGACCCAGACGGGCAGGCATTCGGGCGGCACGTCGGCGGCGACCACCGGCGGCGGTGTGCCGGGCGCGGGCCGGGCGGTGATGTCGACCGGCTCCACCCGCAGCCCCGGGCAGTGCAGCACCGGCGACGCCGACGCGGCGGACTGGAACCAGGCGTCGAACAGGTGGTTGTCCGGCCAGGGGCGGATCGCCGCGAAGTCGGGGCGGACCGCCCGGGCCAGCCGGTGGAACGCGGTGGCGTGCGCGACGGCCTCGGCCAGCGAGGTGTGCGCGGCGCCTACCACCGCGCTCATCGGCGCGTCCGCCGCGACGTCGACCGGCAGGTAGACGTTGTTCGTGAACTGACCGACGAGCTGCCGGGACAACGGGCTCTCCCGGCCCAGCGTGGTGGTGCCCAGCACCACCCGGGACCGGCCGGCCCGCCGCGACAGCAGCACCAGGTACGCGGCCAGCAGCAGCACGTACGGGCTGGTGCGGGCCCGCCGGGCGGCCGGACGCAGCCGCGCGGTGACCTCCGGCGGGAACGCGAAGCGGGTGGCCACCTCGGCGCTGAGCGCGACGTCCGGCGCCGGCGTCGACGCCGGGAAGAGCTGGTACGGCTCCACCGGCCGCAGCCGGTCCCGCCAGTACGCGGCCCGGGCGGCGGCGTCGATGCCGTTGCCGGCCTGCTCCGCCTCCTGGAGCGCGGCGAGCGCGGTGGGGTCCACGCCCAGCGGCGGCTGCGGATCGGCCGCGCCGAGCCGGGCCGAGTACGCGTGGCACAGGTCCTCCACCACGACGCGGCACGACCAGCCGTCGGAGACCATGTGGAAGAAGCAGAGCGCGAGCACGTGCTCGGTCTCGGAGAGCCGGACCAGGGCGGCCCGCCACAGCGGCGCCCGGCCGGGGTCGAACGCGTCGTTGCGGTGCGCGTACGCGATCCGCTCGACCCGGGCCTGCTGCTCGGCCGGCGGCAGGCCGGACAGGTCGACGTACTCCAGCGGCGACTCGACGTGCGGCAGGATCCGCACCTCGGGCTCCACGCCGATGCGGTCGAACCGCATCCGCAGCGCGTCGTGCCGGTCCACCACGTCCTGCATCGCCTGCCGCAGCACGTCGACCCGCAGCGCGCCCCGCAGCCGGCGGAACTCCACCACCACGAGCCGTGAGGCGCCGGGGCGGGCCGGGTCGAGCGCGGTCATGAACTCCCACATCATCTGCTGGCCGGGGGCCAGCGGGTACGTCGTCGGCACCACCACTCCCTCCGTCAGGCCGCCACCGGCGCGACCGGCCGGCGGTCCGCCTCGTCCGGCCGATGGTCCGCCCCGTCCGGCTGGTAGTCGGCCTCGTCCGGCGCGCGGAAACCGGTGAAGAGCAGGTCGGGGCGGCCGAGCCGGAGTGAGGTGACGAACGCGGCCCCGTCGAAGAGCGTCTCGATCGCCGCGCAGGCCATCGACTCGGCCACCGCGCGCGGACCCCGGTCGCCGCCGAGCCGGCCGGGTGTCTTCGCGGCGATCACCGCGGCCGCGACGGCCGGCACCGCGAGCAGGCTGCGCCCACCGCTGCGGCGGGCGGTCAGCAGCCCGGCCAGCGCGGTCACGGCGAGCGTGCTGGCGGTGTTGAGCACGAACCGGCGCCGGTGCGGGTGGGCGAGGCAGAGCCACTGCTCGGAGCGCCCGTACGTGGTGAACCGGTAGGCGACCGCGCGGAACGTGTCGGCGACGCCGGTGTCGTGGGTGATCACCCCGTCCGGGTCGGTGAGCAGCACGTAACCGGCGTCGGTGAGCAGCAGCCCGAGGTGCAGGTCCTCGCCGCCCAGCGGCATCGGGGAGTCCTCCGGGAACCCGCCGACCGCCTCGAAGACGGAGCGCTTCACCGCCATGTTCGCCCCGGCGCCCCAGGACACGCGCTCGTAGTGCAGCGGCCGGGTCAGGTCACCGAGCAGCAGGTAGGAGCGGCGCATCACGCGGAAGAACGCGCTGTCGCCGGGCTCGACGACCACCGGGCCGGTGACGCCGGCGACCTCCTCGCCGCAGGCGCGCAGCCGGGCCGCGTACCGGGTGATCAGGTCGGCCGGCACCCGGCAGTCGGAGTCGGTGAACAGCAGCAGGTCGTAGCGGGCGTGCCGGACGCCCAGGTTCCGTTTGGCGCCGACGTGCCGGGGGCCGCGCACGTAGCGGGCGCCGTACTCGGCGCAGGCGGCGCGGTGCGCGGCGGCCGCGGCGGGCGCCGAGTCGTCGACGACCACCACCTCCACCGGTTCCGGGCAGTTCGGGGCGGCGTCGCGCAGGCTGCGCAGCTGACGGCGCATCTCCGCCACCCGGTCCTTGACCGGGATGACGACGGAGACGCCGCGCGTGACGGCGCGGGGTTCGGTCGGTTCGCTCACGTGCGATGCGGATCGGCTCATGTCCCGAGGTTCGACCACCCGGATACAACGCCGATACACGGCGCCGGCCGGGCCGGCTACCGCGTGTGTACCGCTGATGTATCGACGGGCATCAAGGTCGAGGACATGACGACCTCCATTCCTCTCGACCGGCGGCTCGCCGTGGACGGTGGCCGGCCGGTCCGCCCGCCCGACCGTCCGTGGCCACGCTGGCCGATCCCGGCGCCGGACGCCGCCGGCAACCTCGCCGCGGTGCTGACCGGCGGCCGATGGGCGATCAGCAGCCCGTCGGTCGGCGGCACCGCCCTGTTCGAGCGCCGCTTCGCCGCCGACTTCGCCCGCTACGTCGGCACCCGCCACTGCGTGCCCGTCGACCACGGCTCCAGCGCCCTGGTGGTGGCCCTGGAGTCACTCGGCCTCGGCTACGGCGAGACGGTGCTCGTCCCGGCGCTGACCTGGACCGCCTCCGCGACCGCCGCGCTACGCGCCGGCCTGGTCCCGGTGCTCGTCGACGTCGACCGGGACACCGGTTGCGTCGGGCCGGACGACATCGACCTGTCGGTGGACCCGCGCGCCGTGGTCGCCGTGCACTGGGCCTCCAACATGGCCGACGTGCCGGCGCTCGACGCGGTCACCCGGCCGCGCGGCATCTCCGTCGTGGAGGACTGCGCGCAGGCCCACGGCGCCACCTGGCAGGGCCGCCAGGCCGGCTCGCTCGGCCGGCTCGGCTGCTTCAGCTTCCAGCACGGCAAGGTGCTCACCTGCGGTGAGGGCGGGGCCGTGGTGACCGACGACGACACGCTGGCGCCGGTGCTCGAGGAACTGCGGGCCGACTCGCGCCGCTACCGCGGCGACCGGACGCCGGCCGGCGAGCTGGACCTGGAGGAGAGCGCCGGTGTGCAGGGCGCCAACTTCTGCCTGAACGAGTTCTCCGCCGCGGTGGCCTGCGCCCAGCTGACCACCCTGGACGAGCAGCACGACGTGCGCAACCACCACTACCGGCTGCTCGGCGAGCTGCTGGCCGGCGTCGACGGGGTACGGCTGCTGCAACCGGCGCCGGGCCAGACGCGCATCTCGATCTACGAGGGCACGATCGTCTTCGACGAGCTGCCGGCCGGCATGGACAACGCCGCCGTGGCCGCCGCGCTCACCGCCGAACTTGGCCGGCGGTTCTACTGCACCGACGAGCCGCTGCACCGCAGCCGGCTGCTCCAGCCGTGGACGAAGCCGCTGCTCGCGCCGCTGGCCGAACGCTTCGCGGCGATCCACCGGGAGCGCACGTACCCCAACACCGAGTGGCTCGCCGCCCACACCGTCCAGACACACCACAGCACCTTCCTCGGCACCGAACAGGACATGGAGGACATCGCCGCAGCCGTCACCAAGGTGCTCACCCGCTGAACCGCGCCGTCCCGGCGCACCAGAGAAGGAGTCTTCCCGTGACCGTCACCCAACGCGAGACCTCGCACGCCCCGTCCCCCGACACGGACGCGCCCGTCGGCGTGTGGCTCAACGGCGCCCGCGGTTCGGTCGCCACCACCGCGATCACCGGTCTGCTGGCGCTGCGCGCCGGCATGGCCGACTCGACCGGCTGCGTCACCGACACCGGCATGCTGCGCGACGCGCCGCTGGCGAGCTGGAACGACATGGTGGTCGGCGGGCACGACATCGTCGACACGCCGCTGGAGAAGAAGGCCGAGTCGCTCGTCGACTCCGGGGTCATCCCGGCGCCGGTGCTGGCCGCCGTGCGCGGCAGTCTGCCCGAGGTCGAGCAGAACCTGCGCACCGGGTACGACGCGCGTACCGAGACCGCGCCGCTGGCCGAGGTGGTCGATCGGCTGGCCGGCGACATCGAGGAGTTCCGCAGCCGCCACGGGCTGTCCCGGGTCGTCGTCATCAACGTCTCCTCGACCGAGCCGCCGGCCGACCACCGGCCCGAGTACGACGACCTGGACGCGCTGACCCGCGCCATGGCCGACCCGGACGACAAGGCGCTGCCGGCCAGCTCGGTGGTCGCGTACGCGGCGTTCCAGGCCGGTTGCGGCTTCGTCGACTTCACCCCGTCCACCGGGGCCCGGCTGCCCGCGCTGGAGATGATGGCGCAGCGGGAGCGCGTGCCGTTCGCCGGCTCCGACGGCAAGACCGGGGAGACGCTGCTGCGTACCGCCCTGGCGCCGATGTTCACCAGCCGCGCCCTGCACGTGCTCTCCTGGGCCGGGGTGAACCTGCTCGGCGGCGGTGACGGCGCGACGCTGGAGGACCCGCGCAACGCCCGCAGCAAGCTCAGCTCGAAGTCGGGCGTGCTGCCCGCGCTGCTCGGTGAGGACGTCACCGCCCCGCTGCACATCGACAACGTGCCGGACCTGGGCGACCACAAGACCGCCTGGGACCACGTCTCGTTCGAGGGCTTCCTCGGCGTCCGGATGTCCATGCAGCTGACCTGGAGCGGGGTGGACTCCACGCTGGCCGCCCCGCTGGTGCTCGACCTGGCCCGGCTGACCGCCGCGGCGCACCGGGCCGGGCACGTCGGTCCGATCGAGGAGCTGGGGTTCTTCTTCAAGGACCCGATCGGCACCGACGAGCACGCGCTCGCCGAGCAGGCGCAGGCGCTCGCCACCTGGGCCAACGGGCTGGACGGCCGCACCGACAGCTGACCTTCGTACCGGCCGCCGGCGCGGCACCCACCGCGCCGGCGGCCCCGCCCCACGTATCCGCAACGAGGAGTCCCCCATGTCCCACCACGTCCCGAACGCGCCGGACCGGCCGAGCACGGATCCGGTGTGGACACCGATCCTGACCGGTCTGCACGCGACCGCGCTGGACTGTCTCCAGACGAGCTTCGCACTGCTGGCCGACCACGCGAACGGGTCCGGCAGCCACCTCGCCCTCGGCGCCCGGTTCGGGTTCCACACCCGGGACAAGGACGGCCTGGTCACCGTCGAGGCGACCTCGGACGACCGGGCCGCCGAGGCGGTCGACCTGCTGGGCCTGCGGGTGGAGGGCCGGTGGATGCAGCTCGACGGCCCGCAGGTGCGCCGGCTGTCCGCCCCGGGCCAGCCGCTCTACGTCACCGCCGACGCGTACGACCTGCCCTGGTGCCCGTACCACGAACACGAGCACATGCGGCACAGCTTCCTCGTCACGGCCGCCGCGCCGGACGAGGTCACAGTGGTCGACGCCTACCACAACGACACCGCCTGGGGTCCTGCGCGTCCCGGCGTGTGGCGGCTGCCCGCCGCCGCGTTCGACACGGCGCTGGCCGGCGGCGCGCACACCCTGGCGGTGACGGCGCACCCGGCCCCGGAGATCGACGTACCGGCCATGCTCGCCGGCAACGCCGCCCGGGCCGGCCGGGCCCGTGCGGAGATCGACGGCTACCTGGCCCGTACCGGCGCCGCCCTGGACACGGTGGCCGGGCTGCACCGCTTCGTCCTCGACGTCTGGCTGCTGGCCCGCGCCCGCGACCTGCACGAACGCTGGCTCGCCGTGGTCGCGCCGGAGGCCGCCGCCGCGCTGGCCGGGCAGGCCGCGCGCTGGCAGCAGCTCGCCACGCGCAGCTACGTGGCACTGCGGCGGGCCCAGGCGGGCCGGCCGGCCGCGCCGGAACTTGCGGACACGCTCGGCGAGCTGATCGCCGACCACCTGGCCGCGCTGGAGTCGATCGCCGGACCGGCGGCCGGGACCGGCGACGACACCGCGCGGCCCGCGCCGGAGAGGGCCGGTGACGACGGCGTACGCGCGGCGGTGCTCGGCGCGCTCGGCGACACCCTGGACCTGGACGGCTCGACCCTGCGCACCACCGACGTGCTCCGGGAACTACCCGGCTTCGACTCGTTCCGGCTGGTCGACGTCATCGACCGGGTCGAACGCCGGCTCGGCGTCGAGGTGCCGGCCACCGCGCTGTCCGCGGCCGACCTGCGCGACGTCGGCTCCCTGTGCGCCATGTTCGGCGCCGCCACCGGAGGTGCCCGATGAGTACCGAACTGCTGCACGACCTGCTGGACCGCACCGCCGACACGCGACCCGACGCGCCCGCCGCCGGGGACGGGACCGTCGAGTTCACGTACCGTCAGGTCCGGGCCGACAGCCTGCGCCTGGCCGGCTGGCTGCGCGGGCAGGGCGTCCGGCGCGGCGACCGGGTGCTGGTGGCGCTGCCCGCCGACGCGACCCTGCCGGCGCTGCTGTACGCGGTCGCCCGGGCCGGCGCGGTCTTCGTCGTCCTCCGGACGCCGGCCCCCGAGGTCGCCCTCGCCCACGTGCTCGACGACGCCGAGCCGGGCCTGGTCCTCACCGACGACCCGGTCCTGACCGGCCTGTCCCGCGCCCGCGGCGTCCCGGTGCGCGGCGCGGCCGAAACGCGCCGTGCCGCGGCGATCGGCGGCGCGCCCGCCGGTCCGGCCCCGCTGGCTGTCGACCCGGTCTGCCTGATCTACACCTCCGGCAGCACCGGCATGCCGAAGGCCGTGGTGTCCACGCACGCCCAGGTCACGTTCGCGGTCCGGGCGATCCAGTCGGAGCTGCGCTACCGGCCCGACGACGTGGTGCACGTCCTGCTGCCGCCGTCGTTCGACTACGGCCTCTACCAGATCTTCCTGAGCACCGTGGCCGGTGCCCGGCTGCGCCTCGGTGATCCCGGGGACACCGGCGGCCGCCTGCTGGCGACCCTCGTCGAGTCCGGCGCCACGGTGCTGCCCTGCGTACCGTCGCTCGCGATCAACCTGCTGCGGCTGCTCGGCCGGGCCGGCGCGCCGCGCCCGCCGCTGCGCCTGCTCACCAACACCGGCGCCGCCATGCCGCCGGAGGTGCTGGCCGGCCTGCGCCGGCTGCTGCCCGGCCTGGCCGTCCAGCTGATGTTCGGCCTCACCGAGTGCAAACGCGCGGCGATCATGCCGCCGGACGCCGACCTGCGCCGGCCCGGCGCCTGCGGGCGCGCGCTGCCCGGCACCGAGATCTTCACTGTGGACGCCGAGGGGCGGCGTCAGCCACCGGGCGTCCGCGGCGAGCTGGTGGTACGCGGCCCGCACGTGATGGCCGGCTACTGGCGGCGGCCCGAACTGACAGCGCAACGCTTCCGCCGCGCCCACGGGCTGTTCCCGCAACTGCACACCGGCGACCACGGTCACGTGGACGCCGACGGGTACGTCCACTTCGCCGGCCGCCGCGACGACGTCTACAAGGAGAAGGGCACCCGGGTCAGCGCCACCGAGGTGGAGGCCGCCGCGTACCGGGTCGACGGCGTGGACGCGGCCGGGGTGCTGCCGCCGGCCGACGGCCGCGACGGCGCGACGCTGTTCGTGGTGGCCGCGCTGACCCCCGCCGACGTGCTGCGCCGGCTGCGGGAACAGCTGGAGGAGATGAAGGTGCCGGCGCGCTGCGTCGTGCTGCCCGACCTGCCACTGACCGGCAACGGCAAGGTGGACCGGCGGGCGCTGGCCCGGCTGGCGGGTGAGCACCGTGGCTGACCTGCCCTTCGACACCCCGGCGTACCGCTACGACCTGGCCCGGGTACGCGCCAGCCACGCCACCCTGGTCGGCGCGCTGCCCACGCCCAGCCGGCTGTTCTACTCGCTCAAGGCCAACCCGCACCCGGCGCTGGTCGCGGCGCTGCACACTGCCGGCTGCGACGCCGAGATCTGCTCGCCGGGCGAACTCGCAGCGGCGCTGCGGGCCGGCGTGCCGGGCGAGCGCATGCTCTACACCGGACCCGGCAAGCGCGACGCCGAGGTGGCCGAGGCGGTACGCGCCGGGGTCCGCTGGTTCTCCGTCGACTCGCCGGCCGGCCTCGACCAGGCCGACCGGATCGCCGCCGCGCACGGCGTCGAAGTGCGCTGCCTGCTGCGCGTGAACGACCGGGTGCCCAACCCGGGCCAGGGGCTCACCATGACCGGCGTCGCGTCGCAGTTCGGCGCCGACGCCGACTGGATCGAACAGGAGCCGCATCGGTTCCGCTCCCGCCCGTCCGCCCCGGTACGGGGATTCCACCTCTACACCGGCAGCAACGTCGACTCGGTGGACGCGCTGGTGGCCCAGTTCACCGCCGCGGCGCGTACCGCCCGGCGGCTGCGGGACCTGCTCGGCATCGACCTGACCCTGCTCGACCTGGGCGGCGGCTTCGGCGCGCCGTTCGCCCGGCCCGGCCACAACGCGGACCTGACCGGCCTCGCCGACCGGGTCGCCGCGGCCCTGGACGACCTCTTCCCCGCCTGGCGCGACGGCACCCCCGAGGTGGCCTTCGAGTCGGGGCGGTTCCTCACCGCCACCGCCGGCACGCTGCTGACCCGCGTGCTGGACGTCAAGCGGTCGCAGGGCACGCCGGTGGTAGTGCTGGAGTCCGGCATCAACCACCTCGGCGGGATGTCCGGCCTGCGCCGGCTGCCGCCGCTCGTGCCCGCACTGCACGCCGCCGACGGACGCGACGGCGCGCCGCTGGAGGCCGCGATCGTCGCCGGGCCGCTGTGCACACCGCTGGACACCTGGGCCCGCGCCGCGAACCTGCCCGACGTCCGGCCCGGCGACGTACTCGCCGTGCCGAACGTCGGGGCGTACGGGCTCTCGGCGAGCCTGCTGGCCTTCCTCGGCCACCCGGCGCCGGTCGAGGTCGTCTGCGACGGCGACCGCGTCGTCGAGACGTCCCGGCTGACCCTGACGCGGCACCCGGTCGACGCGCCGGGCGCCCCTGCCGAACCCCGAGAAGAAAGGTGACGTCATGAACGCCGAATTCACCGAGTTGCTCCGCCCGTTCCTCAAGTTCGCCGGCGCGGACGAGATCACCGAGGAGTCGCGCCTGCGCGACCTCGGCCTGGACTCCATGCGCGAGATCGAGCTGCTGTTCGCCATCGAGGACACGTTCGGAGTCGCCGTGCCCGACGACAAGCTGGTCGACTCGACCTTCGCCACGGCCGGCGGGCTGTGGGGTGTGGTCGAGGAACTGCGCGCCCCGGTCGGCGGTGGTTCCCGATGACCGCGACCGCCGGGTACGCCCCGGCCGTCGAGACCGTCGCCGAGGTCGCTGCGGAGCACGCCCGCCAGTCCGACGAGGACGCCGCCTTCCCGACCGAGGCGCTGACCGCCATGCGCCGCACCGGGCTGCTGGGGCTGCTGGTCCCGGCCGCCGAGGGCGGTGCCGGCGGCACGCTGACGGACCTTGTCGACGTCACGCTGACGCTGGGCCGGGTGGACATGTCGGTGGCGATGGTCTTCGCCATGCACTGCCAGCAGGTCGCCGCCATCACCGCGTACGGCGGGGAGAAGCTGCGCGCCGAGGTGCTGCCGGCGGTGGCCCGGGGCGAGCGGTATCTCGGCTCGGTCACCACCGAGGCCGGCAAGGGCGGGCACCTGCTGACCGCCGAGTCGGCGCTGGAGCACGACGGCGAGATGCTGCTGATCGACAGGCAGGCGCCGATCGTGACCGGCGGCCCCTACGCGGACGCCTTCCTCATCACCACCCGCGCGCCGGGGGCCGGCTCGGCCGCCCAGGTGGACCTGGTCTACGCCGACCGGGGCCAGGTGGAGACCGAGGTGACCGGCGGGTGGCGCCCGCTGGGCATGCGGGCCACGCACAGCGTGCCGATGCGGCTGCGCGGCGCGGTGCCGCAGTGGCAGGTCATCGGCGAGCACGGCGGGTTCCGGGAGATCGCCACCCGGGTCTTCGCGCCGCTGGCCCACGTCGGCTGGTCGGCGGCCTGGATCGGGGCGGCGGCCGGTGCGTACGCCCGGGTGCTGCGGCACGCCCGCAGCGAGGCGGGACGGCGGCAGTTCGCCCCCTCCTCCGAGCTGGTGCTGCTGCGGCTGGCCGGCATCCGCACCCGGCTGGACGCGGCGCACGCGCTGCTGCGGCACACCGTCGCGGTGGTCACCGACGCGCCGGACATGTCGGCGGCGCCGGTGCAACTGCTGCTCAACACGCTGAAGATCCGGGCGGCGGAGGAGTCCTTCGCCGCCGCCGACGAGCTGGTCGAGCTGACCGGCCTGCGCCACGGCTACCTGACCGACTCGCCGCTGACGCTGGAGCGCACCTTCCGGGATCTGCGCTCGGCCTCGCTGAACTACGCCAACGACCGGCTGCGCCTGGCAAACGGGGCGTTGTCGCTGCGCGACCCGGGGGTGCGTCTTGCCTGAGCCGACGCCGGCCGGGGACGACGCCGCCGCGGTGCGGGCCGCCCTGTCCGGTGCGGACCCCACCGACCCCGGCGCGGTGTGGCGCGCGCTGGGCGCCGCCGGGATCGTCGAGGCGCTCTACCCGGACGGCGTCCAGCCGGACCCCCGGCGGCTGTCGGCGCTGCTCACCGAACTGGACGCCCGGTGCCCGCTCGGCGTGACGCTGTCGGTCTGCGTGCAGGTCGCCACCGTACTGCCGCTGCTGGCCGGCGCGACCGGCCCGGCGGAGACCGCGCGGCGCGGCATGCTGCGCGGCGAGACGGTGGTGGCGCTCGCCGTCACCGACGCCGCCGGGTCGGGCTCGGACCTGCTCGACGCCACGACCCGGGTGAAGCCCGGCGACGACGGCGCCGTCCTGGACGGCGGCAAGGACTGGATCACCAACGCGACGAGCTGCGACGCGGCGCTGGTGCTGGCCCGGCACCGCGAGGCGCGGCACTTCACCAGCTTCTGCTGGGTGCTGGTGCCCGCCGCCGCGCCGGGCGTGACGGCCGAGTCCGCCGGGCGGGCGTTCGCCGGGTCCGGCGTGGGCCACCTGCGCTTTGCCGGCGTGGCGCTGGGCCCGGACGCCGTGCTGGGCCGCCCCGGCCGGGCGCTGGCCGGGTTCGCCCGGCAGGTCGGCGTCGAACGGGTCGCCGGGGCGCTGTGGGCCCGGGCGATGTGCCACCGGATGCTGACCGGCCTGCACGACTGGCTGCGGCGGCGGCCGGCCGGGGCGGGCACGCTGTGGGACCGCCCGGCGGTCCGCGAGCGGTACGCCCGGTGCCTGGTCGCCATGCACCAGCTCGACGCGCTGTGCGCGCTGCTGCTGGACGCGCCGGCCGCCGTCCCGTCCGCGGTCACCGGGATGCTGCTCAAGGTCAGCGCCGCCGAGACCGTGGACCGGGTCGCCGCCGAGGCGGTGCGCCTGCGCGGCGCGGACGCGTTCCGCGACGGCGGGGAGGCGCAGCTGCGTACCGAGGCGGCAATGTTCGGCATCGCCGGTGGCGCCACCGGCACGATGCTCGCCGGCATCGCCGACCACGCCGACGAACTCGTGGGCACGGTGACCTGAGCACGACGTCCCGCGCCGGTGGCGCCGGAAGACCGATCGACGACAGCACAGTGAAGGGAGCAACGCCGTGAGTCTCTACTCCTGGTTCGAGCGGACCGTGGCACGCGTGCCCGAAGCGGTCGCGCTGGAGGTCGGCGGAGAGCCGGTGACCTACCGCCGGCTGCGCGACCTCGCCGACGGCCTCGCCGGGCGGATCCACGCCGAGGTGGGCCACCGCCCGCGCGCGGTCGGCCTGCTGGCCGCCCGCAGCCTGCCCGCGTACGCCGGATATCTGGCCGCGCTGCGCGCCGGAGCGGTGGTGGTGCCGCTCAACCCGGCCTTCCCACCGGCCCGCACCGCCCGGCAGTGCCGGGACGCGGGCGTGGACGCGCTCGTGGTCGACGACGCCGGCGCCGCGACCGCGGCGCAGGTCGCGGGCGACGCCGTGACGGTACGGCTCGACGGCACGCCCGCCGTCCCGCCGCCGGCCGCCCCGGTGGCGCCGGACGACGTGGCGTACCTGCTGTTCACCTCCGGCTCGACCGGGCGGCCCAAGGGCGTGCCGGTCCGGCACCGCAACGTGGACGCGTTCCTCGCGTACTGCCGGGGCCGCTACCCGGTCGGCCCTGGTGACCGGCTGTCGCAGACCTTCGACCTCACCTTCGACCCGTCCGTGTTCGACATGTTCGTCGCCTGGGGCGGTGGCGCCACGCTCGTGGTGCCGCAGCCGGACGAGGTGCTGACGCCGGTGCGGTTCGTCAACGAACGGCGGATCACGCACTGGTTCTCGGTGCCCTCGGTGGTCTCGCTGGCCCGCCGGATGCGGATGCTCTCCCCCGGCGCCATGCCCGGCCTGCGGCACAGCCTCTTCGCCGGCGAGCCGCTGACGCTGGAGCAGGCGCGGGCGTGGGCGGCGGCGGCGCCGGGCAGCGTGGTGGAGAACCTCTACGGTCCCACCGAGCTGACCGTGACCTGCACCGGTCACCGGCTGCCGGCGGATCCGGCGGCCTGGCCGGCCACCTCCAACGGCACCGTGCCGATCGGCGACGCCCACCCCGGGCTGGACGCGATCCTGCGCGCCGAGGACGGCGCCGTCGGCGTGGACGACGGCGAGCTGTGCGTGCACGGGCCGCAGCGGTTCGACGGCTACCTCGACCCGGCCGACGACGACGGCCGGTTCGTCACGTACGCCGGCCGCCGGTACTACCGCACCGGTGACCGGGTCCGGCGCGAGCACGGCACGTTCGTGCACCACGGCCGCCTGGACGACCAGGTGAAGCTGCGCGGCTACCGGATCGAGCTGGGCGAGATCGAGATGGTACTGCGCGGCCACCCGGGGGTGCAGGACGCGGTGGTGCTGGCGTTCGGCGCGGGCGACGACGTCTCCCTGCGCGCGGTCTACACCGGCGCCGCCGGGATCACCGGCGAGCTGACCCGCAGGTGCGCGGAGCGTCTGCCCGCCTACATGGTGCCGGCGCGGATCCACCACGTGGCCACGCTGCCCACGAACGCCAACGGCAAGACCGACCGGCGGCGGGCCGCCGACCTGGTCGGCAGCGCGACGAGAGGAGCACGGTGATGACCGGCACAGGAAAGGGACAGGACCAGGAACGGGCGTTCCGCTCGGTGGCCGGGCGCTTCGCCACCGGAGTGGCGGTGGCGACCGCCGTCGGGCCCGACGGACCGGTGGGGATGACAGTCAACTCCTTCACCACCGTGTCGCTGTCGCCCCGGATGCTGCTGGTCTGCCTGCGGCGGGACTGCCGGCTGCTCGGCGCGGTGCGGCGTACCGGCCGGTTCGCGGTGACGGTGCTCGGCGACGACCAGCGCGAGGAGGCGGCCTGGTTCGCCAGCCGGGGCCGGCCTGCGGGCGCCGAGGGTTTCGCGGGTGTGGCGTACGACGACGAGCGGGCGACCGGTTGCCCGCGCCTGACCGACGGGGTGGCGTACTTCGGATGCGAGGCGGTCTCCGCGAATCCGGCCGGTGACCACGCGGTGCTGATGGGCGCGGTCCGCTCCGCCGGTCTGCTGCGGCCGAACCCGCCGCTGCTGTTCGTGGACGGCGGCTACGCCCGGGTCGCCGCGCCGCGGGAAGCGCAGGTGGCGCGATGAGCATCGGTGCCGCTCCCGGCGACCTGCGCCACCTGAGCCTGCGCGCGGCGCGGGCCGGGGCGGACGCGATCCGCGAGGCGCGCGGCAAGGGCTTGCAGACCGAACACAAGGGCGGCGCGGCCCAGGACCCGGTGACCAGCGCCGACCACGCCAGCGAGCGGGCCATCCTCGGCCTGCTCGCCCGCGACCGGCCGCAGGACGCCGTGCTGGCCGAGGAGTCCGGGGCCAGCGACGGCTGCTCCGGCCTGCGCTGGATCGTCGACCCGCTCGACGGCACGCTGAACTTCAGCCACGGGGCGAGCCGCTACGCGGTCAGCATCGCGGTGGCGACCGGCTGCGACGTGGGCGACGGCCGGGTGGTCGCGGCCACCGTGCTGCAACCGGCCACCGGCGCCTGCCTGGTACTCGACGACGACGGCGCGCTCGACGGCGACGCACCGGTCGCGGTGAACCGCGAGGCCGAGCCGGGGCACGCCCTGGTGGCGTTCGCGGTGCCGAACGCGCCGGGGCCGCGACGGCGGGCGTACCAGGCGCTCGTGGGCGTCGCGCCCCGCGTCGCCGACCTGCGCAACACCGGCTCCACGGTCTGTGACCTGGCGGCGGTGGCCCGCGGCGAGCTGGACGCGTTCGTCAGCTTCGACCCCGCGCCGTGGGACATCGCGGCCGGCGCCGCGCTGGTCGAGGCCGCCGGCGGCGTGAGCCGGCGGTGGGCCCACGACGGGTTCGTGGTCTTCGCCACCGGCGCGCCGGCCGTGGTGGCCGCGCTGGCCGGCTGGCTGGGCGACGACGGCGCGGACGGCCGCGACGGCATCGACAGCCGCGGCGGCGCCGACAGCACCGACGAAGCCGACACCGACACCGACGAGGAGAGGGGGACCGACGATGACCGGCAGCGATGAGTTCCGGCTGGCACTGGTGGGGGCGGGCCGGATGGGCCACCACCACCTGCGGGCCCTGGCCGACCACCCGGCCGTCCGGATCCGGTACGTGGTCGATCCGGTTCCGGCGGCACGGGAGGCGGTCACCGCCGCCGGGCTGCCGGCGTACCCGAGCGTGGAGGACCTGCTCGCGGACGCCGTGCCGGACGGTCTCCTGGTGACCGCGCCCACCGGGCGGCACGGCGCGCTGGTCGCGGCGGCCGCCAAGGCGGGGCTGCCGGTGCTGTGCGAGAAGCCGGCCGGGCTCGGCCCGGCCGAGGCGGCGGAGACGGGCCGGGTGGCCGCCGCGGCCAGGATCCCGTTCCAGGTCGCCTACTGGCGCCGGTTCGTCCCGCAGCTACGACGACTGCGGGAGCGGATATCCGGCGGAGAGCTCGGCGAGATCCTGTTCGTGGCCGCGGCGCAGTGGGACGGCGAACCAACGGCGGCGGCGTTCCGGACCGGTAGCGGCGGGATCTTCGTGGACATGGGCGTGCACGAGTTCGACCAGATCCGGTGGCTGACCGGGCAGGAGATCGACCGGCTCGCGGTGCAGCCGGCCGGTCCGGTCACCGACCCGGCGGTACGCGGCCGGGACGTGGACAGCGCGCAGGCCTTGCTCGGCCTGTCCGGCGGCGGCACCGCGCTGGTGTCGCTCGGCCGGCACCACCGGGGCGGCGACATGGCGACGGTGGAGGTCTTCGGCACCCGCGACCACGAGCGGCTGACCTTCCTCGACCCGGCCGACGGGGACGCCACCATGTACGCGGCCCTGGCCCGTCAGGCGGAGGACTTCGCCGGGCTGGTCCGGGAGGGCCGGTCGGCGGGTGCCGGGGTGGCGGACGCGGTGGCGGTGCTCGACGCGGCGCGGCGGGCGACGGCACAGCTGACTCGGGGTCACGAAGTACACACCGATCGGTGACTACTTGCACCATCTGGGAGCGAGGTATTCCCCAGCCGAAGGTGGGAAATCCATCGGTACACCACACTGTGGACGGTACTGCGGAGCGGGGGAATACATCGATGCGGTTCAGTGTTCTCGGCCCGTTGACCGTTCATGTGGACGACCGGCCGGTCACGCTCACCGGCACCAAGCCCCGCCTCCTGCTCGCCGTGCTGCTGCTGAGCCCGGGACGTACGGTCCCCACATCCCGGCTGGTCGACGGCCTCTGGCCGGACGCGCCGCCCGCGTCGGCGGTCCGCAACCTGCGCACGTACGTGCACCGGCTGCGGCAGGCGCTGGACCGCGGTGGCGACTCGGCCGACCGGCTGGTCCACGACGGCACCGGCTACCACCTGCGGGTCGACGAGGACGAGCTGGATCTGCTGCGGTTCCGGCGTCTCGCCGACGAGGCCCGCCGGGCCGCGCGGGGGGACCGCCCCGAGGCCGCCGCCGACCTGTTCGACCGGGCGGTCGAGCTGTGGGGCGGGTATCCGCTGGAGGACCTGGCGGATCTCGGCACCGACCTCGGCGCGACCGTCACGGCGCTGCGGGAACAGCACCGGGAGATGACGACCGAGCTGATCGACCTGCGCCTGCGGCTGGGTCAGCCGGCCCGGGTCATCCCGCCGCTGCGCCGGATGGTGGCCGAGGAGCCGCTCGACGAACGCCGGCAGGCGCAACTGGTGACCGCGCTGACCTTGGAGGGGCGCGTGGCCGAGGCGCTGGCCGTGTACCAGCAGGCCCGGCGCGGCATCGTCGACGAACTCGGCGTCGACCCCGGTCCCACCCTCCAGGGCGCCCTCCAGACCGCACTGGACGCGGACTCCGCCGAGGTCCGTCCACCGGCCGGCTGGTCGGCGGCCCTCGGCGCCGGGCCCGCGTCGCCGCCCGACCCGCCGCCGAGCCCGCAGGCCCTGCCGATGAAACCGCCGTCCCTGGTCGGCCGGGACACCACGGCGGGCCAGTTGCGCGCCATCGCCGAGGGGATCGCCGACCCGGCCGGCGCCGACGAGCACGCCGGGGTCGTGCTCGTCTCCGGCGCGCCGGGCGTCGGCAAGTCGTCGTTCTCGGTGAGCAGCGGGTACGACCTGGCCGACCTCTTCCCCGACGGCCAGCTCTTCGTCAGCTTCGACAGCGGCGACGAGCCGCCGCGCGGCAGCGGGGAGCTGATCCGGGAGCTGCTGGTCGAGTTGGGCGTGCCGCTGACCGACGTGTCCGAGGACATCCGGGAGCGCTCGGCCGTGCTGCGGTGCGCGCTCGCCGGCCGGCGGCTGCTGCTCATCATCGACGACGTCGACTGCGCGCAGCAGGTGCGGCCGCTGCTGCCCGGTGCGGGCCGCAGCCTGGTGCTGATCAACAGCCGGCAGCGCCTGCTGGACCTGGACGTCGGCTGGCGGCTGACGCTCGGCGCGCTCGACCGGGCCGACGCGGTGGAACTACTCGCCACGATCGCGGGCGAGCGCCGGGTACGGGAACAGCCGGAGGTGTTCGGCCGGATCGCGGCGGCCTGCGACCGGCTGCCGCTGGCCCTGCGGATCGTCGGCAGCCGGCTCGTCACCCAGCCCGACGTCGCCCTGCCCGGCTTCGCCGCGCATCTGGAGGACGAGGAGAACCGGCTGTCGGAGCTGTCCGTCGGGGACATCTCGGTACGCGACAGCCTCTCGGTCAGCTACCAGGCACTGGACGTCGACGCCCGCCGGGCGCTGCACGCGCTGGCCCGCACCGACTCGTTCATCACCCTGGCCAGCGCGGTGGAGATCCTGCGCCTGCCCCGGCAGCAGGCCAACCGGATGGTGGAGCATCTGATCCAGCACAATCTGCTGGTGCCGGTCGACCCCGGCGCCCCGGGCGAGCGTTTCCACCTGCCGGAGCTGCTGCGGCTGTTCGCCCGCGAGCGCGTGGACGCGCACGGCCGGCCGCTTCCGGCCTGAACGCCGATCGCGGTGTGCGGGTCGGTCCGACCCACACACCGCGACCGGGTGTCGCCTACTTGAGGAAGCGGTCCAGCGCGGCCTCGATGGTGCCGCTGTCCGGCGACGCGTACGACTTCATCGTCACCTTGTTGTAGGAGATGAAGCTCGGGCACCGGGCGGCGGGCGCGGTCACCGTGCCGCCGTCACCGACCTTCTCGCCGGTCTTGGCGGCGTGGAAGGTCAGGGTGTACCGCGAGGAGATGTAGTCGACGGTGACGACCTTGTCCTCGCTGTTCTTGTACTGGCACTTCTTCGGCGTGCCCTCGCTGCCCTCGACCATCTTCAGGCAGCCGATGACCGACACCGTGGCGAAGTCGGCCGACTTCGCGTAGTACGGCTTGGCCGAGCTGATCGTCTTCTGCGACCAGAACGACGGCCGGTCCGGGGAGTTGGAGAAGACGTACGCCTTCGAGCCGGCCGGCGCGGTGTACGGCGCGGCGTTGAGGATCGCGCCCCCGTCGCAGACCGCCGACATCTCGCTGGCGTACCGCGCGGTGATCGAGTCGTTGTTGGTGGGCCCGTCCGGCCCGGTCGACTCCGGACCGCCCGCACTGGGGGTCGCGGACGGGCTGTTGTCCGGCCCGGGGGTGGCGCTGCCCGAGGCCACCGGCTTCGGGTCCTCCTCGTCGCCGTTGAAGGCGACGTAGGCGAGGCCGCCGCCGCAGCACAGCAGCGTCAGCGTGACCGCGCCGGCGGCGAGGCCGACGATGAGGCCCTTGCTCTTGCCGCCGCTCGGGGGCGGGGTGGGCGCGTACGGCGCCGGCCCGGGGTAGCCCGGCTGGCCGGGGAACGGCGCCGCGGGCTGCGCGCCGTACGGAGCGCCCGACGCGGGCTGCGCGCCGTACGGGGCACCCGACCCCGGCTGGGCGCCGTAGGGGGCGCCCGACGCGGGCTGCGCACCGTAGGGCGCACCCGACGCCGGCTGCGAGCCGTAGGGCGCGCCGGAGGCCGGCTGCGCGCCGTACGGGGCGTTCGGGTCGGGCTGGTTGCCCCACGCTCCGGCGTTCGGGTCCGGATAGCCTCCGTAGGGAGGGTGATTGTCACTCATCTGAGGTTCTTCCACCTGTCGTCCGTGGTTCCGGCGATCAACCACCCCGCAGCGTAATGACGCCTGCAAATTCACGATCGCCGACATTCGATACGTTCTTCACCAGCCGTGCCGGGGTCACTCCGGTGCGTGCGCGCCCGGATCCGGCATCCGCCCGCCTATCAGGCGTGACGGGCCGGGGACCGTTGTGACGCAACGGATCGACTGATCGGCGATCGCCCTGTACCCGGCATCCCCGACGCCGAAAAGTGTGACGTACGCGACACCGACTGACGCCCGGCGGGGCGGCGGCGGACCACATCCTGGACCGCCATTTAGTGAGGTCCATCGATATTGACGCACGTCACGGGCGCGGACAGAATCCCCAGCACCACCACCAGGACCCCTCCGGGAGGGCCCCATGAACCGTCCCCGCCTGCCGCTCCTGCGGACCGCCGGCCGGATGACCGCGCTCGTCGCGGCCGCCGCCGGCATGCTGCTCACCGTCGCCGCGCCCGCCGTCGCCGCCGCACCCGCCGGGCGCTACGTCGCGCTCGGCGACTCCTACACCTCCGCCCCGCTCGTGCCCACCCAGGTCGACCTGAACTGCCTGCGCTCCAACCGCAACTACCCGTCCCTGGTCGCGGCGTCCGCCGGGTCCTCGTCGTTCGCCGACGTGAGCTGCTCCGGCGCCACCACCGAGGACATCCTGTACGGCGGCGACGGCGCGCTGGGCATCGCGCTGCCGCCGCAGGTGAACGCCGTCACAGCGGCCACCGCGCTGGTGACCGTCCAGATCGGCGGCAACGACATCGGCTTCTCCGGCATCATCGGCGACTGCGCCGAGGCGAGCGTGAGCAGCCCGCTCGGGTCGCCCTGCAAGGACCGGTTCACCGCGGGCGGCACGGACCAGTTGCGGGCCCGGATCGCCGCCACCGCGCCGAAGGTGACGGCCGTGCTGCGGGCGGTCCGCCAGGCCGCGCCGAACGCGCGCGTGGTGGTGCTCGGCTACCCGGCGATCCTGCCGGACAGCGGGTACGGCTGCTGGCCGGTGGTGCCGATCGCCTACCAGGACGTGCCGTACCTGCGTGGTGTCCAGAAGGCACTGAACACGATGCTCGCCGACACCGCGGCGGCGGGCGGGGCGAGCTACGCCGACGTCTACGCGCCGTCGATCGGGCGGGACGCGTGCAAGAGCAGCGGCACCCGCTGGGTGGAGGGACTGGTGCCGCAGAACTCCGCCGCGCCGTTCCACCCGAACGCCCGCGGTGAGCAGGGCATGGCCACCGCCCTGCTGGCGCACCTGAGCTGACAGCACGCCGTGAGCCGGCCCCGCCGAGGCGGAGCCGGCTCACGGTTCGGCGGCCTCACACCCGGGTGATGCGGACCGCGTCGGCGACCACGTAGCCGGCGCCGGCGCTCCAGCGGCTCACCCCGACCTTGTCCCCGGTCCCGGCGGCGAGCGTGAACACGCCGAGCGAGACCCAGCGTCCGCCGCCGGTGCGCTGGTCGACCGCCACCGACCGGTTGCCGGTCGTGGTGGCGACCAGGTACGGGGTGCGGTCGTTGTAGCCGGGGTCGGCCGGGTACCACACCGACACCTCGTAGGAGCCGGTCGCGGGCAGGCTCGCCCGGAACCAGGCCACGTCGCTGGACGCCACCGGCCCGGCGAAACGGTAGTCGGCGCCGTGGCGCTGCCCGGAGTACGCGGAGGTGCCCCAGGCGGCGCCCGCGCTGAACCCGCCCGACGTGGCGTTGTCGACCGTGACGCTCCACGACGCGGGCGGGGTGCCGGCCCGTACGTCCAGGTAGTTGCGGTCGATCTTCATGGTCACGCCGCCCCACGTCTCGGTGACGTCCCCGGCGTACTGGTGCAGGCGCTGCTGGTCGGCGTAGCGGTCGTCGGCGCAGTACGTGCCCCCGTCGGTGTCCGCGACGCCGTTCCACCAGGCGATCCAGATCTGGTCCAGGCGCAGGTACCGGGTGTCGTCGTAGGCGGCGCAGACGTCGGTGATGCCGGAGGAGCCGCTGGAGTACATGCCGGCGAGGTAGCCGCGCGTGTGCAGCCGCTCGACCCAGCCGGAGAGGAAGGAGAGCACGGCGGCCCGGCAGCTCGCGTTCGACGGGTACTGCTCGATGTCGTTGTAGAGCGTGCTGCCCGCGCCGATGCCGAGCGCCGCCGCGGCGGCGACCGCGCTGTCCGCCGCGGTCCTCCCCTGCCCGCGGGCGGTGGCCGGGTCGGCGGACATCTTCGGGGTACGGGTGCCGCACGGCGCCTGGTAGCCCAGTTCGATCGGGATGAGCCGCCAGCCCTTGCGGGTCTGGTCGGCGACCCAGGTCGCGGTCAGGTTCGGCTGGGCGCAGGTGCGGCTGCCGCCGCTGATGTAGACGCCGACCGCGCGGTACGGCGACGCGGTCAGCCAGGCGTCCATCGCGGCCTGCGACGGCGCGGTGCACGTGTCGAAGCCCTTGCCGGTGAAGGTGCCGGGCTGCGGGCCGACCGCGGCGACGGCGGCCGGCGCCCCGGCCGCGGCAGGCGCCACGGCCGCGGCCGTGGCCGGGGCCGCGAGCACGGCGAGAAGTGTCAGGGCCGTGGCGATCGCTCTCATCGGCGCCCCTCCTGTGAAGGATTCCTCGCTCGACGGCGAGACCTGGGCAGGATTTCTACCACGCATCGACGGATGACGACAGATGTCGGTGGCGAAAGTTTTCACGGCGGAAACGATCATTGAAGGGTATCGACAAGACGACGGGTGCCGGTATAGCGTGCCCGCACTCACATCCGTCGATCGGTGAAGCGTCGTCACCCGAGGAGCGCCATGCCCACGTCACGATCCCCCCGTCTGCGACGCCGAGGTCTGCTCGGCGTACCCGCCCTGGTGGCCGCCGCCCTCGCGGTGGCCGTCCGTCCCGGTACGGCGCACGCGGCGCCGAAGGCCGAGTGCCTCGCCGACCTGCTCGGGGAGCAGTGATGGCCACCATTCCCTGGCTCGTGGACGTGCTGCGCGGCGCCGGCGTACAGGTCGTGGTCGAGGGCGACTGGCTCAACCGGATGCGCTCCGGCTCGTTCGACCCGATCGGCGTGCTCTGGCACCACACCGCCGCCACGTCCAGCGCCACCAACCCGCACCCGGCGCTGAACATCTGCATAAACGGCCGGTCCGACCTGCCCGGCCCGCTCTGCCAGGCGCTCGTGGACTACCACGGCGTGTTCCACGTGATCTCCGCCGGCCGGTGCAACCACGCCGGCACCAGCGGCGGCAGCGGCCCGATCCCGGCCGGGGACGGCAACACCCTGATGATCGGGTGGGAGATCGACTACAACGGCGTCGACCAGCGGATGACCACCGCCCAGTACAACGCGAGCATCGCGGCCACCGCCGCCGTGCTCAAGCGGCTCGGCCGGGACTCCAGCTACGCCCGCGGGCACCGGGAGACCAGCACCACCGGCAAGATCGACCCGTCCTTCATCGACCTGAACACGATGCGCGCGGACGTGGCCGCCAAGATGGCCGGCGGTGGCACCGGCTGGACGTCGATCGTGGACAACGCGACGGCGGGCCGGTTCACCGCGAGCGCGAGCTGGGGCACCTCGACGTTCTCCGGGCAGCGCTACGGCGCCGACTACCGCTACGCGGACCCGGTCGCCGCGAGCGACGCGGCCTGGTACAAGTTCAACGTCCCCCGCACCGGCAACTACCGGGTCGAGGCGTGGTGGCCGGCGAACGCGGGCTACAACGCGGCCACGCCGTACATCGTCGCCACCACCACCGGCAACCGGACGATAGTGGTCGACCAGCGGGCCACCGGCGGGCAGTGGCGCTCGCTCGGCAAGTTCACGCTGCCGGCCGGGGACGCCAACCGCGTCGCGGTCAGCCGGTGGAGCTCCGCCGCCGGCCTGGTCATCGCCGACGCGGTCCGGCTGACCGAGGTCTGAGTTTCGGGCGTACCGACGCGGCCGGGTGGGCGACCCACCCGGCCGCGTCCGCCGTCGGTCAGCGCAGCGAACGGAAGGCCGCCCGCATCTCCTGGGCGAACAGCTCCGGCTGCTCCCAGGCGGCGAAGTGCCCACCCCGGTCCAGCGTGTTGTAGTGGATCAGGTTCGGGTACGCCCGCTCCGCCCAGCTACGCGGCGCGAGCAGGATCTCGTCGGGGAACTGGCTCACCGCGGCCGGGACCTGGACGCCCTTGGCGGCGAAGAACGACAGCGCGTTCTGCGCGTAGAGCCGGGCCGAGGACACACCCGTGTTCGTCAGCCAGTAGAGCGTGATGTTGTCCAGGATGTCGTCGCGGCTCAGGCCGCCGGGCCGGCCCGCGAAGGCGGCGCAGATCAGGTCCAGGCTCGCCGCGTCGTGGTCGAGCATGAACGTCGCCAGCCCGGCCGGCGAGTCGGCCAGCGCCATGAGCGTCTCCGGGCGGGTGGTCATGATCAGCGCGTACGCGGAGTGCTTCCAGAAGAAGTCGATCCGCTCGCAGGCGGCCCGTTCCTCGGCCGAGAGCCCGGACGGCAGTTCGGCGAGGGGGTTGTTCACGCCGGTGATGCCGCTCTGCAGCAACGCGTCGATGTCCGGCGGCACCACGCACGGCATGTTCGTGTGGATGCCGGCCAGCTCCGGCGGTGCCTGCACGCCGAGCATGTCGGTGATCAGCGCGCCCCAGTCGCCGCCCTGGGCCACGAACCGGGTGTAACCCAGCCGCCGCATCAGCTCGGTCCAGGCGCGGGCGATGTGCTGCGGGTCCCAGCCGGGCCGGTCCGGCTTGCCGGAGAAGCCGTAGCCGGGCATCGACGGGATCACCAGGTGGAACGCGTCCGAGGCGTGGCCGCCGTACGCGGTCGGGTCGGTGAGCGGACCGATGATCTTCAGCTGTTCGATCACCGAGCCCGGCCAGCCGTGCGTGACGATCAGCGGCAGCGCGTCGGCGTGCCGGGACCGGACGTGGAGGAAGTGGATGTCCAGGCCGTCGATCTCGGTGACGAAGTTCGGCAGGTCGTTCAGCCGCGCCTCGATCTTGCGCCAGTCGTACTCGGTGGCCCAGTAGCGGGCGAGCGCCTGACTGGTCTCCAGCGGCACGCCCTGCGACTGGTCGTCAACTGTCTGCCGCTCCGGCCAGCGGGTGGCCGCGAGCCGGGCCCGCAGGTCCGCCAGGTCCTCCTCCGGCACGTCGACACGGAACTCGCGGATGTCGGTGCCGGTACGCGTCATGGTCTTGACGGCCACGGGCTGTCCTCCTCGGGTCGGGTCAGGGACCGAACGTGAAGACGTACGCGCGCAGACCGGGCCGCTCGGCGCGCAGGGTGAGCTGGTGCTCCCCCGGCGTCGCGCCGTCGACCAGCCGGAACATGGCCGCCCGGTCGACCCGGGCCCGGCCGTCCGGTCCCACGTCGGCGCCGCGCGCGTCCGCTGCCGGTTTCCCGTCCAACAGCACCCGAACCCCGTCCGGCCCTTCCGGTCCCGGGTCGGCCACCAGGTTCACCTCGCCGGCGGTGAACGGCAGGACCAGTTCGGCGCCGGTGCCGGCCGCCTCGACGTACTCGCCCTCGACCCGCCAGTCGCCGGTCAGCGCGTACGTGCCGGGCACACCCCGGTCAGCGCCGAGATAGGTCTCCGGGGTGATCCCCGCGTACGTGGGCTGCGGGCTGGTCACGAACGCGGTCACCTCCGGGGTGACCGGCGGCAGCGCGGGCGTGGGCGTGGCCGCCTCGACCAGCCGCCGGATCAGCGCCTCGGTCCGGTCGTAGCCGCCCTCGCCGATCCAGCGGTCGGTCAGCCTCCCGTCGGCGTCGAAGAGGTACCTGGCCGGCCAGGCGTCGTTGCGCAGGGCACGCCAGAACGTGTAGTCGTCGTCGATCGCGATCGGGTAGGTGAGCCCGTGGTCGCGGATCGCCCGGTCGATGTTCCCCGGAAGCCGGCCGAAGCCGAACTCCGGCGCGTGCGCGCCGATCACCGTGAGCCCCAGGTCGCGGTAGTCGCGGTGCCAGGCCCGCACGTACGGGGCGGTGCGGATCCAGTTCACGCAGGTGTACTCCCAGACGTCCACCAGGACCACCCGTCCGCGCAGGTCCTGCGGCGTCAACGGCGCGGAGTTCACCCACCGGCGGACGTCGATCGGCGGCAGCCGGGTCGCCACCGTGGCCCCCGTCATCCGGCCGCGCCGCGCGGTGATGGTGTGCCGCTCATCCGGGCCCCCTTCGGAGTACGTCCGGCGGCGGTTACCCGGACGGCGCGGCTTCGAACGGGCGTCCGCCGGGCCGGCGCGGGCGTTTGCCTCCGGCCCGGCCGGGTACGACGCTGCGCCACCCGAGGGCGGGCCGTGCAGGCGGCGTGGGCGGCCGGGACGTCGCGGAGGGTCGATGACGGCTGGACCAGGGCGGGCACAGGCCCCGCCGGGCGAGGTGGTGGAGCTGCGGGTGCACGGGGTCTCCGCGGGCGGGGCCGCCGAGGTGCTGGGCCGGCCGCTGGTCCGGCAGGTCGCGGGCGACCGCAGCGCCGGCTTCTACCGTCCCCGTCCGGACCTGGCCGACGAGCGCGGCGCGAGCGGGGTGACGCTGGAGGCGTACCAGTGGAACGACCTGCCGTCCGGCACCGCGCTGCGTACCCTGTCGCTGCTGTTCCTGATGCCCTTCATGCTGCTCAACGTGGCTGTGTGGATGCGGCCGGGGGACGCGGTCGGCGGGGTGGTGGTGCGGGCGCTGTGCCGGGTGCTGGGGTTGAGCCTGACCGCGCTGTACGTGCTCGCCGGGGCCGGGGTCGCGCTGGACCTGGTGGCCTGGCAGTGCCTGTCCGTGCCGGCCTGCGTCGCCGACCGGGAGTGGCTGTCCTGGATGGGCGGGCGGCCGGTCGGGCTGCGGCTCGTGGTGCTGGCACTGGTCCCGGCGGCCGCGGTGAGCCTGGTCTGGTGGGGCGCCCGGCGGCCGGGACGCTCGTTCACCGCGTTCCGGGCGCCGGAGCGGGCGTCGGCCGGGCCTCCGCTGAGCACGATCGGCCAGTGGGACACCGAGCCGTTGATGGGCCGGCTGCGTTCGATCCACATCGCGGCGGCCTTCGCCGTGCTCGACGCCTGTCTCCTCGCCGCCCGGGCCGCACAGGGTGTCCCGCCCACGGTGGCGGTGCTGCTCGCGGTCACCGGCGCGGTGCTGCTCGCCTGCGTCGTCCTGGTCTGCGTGCCGCCGCTCGTCGACCGGGCACCCACCGACCCGCGACGTGACCGGGTGGCACGGGTGCTGCGCGGCACCGCGATCGGGCTCACCGTCGTGGTGGCCGGGTATCTGCTGTTCGCCCCGGCCCGCTGGCGTACCGGCGGCGGGCTGCCCGGCTACGGCTCGATCCTGACCTGGCTGCTGGTCACGCACGCGGTACTGCTCGGCGGCCTGGCCGCGGTGCTGATCTGGCACCGCCTGCGGGTCCGCGGCCACCAGCCGCCGAACGGGCTCGGCGCGCTCGTGGTCGCCGCGGCGGCGGGCGGGCTCTCGGTCGCGTACTCCGCCGAGCTGGTCCAGCGCACCGCCGACCTGCTGGACCGGGGCGTGTCTCCGGCGGACGACATTCCGGGTCCGGCGCACGCGTACACCTGGGCGATCTACGGCTTCTTCCGCGCGCTGCTCGTCACCCTGGTGGTCGCGGCCGTGGTGGCGCTGGTGTCCCGGCGCGGCCGGACGCGAGCCGCCGGGGCGATCGTCGAGCGGGACTTCCCGTCGCCGCCGGCCGAGGCGGCGCCCCGGCTGCGGCAGGTCCGGACGATGATCGTGCGGGCCCGGTTCACCGACCTGCTGGTGCCGCTGGCGGTGCTGTTCGCCGTCATGGCCGGACTGGGCGCGGCGACCACCGCGATGGCGCTGGTCCGGCCCGATCCGGGCGAGACGCTGGAGCACCGCACGCACGTCCCGGCGGAGCTGGTCATGTTCGGCATCGAGGTGGGCGGGGTGGCGATCTCGGCGGCGGTGCTGGCCCTCATCCTCGCCGGGATCTTCGCCTACCGCAGCCCCGGTTTCCGGCACCACGTCGGCGTGCTCTTCGACCTGGCCACGTTCTGGCCCCGGGCCGCGCACCCGTTCGCCCCGCCCTGCTACGCCGAGCGGGCCGTGCCGGAGCTGGCCCGGCGCATCACGTACCTGGTGCACAGCGGCAACCGGGTGCTGCTGTCCGGCTACAGCCACGGCTCGGTGCTCGTCGCCGCCACCGTCCTGCAACTACCGGCGGAGGTCAGCGCGCGGGTCGCCCTGCTCACCTACAGCTCGCCGCTGCGCCGGCTCTACGCCCGGCTGTTCCCCGCCTACGTCGGCGACGAGATGCTGCGCGGGATCGGCGGGCGGGTCGGCTGGCGGTGGCGCAACCTGTGGCGGGACACCGACGCGCTGGGCGGATGGATCTTCTCCCCGCACCGCGCGGACGAGCCGGCCCGCGTCACCGGCCCGGAGGCGACTGTGGACCGTCGCCTCCGCGATCCGGAGAGCCTGGTGGCCCCGCCCTGGGACAGCGTTCCGCCGCCGATCAAGGGTCACCTCCCGTCGGAGGACGACCCGGCGTACGCCGAGACGGTGCGGGACCTGGCCGGGCGGCTGCGCGCCGCCGGGCCGTGACGTGGGCCGGGCTTCACGCGGGCGGGTGGTCCGCCTCGAACCGGTCCCGGGTGAGGAACGCAAGCCTCGCCCGCTTGTCCGGCATGTCGATGTCGGGGCCGAACGTGAAGCCCTCGATGCGCAGGCGGCGCAGCATGGCGTCGTTGCGCACGTCCGGCTCGACCACCACGCGGCGCGCGGCCGGGTCGCGCAGCAGGAACCGGATCAGGGCCGGGAAGACCGCGCCGGTCAGCGAACCCGGGTACGGCCGGGGCGCGTCGAGCAGCAGGTGCGTCCCGACGTCGCCGGGCTGCACCGGGTAGCGCTCGCCGACCGGGTCCGCCTCCGGCTGGTAGGTCTGGAACAGCCCGATCGGCTCGCCGTCGAGCCGGATCAGGTACGCGTGATGGGTCTCCAGACCGTCGACGAACGCGTAGATCTCGCGTACCTCGTCGACGGTGTGCGAGCCCATGCCCCAGAACCGGTTGCGGGGCCGGATCACCCAGCCGTGCAGCAGACCGGCGTCCCGGTCGGGGCGTACCGGCTCCAGCGCCAGCTCGCCGAGGCCGGGGATACGCTCCAGGTGGATCACGTCGTCTCGTCTCCCGTCAGGGGGCCGGCGGGCACCGGGATCAGCGTCCCGGCGGCCCAGTGGGTCAGTTGGTCGGCGAAGTGCGCGTCGCCGGGGCGCCCCGACGCGCCGAACGGGACGACCCAGCGGCTGGCCGCCCGGTCGCTCAGGTCCCACACGTAGCGGGCCACCGGGCCGCGCCAGCAGGCGTCGGACACGCCCGGCACGCTGGAGGTGGCCAGCACGCAGTCGGTGTCACCGGCGAGCGTCACCCGCCGCCGCATCGCCGCCACCGCGTCGATGACCGCCGGGGCGACGCCGAGGTGCACCGGGTGCAGCAGGTGCCGGCTGCCCCACTCACCGGGTGCCGGGCCGGCGGCCACCTCGGCCAGCGCCTCGGCCGCCGGTTCCGCGAGGTCGAGCGCGGCGGCCAGGTGGTCCAGCGCCAGGCCGATCCGGGCGGCCGGGTCGGTCCAGGGGGCGAACAGCTCGTCGAACCCGCACGGCTCGTCGAGGGCACGCAACCTCGGGTGTACGCGCAACCGCCGGGCCAGCGCCGCCCGCCAGGCCGCGTACGCGCCGGCCTCGGCCGAGCCAGCCGCCATCGCCCGGTCCCATCCGCGCAGCCGCAGCAGCAGCGCGCGGGCGGGTTCGTCGAGCCGGTCCGGGTCGAGCCGGCCGAGCAGCCGGTACAGCGGGCCGGCCGGGAGCCGGTCGTCGCTGTGCACTGTGGACGGCTCGGTGCCGTCGGCGAGCAGCGCCCGGATCCGGCGGGCCCGGTGCGGCGGGGCGAAGTCGCCGCCGTGCGCGGCGACGTCGTCGCGCCGGTCGTTGGCGCACACCGCCACGCCGTCGACCCGCTCGTCGACAAGCGGCAGGTAGTCGCCCCGCCACCGGTAGGCCGGCTCCCAGGCCGGCACGGGCTCCCGGCGGCACCGCTCGTCGCGTACCGGGACCAGGCCGGCGACCAGGCGGCGGACGCCTCCCTCGGTGTCGGCGGCGAGCACGCTGTTGACCGGCTCGACCCAGTGGCGCAGCGCGTCGGCGACGTCACCGGTACGCCGGGCGCGCAGCAGCGGCAGCAACGCCTCGAAGCCGAGGCGGGCCTCGACCCGGCTCGGGGTGCGCAGGGCGATCGCCTCGCCGGTGACCCGGTCGTGGTCGATCACCGGCCCGCGCGGCGTCTCGATCACCTCGACCGTCTCGGGGGCGCCGCCGCGCACCTCGATCTCCTCGACGTGGCGCGCGGCGGGCGTCCAGCCGTCGGCGTCGCGGACCAGCACCCGGTCGCCGTCGCGGCGCAGCCGTTCGCGGTAGAGGTCCTGGTAGTCGGCCATCGCGTTGGTGACGGCCCAGGCCACGTGGCCGGTGTGGCCGAAGTGCGGCACGCCCGGCACGCCGGGGAAGGCGAGACCGACCACGTCGAACTCCGGGCAGGCCAGGCGGACCTGCTGGTAGACGCCGGGGAGTTCGAGCAGCCGGTGCGGGTCACCGGCGATCAGCGGGCCGCGCCCGGTGGCCAGGTCGGCGGGCAGCGCCCAGGCGTTGCTGCCGGACGAGGCCGGTCCCTCGACCGCGAACAGTCCGGCCGCGCCGGGGCCGAGCGTCCGGGCCACGTGCGCGTGCCAGAGCTTGTTCGGGAACGTGGAGAACAGCACGTGCTGGACGAGGAAGACGCCCAGCGGCGACCAGGGGTGCCACGGTTCGGGCGCGGTGCCGGTGGCGGCGAACTCGGGTGCGGCGGCGGCGCCCTCGGCGAGCCCGGAGTTGACCCCGTCGACGTACGCCCCGACCCACCGCCGGGTGTCCGGGTCCAGCCGTTCGTAGCAGCGCCGGGCGGTGTCGTCCAGCCGTACGCGGCGGGCGAACCGGTCCCACGCCAGCTCGGCCGGGCCGACGTGGGCGGCCAGGCGGCCCTCGGCGCGCCATCGTTCGACGCTGATCTGCCAGGCCCGGTCGGTAGCGGCGACACGCCCCTGCAGACGCGCCAACGCGTCGGCGTCGCCGGCCCACAGCTGAGGCACGCCCCACTGATCGCGATCGACGTGGGTCATCGTCTTGCGCCGCCTCGGCGCGCCGGGCGACGGTTCCGTTCGACAGTCAACTTAGGATAACCTCCCCTAACCAAGGGCGACCTTACCGCGACGCGTGCAGGGCGCCAACCGGCGGCACATCCGGGACAAAGCATCCCGAGTCGCGCTTGAAAGTTAGGCCAGCCTAACCTAACCTGATCGCCGCGGCTCTGGCCGCGCCCTGTCCGTACGACCGCTGGGATGTCGCATGAGTTCGATCGGGAGCCCGACCGGCGCCGCGCCCGCCGCCACGGCACGCGACCACCTGTTCAACGCCGGCTCGCTCGGGCGCTACCGGGACGTGCTGGCGCGCGGCGTGGACCGGGTGGCCCGCCGGGTGGCCGAGGCGGACCGCCCGTTCACCGGTGTCACGCCCGAGGAACTGGCCCCGCTCGTCGGCGCCATCGACCTGGACCGGCCGCTCGGCGACACCGACGCCGCCCTGGACGAGCTGCACGACGTGTGGCTGCGCGACGCCGTCTGGTTCCACCACCCGCGCTACCTGGCCCACCTGAACTGCCCGGTGGTCATCCCGGCGCTGCTCGGCGAGGCGGTCCTCAGCGCTGTCAACTCCTCACTGGACACCTGGGACCAGAGCGCCGGTGCGACGCTGATGGAGCGGCGCCTGATCGAGTGGACGGCCGGGCGCATCGGGTTCAGCGCCGGCGCCGACGGGGTCTTCACCAGCGGCGGCACCCAGTCGAACCTCCAGGCGCTGCTGCTGGCGCGCGAGGAGGCGTACCGCACCGTGGTGGGCGGCGCCGGCGGCCGGCCGGACCGGCCGCAGGTGCTGTCCCGGCTGCGCGTCATCACCTCCGCGGCAGGGCACTTCAGCGTGCAGAAGGCCGCCAAGCTGCTCGGACTGGCCGCCGACGCGGTCCTCACCGTGCCCACCGACGCGAACCGCCGGATGCGCACCGACGAGCTGGCCCGCGCGATCGACAGCTGTCACCGCGACGGTCAGGTGGTGATGGCAGTCGTCGCCACCGCCGGCACCACCGACTTCGGCACCGTCGACCCGCTGCCGGAGATCGCCGACATCTGCGCCGCCGCGGGCGCCTGGCTGCACGTCGACGCCGCGTACGGCTGCGGGCTGCTGGTCTCCCCCACCCGCCGGCACCTGCTGGACGGCATCGAACGGGCCGCGTCGGTGACTGTGGACTACCACAAGTCGTTCTTCCAGCCGGTCAGCTCCAGCGCGCTGCTGGTCCGCGACGGCCGGACGCTGCGCCACGCCACCTGGCACGCCGACTACCTCAACCCGGCCCGCGCGGTCGAGCAGGGCATCCCGAACCAGGTCGACAAGAGCATCCAGACCACCCGCCGGTTCGACGCCTGCAAGCTCTGGCTGACCCTGCGGATCATGGGGCCGGACGCGATCGGCGCGCTGTTCGACCAGGTCGTCGACCTCGCGGCGCAGGCGTGGCGGCGGCTCGACGCCGACCCGCGGTTCGAGGTGGCCGCGCCGTCGCAGCTGAGCACCGTGGTCTTCCGGTACCGGCCCGCCGGCCTCGCCGCCGACCTGGTCGACGAGGCCAACCTGTACGCCCGCGAGGCGCTCGCCGCCTCCGGCGCGGCACTGGTCGCCGGCACCCGGGTCGACGGCGCCCACCACCTGAAGCTCACCCTGCTCAACCCGGAGACCACAGTGGACGACGTCGCCCACGTGCTGGACCTCGTCGCCGACCACGCCGCCTGGTACGCCCGGACCGCCACCGCCACCGAGCTGTCCTGCCCGGTCGGCTGACCCCCGTCGAGGAGAACGAGAACCCCATGTCGACCCACGACTTCATCGCCGTCGGGCTGGGCCCCTACAACCTCGGACTGGCCTGCCTCACCGCCCCGATCGACGACCTCGACGGACTGTTCCTGGAGGCGCGGGACAGCTTCGACTGGCATCCCGGCATGCTGCTCGAATCCACCCGGCTTCAGACGCCGTTCATCGCCGACCTGGTCACGCTCGCGGACCCCACCTCGCCGTACTCGTTCCTGAGCTACCTGAAGGAGACCGGCCGGCTCTACCCGTTCTACATCCGGGAGAGCTTCTTCCCGCTGCGCGCCGAGTACAACGACTACTGCCGCTGGGCCGCCGCCAAGCTGCCGAACCTGCGCTTCCGGCACGGCGTCACCACTGTCGAGTACGACGAGGCCGACGACAGGTACGTGGTGCACGCCGACACGCCGGACGGGCCGGTCACCCACCGGGCCCGGCACCTCGTGCTCGGCACCGGCACCCCGCCGTACCTGCCGCCGGCCTGCGCCGGGCTGGGCGGTGACATGATCCACAACTCGCGCTACCTGGAACACCGGGAGGCGCTGCGGGCCAAGGACAGCATCACGATCGTCGGCAGCGGCCAGAGCGCCGCCGAGATCTACCACGACCTGCTCGGCGACATCGACACGTACGGCTACCAGCTCACCTGGGTGACCCGCTCGCCCCGGTTCTTCCCGCTGGAGTACACCAAGCTCACCCTGGAGATGACCTCGCCGGACTACGTGGACTACTTCCACGCGCTGCCCGAGCCGGCCCGCTACGCGCTGGAGGCCGCGCAGAAGCCGCTGTTCAAGGGCATCAACGCCGACCTGATCAACGACATCTACGACCTGCTGTACGCCAAGAGCCTGCCCGGGCCGGTGCCCACCCGCCTGCTCACCAACACCGAACTGGTCGAGGCGGCGTACAGCGACGGCCGCTACCGGCTCGGGCTGCGCCACACCGAGCAGGACCGCGCGTTCACGCTGGACACCGAAGGGCTGGTGCTCGCCACCGGCTACCACTACCGGGTGCCGGAGTTCCTCGCGCCGGTACGCGACCGGCTCCGCTTCGACGCGCACGGCCGCTTCGACGTGGCCCGCAACTACAGCGTCGACCACACCGGCCGGGGCGTGTTCCTCCAGAACGGCGGCACCCACACGCACAGCATCACCTCCCCCGACCTGGGCATGGGCCCGTACCGCAACTCGTGGCTGATCCGGGAGATGACCGGCCGGGAGCACTACCCGATCGAGAAGGCGATCGCGTTCCAGGAGTTCGGAGTGCCGGCATGAGCGAGCGCACCGAGCGAAGCGAGGGCCGCGAGCGCATGCCCAGCCGGCCCCGCATGAGCGAGCGCACCGAGCGAAGCGAGGGCCGCGAGCGCATGCCCAAACAGCCCGGCATGAGCACCTTCACCCGCGTCGACGACGCGCTGGGCGAGTTCACGCTGCGCCCGCTGGACCCGGACGCCGACGCCGCGCTGCTGCACCGCTGGGTCACCCATCCCAAGTCCGCGTTCTGGCTGATGCAGGACGCCGACGTGGACGCGGTCGCCGCGGAGTACCGGCGCATCGCCGACCACCCGCACCACGACGCGTACCTGGGGTCGTGGCGCGGCACCCCGGCGTTCCTGGCCGAACGGTACGACCCGGCACACGTCGAGCTGGTCGGTCTGTACGACCCGGAGCCCGGCGACGTCGGCATGCACTTCCTCTGCGCCCCCGCCGACACGCCCGTGCACGGCTTCACCCGCGCCGTCATCACCACGGTGATGGCCTGGCTGTTCGCCGACCCGGCGACCCGGCGGGTGGTGGTGGAGCCGGACGTGCGCAACAGGGCGGTGCACGCACTCAACGCGGCAGTCGGCTTCTCAGTCGTCGGCCCGATCCGCAAGCCCGAGAAGGAGGCGCTGCTCAGCGTCTGCACGCGGGACCAGTTCCGGGCCGCCACCGGCGCGCCCGCAGGCGAGGAAGGGGCACCGGCGTGAACGCCAGCGCATCCGTGGACCACCTGACCCCCGAGGCGTGGGCGACGGCAAACCGGCTGCTGGTGCGCAAGGCGCTCGCCGAGTTCGCCCACGAGCGCCTGATCACCCCCGAGCCCGACGGTCCGGGGCGGTGGCTGGTCCGCAGCGACGACGGCGCCGTCGAGTACCGGTTCGCGGCGCAGCGGCTGGCGCTGGACCACTGGGAGGTCGACGCGGACAGCATCGTGCGCCGCCGCGACGGCGCGGACCTGCCGCCCGACGCCGTCGACCTGTGCGTGGAACTGCGCGGCGCGCTCGGCCTCACCGACGCGATCCTGCCGGTCTACCTGGAGGAGATCACCTCCACGCTCGCCGGGACCGCGTACAAGCTGGCCAAGCCCGCGGTGAGCGCCGCCGAGCTGGCCGCTGCCGGGTTCCAGGCGATCGAGACCGGCATGACCGAGGGTCACCCCTGCTTCGTGGCGAACAACGGCCGCATCGGCTTCGGCGTGCACGAGTACCACGCGTACGCCCCGGAGGCCGCTGCGCCGGTACGGCTGCTCTGGCTCGCCGCGCACCGCGACCACACCACGTTCACCTGCGCCGACGACCTGGACTACGACACGCTGGTCCGGGCCGAGCTGGACGAGCAGACGCGGGCCGGGTTCACCGCCACGCTCACCGGGCTGGGCCTGGACCCGGCCGACTACCTGTTCGTCCCGGTGCACCCGTGGCAGTGGTGGAACAAGCTCGCCGTCGCGTTCGCCGGTGAGGTAGCCGCGCGCCGGCTGGTCTGCCTCGGTGAGGGGCCGGACGAGTACCTCGCGCAGCAGTCCATCCGGACCTTCTTCAACGTCAGCGACCCGGCGAAGCACTACGTGAAGACCGCGCTGTCGGTGCTGAACATGGGCTTCATGCGCGGGCTGTCGGCCGCGTACATGGAGGCGACGCCGGCCATCAACGACTGGCTGGCCGGGCTGATCGAGGGCGACCCGGTGCTCAAGCGCACCGGCCTGTCGATCATCCGGGAGCGGGCCGCCATCGGCTACCGGCACCGGCAGTACGAGGCGGCGACCGACAGGTACTCCCCGTACCGGAAGATGCTGGCGGCGCTGTGGCGGGAGAGCCCGGTCCCCGGGCTGGAACCCGGGCGGCGGCTGGCCACCATGGCCTCGCTGCTGCACCTGGACCGCGACGGGCGGTCGCTCGCCGCGGCGCTGATCGACGAGTCGGGGCTGGCGGCGGCCGACTGGCTGCGCCGCTACCTGGACGCCTACCTGGTGCCGCTGCTGCACAGCCTGTACGCCCACGACCTGGCGTTCATGCCGCACGGCGAGAACGTCATCCTGGTGCTGCGCGACGGCGTCGTCGAGCGGGTCGTGTTCAAGGACATCGCCGAGGAGATCGTGGTGATGGACCCGGACGCGGACCTGCCCGAGCGGGTACGGCGGATCCGGGCCGCCGTGCCCGAGGACGAGAAGATCCTGTCCATCTTCACCGACGTCTTCGACTGCTTCCTGCGGCACCTGAGCGCCGCCCTGCACACCCGGGGCGTCCTCGACCAGGACGAGTTCTGGCGCACCGTCGCCGCGTGCGCCGCCGACTACGCCGCGACGGTGCCGCACCTGGCCGACCGGATGCGGCGGCACGACCTGTTCGCGCCGGAGTTCACGCTGTCCTGCCTCAACCGGCTCCAGCTGCGCAACAACCAGCAGATGGTGGACCTGTCCGACCCGTCGGCCGCGTTGCAGTTCGCCGGCACCCTGGTCAACCCGCTCGCCCCGTACGCACCGCGCGACTGATGGCATGACGGAAGCGGGCCGGCGCCATGCGCCAGCCCGCTTCCGTCGGTGGTGGGGACGATCAGTTCTCCGCGCGACCGGCCCGCCAGTAGCCCATGAACGCCACCGCGCGCCGGTCCATGCCCCGCTCGGTGACCAGGTGCCGCCGCAGGCCGCGGATCACCGCCGCCTCCCCGGCCAGCCAGGCGTAGAGCGCCGCGCCGTCGGGCCGCTCCGGCACCTCCCACAGGATGTCCCGGTCCACGTCCACCTCGGCCAGCGGCGCGGCGGCCACCGGTACCGGTACCGGTACCAGCCGACCGGCCAGGCTCGTCACGGCGGGGGTGAGCCGGCTGCCGTGCGGGGCGCCGTCGCGGGGCAGCCAGGTCACGGTGACGCCCGCCGGGGCCAGGCAGGGCAGCTCGTCGCCGGTCTCCGGCACCTCCACCAGCGCGTGCCCGCGCGCGTCGGCGGGCAGCCGCTCCAGGATCGCGCAGATCGCCGGCGCGGCCGTCTCGTCGCCTGCGAGCAGCAGCGTCGCGCCGGCGGGCGGCTGGAACTCGACCCCGCCGTGCGGGCCGTCCCACCCGGCGTCGGGGCCGACGACGGCGATCCGGTCGCCGAGGCGGGCCCGCCGGGCCCACCGGGTGGCCGGGCCGCCGTCGCCGTGCAGCGCCATGTCCACGTCCACCTCGTACGCCTCGGGCCGGACGGCCCGGACCGTGTACGTGCGGATCGGGCTGCGCAACGCGTCCGGCAGCTCACGCCACCGCGGGAACCAGTCCGGCCCGTCGGGCAGCTCCCCCGGCGCGCCGTCGACCGGCGGCAGGGCCAGCTTGATCCGCTGGTCGTACCCGTTGTCGGCGAACCGGTCCAGGTCCGGGCCGGTCAGCGTCACCCGAAGGAAGGACGGGCCGAGCCGGCGTAGCGCGCGGACCTCGACGGTGAAGACTCGCCAGGGCGCGACGGCCAGGGTGCTGGTCATGCGTCATTCCTCTCACGGCCGGTGGGGGGTGCGTCGGTGAACGGGCTAACGGGCGGCTGCCGCGGCGCGGGAACGCCACAGCAACCAGACGAAGTACGGGGTGCCGATCATGGCGGTGACCAGACCGGCGGGGACCTGAGCGGGGGCGATGACGCTGCGGCCGAGCGTGTCGGCGAGGCTGACCAGGGTGGCGCCGAGCAGCACCGCGACCGGCAGGACGCGGGTGTGCCGCCCGCCGACGAGCGCCCGGGCCGCGTGCGGCGCGACCAGGCCGACGAAGCCGATCACGCCGACCGCCGACACGGCGGTGGCGGTGAGCAGCGCCGCCAGGCCGAGCGCGACCAGCCGGGCGCGTTCCAGCCGGACGCCGAGTACCCGGGGCGTGTCGTCGTCGAGCGCGAGCAGGTCCAGCTCGCGGCGCACCGCGGCGACCACCGGCAGCGCGATCAGCAGCGCGATCGCCACCGGCAGCACCTGCGGCGCGGTACGCCCGTAGGTGGAGCCGGACAGCCAGGTCAGCGCCTTGCCGGTGTTCCACGGGTCGGACGACACCACGATGAACGTGATGATCGCCGTACCGCCCTGCCAGACCGCGAACCCGATCAGCACCAGCCGGTCGGAGTTGAGCCCTCGCCGCCGGGCCAGGCCGTAGACCAGCGCGAACGCGACGACCGCGCCGAGACCGGCAGCGCCGGACAGGGCGAGCACGCCGGCCATCGGCGCGAACGTCAGCAGCGACACCGCGCCGATGCCGGCGCCGCCGGTGATGCCGAGGATGCCCGGTTCGGCGAGCGGGTTGCGGCACACCGCCTGCACCGTGGTGCCGGCCAGGGCCAGCGCGGCGCCGGCCAGCAGCGCCGCGGCGACGCGCGGCCAGCGGGCGTCCAGCACGAAGGTGTACGCCGGTCCGGTGCGGCCCTGCACCCAGTTGACGATGTCGCCGAGCAGCACCCACGTGTCGCCGGCGAGCATGCCGAGCACCAGCGCGGCGGTGACGACCACCGCGCAGACCGTGACGACGGTGGCGACGAAGCCGCGGGAGCGGACGGCGGCGTGGCCGCCCGGCGCCTGCCGGGTCGGCCCGGCGTCGCGGTGGCGGCGGGCCAGCCAGACCAGCAGCACCGCGCCGAAGAGCGTGGTCACCACGCCGGTCGGCACGTCGACTCCGGCCTGGCCGCCGAGCACGGCGCGCAGCAGCACGTCGGAGCCGAGCACGATGACCACGCCGACGATGCCGGACAGCGGCATCAGGATGCGGTGCCGGTGCACCTCGGGCACCCACCGGCCGAGCAGGCGGACGATCACCGGCGCGCCGAGGCCGACGAAGCCGATCGGGCCGGCCAGGGTGACCGCTGCGGCGGAGAGCAGCACCGCCAGCAGCACGACAGTCAGCCGGGTACGGCGCACGTTGAGCCCGAGCACGGTGGCGGTGTCGTCGCCGAGGGCGAGCAGGTCCAGCCGGTGCCCGAGGGCCACGAGCACCAGCGCGGCGACCCCGATCACGGGGGCGAGCTGGGTGAACGCGACCAGGTCGCCCTGTACGAGCGAGCCGTTGCCCCAGGCGAACAGGCCGATGGTGGCCTGCTCGAACAGCAGCATGAGCAGCATGGTCAGCGAGGAGAGCGCCATCGCGGTGGCCGAGCCGGCGAGGATGAGCCGGGTGGTGGCGGCCTGACCGCCGGCCGAGAGCAGCATGACCAGGGAGGCGGCGGCGAGTCCGCCGCAGAACGCCAGCCCGCCCGCGGGCAGCGCGGGCAGCGCGATCCCGAACGCGGCGGTGGAGACGATCGCCAGGTGGGCGCCCGCGTTGACGGCGAGCGTGTCCGGCGAGGCGAGCGGGTTGCGGGTGGTCGACTGCAACGCCGCGCCGGCGAAGCCCAGCGCGACGCCGACGGCCAGGCCGGTGAGCAGCCGGGGCAGGCGGGAGGCGACGAGTACCCGGGCGGTCTCGTCGTCGCCGCCGGTGAGCAGCCGGAGCAGGTCCAGCGCCCCCACCGAGGAGGTGCCCTGGGTGAGGTGCACCGCGGTGATCGCGACGAGCAGCGCGGCGGCGAGGGCGAACGCGCCGGCCACCCGGCTGCGCCGGGCGGGCGGCGGCCCGACCGGGGCCGGCCGGGTGGCCGGCCCCGGCGGGGCGGGGGCGGTCATCGCGCTCAAGCCGTGTAGACCTTGACCAGCTCGTCGATGTACTGCTTGGCGGACAGCGTGCCGCCGAAGGTCCAGATGCCGTTTGGCATCTTGTGCAGCTTGTTCTGCTGGACGAACGGCAGGGAGCGCCAGATCGCGTTGCCGGCGAGGCCGTCGGCGAAGACGTCGGTGCCGTCCGAGGCGTTGTAGAAGAAGTGCACGTCCTGGCCCTTGAGGACGGTCATGCCCTCGACGTCGGTCTGGCCCAGGCCCCACATCTCGTCGGTCTTGCCGGTCCAGGCGTTCTTGAGGCCGAGCTGGATGCCGAGCTGGGAGACGAGCGCGCCCTGGCCGAACATCCGGATCGAGACGGTGCTGCCTTCCTTCCAGCCGTCGGCGATGGCGAACTGCTTACCGGCCGCCCCGGCGTCGGCGATCTTCTTCTTGCCGTCGGCGATCGCGGCGTCGAAGTCGGCGAGCAGCTTGTCCGCCTGGGCGGTACGGCCGGTCGCGGTGGCGATCATCTTCAGGTCCGCGCGCATCCGGCCGATGTTGTCGGAGGCGTCGCTGCCCTTGGTGACCAGCACCGGGACGTACTTCTCCAGCTGGGTGACGACGGCGGAGCCGCGCTCGGCCTCCATCACCACGAGGTCCGGCTGGAGGGCGACGATGGAGTCGACGCTCGGCTCACCCCGGGTGCCGACGTCCTTGACGCTCGCGTCGAGCGGGGCGGCGGTCACCCAGGTGGCGTACCCCTTGGGGTCGGCCACGCCGACCGGCATCACGCCGAGGCCGACGAGCATCTCCACCTCGCCCCACTCCAGGCCGACGACCTTTGTCGCGGGGCTCTTGAGCGTGATGGTCTTGCCCCGGCTGTCGGTGACGGTGACCGGGCCGGTGGACGCGGCGTCGGAGGGGGACGGTGCGGCGGCGGGCTCCTCGGTGGTGCCGCAGCCGGCGATCAGCAGCGCGCTCGCCGCGGCGGCGACGAGCAGGGTCATTCGGGTACGCAGCATCGGGTTTCTCTTCTGTGTGCAGGAGTCGGTTAGGCGGAGACGCGGGTCGTGTGCCGGCCGACGGGACGTGTGGAGAGCAGGTTGGTGACCGGGTCGACGCTCACCTCGACGCGGATGCCGTACGCCTCGGTGAGCGCCGCCTCGGTGAACACCTCGTGCGGGGTGCCGGTACCGCGTACCCGGCCTTCGTGCAGGAGCACGACCTGGTCGGCGACGGCGGCCGCCTGGTTGAGGTCGTGCAGCACCACACCGACGGCGACGCCGGCGGTGTCGGCGAGGTCGCGCATCAGGTCGAGGATCTCCACCTGGTAGCGCAGGTCCAGGAACGTGGTCGGCTCGTCCAGCAGCAGGATCGCGGTGTCCTGGGCCAGGCAGGTGGCCAGCCAGACCCGTTGCAGCTCGCCGCCGGAGAGCTCGTCGACCGGCCGTCCGGCCATGCCGTCGACGCCTGTCACCCGCATGGCGCGGTCGATCGCGGCCGGTCCGTCGAGGTCGTTCGCGCGCCACCGCTGCCGGTACGGGTGCCGGCCGTACCCGACCACGTCCCGCACCGTCACCCCGCTGGGGGTGGGCCGGCTCTGCGCGAGCAGCGTGACCCGGCGGGCGAAGTCCCGGGCGGACAGCGTCCGGGCCGGTGTGCCGTCGGCGAGCACGATCTCGCCGTGCTCCAGCGGGTGCAGGCGGGCCAGTCCGCGCAGCAGCGTCGACTTGCCGCTGCCGTTGGGGCCGACCAGCGCGGTCACCGCCGCGGGCCGCAGCGTGATGGCGGCGTCGTGCACCACCGTCTTGCCGTGGTAGCCCAGCCGCAGCTCACTGCCGCGCAGGCCGTCGGCCCGCATCGTTCCGCTCGTCACGCAGGTTAGGCTAACCTAAGACTCGATCATCCTGTCAAGCCGGTCCTTCGGTCCGATCTCACTCCCCCGTCCCACCCCCACCCCACCCCTCCCCCGGTCGATCATGAGGTTGACGGCGATGTCGATCTCCGATCCGGCCGCCAACCTCATGATCGTCCGAGCATGGGTGGCGGGGTCAGAGCGAGACCGGGCGGCCGCCGAGGGTCACCGTGAGGCGGCCGTCGGAGGCGAAGGACCAGGCCAGGGCACCGGAGTACGTGGCGCAGCGGGAGCCGTTGCTGCCGGACCAGAACTGGTTCGAGCCGTCCACGTTGCCGACCGTCTTGTCGTTGGAGCCGCTGCCGGCGAAGCGGCAGGACGTGTTGCTCCGGAACACCGAGGTGCCGGCGTCGAACGAGAAGTTGCGCTCCGTGTTGTCGATGCTCAGGTTGTTCGAGATCGTCATCGTGCCCGGGTTCCGGTTGTAGGTGAATCCGTGCTTGCCGTTGCGGTACGCGATGGTGCGCCGGACGGTGTGGTTGACGGCGATGTCCTCGCCGCCGAGCTTGAAGCCGTTGCGGTCGCCGTTGCCGTTCTGCGTGCCGTTGCTCAGCGTGCCGTTGCTGTAGGCGAGCGAGTCCTCGATGGTCACCGTGCCGATCGCGCCGGTGTCGGACTTGGTGTAGAGGTCCCATCCGTCGTCGATGTTGTGGTGCGACACCGCGTACCGGAAGACGTTGCCGCCGCCGACGGTGAGCTTGGCCGCGAAGCCGTCGGCGTCCTCGCCGTCGGAGTCGGCGTTGTCGTGCGACTCCACGCTGACCATGAGGTTGTTCGCCGGCCACTGGTCGCGGGGCGTGCTGGAGGCGATCCGGGACAGTTGCAGCCCGGTGTCGCGGTTGAAGCGGGTCACCGTCCGCTCGATGACGTTGTTGCTGCCGCCGACGAAGATGCCGTTGTCACCGGCCCGCTCCACCACGAGCCCGCGCACGTGCCAGTACGAGGCGTTCAGCGCCAGTCCCCGGTTGGCCGGATCCTCGCTCATCGCGGAGAAGTTCAGGATCGGCGTCTCGCCCGGATAGGCGTACAGGTTCTTGCGGGCGCTCGACGTGCCGTTGTTGCCGGCGGCGACGGTGACCGTCTGGGACAGGTTGTACGTGCCGCCGCGCAGGTAGATCGTGCCACCGGCGCCGACGCGGGTGATCGCCGCGGCGATCGTGGTCGGGCTGGCCTGGGTGCCGGCCGCGCCGGCGGTGCCGTTCGGCGCGGCGTAGATCGCCCCGCCGGCCGGCGGCGGCGTGGTCGGTGGCGGCGTCGTCGGCGGCGGGGTGCTCGGGGGCGGGCTGCTCGGCGGGGCGCTGGTCGGCGTACCGGTGGTCGGGGTGACCCCGCCGGTGCAGGTGACGCCGTTGACGGCGAACGCGGTCGGGACCGGGTTGCTGTTGTTGTTCCAGGTGCCGTTGAAGCCGAACGACGTGCTCGCGTTGGTGCCCAGGCTGCCGTTGTAGCTGACGTTGGCGGCCCGCACCGAGGCCCCGCTGGCGGTGATCTCGGCGCCCCAGGCCTGGGCGACGGTCTGACCGGCGGCGAAGGTCCAGGTGACGGCCCAGCCGTTGAGCGGGTCGCCGAGGTTCGTCAGGTTGACGTTGGCGGTGAAGCCGCCGCCCCACTGCGCGGTGACGGCGTAGTCGACGCGGCAGCCGGCGGCCGCCTGCGCGGCGGTCGCGCCGACGGCCAGGCCGGACGCGGCGAGCGCGGCCGTCGCCGCGGCGGACGTCCACAGCACCGTACGGCGGTGTCGGTTGATCATGCTGGTCTCCTGCGGGTGGTGGTGCCGTGCCCACACCGGCACCGATGCCCGGTCGGTGTCGGGGACGGGCCTTGATACCCGGACGGCCGTGCCACGAACGCTCACGTCTCCCGCGCAGTAAGCGCTTTCAGCGCAGCCTAACGATGGACATCGATGTGGTCAAACCTCGGCCCGCGCTGAACGATCCCGCCGCGCCGTCCGTATCCACTGCCGACCGGAACATCGGCCGGAACCGCGATGCCGGAGCGGGCACGAGCACGATTCCTCCAGTCGTCACTTCGCACCGTGGAGACGGGGCGGCACCCGCCGCGCCGGTCCTCCCGGTCAACCAGAGGAGAGGTGCATGGCCAGGGGTACGCGCAAGACCGCGGTCCTGAAGCTCGGCGGGGTGGGCGCCCTCGCGGCGCTGTTGTTCGCCGGCGGACTGCAACTGGCGTCGGCGGGCGAGAACAACCGCCCGGCCACCACCGCCGCCGCCGCGCAGACCGTGAACTGCCCGACCGTACGCGACAAGCTGCCCGCCGTCCCCGCTGCGGCGTCGGCCCAGGTGGAACAGGAACTGGCCAACCTGGACCAGGAGATCGCCCGGCAGAACGAGCGGCTGGCCCGGCAGGCGGTACGCCCCGAGGGCGGCCCGGCGTTCATCGACAACGCCATCCTCGGCCCGCTGCGCAGCAAGCGCGTCGCCGTGCTCGACCGCATCGAGATCGCCTTCAACCGGATCGGCGCGCAGCGGCCGGACCTGGACGCGTTGGCGGCCTGCTCGCTCAACGCCCCGGGCGTCCCGAGCGCCGTAAACGGCGGTGCCGGCCAGAACGGTTCCGGCCAGAACGGCAACGGCAACGCCGGCGGGCAGAACGGCAACGGTCAGAACGGCAACGCGGGCGGCCAGAACGGCAACGCCGGCGGCGCGGCGCGGACCGTGAACTGTCCCCGGGTGGCGCTGCCCGCCGTCCCGGCGGCGGCCGCGGGCCAGGTGCGGGCCGAACTGGCCACGCTGGACAAGCAGATCGCCGAGGCCGACGCCCGCCTGGCCCGCCTCGCGGTACGCCCCGAGGGCGGACCGGCGTTCATCGACAACGCCATCCTCGGCCCGCTGCGCAGCAAGCGCGTCGCGGCGCTCGACCGCATCGAGATCGCGTTCAACCGGGTCGGCGCGCAGCGGCCGGACCTGGACGGGTTCGCCACCTGCGGCCTGAACTGACCGGCCACTGTCGCGGCCCGTCGGTGCGCATCCGCCGGGCCGCGGCGGCGGTCACAACGGCCCGAACACGTCGCCCGGGTCGGCGTCCAGCGAGAGCGTCTCCAGCACGGTGAGCAGTTGCCGTTCCTCGTACCGGAAGTGCGACTCCATGATCGCCGCCACGCCCTCCAGGTGCCGGGCCAGTTCCCCGGGCGGGGCGTCGCGGGCCACCGCCGCGCTCAGCCCGGTCAGCAGGTACCCGATCATCGAGTGGTCCTGCCGCAGCCGGTCCAGCGTGCCGCGCAGCTCCGGATGCCGCGCGGCGATCGCCGGGAAGAGGCTGTGGTCCTCGCCCTCGTGATGCGCGGTGAGCGCCGCGCAGAACCCGTGGCAGAACAACAGCAGCTCATGTGTCGCCGGGCGGGCCGGCTCACCGTCGGCGAGCGCCCGCCGGGTCACCGCCAGCGCCTCGCGCAGCCGCTCGTGGACGGCGCGCATCTCCCGGCTCCAGGCCACCAGCCTGGTCTGTTCGCCCTCAGCCACGTGGCAAGGGCGAAGGGACGACGAGTGTCATCGTCGTGCTCCCTTCGATCCGGCGCCTCCATGCCTGACACGGTCTGCCACCGGCACGCGACGCTGCGCGGAGCCTAACCGGCGGCGCCGGGAGCGATCAAGTAGTGCCAGCGCTACCCCGGTTTCGGCAGCTGGTGGGATGGAGCGCGGGACCGGTTCTGGCGAGGCTTGACGTCGTACCCGTTCACCCCGTCGAGGAGTTCCCATGACCCGCCGTACCTTCCCGGTCGCCGTCGGCGCCACGGTTCTGCTGACCGTCACCGCACTGGGTGTGCCCGCCGCGTCCGCCACCACCACCGACGCCCGGCGTCCGGCCGCCGACGCGGTCCAGCAGCGGCTGGACGGCATGGTCGCCGAGCACGGCTTCCCCGGGGCGCTGGCCTCCGTACGCCGCGACGGCCGGGTGCGCGACTACACCGCCGGGGTCGGTGACCTGCGCACCGGCGCCGGAATCCCCCGCGACGCCCGGGTGCGGATCGGCAGCAACACCAAGACGTTCACCGCCGTGGTCGTCCTCCAGCTCGTCGGCGAGGGCCGCGTCGACCTGGACGCCACCGTCGAGCGCTACCTCCCAGGCATGGTGCGCGGCAACGGCAACGACGGGCGGCGGATCACCGTACGCCAGTTGCTGCAGCAGACCAGCGGCCTGCCCGACTACGACGACGCGGTGTTCAGCGAGGCGCAGGACCTGGTGGACCTGCGCAGCGACTACTTCGACCCGCGCCGGCTGGTGGACGAGGCGCTCACCCAGTCCCGGCGCTTCCCGCCGGGCGAGAAGTGGGAGTACAGCAACACCAACTTCGTCCTGGCCGGGCTGATCGTCGAGCGGGTCACCAAACGCCCGGTCGGCGAGGAGATCACCCGGCGGATCATCGAGCCGCTGCGGCTGCGCGACACGTACTGGCCGCAGACCGGTGAGCAGGACCTGCCCGGCCGGCTGCCGCGCGGATACGTGGCGGTGGAGCCCGGCGCGCCGTGGGTCGACGTGACCCGGATGGACCCGTCGCTGGGCTGGGCCGCCGGCCAGCTCGTCTCGACGCCGTCGGACCTGCGCACGTTCTTCGAGGCGCTGCTGGCGGGCAAGCTGCTCAAGCCCGCCCAGCAGGCGGCCATGACGCGTACCGTGCCGGCGCCCGACTTCGAGCCCACCGGGGTGTGGGAGTACGGCCTGGGCATCGCCCGGCACGAGCTGCCCTGCGGCGGCCACGCCTGGGGGCACGGCGGCGACATCCAGGGCTTCGAGACGCGCAACCTGTCCACCACGGACGGACGCAGCGCCGTGGTCGCGGTGACCGCGCTGCCGACCGGCCTGGAGATGCTGGAGGCGGTCACCAGCACCGTCGACGCGGCCCTGTGCGGCACCGGCCGCTGATCCCCGGTTCACCGCACGCGCGCGCCGCCTCCCGCGAGGCGGCGCGCGCGCGTACGTCTACCGCCGGCCGTCGAGGTAGCGCAGCACGGCGGTGACCCGGCGGTCGGCGCGGTCGTCCGGCGGCAGGCTCAGCTTCGCGAAGATGCTGCGGATGTGCTTGTGCACCGCGCCCTCGGTGACGAACAGCCGTTCCGCGATCGCGCCGTTGCCCAGCCCCTCGGCCATCAGCGCCAGCACCTCGTGCTCACGCGGCGACAGCTCGGCCAGCGCGGTGTCCGGCCGCCGGTTGCGGGCGAGCAGTTGCCCGACCACCTCGGGGTCGATCACGCTGCCGCCGTCCGCGACGCGGTGCAGCGCGGCGAGGAACTCCTCGACCCGGCCCACCCGTTCCTTGAGCAGGTAGCCGAGCCCGGAGGCGCCGACCGAGAACAGCTCGGTGGCGAACGCCTGCTCGACGTACGCGGACAGGACCAGCACCGCGAGGTCCGGCAGGCGGCGGCGGGCCTCGACCGCGGCGACGATGCCCTCGTCGGTGTGCGTGGGCGGCATCCGCACGTCGACGATCGCCACGTCCGGCCGGTGCTCGTCCACAGCGGTCAGGAACTCCCCCGGCGTGCCGGCGGTGGCCACCACGTCCAGGTCCTCGGCGCGCAGCAGCAGCGCCAGCCCTTCGCGCAGCAGCGCGTCGTCCTCGGCGATCACGATCCGCATGGCAGCTCCACGTGCATCCTCGTCGGTCCTCCCGGTGGACTCGTCAGCGTCATCCGCCCGTCGTACGCCTCGACCCGGCGGCGGATGCCGGTCAGCCCGGAGCCGCGCGTCTCGTCGGCGTCCCCGCGCCCGTCGTCGGTAATCGTCACCAGCAGCCGGTCCCGTTCCCGGCGCACGACGACCTCGACGCCGTTCGCGCCGCTGTGCCGGACCACGTTGGTCAGCGCCTCGGCCACCACGAAGTACGCGGTGGCCTCCACCGACGCCGCGCAGCGCACGTCGACGTCCACCGACAGGCGGCACGGCACCGCGCACTCCGCGGCGAGTCCGTCGAGCGCCCCGGCCAGGCCCCGGTCGCCGAGCACCGGCGGCAGGATGCCGCGCACCACCGTACGCAGCTCGCCGAGCGCCTGCTCGGCGGCGTTCTGCGCGCGTTCCAGGATCTCGTCGGCGCGGGCCGGGTCACGGCGTACCGCCCGCCGCGCGGCGCCGAGCAGCACGTTCACCGCGACCAGCCGGTTCTGCGTGCCGTCGTGCAGCGAGCGTTCGATCCGGCGCAGCTCCACCGCGTGGGCGTCGAGCGCGGCGGCCCGGGTGGCGGTGAGTTCGGCGACCCGCAACGACAGGTCGAACCCGGGCGGCGGGGGCAGCAGCCGACGGCCCGGCCGGGCCTGGATCCGCGCGAGCGCCGGGCCGGTCGTGACCGCGAGGACCAGCCAGCCGACCCCGAGCACGGCGACCGTCAGCGCGTCGCCGAGCCCGTCGATGTGCCACCAGCCGAGGCCGGGCGCGCCGGCCTCCGGCGGCACCAGCCGGTACCAGAGCGGGAACGTCATGTCCTGCACGGCGTAGATCGGCAGTGCGAGTGCGATCAGCCCGGCGCCGAAGCCGAGCGTTCCGTGGAGGGCCACCCAGCGCAGTTCCCGCCGGACGACCGGGTCGCGCAGTGCCGGGCGCACCCCGGCCGGCGCCGGGCCGGGCGCCGGGATCGGCGGCCCCCACCGGGACAGCCGGGCGCGTTCCCGGTCGGCCACCGACCGCACCGCCTGGAGCAGCCCGGGTACGAGCAGCAGCCCGACCCCGCCGACGCACGCCGCCGCCACCACGAGCGTCCCGAGCAGCACGCCGAGCGCCAGCACGGCGGTGCCGAGCCCGCCGACGAGGTGCTCCAGCGCGGTCACCGCGGCACGGAACCGCCCGCGTACGTACTCCATCCCCGGCCCACCCCCGGCCGTCACGATAGGTCACCGCCGTCGCCGTGCGTCAGGGCCGGGGGCGGAAAGTACAGCCTGCTGTACCCCGGTTGTCGTGCTGGCGGGATCGTTGCCGGCCGGCCGCGCGCCTAACGTTCAGGTGCAAGGACATCACCCGAGGAGGCAGCCGTGAACGACCTGGACCGTACCGCCGAGACCACCGCCGCGACGACGCCCGTCACCCGGATGCGCCCGCTGCTCTGGCTGGTGCTCGTCGTCGGCGTGGTGGCGAACGTGACGCTGTCGAACGTCCTGGACAACCCGTGGGCCGGTTCGGCCTTCGGCGTGCTGGCGCTGGCGTCCGGCGTGGCCCTTGCCATGAACCACTACCGCAACCGCTGATCCGTCGCCGGCCGGGCGCCGGACAGCCGGGCAGGGCGGGCCGTGAGAACGCGGCCCGCCCTGCGGCGCGTGCGCCGCAGGTGAGCGCGCCACGCTCGCGTCAACGCTGCGGATCGATTGACAGTCAGCTATGTGAACGCCAGGCTAGGGAACGTTGTTAGCGTTAACGCGGCCGTCATCTCCCCGCAGAGAAAGGCCCTCCCGTGCCCCTCACCCGACGCGCGTTCACAGTCGGCGCCCTGTCCGCCGCTGCCGCCGCCACCGGCGCGCTCAGCCTGCCCCGCGGCGCGCTCGCCGCCCCGAACACCGCCTACGCGATGGCCTACTTCACCGAGACGCCGAACGGCGTCGGCGCCGACTACGGCCTGCACCTGGCCGTCAGCCGGGACGGCCTGAACTGGACCCCGCTGAACCAGAACAACCCGGTGGTCACCCCGACCGCCGGGCAGCTCGGCCTGCGCGACCCGTTCGTGCTGCGCAAGACCGACGGCACCTTCGTGGTGCTCGCGACCGACCTCAAGGGCACCAACTGGGGGCTGACCAGCCAGTACCTGCACGTGTGGGATTCGGCCGACCTGACCGCGTTCACCGGCTACCGGCGCATCCGGATGCACACGCTCGACACCCACACGTGGGCGCCGACCGCGTTCTGGGACGCCGCCCGCGGGCAGTACGCCATCGTCTACTCCGCCAACAACGGCCGGGACGTACTGTTCGTCAACTACACGAGCGACTTCCGCACCGTCAGCGCGCCGCAGGTCTACTTCAGCCCGGGCTTCGGTGTGCTCGACGGCGACGTGGTGGTCGACGGCGGCACCACGTACCTCTACTACAAGAACCTCGACGACGGGTACCTGTACGGCGCCCGCTCCACCACCGCCGCGCCGAACAGCTTCACCACGTACACCAGCGGGCTGCGGCAGGGCAACGCGATCGAGGCGCCGCTGCTGCTGCGCACGAACGAGGGCGGCTGGCGGCTGTGGGGCGACTCGTTCAGCCCGGTCAACAACGACTACTACGCCTGGTCCACCACGACCATCTCGGGCAACTCGTGGACGCCGCTGAACCAGCGCGACTACACCCCGCCGCTGAACTCCAAGCACGGCTCGATGATCGGCATCAGCGACGCCGAGTACGCCGGCCTGGTCAACCGATGGGGCACGCCGAACTGGGTCCGGCTCAAGTCGTCGAACCTGCCCGACCGCTACGTCCGCCACGCCGACCGGATCGCCCGCGTCGACGCGTACCCGTTCGACCCCTACCAGGACCAGATGTGGCGCATGGTCCCCGGCCTGGCCGACTCCGCCGGCGTCTCGTTCGAGTCGGTCAACTACCCCGGCAACTACCTGCGGCACTACGACTACGCGGTCCGGCTGGACCCGAACGACGGCACCGCCACGTTCCGCGCCGACGCCACCTTCCACCGCACCGCCGGCCTGGCGGACAGCACCTGGTCGTCGTTCCGCTCGCACAACTTCCCCACCCGCTATCTACGGCACTACGACTACCGGCTGCGCATCGACCCGCTGGGCGCCGGCTCACCCGCGATCGACAGGCAGGACGCCACCTTCCGGGTCACCGCTTAGCCGCCCCCCCACCACCACCGTCCCCCGCCACGGAGGCCGTCATGCCCGCTCCCCTGGTGAACCGCCGATTCCTCCTGCGTACGACCGCCGCAACAGCCGTCGCAGCCACCGCCGGGTCCGTCTCCGCAGGCGTTACGGCACACGCCGCGCTGCCACCGGCCCGCCCCGACATCGGCGTGTCCGCGTACGCGTTCGACAGCGGCCAGGTCCGGCTGACCGCCGGCCGCTGGCAGGACAACCAGAACCGTACGGTCGCCTACCTGCGCTTCGTCGACGTGAACCGGCTGCTCTACAACTTCCGGGCCAACCACCGCCTGTCCACCGGCGGCGCCGCCGCCAACGGCGGCTGGGACGCGCCGAACTTCCCGTTCCGCACCCACATGCAGGGGCACTTCCTGACCGCCTGGGCGCAGGCGTGGGCGGTGCTCGGCGACACCACCTGCCGGGACAAGGCGCTCACCATGGTCGCCGAGCTGGCCCGCTGCCAGGCCAACAACGGCGCGGCCGGGTTCAACGCCGGCTACCTGTCCGGCTTCCCGGAGTCCGACTTCACCGCGCTGGAGGCCCGGACGCTCAGCAACGGCAACGTCCCCTACTACTGCATCCACAAGACGCTGGCCGGGCTGCTGGACGTGTGGCGGCTGATCGGCAGCACCCAGGCCCGGGACGTGCTGCTGGCGCTGGCCGGCTGGGTCGACCAGCGCACCGGCCGCCTCACCTCGGCCCAGATGCAGGCGATGCTCGGCACCGAGTTCGGCGGCATGAACGCGGTGCTGACCGACCTCTACCAGCAGACCGGCGACGGGCGGTGGCTGACTGTCGCCCAGCGGTTCGACCACGCCGCCGTGTTCAACCCGCTCGCCGCGAACTCCGACCAGCTCAACGGGCTGCACGCCAACACGCAGGTGCCCAAGTGGATCGGCGCGGCCCGGGAGTACAAGGCCACCGGCGTCACCCGCTACCGGGACATCGCCGCGAACGCGTGGGCCATCACGGTCGGCGCGCACACGTACGCCATCGGCGGCAACAGCCAGGCCGAGCACTTCCGCGCGCCCAACGCGATCGCCGGCTACCTGCGCAACGACACGTGCGAGGCGTGCAACACGTACAACATGCTCAAGCTGACCCGGGAGCTGTGGCAGCTCGACCCGGACCGGGTCGCGTACGCCGACTTCTACGAACGGGCACTGCTCAACCACATGATCGGCCAGCAGAACCCGGCCGACGCACACGGTCACGTCACCTACTTCACCCCGCTCAACCCGGGCGGGCGGCGCGGTGTCGGCCCGGCGTGGGGCGGCGGCACCTGGAGCACCGACTACAACTCGTTCTGGTGCTGCCAGGGCACCGGGCTGGAGACCAACACGACGCTGGCGGACGGGATCTACTTCCACAACGGCACCACGCTGACCGTCAACCTGTTCGTCCCGTCGGTGCTCACCTGGAGCCAGCGCGACATCACCGTCACCCAGGCCACGTCGTACCCGGTCGGCGACACCACGGCGCTCACCGTCACCGGCTCGGTGGCCGGGTCGTGGACGATGCGGATCCGGATCCCGGCATGGACCAGCGGGGCGAGCGTCAGCGTCAACGGCGTCGCGGCGGGCATCGCCACCACGCCCGGCAGCTACGCCGACCTGACCCGGGCCTGGACCTCCGGCGACACGGTCACGGTCCGGCTGCCGATGCGGGTCGCCACGGTGCCTGCCAACGACGACGCCGCGGTGCAAGCAGTCACGTACGGGCCGGTGGTGCTCTCCGGCAACTACGGCAACACCACGTTGAGCGGCCTGCCCACGCTGGATCCCGCCTCGGTCACCCGTACCGGCACGGGCTCTCTCGCGTTCACCGCCCGGGCCGACGGCGCCACCGTCGACCTCGGCCCGTTCTACGACGCCCACGGGCACAACTACACGGTCTACTGGCGGGTCGGCGCGGGCGGTGGCGGCGGTGAGGCGAGTTTCCGGCTCGCCAACGCGGCGAGCGGGCTGGTGCTCGGCATCCAGAACATGTCGACCGCCGACGGCGGGCTCGCGCTGCAGTGGGGCGACACCGGCACCGCCGACCACGACTGGCAGCTGGTGGTGGACGGGTCGGCGCTGCGGCTGCGCAACGTCAACAGCGGCAAGGTGCTGGGGGTGGAGAACATGTCCACCGCCGACGGCGCCCGGATCCTCCAGTGGGCGGACAACGGCACCGCCGACCACCTGTGGACAGTGGTCGACGTCGGCGACGGCAGCCACAAGTTGCGCAACGTGCACACCGGCAAGCTGCTCGGCATCTCCGGCGGCTCGACCGCCCAGGGCGCGTTCGCCGTGCAGGATCCGGACAACGGCAGCCTGGACAACCAGTGGCGGTTCCTGCCCGACGGCGCGCGGCGGATCCAGAACCTCGGCAGCGGGCTGGTGCTCGGCGTGCAGGACATGTCGACTGCCGACGGCGGGCCGGTCATCCAGTGGGGCGACACCGGCACCGCCGACCATCTCTGGACCGCGCTCGTGGACACCGGCGGCTACCTGCGGCTGCGCAACGGCAACAGCGGCAAGGTGCTCGGCGTCGAGGGTGGTTCGACCGCGGCGGGCGCCCGGATCGTCCAGTGGGCCGACAACGGCACCGCCGATCACAGGTGGCGGCTGCGGCACGGCGGAGGCGGCTGGTTCCGGATCCAGTGCGCGAACGGGGGCCGGGTGCTCGGGCTCAGCGGCGGCTCCGGCGCCCAGGGGGCGCAGGCGGTCCTCGCCGACGACACCGGGGCCGCGCACCAGCGCTGGCGGTTCCTCTGATCACAGGTGACGGCGGGCGCGGACCATGGTCGCCAGCAGCGCCGGGTGGTCTGTCGTCCCGCGCATATCCACCGCGCGGCGGCAGCAGATCGTCACGCCGCCGGACGCCAGGATCTGCTGCCGGGCGCCGTCGTCGATCCGCCGGTAACCGACCGGCACGCACGAGCGCACGTCCGGGGTGCCACCGACGCGCAGGTTGAGGTCACCGCCGAGAACTGTCGGCGCGCTCCCGGCGGCGCCCCGGGTCCCCGGCACCACCGCGCCGAGCAACTGCCCGCACTGGGCCAGCGCCACCTGGCCGCTGGTGTTCGCCAGGTGCGTGGTGCAGGCGTGCAACCGGTCGCCCCGGACGCAGAGCCACACCCGCTCCTCCGGGTCTGCGAGGTCCTGCGCCGGATAGGTGCCCCGGTGCACGGACGATCGCGCGTCCCGGCCGTCGAGGCGGGTCAGCAGCCCGATCCCGTACGGCTCGCCGTTGTTGCACCGGGTGGGACCGCCGGAGGGGCGGTCACCGGCGGCCTGGAACGCGGACACCACGGTGCCGCCGGCGCGGGCGGCCCGCAGCGTCCGCTCCAGCGTCGCCACGTCGTCGCGGCAGATCTCGTTGAGCGTGACCACGTCGGGCGCCTCGGCGGCGATCACGTCGGCGGCCCGCGGGACGGCCCGGCCGGTGTAGCAGCCGGCTCGGCCGCTGTTGCACAGGTTCATCTGGAGCACCCGCAGCGTTCCCGAGCCGGTGGCGCCGGCGTTCGAGGATCCGGCGGGCAGCCCGGCAACGACGAGCAGGCACACCACTGCCAGCACCCGGCGGACTCGCCGGGCGAGGTGGGTGGCCGGCTGCGGGGACAGCGGGGCTCCAACGGGTACGGGCGGCGGCGGGCGCCGGTGATCCTATCCCCGCAGCGCCGCCGTCGCCGCCTACCTCGGTACCGCCCGGAACCACGCCTCCCGGTCGTCCGGGTCGGGTCCGCGCCGGGGCAGTGCCGGCGGTTCCTCGCCGGTGACCGGCGCGTAGTGGTCGAAGGTGGTGGTCAGGACCGCCTCGCCGCCGGTGAGGTCGGGCAGGGCGGCGACGACCCGCGGCACCCGGGCGGACGGCAGGGTGCCGCTCACCTCCAGGTAGCCGCCCGCGACGGCGGTGTCGTGGACCACCGCGCCGAGCCGGCCGAGCAGCGCCAGCACCGTCTCCACCGCGTGCCGGGGCAGGTTGACGTCGAACCGTTCGATCGGCTGGCACACCCGCGTGCCGGCCTGCCGCAGCGCGGCGGCGACCACGACCGGGGCGAGGTTGCGGAAGTCCGCCGCCACCGTCGAGATCGACTTGTCGAACTTCTGGTGCGGCCGGCTCTGCCGGGGCCAGTACCGGGACGCCGTCATGGTGACGGTGCAGTCGGTGACCGGCCAGCCGTGCCGGCCCTGCCGCAGCGCGGCCCGCACGCCCTCCTCGGTGGCGGCGACGAACGCCGGGGGCAGCCGGCCCGGCTCGATCCCGGGCCGGAACCCGATGCCGTGCCCGGCCGGTGCGGCCTCGATGCGCAACCCCAGCCCGGCCAGGTACGGGTTGCCGCGTTCCCGTACCCGCTCCTCGGCGCTGCCGGTGCCGGCGACCCGTTCGATGCAGGCGGTGAGCGTGCCGGAGAACCGCACCCGGACGCCGTACCGGTCCTCCATCAGGGCGGCGAGGACCTCCTTCTGGACCTCGCCGTGCAGGCGGATCACCGCCTCCGCCTGCTGCTCGTCGAGGCGCAGGTCCACCAGCGGATCCTCGTCGGCCAGTTCGGCCAGACCGGCGAACATCGCCAGGCGCTGCGCCGGGTCGACCGGCTCGACGACCGCCTGCCGGGTCGGTGGCGGGAACCGGTAGTCGTGCCGCCGTGGCGGGTCACCGATGTGCTGGCCGATCCGGGCGGACACCCCGCGTACCGCCGCGATCTGCCCGGCGGAGACCGACCGGCGCACCAGCACACCGGCGGGCTCGATGACGGCGATCTCCGTCACCGGCTCCGGACGGCCGTCGCCGAGCCGCACCCGGTCCCGTACCCGCAGACGCCCGGACCACAGCCGCAGCCAGACACGCCGGCCGTGCCCGTCCCGGTCGACGGCGAAGACGGTGCCCGCCGGCGGTCCGTCCCGCGCCTCGCCGTACGGCAGCAGGTCGGCCAGGACGTCGCACAGCCGGCGTACCCCGGCGCCGGTGATGGCCGAGCCGCACACCGCCGGGACCAGGTCGGCGCGGCGCACCGCGCGGCGCAGCGCCCGGCGGACGTCGCGTACGCGGACCGGCCGGTCGGCCAGCCAGCGCGCCGCCACCGCGTCGTCGACCTCCGCCACCTCGGCCACCACCGGCTCGGCGTCGAGGCCCACGGCGTGCACCCTGGCCTCGCGTGTGCCCTGCCCGGTGACAGTGCCGAGCAGGACCGGCCGCGCACCGAGCCGCTGCCGTACCTGGGCCGTCACCCGGTCCACGTCGGCGCCGCCACGGTCGACCTTGTTGAAGAAGAACACGGTCGGTACGCCGATGCGACGCAGCGCCCGCCAGATGGCGACGGTCTGCGGCTGGACGCCCTCCACGCTCGACACCACGAGCACGGCGGCGTCGAGGACGGCCAGGGACCGCTCGACCTCCGCGATGAAGTCGGGGTGGCCGGGGGTGTCCAGCAGGTTGATGCTGAGGTCGCCGATGGTGATCGACGTGACGGCCGCCCGGATGGTGATGCCGCGGCGGCGTTCCAGTTCCATCGAGTCGGTCCGGGTCGTGCCGGCGTCGACGCTGCCCGGCTCGGCCACGGCGCCCGCCTCGTAGAGGAGGCGTTCGGTCAGGCTGGTCTTTCCGGCGTCAACATGCGCGACGATTCCGAGGTTCAACAGGGCCAAGGCGGAGCTCCACGGTAGGACGGGCAAGGGTCCGAAGCGTGGAAGCTGCTCGCATCGTTTCTCCTGGTGGTCGTCGTCGTGGCGGCGCTCGCCGCCGGCGTGCAGTCCTACCTTGCCCGCCCGCCGCGATCGCCACCACCGAATTCGGTCCGGCTCAGCGCACGGGAGCGGCCGTATTCGGCCAGGGCGTGGAAGGCGGCCTTGGGCGTCCACGAGCCGTCCGGCAGCACGCGCACGATCCCCCGTGACGCCAGGTCGTAGTCGTGCGCGGGGTCGCCGGTGGTCGGCAGGTGCCGGTTCGCGAACGTGTACACGAACGCCGCCTCCGCCCCGCCGGCCTCGTAGTCGCGCAGCAGGTCGACGAGGTAGCGTGCCTGGCCTTCCTCGTCGCGCTCCAGTTCCGCGGTGAGCTTCGCCGCACGGCCGTGCTCGTCGTAGGCCACCGGTTCGGTCGCGCCCGCGACGTCGGCCGCGCCACGGTACGTGCAGCAGCCGAACTCGGTCGCCGCGTACGGCTTGCCCTGCCCCACGGCCGCCGCCAGGGACTGCGGGAACGCCGCGGAGTTGGTCGCGTCGCGGTAGCCGGCGTCGCTGGCGATGATGTCGAAGGCCGTCCAGTCGACGTCCTCGAGCGGGATCGAGGCGTACCCGACGGGGCCGCCGAAGCGCTCCCGCACCGCGGGTACCGCTTCGGCGAGGAAGTCGCGCACCGCGGCCCGCGCGGCCGGGACCGCCTCCCGCATCCGCATCGGGTCGGTGAACACCGCCATCCGCTCGGTCAGGTCACGGCCGGGCAGGAAACCGTCGGTGAACAGGGAGATCTCGGAACCGGTGAGGTAGACGACCGGGGTGCCGTCACGCCGCAGCCGCTCGGCCCGCTCGGCGCCGTCGAGCAGGAACGCCATGAGGCCGTCGCGGTCCAGGCCGTTGGTGAACGGGCAGTACCACACCTCGAGCCCCGCCTCGGCCGCCAGCCGTGCGGTCAGCTCCAGCCGGTCCTGCACGCCGCCGGTGACGCGGACCGCGTCGCACCGCAGCTCGTCGCGGATGACACGCAGGTCGCTGCGCACGACGTCGGGGTCGAACGGCTCGTGGGTGGTGGACCCGGCGCTGACGAAGCCGGTGTCGTAGTTCATGCCGAAGACGCGCATCGAGGACTCCACTCTTAGGGTACGCGCCGTACCCTATAAGGTACGGCGCGTACCCTGCAAGGCATGAGCAGGAGGCGGCGGGGCGAGGAACTGGAACAGGCGATCCTGCGGGCCGCGGCGGAGGAACTGCGCGAGTCCGGATACGCGGGGATGACGATGGACCGGGTGGCCGCCCGCGCCGGGACCAACAAGAACGCGATCTACCGCCGATGGCCGCACCGGGCGGCGCTGGGCGTCGCGGCGTACCGCCACCTGACCGACGCGGCCATGCCGAACCCGGACACGGGCACGCTGCGCGGTGACGCGCTCGAGATGCTCCGGCTCGCGAACGAGACGTGGTCGTCGCCGCACGGGGCCGTCCTGCGCGGCCTGCTCGCCGCCGCGGCCGACGACCCGGAGCTGCTCACCCTCATGCGCGAACGGTCCGGCGCCGACACCATGGATCGCGCGTGGATCGGGATGCTGGAACGGGCCGCGGCCCGGGGCGAGGCGCCGGCGGCAGCAGTCCGTCACCGGGTGGCGACGGTACCGATGATGCTGCTGCGCGCCGAGTACGCGATGCGCGGCGTCCCCCCCGTCCCCGACGAGGTGCTGGTCGAGATCGTGGACGAGGTGTTCCTGCCCCTGGTACGCGGTCACGACTGACGCCACCGTTCAGCGCTGCGCCGCGCGGCGCCGGATCCGCCAGACCCGCAGCGCCACGGCCGTCGCCCACACCAGCCCGCCGGCCAGGTTCGCCCGGAGGAACACCGGCCACCGCATCCCACCGGTGCCGGCGATCAGGGGGACCACGGCGCGCAGCACCGCCACCCAGCGTCCGATGAGCACCGCCCACGCCCCTCGGCGGGCGACCAGGCGGCGGGCCCGCGCGATGTCGAGGCGTCGGCGCAGCACCCGTGGAGCGCGGGCGAGCACACCCGGGCCGTACCGGCGGCCGAGGGCGTACCCGGCCTGGTCACCGAGGCAGGCCCCGGCCGCCCCGGCGGCCACCACCGCCCACAGCGGCAGCGCGCCACCGTGGGCCACCAGCCCGCCGATCAGGATCGCTGTCTCACCCGGTACGACGAGCCCGAGCAGCGTCGAGGACTCCAGCGCCGGCAGGACGAACACCAGCGTCAGGACGAGGACCGGCGGCAGCCCGACGAGCGTCTGCACCACCGTGTCCACCACCAGCTGATTGTCGCCCCCGACGGGTTGACCGGTGGCGAACCGGAGCATCCGCCGGGGCGGCGATCCGTAGGGTTCGGGTCGACAGCAGGCATCTGCGCCGACTGAGGGGCGGCCGAGGACCGGTGGCAGCGCGTACGCATCGCCCGTCGCCCGCCCTGCTGGTCAGCCTGGCCGCCTCGACCGGTCTGCTGACAGCGCTCAGCGCGGCCGTCCGGAGCCACCGGGTGCCGCCCTGGGAACGGGACCTGTTCGCCCTCCTCAACCACCTTCCCGCCGGGCTGACTCCGGTCCTGGTCCTGGTCATGCAGCTCGGCTCCTACCCGGCGGTGTTCGTCGCCGCCACCGCAGCCGTCCTGGCCCGCCGGATCGGCACGGCGTGGAGCCTGCTGCTGGCCGGGAACCTGGCGTACTGGCTCGCGGTCGCCGCCAAGGCCGCGGTCGCCCGGCAGCGGCCGGTGGCGTTGCTCACCGATGTGGTCCTGCGGGAGACGATCAGCGGCCGGTACGGATACCCGTCGGGACACGTCGCGGTCGCCACCGCCCTGGCGCTCGTCGCGGCGCGGGCCGGGGGCACCCGGTGGCGCCGGGCGGCCTGGGCGGCGATCGCCCTGGTCGCCGTGGCCCGGATCCACGTCGGGGCGCACCTGCCGGTCGACGTGGTCGGCGGGTTCCTCGTCGGCTGGCTCGCGGTCTGCGTGACCCGGCTCGTGGTCGGCGAGGTCGGGCCGCAGCGGTCGGTGCCCGCCCTGCGGGCGGCGCTGCGGCGGCGCGGGATCGACGTGGCAGGGCTGACGCCGATCCACGGTGACGCCCGGGGTTCGCAGCCGTGGCGGGCGGTCACCACCGGCGGGCGGCGGTTGTTCGTCAAGGTGACCGGCGGCGAGCAACGCGACGCGGACTGGGCCTACAAGCTCTACCGCAGGGCGCGGTACCGGCATGTGGCCGATGCGCCTCCGTATCTGAGCGCCCGCCAGCAGAGCGAACACGAAACCTGCATGACCCTGTTGGCCGAGCGCGCCGGCGTGCGGGTCCCGGCGGTCGTCACGACCGCCGCCGTGTCCGGCGGCGACGCCGTCCTGGTGCAGGAGTTCGTCGACGCCGCCCCGCTGCACGCCGTCGTCGGACCGGTCCCGCCCGCCGCCGTGCGCGACGCGTGGAACCAGGTGGCTCGCCTGCACCGGGCCGGCATCGCACACCGCGACCTGCGCGCCGCTAACGTGCTCGTCGGCCGGGACCACGTCCACCTGGTGGATTTGGGCTTCGCCACCGACGACGCCCCGGCCGACCAGCGGGCCCGCGACGTCGTCGAGCTGATGGTCGCCCTGTCCACGCGGGTGGACCCCGCCGCTGTGGTCGCCGCCGCGGTCGACCGTCTGGGCGCCGCGGCGGTCGCGGACAGCGTGCCGTTCCTGCAACCCGCGGTGCTGTCCCGCGCCGGCCGCAGCGCCCTGCGCGGCCGTACCGGCATGCTCGACAGCCTCCGCCAGGAGATCGTGCGGCGCTGCCCCGACCGCGACCGCCGGGCGGCGAAGGTGGTCCGGTTCAACCGCCGCACCGTCCTGGAGCTGCTGATCCTGGGGCTGATCGTGCACCTGCTGCTCCCGCAGCTCGGCGAGATACGCACGGCGGCGCGGCTCATCCTGCACGCCGATCCGCTCGCGGTCGCCGCGACGCTGCTCGGCTCCGCCCTGACCTACCTGCTCAGCGGCGTCGTGCTCCGGCTCGCCGCGGCCAAGCGGATCCCGCTGGGCGAGGCCACCCTGGTGCAGGTGGCCGCGTCATTCGCCAACCGGCTGGCTCCCGGCAGCCTCGGCGGCGCCGCGCTCAGCCTGCGGTACCTGCACCAGAGGGAACTCACCACCGCCGACGCGGCCACCGCCGTCGGCGTCTCCCGCGCCGCCGGTGCGGTGTCGGTCGTGCTGCTCCTGCCGGTGCTGCTGCCGTTCGCCCGCCGGCCCGCCCGCATCCTCACCCATGACGCGACCAGAGCGATACCGCTGCTGCTGGGCGCCCTGGCCGTGCTGCTCGTCCTGGCGGCCGTCCTCGCCGCGCCACGGCTCCGGCGGCGCGGACGCGACGCGGCCGGCCAGGTCGTCACCGCCCTGCGCGCCCTGACCCGTCAGCACGGCCTGTGGTGGCTGGTCGTCGCGTCCACGGCGCTCACCCTCACCTACGGCCTCTGTCTCTACCTCGCGCTCCTGGCCACCGGCCCGCTCCCCCTCGCGCACCTGCCCCCGGTGATCCTGGTCTGCCTCGTCGGCGAGGGCGTCTCGTCCGCCGCGCCCACCCCCGGCGGGCTCGGCGCCACCGAGGCCGCGCTCGCGTCCGGGCTACTGCTCTACGGAGTGCCACTGGACGCCGCCGTCGCGGGCACCCTGATATACCGTCTCGCGACGTTCTGGCTCCCGGTACCGCCGGGGTATCTGGCCTTCCGCCTCCTGACCCGCCGCCGGCTGCTGTGAGCGCCGGCGGCCGCCGGTCGTCGCGGTGGCCGGCACCGGTACGCGGGGCGGCCTCAGCCGGGGGCGTCGGCCCGGATGTCGTCGACGAGTTCCCGCACGGCCTCCCGGTACTCCGGCTCGGTGTGGTAGTGCCAGTGGCGTTCGACGGGCGGCGGCACGGTGTCCGGCGCCTCCACGACGACGCTGCGGGGGTCCCGCAGCCGGACGTCGACCCCCCGGCGGCCGGGGGCAGGTGGGCCCGCAGACCCGGGTCGGCGAAGATCGGACCGCCGATCGGATCGGTGTCGCGCCACAGGTTGCGCCAGCGCCAGCCGATCCGGTCGCCGACGTCGCGCAGCGCCTGCTCACCGAGATACGCCGGGTAGAGGCGGGCGTAGATGCGGTGCAGCGGACTGCCGTGGGTCAGCAACGCGACGTGGGGCAGGGCCTCCGGCGGCAGTTGCAGGACGGTGGCGGCGGCCAGGACGGAGCCGTGGCTGTGTCCGGAGATCACCACCGGGCCCTGCGCGGCGAGCGCGGTGACCCGCCGGGCCAGCTCCGGTACGGCGCGGGCGGCGTAGCACGGCGGCGCGAACGGGTGCACCGTACGCGGCCAGAACGTGCCCAGGTCCCACAGCACGCCGACGAGCCGGCGGGTCTCCGGCGACCGGTACGCCCGGTAGCCCAGGATCAGCAGCCCGATGACGAGCAGACTGATGACCCAGATGCCGACGTCCGTCACGTACGCGGTCAGCACGGCGAGCGTGTCGTGCCGGCGGCCGAGGCGGGCGACGAGCTGGGTGGGGCCGATCCCGATCAGGTCGAGCGCGACGGTGGCGAGCCCGACCGACGAGATCACGAAGAACGCCACGAATGTCGGCCCGAGTTCGTCGGTCACGAAGGACCGGGCGATCGTCGAGCGGACCGCGTCGAGTCGTGGCGTCGCCTCGGCGGGCGCGTCGGGATAGTCGCGCTCGACCACGTGTCGCGCGTACGCCCGCCGACGGTGCCGGGCCACCGGCAGGGTGACGGCGATGGCCGCGCTGACGACCAGCAGAGCGGCGAGCCCGGCCAGCGCCGCCCACCAGTACCCGACGGGTGGTTCCAGCGGTCCCAGGGCGGGCGGGTTGTTCCGGATCGGGTCGGGGATGCGGCCCCGGTCGAGCTGGTCCGCCGTCCGGAACACGAGCGTGGCCGTGTAGGCGGAGGCGACGGTGACCGACATGGCGGCGACCAGCGGTGTGCCGAGCCCGCGGAGCAGGGCGCGGGAACCGGCCGGCTGGGCACGCCGGCGCGCGAGCGTCACCGCGGCGATCAGGACCAGCAGCAGCCCCTGCGCCGCGACCAGACCGGCGACGGCGCCCTCGTAGCCGGGCATCTGCCCGGCCGGCACGGGAACCTCCCTCCGGGACACGGCGTACCCCAGGCTCGACACGGTGGCGACCGCGACCAGGATCCAGACCACGCGGCGCAACGGTCCGGCCCACCCGGCGGGGACGGTCACTGTCAGCAGCACGGCGCAGAGGGCCACGAGCCCGGCGGCGAGGCCGAGCAGCCCGACGGCGACGGCGCTCCACCGGCCGTGCGACACCGCGACGACGAGGCTGACGCCGACGGTGCCGGCGCCGAGACCGGCGTGGATCTGGCGCAGCCACGAGGTCATCCGCTCGTCGTGCCAGACGCCGGGGGCGGCGAGACTCCCGGTCGCCTCCAGGAACCGCCCGCGCGGCGGGGCCGATCCGAAGCCCTCGAAAGCGGCGGCCGACCGCTTCCCGACGGCCCAGAACACCCGCAGCGCCAGCAGCGGGACCAGTGCCAGCACGGCCAGGCGCGGGCCGATCGGCAACGCCACCAGCCACGACAGGTACGGTCTCCCCTCCCGGCACTCGGCGTACGGGACGCACTGCCAGCCGGTCAGGTTCATGGTGACCCCGACCAGCGCCAGCGTGAACGCCACGGTCAGCGATCCGGCGAGCAGGCGGCACAGCCCGCCGAGCAGGCCGTAGCGGTCCACCGGGGTGGAACGCATCCACACCGCCAGGTTGCTCAGCATGAACGGCAGCAGCACCAGCATCGACGCCGTACGCACCGCCACCCCGGCGGTCAGGGTCCCCCAGCGGTACGCCTCCACCACCACCCCGGCTGTCGCGCCGCCGGCCGGGCCGAGCCCTTCCCGGACCCGGTAGAACCCGGCGTGCCCGTCGCCGGCCACGCGTACCACGATGGGATGGTCGACGATCGTCTCCGCCGACGCGCCGGACACCCCGTGGATGCGCAGCTCGACGCCTCTGTCGCCGCCGGGTATCTCCACGATCGAAGCGTCACAAAGACGGCCCGTCCCGCGCTGCCGAACGCGGAACACCGCGGACCTCACGCCCTGCGGGCAGTCCCGCCGAACAGCCGCATGTCGATCTGCGCGAGCGTCAGGTTGTTGACCTCTCCCAGACCTCCAGTGCCCTGCCGGAGTGCGTGTTGATCAGCCGGATGTGGCCGCCGTCCGAGTAGCGCACCTGGAACTGCTGGTTGGCGGCAGCGGTTGTCGGGCGTTCACTCCAGGTGGAAGGTGGCCGCGGCCCGGTCCGCGTCGGTGGCCACCGTTTCGAGCTGGAGCAGGCCGTCCCGGTGGCGGACGTACCGGCCGGGGTAGTTCTGCGATTCGAGGGACAGCCCGTCGGCCGCGGCCAGGCCGGCGCGGCGCTGGAAGCTCGCGTCGTTGTCGAACAGGGCCGAGCCGTCGTCGCGTTCGACGTAGAGCGCGAAGGCCCGGTGCCGCAGGTAGTAGCCGGGGAAGTTCGTCGACTCCAGCGACACCGATCCGGCGCCGGCCAGGCCGGGGACGACGCGGAACTGCGAGTCGGCGAGGTTCGTGACGTTCGGTTCGACGCGGGCCCGGTAGTCGTAGTGCCGGACGTAGCTCGCGGTGAGGTCGTGCGGGCGCAACCGGACCGGGGTGGCCCCGTCGGGTACCGGGATGCCGAGGTTCGGGGTGCCGTCGGCGTTCCAGTACAGCTTCTGGATCCGGGTCCGCCGGTTCGGGTCGTTGAGCGGATCACCGCTGATGTCCCGGTAGTTGCGGTCGTGGTAGACCAGGATGTCGCTCTGCCCGTCCTCGGAGACGGTGAACGAGTTGTGGCCGGGGCCGTACTGGCCGGTGGCGGCGTTGCTCGCGAACACCGGGGTCGGGCTCTTGGCCCAGGAGGCGGGGTCGAGCAGGTTCGCGCCGGCCGACGCGGTGAGCATGCCGAGGCAGTAGTTCGCGTCGGTGGCGCTGGCCGAGTACGTGAGGAAGACCCGGCCGTTGCGCTGGATCACCGTCGGCCCTTCGGCGACGCGGTAACCGCGGGTCTCCCAGTCGTACGTGGGCACGACCAGCCGGGCCACCGGGCCGGTGATCTGCCACGGTTCGGCGCCCATCCGGGCGAGGTAGACGTTGGAGTTGGTGGCGATGCCCGGTTCCTGCTGGGCCCAGGTCAGGTACCGCACCCCGTTCACCACGAACGTCGAGGCGTCCAGGCTGAACGTGTCCCACGGCGTGGTGATCCGGCCGCGTTCGGTCCACGAGCCGGTCAGCGGGTTCGCGCTCGCGTTCTCCAGCACGTACATCCGGATCCGCCACACGTCGTCGGTCCGCCCGGCGGCGAAGTAGACGTACCACTTGCCATTGATGAAGTGGATCTCCGGGGCCCAGATGTGGGCGCCCATCTCGCCGCTGGTGTGCCGGCGCCAGATCGTCGTCTCGGTGGCGGTGGCCAGCCCTTGCAGCGTGGTGGCCCGCCGGAGCACGATCCGGTCGTACTGCGGCACCGTCGCGGTCATGTAGTAGTAGCCGTCGGTGTGCCGGACGATGTGCGGGTCGGCCCGCTGGCCGACAAGCGGGTTGGTGTAGCTCACCGCGGGCGCGGCCTGCGCGGGGCCGGGCACGGCGAGGCCGGCCGAGGTGGTGAGCAGCGCGAGCGCCGCGGCCAGGACCGGGCGGAGAAGGTGCCGAGGCGACATACGCGCCCTCCCAGGTCGGCGAGTTCGTCGGTCCGTGCCGGGGCGCCGGCCGGATCAGTACACGTAGGGCCAGGCAGCGGCGTCGTAGCCGATGCGGTTGACGCCGAGCAGCGACGCGCCGTCGTCGGCGTAGTAGTGGTAGAAGAGGACGTCGCCGTCGGTGTCGGCGAGGACCGCCTGGTGGCCGGGGCCGTGCACGCCGCCGTGCGAGGCGAGGATCTGCGTGCCGCCGCCGGCGAGCATGTCCCGGCCGGTGCGGTCCACGAACGGCCCGGTGGGGCTCGCCGAACGACCGACCATGATCCGGTACGTGCTGGCGGCGCCCTGGCAGCATCTGTCGAACGAGACGTACAGGTAGTACCAGGCACCCCGCTTGACCAGGACGGGCGCCTCGATGCCGGGGCCGTAGTCCGCGAGCGCGTACACGGCGGTGCCGAGCCGGCGTCCGGTGGCCGGGTCGATCGGGATCATCTTGATGCCGGACCAGAACGAGCCGAAGGTGAGCCACCAGCGGCCCTGCTCGTCGACGGTGAGGTTCGGGTCGATGGCGTTGAAGTCGTCGGTGGTCCGCGACTCGACGACCAGCCCTTCGTGGGTCCAGCTCCCGGCATTGCCGGTGGTGCTGGTCGCGAGGAAGATCGCCGAGCGGTTGGAACCGAACGTCGACGCCGAGTAGTACAGGTGGTAACGCCCGTTGCGGTACGACAGGTCCGGCGCCCACAGGTTGCGCGCTCCCCCGGTGTACGTGGTGGTCCACGGCGCGCCACCGGGGAAGACGGCGCCCGCGTTGCGGAAGGCGATCCGGTCGGCGGAGGTCTTCAGCGCGATGCCGTCACCGGTGTGCGCGACGAGGTAGGTGCCGTCGGGTCGCTTGACCACCGTCGGATCGTGGACCCCGATGTCCCCGGTCACCCGGCCGGGCTGCGGGTAGGCCGGTGCCGGGCTGGTCGGTGCCGGGGTCGTGGGCGCCGGTGTGGTGGGCGTGCCGCCGCCCAGCCGGATCAGCTGCCACTGCTGGTTGGCGCCGTCCAGATCGGTGTAGCCGGCCAGCCGCCCACCGTCGGCGTTGGACCACTGCCACACGTCGACGACCTTGCCCCACTGCCGGTTCACGAACCGCACGAACCCGCCCGCGGAATCCTGCAACCGGAACTGCTGGGTGGCCGACGACCGGTCGGTGCTCTGCACGAGCTGGGTGCCGTCGCCGCCGCTCGGCAACTCCAGCACCTTCCCGCTGTGCCGGGACCGCACCTTGTAGAACCCGCCGCCGGCGTCCACGAACTGCCACTGCTGCACGGCGAGGTCGTTGCGCGTCCACTGGTTCACCGGGGCGTTCTCCGCCGTCGACCAGTCGTACAGGTCCATCGCCTTGCCGCTGTGCCGGTTCACGACCACGTACGACGCGGACGTGTCCACGGTCGCCGCCGACGCCGGGGGCATCCCGGCCACCACCCCCGCGGCGAGGACGGCCGCCGCCGCGACCACGACCGCGGCCGTACGCGTCGTCCGAGCGGTCCCTGTCACCGAAACCTCCTGAGCTCGGCCGCCGCCGGCCGGCTGCGGCGGCTCGCCTCGCCCGTGACGCTCATGGCAACGGCATTACCGCCGGGTTACGGCAATGTTCTCGTTAACATAGACGAGTGTCAAGGTGACGGGGACGGGGGCATCGACGCCCTTGGGCGGGCGACTCCGGCCGCTACCGCGGTCCGGTCGAGCCCGGGTCGGCAGTCGCGTCGGCGATGGAGACGGGAGTGCCCAGCTCCACGGTGCGGGACACGGTGCAGAGCCGGTCGTGCGACTGCTGCAGCGAGCGGGGCAGCACCTCACGGGCCCGGTCACCGTCCGCGCCGTCCGGGAACGTCACCGCGAACGTGACGGTGAGGTTCTCCATCCGGTTCCCGGCCTCCGGGTCGCGGATCTTGTCGCCGCTCACCGTGACGGCGAACCGGGTCGGTTCGGCGCGACGGCTCGTCACGTGGTCGACGTCCACAGCGGTGCAGCCGCCGAGGGCCGCCAGCAGCAGCTCCACGGGCGTGAAGGTCGCGTCCTCCCCCGTACCCATCGACAGCTCGCCGCCACGGGCGTTGCGCGCCACGTATCTGCCCACGCTGGTGCGCTCGATCTCCACCGACCGGAAGGTGTCGTCGCTCATGCGACGAACCTACCGAAAGCGTTCCGCGAACGTGCGGTACACCGGTGTGCCCGGCAGTCCGTCACGCACGGCGAACACCACGAGGTCGAACCGGCCGACCACCAGGAGCGCGTCGGCGAACGCGCCGGCCACCGCCTCCGGGTCGTTCCGGAACACCCCGCAACCCCACGCGCCCAGCACCACTGTGCGATGCCCGTGCGCGGCAGCGACCTCCAGCACGCGGCGGGCCCGCCGGGCCAGCACCGCCGGCACGTCCGCGGCGTGCTCCGGCTGGTTGCGCACGATCGCGCCCAGGTTCGGCGCCGCCGCGGTCAGGAAGGACGTGGTGTACGCCCGGTCGAGCAGGTTTCCCTTGTCGTCGCGGAACACCGGCACGCCCGGGGAGTAGACGACCCGGTCGCTGTACCGCAGGTCCCGCTGCCCCCTGTGGAAGGCGTAGAAGTCGGGCGCCGCGAGCAGACACGGGTACAGCGCGGACGAGCGGGCGATGCTCTCCTCCTGCGCCTTCGCGCCGCCCAGGAACCCGCCGCCCGGGTTCTTCGCCGACGCGAACACCAGACACGCCGCGCCGGGCCCGAGCCGGCGGGCCGCCTGCAATGTCGACTCGTGCGTCACCTCCACATCGCCGGCGCCGGGCTTCGCGCCGTCGAGGTGCAGGACCTCGTCCGGCAGGTGCTCACGGGTGCCGTCGACCGCGGCGCGTGCCGCCGCGTCGATCGCGATGTCCTCGCCGGCATCGTTGCGGTAGCGTCCCGCTTCGGCGATCGCGACCGTCTGCCGGGCGATCTCGCGGAGGCGACTGCTCATCCGGCACACCCGTCGATGTCGTACATGATCGGCAATCTAGGCATCCCTCAGCGCGCCGGGCAACCGATTAGCAGTCGCCGGAACGGACCTGTCGATTCCCGTGGCCGGCCCGCCGCGGTCATCGGGGCGGGTCGCGCCACCCGTCCCGCACAGGGCATAGTGGCCCGCGGCTCCATCGACCGATGTTGCCCGCTCTCGGCGGAGGTGGTGGGAAGTGACGACGCGCTCACGTGTCCGACGGGCCCGGGCGGCCGCACTGGCCATGCTGGCCGGAGGGACGCTCGCGGTGGCGGCGGCACCGGCGACGGCCGCACCGGAGACGGTGAGCATCCTGAGCGTTTCGGCGGAGAACGTGAAACCCCGCGAGACGGTACGCGTGCAGTTCCGCGTCACCAACAGCGGACGCCGGGCCGAGACGGCCATCGTGGTGGTGGGCGGCGGCCTGCGGTGCGCCACCGGCTGCCGGGCGGAGCCGACTCTCGGTCCCGGCCAGAGCCGGACCTTCGACGCGACACTCGTCGCCCCGGATGCCCGCCCGGGCGAGACCACCGGCCTCAACATCTCGATCGGCGTGCGGCTCGCCGGGCAGAACAGCTACGCCTACAAGATGGTCTACGTCCACGGGGCGGGTGCCTCGCCCACCGGCGGGGCCGCACCGGCGGCCGGGGTGAGCGGGGTCTCCGGCCGGGTACGCGACGCCGACGGAAAGGCGATCGGCGGCGCGGACCTGACCATCCGGGACAGTGCCGGTCACGAGTACCGGACGACCAGCGACCGCAGCGGCCAGTTCTCGATCACCGCCAGGGCCGGCCGGACGATCGCGGAGGGATCCATCACGGTCCGCGCGTCCATGGACGGCTACCGCACCGCCCGCGCGACCGTACGGGGCAGGGCCGGTGACGTCGCCACCGTACGACTGACCCTTGCCGCGGTGGCCACGCCGGCCACGGCGTCGCCGTCGCCCGCCGAGGAGGCGAGCCCTCCCGCCGCGGCGGCCGGCGACGACCTTCCCGCGGCCGCGCCGCCCACGCTCAAGGCCACCGGCGAGGAGATCGGCAGTACGTCGATGTTCCTCCTGGGCGGCCTGCTGGTCGCCGCGGGCCTGGGCGCGCTCGCACTGGTGCTGGTGCGGCGCAGGAGCGCACCGGGCGCGGCGGCTGAGGCGGCGACTCCCCCGGCGGCCCGGCTGCCGGCCGGCGGGAACCTGGCCGACGCGCCGACCGCGATCCTGCACCTCGGGCCTCCCGGCGGTGGGCCGGAGAACGCGCTCCACGATCCGGCGCTCACGTACCGGCGCCGAGCTGCCACACCCGGAGGTTCCTGATCCGCGAGGCCCTACTCGTAGTGCCCGGCGATCGCGTCCGGGGCAGGCGCACCGTGAATCGGGCTCCCCGCCCTGGACGGCCCTCGGCCTCGATCGTGCCGTGGTGGCTCGTGACGACCTCCTGGAGCAGCGTCAGCCCCAGACCGAAACGCCGGTCCCCGGCGCCCGCGCCCCTGTGGAACCGGTCGAAGATCCGCCGGGCGTCGGCCTGGTCGAACCCCTTGCCGGTGTCGGCGATGACGAACTCGGCGGCGTCGCCGGCGGCCCGCAGCGTCACGTCGATCCGGCCGCCCGCCGGCGTGTGGGCCAGCGCGTTCGCGAGCAGTTCGCCGACGACCCGGCGCAGGGCCGACTCGATTCCCGGCACCGGCAGCGGGTCGCCGGGGGTGTCCAGGGTGAGGGTGACCCGGCGCTCGGCGGCGCGGTCGCTCTCGGCGGCGACCGTCGTCCCGACCAGCGAGGTGAGGTCGACCGGCGGATCCGGTTCCCGGTCGGCGGGAGCGGCGGCGAGCCGGGCCGAGAGCAGCAGGTCGTCGACGATCTCGCCGAGCCGGCGGGTGGCGCCGACGAGGCGTTCCAGGTCGTCCAGGTTCCTGGCGGTGCCGTCGTGGCGCGCCCGCCGCGCGAGCAGTTGGGCGCGGGTGTGCACCTGGGCGATCGGGGTTCGCAGTTCGTGGCTGGCGTCGGCGACGAAGCGCCGCTGCCGGGTCAGCGCCTCCGCGAGTGGCGCGACGGCCCGGCGGCCGACGAGCACACCGGTCAGCATGGCGGCGAGCAGCCCGGCCACCGCCGCGAGGCTGAACGCGAGCAGGAGGTGCCGGCGGTCGGACAGCTGGAACCGGGCGTCGAACACCGCCTGGACGACGGTGTCGCCACGGGCCTCGGTGCGCACGTGGTAGGTCGTGCCGTTACGCGCGACGGTGGTGGTCTCGGTGGCCCGGGTGGCCGCCACGGTGTCCAGCGCGTCGCGCAACGGGAAGCCGGGTGGTGGCGGGTTCGCGCCGGTGCGCACGGTGGCGCCGTCGTACTGGAAGATCCAGCTGCAGGCGGGCGGCCCGGCGATCGTGCCGTGTTCGGTGCCCCACGTCAGCTCGCGCTGGATCTGCGCCTCCTGGCCGCGGACCAGGACCGCGTAGGAGATGCCGCCGGCCAGCAGCAGCAGGGCCCCGATGGTCAGCCCGACGAACAGGCCGATCCGCAGCCGGGTCCGCCGGACGATCGCCCGCTCGGACGCCTCCATCAGAGCGTTCCGAGGCGGTAGCCGAGCCCGTGCACGGTGCGGACCACGGCACGGCCGAGCTTGCGCCGGAGGTAGTAGACGTAGGTGTCCACTATCGACGCCGCGGCGGCCTCCTCGAAGACCTTGCGGCGCAGCACGGCGCGGGGATGGACGGCGTTCGGCCGGGCCGCCAGCACCCGCAGCAGCTCGAACTCGCGGGTGGACAGCGCCACCCGGGTGCCGTCGGCCAGCACCGCTTCGCGTGGCGCCAGGTCGAGCCGCCCGGCGCCGATGCGCAGCACGTCGGTCGGCTCGGGTGTACGCCGGCACAGCGCCCGGACCCGTGCGCTCAGCTCGTCGAGGTCGAAGGGTTTGACCAGATAGTCGTCGGCGCCCGCGTCCAGCCCGGCGATGCGGTCGTCGACAGCGCCGAGCGCGGTGAGCATCAGGGTCCGGGACGGGACCGCCCGGGCGCGCAGCCGGGTGACCAGGTCGAGTCCGTCGAGCGCCGGCAGCATCCGGTCGATGACCATCACGTCGTACGACCGGGTCAGCCCGAGATGCAGGCCGCGCTGGCCGTCGAAGGCCCGGTCGACCAGATAGCCTTCCTGACCCAGCGCCTCGGTGAGCATCTCGGTCAGGTCCGCGTCGTCCTCGACCAGCAGCAGCCGGTTCGATCTTCCGCCCCGCATATGTTAACGATCTCATAGATGAGAGCCGATGGAGGCATCAGTATTTGCCTCTTCAACTATCTGAAACCGCGAGCGCCGGTGTGCGTACGGTCGCGGGCTGCCGGGCCTCACGTCGCTCGATCCAGCTCAGCACCGGCGTCGTCATCAGCGTGGTGACCAGCGCGACGAGTACCAGCACGGTGAACAGGGCCGGGTTCACGATGCCCGCCTCCAGCCCGACGTTCAGCGCGATGAGCTGCATCAGGCCACGGGCGTTCATCAGCGCGCCGACCCGCAGCGCGACACCCGGCGGCTCGCCACGGAGCCGGGCCGCCGCCCAGCAGGCGCCGAACTTGCCGGCGATCGCCGCCGTCACGCAGGCGAGCGCGAACAACAGCACCGGCAGGGAGCCGAGCAGACCGAACTCCGTCCGCAGCCCCGAGTAGGTGAAGAACAGCGGCAGGAAGAGCGTCGCGGCGACCGGGGTGAGCGTGTCCACCACCCGGTCGGTGTTCTCGGTGCGGGGCATCACCACGCCGACCGCGAACGCGCCGAAGACCGCGTACAGGCCGATCTCGTCGGTGTACCAGGCGACCAGGAAGAGCAGTGCGACGGTGCCGAGCAGCCGCGCGCGGTCGTTGAGGGCCCGGTGGGTCATCAGCGTGGAGGCGGCCGCCCGCCCGCCGAACCAGAGCACCAGTCCGAACAGGACCGCCCCGCCCACGGTGACGAGCGCGGGACCGGCCCGGCCGGACGCGAAGGCCAGCACGGCGGCCAGCATGATCCAGGCCACCACGTCGTCGATCGCGCCGCTGGCCAGGGAGAGGGTGCCGTGCCGGGTGCCGGCGTGCCCGTGTTCGGTGATGATCCGGGCCAGCATCGGGAACGCGGTGATGGCCAGGGCGACGCCGACGAACGCGGCCGAGACCCCGAGTGACGTCCCGTCGGCCTGGATCGGCACGGCGCCCGCCGTCACCAGGACCAGCAGCACCCCCAGCAGGAGCGGCGCGGTGACCCCGGCCAGCGAGACCACGCCGGCGGTGCCGGCGAGCCCGGTGACCCGGTGGGCGCTGAACGCGTACCCGGCCTGGAACATGAACAGCACCAGGCCGACCTGACCCACGACGTAGAGGACCGGGAGCAGGGGTGCCGGGAACAGGGCGTCCTGCACGTCCGGCAGGAGGAGCCCGAGCAGCGACGGCCCCAGGAGGACGCCGGCGAGCATCTCGCTGACCACGGCGGGCTGACCCGCCTTGCCGAGCAGCCACGCGACCCCTTTGCAGAAGATCAGGATCACCGTGACCGCGATGAAGAACCGTGGCGCCAGCTCCGTTGGTGTCATCGGACAGCCCTCTCGAAGTAGTCGGTGCACAACCGCTGCCGGCGGGCGTCGAGCACCATCCAGGTGCCGAACACCAACTGCCGGACACTGCGGCCCACGTCGGCCCACCGGTCCCGCGACCGCATCGCGGCCAGCCGCAGCCGCCCCGGGACGGTGGACCCGGCCGGAGTCAGGTACGCCGGACCCCGGCTGGGCAGCGAGCGGGTGTGTGACGCGGAGGAGGTCAGGACGTACCGGCGCAGCACCTCACGGGTCGCGGCGCGCATCATCACCGGCGCGACGCCGCGGGCCGGGCAGGCCCGGTTCGCAGTGACCCCGTACGGGATGAAGTGCGCGTCGCCGCGCTTGAGCGTCAGCCACCGGTCCGGGTCGAACCGGTCGTCGCCGGCGGCTCCGCCGCGGTGGAACGCCAGGTAGTTGAAGAGCAGTACGGTTCCGGCGGGCAGGGACACGCCGGTCGGCAGCGTGATCGGCGCGGACGTGATCCGGTGCGCCACGCCGAAGAGCGGATGCACCCGCAGCGTCTCGTCGATCACCCGGTCCAGCGCCTCGTCGTCGTCGAGTCCGCGCTGGAGGCCGGGATGGGTGGCGAGGGCGAGCAGCACGTGCGCCATCGCCTCGGACATCTGCACGACGGCGGTGTTGAAGAAGGCACCCTGGAGATACCAGGCCGTCTCCCGGGTGGTGAACGGCGGCGGCAGCGTCACCGGGCAGGTCCCCGCCTCGATCCGGTCGTGCAGGTACCGGGTCAGCCGGTCGCGCCGCCGCATGTGCCGCAGGCCGGTGCACTTCAGCCCGTTGACCACGTCCTCGGCGTTGGCGACGATCAGTGCCCGCGCGTCCGGCGGGCACGCCTCGCCGAAGACGAGTTCGTAGTAGACCTCCGCCCAGACCGGCATCATCAGGTCGCGCAGCCGGACGTGGCTGGTCCGGTCGGCGGGCAGCCGGTCGAGCGCGCGCCGGGTGGCGGCGGTCGCGAGGTCGTCGCAGCGCTGACGGCGTATCGCGAGCACCCGCCGGGTCGTCGCGGCCACGGTCCGGTACCGCTCCCCCGGCTCCAGATGCTCCTGGTGCATGTGCGGCCCGGGCGCCAGCCAGTACCAGAACAGGTCCGACAGCCCGGCCCCGCGACTGCGGCCGTCCGCCGCCGGATCGGAATACACCCGCTCGAAGTGCTCCATGCCGACTGTGGGGCCCGGCACCGGTACGCCCTCGACGCCGTTGACGGTGACGAACACCCACTCCCGCAGCCGGACCACCGTCCGGGGCAGCCAGTACGGCAGGGTCCACGCCACGCCGACCCCCGCCAGGACGATCAGGGCGCTCATCCGCACGCCACCGTGGCGACCAGGTCGGCGCTCAGGTCGGCCGGACCCGCGGCGCCGACCAGCGCCAGCGCCCGGTCGAGGTCGGCCTGCAGCAGGTCGAGCACGTGGCGTACCCCGGCGGCGCCGCCCACCGCGAGCCCCCACAGCACCGGGCGGCCGACAAGCACGGCGCTCGCGCCGAGCGCCAGCGCCACCAGGACGTCGGTTCCCCGGCGGACGCCGCCGTCGAGCAGCACCGGCAGCCGCCCGCCGACGGCCTCCACCACGGCGGGCAACGCGTCCAGGGTGGCGAGCGCGCCGTCGAGCTGCCGGCCGCCGTGGTTGGAGACCAGCAGACCGTCGAGACCGTACGAGACGGCAAGCGCCGCGTCAGCCGGATGCAGCACCCCCTTCAGCAGGATCGGCAGCGTGGTGACCTCGCGCAGCCAGGCGATCCGGGCCCAGTCCAGCCCGGCGTCCATCCCGATGTCGCGCACCCGGCCGCTCGCGTCACGCATGTTCTCGCAGACCATCCCCGGCGGCAGGTCGGCGAAGCCGTGCCGCAGGTCGCGTTCCCGCCGCCCGAACACGGGCGAGTCGACGGTGACGACCAGGGCGGTGCAGCCGGCCGCCTCGGCCCGCCGCACCACGAGCGCGGTGAAGTCGAGGTCCGCCTGCGGGTAGAGCTGGAACCACAGCGGCCCGCCGGCGGCGGCTACCTCCTCGACCGGCCGGGTGGCCGCCATGCTGACCACCATGATCGTGCCCGCCTCGGCGGCGGCGCGTGCGGTGGCCACCTCACCCTCGGGGTGGGCCAGCCGGTGGAACGCGGTCGGCGCGATCAGCACCGGCATCGAGATCCGCGTGCCGAGCAGCGACGTCCGCAGGTCGCGCCGGCCCGCGCCGCGCAGGACGCGGGGCACCACGTACCGCCGGCTGAAGGCCGCCTCGTTGGCGCGGACCGTGCGCTCCTCGCCCGCTCCACCGGAGAAGAAGTCCCAGTGCACCGGGTCCAGCCGGCCGCGCGCGTCGGCGGCCAGCTCGGCCAGGTTCAGCGCCGGGCCGTCCAGCGCCGTGCCCTCCGGCGGGCGCATCTCAACCCTCGGCACGGCTCAGGCAGCTGTCGACGAACGCGACGAGCGGCGCGACGTGCGTCTCCGGCCGGTCCCACCGGTTCTCCAGGTTCTCCGCGAGGTGGTGGGTGGCGACGACCTGGCCCGCCCGGTGGTGGCGGACGACCGGATGCAGGTAGGCGGCGTCGTGGGCCTGACCGGGGACGTCCTGGGCGACCCGGCTGACAGTGATGTCGAACGGGTCCACCCGGTCGTGGTCGGGGCCGTACTCGAGGGTGACGACGAAGGCGTCCGTGTAGTCGTGGTCGGCGGTGCGCAGGCCGGTGCCGGTGAAGTACTCGACCGGCACCTCGTCGTGGTAGCGCGCGTCGGATCCGGCCACGGTGACCACGTCGCCGAGGAAGCCGAACTGCTGCCACAGGGCGGAGGTGCGGTTGACCCGCGCGACGACGGCGTCGGCGATCGACTCCGCTGTGGCATCAAGCTTCTCCGCCGGCCACGGCGTGTCCCCGTACCGTCGCTCCAGGATCCGGTGCAGCGCCCGGACGGCGTACCGGAAACCGTGGATGAAGCCGCTCGTGGAGCGTTTGAAGTCCCGTTCCTGGCTGATCGTGCCGGCGAAGTAGAGGCCGGGAACGTTCACCGACTCCCACGCCGGGGTCTGCGCCGGGAAGCGGTCCCTGATCGCGAGCGCCGGCCGGCAGGTGTCGTCGAAGACGGACGCGTCGAAGGCGAACCCGGTGCAGACGAGCACCCGGTCGTACCGCAGCTCCTTGACCACCTCGTTCGCCCGGGAGAACGAGAACGTCACCGTGTAACCCGCGTCGTCGCGCTCGATGCGTCTGACCTCGCCGTCCAGGATCGCGTTCGCCGACTTCAGCTGGTACGTGTCCAGGAAGTTGTTGTTCACCGCGCGCAGGTGCCCCACGTAGTGCGTACGCCAGGCCATCCGCACCGAACTCGGCCCGGCGACGTGGATCAGCGTGGTGGTCTCCATCAGGTTGTCGGCGGTCTCGAACGCGGAGTTCCCCTTGCCGATGATCAGCACCTTCTGGTCGAGGTAGTCGCGCGGGTCGACGGACATGTCCGCGTACTGCTCGGCGAGTTCGAGCCCGGGGATCTGCGGCAGGTACGGCCGGGACACGCCGGTGGCGACGATCAGCCGCCGCGCCCGGAAGACCTCCTCCCCCGCCCGGACCTCGAACACCCCGTCGGCCTTGCCGATCGACGTCACCCGGGTGCCGTACCGGACCCGTGCCCCCGTCTTCGCGGCGAAGTCCGCCAGGTAGCGGAGCATCACGTCGGCGTCCGGGAAGTACCGCTCGGTGTAGCCGGTGAACCGCAGCGCCGGGTCGTCGCTGAGCAGCGAGTTCCAGTCCAGCCGCAGGTTCAGCTCCGGGTCGTCGGAGCCGGTGTGCGGCTTGTTGATGGAGATCAGTTGCCGGTGGCGGGGATAGGTGGCGAAGAACGCCCCCGGGCCGTCCGCCTGTTCCAGGACCAGATAGTCGCGCTTGCCGTCGGCCTCCAGCAGAGCAGCGAGTTGCAGGCCCGCCGGCCCGGCCCCGACGATCAGATAGTCAAGCGTCATGTGCGCCCACCCTCAGGGAAGAGAAACGGAGAGATCCGCGATCACGTCGGCCGCGCGCCGCACGTCACCGTCCAGCGGCCGGTCGGGGTCGACCGGCGGTACGACAGCGGCCAGCGCCGCGAGCGCCTCGGCGCAGCCGGACGCGGTCGGCGTACGCGCGCCCACGTACGCGGCCTGGCGCAGCCCCAGTGCGAGCGACCCGACGACGAGGTGCAGCAGCCGGGCCTGGTCCAGTGCCCGCAGCGCGGCCTGGGTGCCGAGCGGGACGACGTCCTGGTTGTGCAGGTTGGTCGGCACGCTCTGCATGCTCGCGGGCATGGTGTCCCGGCGGATCTCGGTGATCAGCGCGGTCGCCGCCAGCTGCACCCCCTGGAGCCCGTGCTGCTGTCCCGGGCCGGCGGCCAGCATCGGCGGCAGGCCGCCGTTGCGGTTCGGGTCGACGAGCAGATCCAGTTGCCGTTCGGCGAGGTTGCCGACCTGCGCCACGACCATCGACAGCACGTCGGCGGCGAACGCGGCCGGCTGGCCGAAGAAGTTGCCGCCGTGCACCACGAGGTCGTCGTCGGGAAAGAACAGCGGGTTGTCGGTGACGCTCGCGAGGTCGGCCGCGACCACGGCGTCGACGTAGCGCAGGGCGTCCTCGGCGGCGCCGAGCAGTTGCGGCGTGCACCGGATGCTGTACGGCTCCTGCAACGGACGCGTGCCGGACGCGACGAGTCCGGCGCTGACGCGGCACATCCGCGCGCCCACGTCGATCGCGCCCGGATGGCCGTACGCGGCCAGCAGCCGGGCGTCGAGGAACTGCGTGTCGCTGCCGAGCAGATCGGCGAGCAGGCAGGTGAGCACCTGGACCGCCCGGTGTGCGGCGCGGACCGCGTCCAGCGCCAGCGCTGTCGCCGCGGTGGTCAGCGACGTCCCGTTGACCAGGGCGAGGGCGTCCCGGCCGTCCAGCGGCAGGGGTTCCAGGCCGGCCAGCGTCAGCGCCTCGCCCGCGGGCATCCGCACCCCGTCCAGGTAGGCGTGCCCCCGGCCCCGCAACGCCTGCGCCACCGCACCCAGCGGGATGAGGTCACCGCTGGCACCGACCGAACCCAGCCGGGGCATCGCGGGGACGAACGTGGTCGCGAGCATCGCCGCGAGGGCGTCGATCACGTGCGGGGATACTCCCGACGCGCCCTGGGCCAGCGACGCGGCCCGCAGCAGCACTGTCGCGCGGACCACGTCCGGATCGATGTCCGGGCCCTGACCGGCGCCGAGGTGGGCGAGCGTGTTGTCGGCCTGGTCGCGCAGGTCGGCGCGGCCCGCGTACCCGACCAGGGCGCCGAAGCCGGTGGTGGCGCCGTACACCGCGCGGTCGTCGCCGAGCACCGCGGACAGGAACGTGCGGGCGGCAGTGACCCGGCCCCGGACCTGCGGCCCGACCACGACCTTGATCGGGTCGCGGGCGGCGCGGAGGTCGGCGATCCGCAGTGGGACATCGAGGTCCACCTCTGTCGTCATGCGATCGCACCCTAGAGACGAATTCTCAGAACGCTCTGAGATCGAGTCGCTACGTTGCGGCGCATGACGCTCGACTATCTGATCATCGGAGCCGGACCGGCCGGGTTGCAGCTCGCTCACCTGCTCGAGCGCGACGGCCGCGACTACCTGGTCCTGGAGGCCGGCCCGGCGCCGGGCACGTTCTTCGCCACCTACCCCCGGCACCGGCAACTCATCTCGATCAACAAGGTCTGGACCGGCTCCGACGACCCGGAGTTCAATCTGCGCGCGGACTGGAACTCACTGCTCACCGACGATCCGGCGCTGCTGTTCAAGAACTACAGCCGGCGCTACTTCCCGGACGCCGCGGACATGGTGCGCTACCTCGCCGACGTCGCCCGCGGCCTGCGGATCAGGTACGACACCCGGGTGTCAGGGGTCGCGCGCGACGGCGACCTGTTCACCGTCGACGCCGGCGACGACACGGTCACCGCCCACCGGGTGGTAGTCGCCACCGGCGTGTCCCAGCTCTACGTCCCGCCGATCGAGGGCGCCCAGCTCGCCGAACGGTACGACACGGTGAGCGTCGACCCGGACGACTTCACCGACCAGCGCGTCCTCATCATCGGCAAGGGCAACTCCGCGTTCGAGACCGCCGACGCGCTCGTCGAGACGGCGGCCGTCATCCACGTCGCCGGCCCGCACTCGATCAAGCTGGCGTGGCAGACGCACTACGTCGGGCACCTGCGCGCGGTGAACAACAACTTCCTCGACACGTACCAGCTCAAGTCGCAGAACGCGGTCCTCGACGGCACCGTCGAGCGGATCGTCCGGCGCGACGACGGCGGCTACCGGATCGACTTCCGGTACGCCCGCACCGTCGAGCGCATCCGGCAGATCGACTACGACCGGGTCATCCTCTGCACCGGATTCCGGTTCGACGCGGGCATCTTCGACCCGTCCGCCCGGCCCCGGCTCGTCATCAACGACCGCTTCCCCGAGCAGACCTCCGCGTACGAGTCGGTGAACGTGCCAGGCCTCTACTTCGCCGGCACGCTCACCCAGCAGCGCGACTTCAAGCGCTCGACGAACGGGTTCATCCACGGCTTCCGGTACGGCGTACGCGCCCTGCACCGGATCCTCGGCGCCCGCCACCACGACACGCCGTGGCCGGCCACGCCGCTGGAGGTCACCCCGGAGGCGATCGCGGACGCGATCATCGCGCGGATCAACCGCACCTCGGCGCTGTGGCAGCAGTTCGCCGTCCTCGGCGACGTCGTCGTCGTCGACGGCGACACCGCGCGCTACCACGAGGAGGTGCCCGTCGCGTACGTGCACGACGGCGGGCTGGGCCCGGAACCGTTCGCGTTCGTGGTCACCCTCGAGTACGGGCCGGACCACGACCAGGTCGACCCGTTCGACATCACGGTGCCGCGGATCGCCGAGAACGACGCCGCGCACGCCCACGACGCGAGCTACCTGCACCCGGTCGTCCGGGTCCATCGTGGTGGGACCGTCGTCGCGGTGCACCACCTCGCGGAGAACCTGGAGAACCACTGGAACCTGCCGGACGTGCACCACCAGCCGCTCGTGCTCTTCGTCAAGGGCGTCCTCTCCGATGCCGGCTGAGGTCTGGCCCCAGCCCGTGCTGGACCTGCTCGCCGCCGGTGACGACCGGCCGGTCTTCGAGGAGGGCGACCGGACCGTCACCACCGCCGAGATGTACCGGCTGGTCCGTCGCATCGCCGCCGGGCTCCGTGCCGCCGGGGCGGGCCCGGGCGTCGGGGTGGCCCTGCGGCTCGGTGTCACAGCGGAGGCGTTCGCGGCGATCATCGCGGCGTTCGCGGTGGGCGCCCGGGTCTCCGGGATCCGCCCCGACCTGAGCCCGGCGCACCGCGCCTGGCAACTCGGCGGCACCACGCTGCTGGTCGACGACGCCCGGGTCGCCGAACTGGCGCGCACCCCCGACGACGGACGGCCGCTGATCGCCGCCGGGCGCCCGGACGACGTCGCCCGGATCATCTGGACCAGCGGCAGCACCGGCAGCCCGAAGGGCTGCGCCCAGACGTACGCGGCGATGAGCGCGGCCTGGACCCCGTACCCGGATCGCTGGCCGCCGGCGGTCGCCGACCTCGCCACCCGGCTCCAGCGGTATCTGGTCTTCGGTTCGCTGAGCAGCCAGGTGATGCTGGAGTACGGCATCCTCACCCTGGCCGCGGGCGGCACCCTGGTCGCGGCCCGGCCCCCCGGTTTCCCCGGCATGATCGCCCGGCGCCGGGCGACCGCGAGCGTGATCACCGTGGGCAAGCTGTACCAGCTCGTGCGGGACCAGCGCAGCGACCCGGTCGACCTGAGCAGCCTGCGGGCCCTGCTGGTCTCCGGTTCCCCGCTCGCACCGGGCCGGCTCGCCGAGGCGCTCGACGTGCTCGGGCCCGTCGTCTACCACGGATACGGCCAGACCGAGACCGGCATGATCACGATGGTGACGCCGGCCGAGATGCTGGCGTGCCCGGCCGCGCTCGCCTCCGTCGGCCGGCCACCACCGGTGACAGCGCTGTCCATCCGGGACGCCGAGGGCCGTCCCGCCACCGAGGGCGAACTGTTCGTCCGCACACCGGCGCAGGCCGCCGCGTACTGGAACGATCCGGCCGAGAGCGCCGAGGTGTTCGCCGACGGTTGGGTCCGCACCCGGGACCTGGCCCGGCTCGACGGCGACGGCTACCTGCACCTGCTCGGCCGGATCCGGGACGTCATCATCGTCCACGCCAACCTGGTGTACGCGGGCCCGATCGAGCGGGTCCTCGCCGCCGATCCCACAGTCGCCGAGGCGTACGTCGTCGGGCGCCCCGACGACGTGACCGGGGAGGCGGTGCACGCGTACGTGGTGCCGGCCGCCGGTTGCGTACCGGATGCCGAGCGGCTGCGTGCGCTGGTGGCGAAGGCGCTGGGCGAGGCGTCGGTCCCGCAGACGATCCAGCCGATCGAGCGGGTGCCGACGGCACCGAGCGGAAAGCCGGACAAGCGCGCGCTGATCAGGTGAACCACCGATGGCCTAGCATCCGTGCATGGCCGTACTCGACGAGGCAGCGCAGCGTACCCGCACCCGGCTGCGGGGCACCGCTGTCGGATTCGCCGCCCTGTGGTCCGTCGCCCTCACCGCGTTCGCGGGCGTCAACCTCTGGGTCGGGCTGCGGAACCGGCCGTACCTGCTGCAGTACGGCAGCGACGCGGGTGACCGGTTCGGGACCAACGTCATGGTGCTGCTGTCGTGGCTCGGCATCGTCGCCACTGTCGGCCTCGCCACGTGGGTGACCGCGCTGATGGTGCTGACGCAGACCCCCGGCATGCACAAGGTGCTGCGAACCCGGGTCCGCGTGGCATCGGCCGTGGTGCTCGTCGGCACGCCGGTGGTCACCGTCGCCGCGCTCGTCCTCGCGTACGCGCTGATCGTGCCGCGGATCTACTCGGGAGTGCAGTTCTGAAGCCCGGGGTTCCGTCCGCCTCCGGGAACGAGGACGTGACGGGTCCCGGTCCGCATCCGGCCCGGCGAAACCGGAACCGCGCCGCTCGGCCACGACGTTGATCAGATCGACGCTCTACTACCAGCTCTTAGTAGTTCCCCTAGGATGGCGACCGCATCAGGTCGGAGCGATGGGCGCCGGGTCCATGTCTCCCTGACGAAGGGGATCAGTGGTGCCTCTCCCGCGGCGTCATCGGTCGTCGGCGCGTGGCGTGGCGCGGTGGCTGCTGCTCGTGTGGCTGGCGTGCTGTCCCGCCGTGTTCGTGGTGCTCGGGTTCGCGTCGCCGGCCGCCGCGCACTTCAAGCTGCTCAAGGTCGTACCGGCCGACGGCGCCCGCGTGGACGGCGCGGTCGCGGAGATCCGGCTGACGTTCAGCGCCCCCGGCACGCCCACCGCAGCCGGCTTCAAGCTCTCCCGCGAGGGTGCTGCCGTTCCGGTGACCACTCACACCCCCGACGGGGGCCGTACGTGGCTGGTCCACCCCTCCGCCGCGTTGACCGACGGGAAGTTCACGCTGCGCTGGAGCGTGGCCGCCCCGGACGCCCATCCGCTGACCGGCGACGTCACGTTCACAGTGGTCCCGGCCGACGCGTCACCGGGCGCGACCGCCGCCCCCCGGCCCACGGCCGGTTCGCACGGGCACAACGGTCACGGCGGACCGGCCGTTCCGTCGGCGTCGCCGCCGGCCCACTCCGGCGGGCACGCGGTGGGCCACACCGCCGACGCCGGCCAGGGTCCGGTGCGGTTGATCGGCACGGCGGGGCGCTGGCTGTCCTACGGGGCGATCCTGCTCGGCGTGGGTGGTCTCGTCTTCGCGCTGACCACACTGGTGGGTACGCGCAGCGACATCCGGCTGGTCCAGGTCTGGGTACGCATCGCCGGGCTGACGGTGGTGGCCGGCGTGCTGCTCGAACTGGCGGCGCTGGCGGCCGTGTTCGGCGGGGGCGGTCTCGCCTCGGCGGTCAGCGTGCAGGCGCTGACCGCGCTCAGCCGTACGCCGGTGGCCGCCGGACTTGGTCTGCGGTTCGCCGGCGCGGCCGGGCTGCTCGTGGCCGGTTCCCTGGAGGCGGCGCTGATCCGGGGCCGGCACGCGGTCGGGCGGCACGCCGTGGTGACGGTCGCCGCGATCCCCACCGCCCCTCGCCCTCTTGTCGTGCCGCCCACCGGCGACGTGAGCGGCGACGAGGCGCAGCGGGTACGCGCGCGAGCGGTCCGGCCGGTGCTCCTCGGCGTCACGGTGGCGCTGCTGCTCGGCTCGTTCCTGTTCGACGGGCACACCGTCACCGCCGGGCAACGGGCGATCGTCGTGGCGGCGGACGTGGCGCACACCGTCGCCGCGGCGGTGTGGGTCGGCGGCGTTCTGCTCCTGGCGGCGCTGCTGCTGGGGCGTGCGCGCCTCGGTGTGCCGACGGGCGCCGCCGAGATGGCGGTGCGCTTCTCCGTCCCGGCCACCGCGGCGGTGACGCTCACCGGCGTCGCCGGTGCCGCCCTGACGCTGGCGATCCTGGACCGGCCCGGTCACCTGGTGAGCACCGGATGGGGCCGGGTGCTCCTGGTCAAGGTCGCATTGGTGGCGGTCGTCGCCGTCGTCGGGCTCTACAACAGCAGACGGGTGGTGCCCCGGCTGGACCACCCCACCCCGGAGGGCATGCGTCGCCTGCGCCGCACGGTGCTGGCGGAGGCGGTGCTGATGGTCGCCGTCCTGCTGGCCACCGCGATCCTGGTCAACACCGGCATGTAGGTGGGCCCGCGCCGCCGGGGCGGTCCCGGGGGTCTACAGGCAGAACAGGATGCCGGTGACCACGCCGGCGCCCAGGGGTGCCGCCAGGGCGGTCGAGGCGAGCAGGGCGCGGGCGACCAGGTTGCGGCGGTGCGGGCGGCGTCCCTGGAGGCGCTGCAGCCGGATCGCCACGTCGGCACCGGCCATCGACAGCGCCGACGGCGGGCGCGGCGCGCCGGCAAAGGTCAGCAACGCGTCGCGTACGGCGGTCGAGCCGCATTCGCGGACGGCGGCGGCGTCGGCGCGCAGTTCGACGAGCAGGCGCACTGCTGCGGGCGCCTGGCGGGTCAGGGGCAGCCACGGTACGGCGGCGGCGAGCCCTTCCACGGCGGCCACCAGGAGATGGTGACGCTCCCGCAGGTGTGCCCGCTCGTGGCTGAGCACCGCGGCGAGCTGGTCCGCCGGCAGGTCACCGGCGGCGCTGGCCAGGACCGTCAGCCCGCCGGACCCGCCGAGGCTGTAGGCCATCGGGGTCGGGTGCGGGATCCACAGCACCGGCGCCTCGCCGCGCTCCGGTGGGCCGCCGGCGAGCGTGAGCAGGTCGGCGTGGGCGCGGCGAGCACGGTGGGCGCGCATCGCCCGGCGGGTGCAGGTCACCGTGAACCGGGCGAGCACGGCCAGCAGGAGCAGCGCTCCGGTCGCCCCGACGATCTCGTCGACGGCGGGCGGCCGGCTGGGTTGCGCCCAGTGCCAGCAGATTCGGGCGAGGTCGTGCAGCGCCCACTGCCGGGTGCTGCCGGGGGCGAGGAGCATCACGGTGGCGAGGGCGAAGGTGGCGAGCACCGCGACGATCAGGCCGAGCCAGCCGAGCAGCATCGCGACGGGGTCGGCGACGTGCCGGAAGCACAGCCGCAACGCGGCGGGACCACAGCAGGCGACCAGCACCGCGCCGGTGACGAGGGCGAGCGCGAGGCTCACGCCCCGGACTCCCGCTCGTCGAGGACCTGCCGCAGGATGTGCAGCTCGTGGTCGGAGGCGGACCGGGCGAAGTGCAGGAGCACCAGGTCGGGGTGGGTGCTCGTCTCGACGACCCGGCGCAGTGTCCGCGCGATGATCTCCTCGCGGGTGCCGGCGGCCCGGTAGCGGTAGGCCTTGCCGTCCTTCTCCCGTACGGCCCAGCCCTTGCGGTGCAGGTTGTCCAGCACGGTGAGCACCGTCGTGTACGCCAGAACCCGGTCGGTGGTCACCGCGTCGAGGACGTCACGCACGAGCACGGGCTCGGGGGCACGCCACAGGACGTCCATCACCGCCGATTCGAGTCTGCCCAGTTCCGCCACGTGCTCTCCCTTCGTGCCGGTCAGGGTACGTCAGGTGTCGTGGCGGTGCGGCCGGTCCCGACGCCGGGACCGGCCGCACCCGGCTGTCTACAGGCGGTCGAGGATCTTCTGCAGGGTCTGCACCTCGGCGGCCTGATCCGAGGCGATCTCGGCGGCCAGCGCCTTGGCCGCGGGGTTGCTCCCGTCGGCCTGCTCGGTCCGGGCCATGTCGATGGCGCCCCTGTGGTGGGCGATCATCATCTCGGCGAACATCCTGTCGAACGCGGGGCCCTTCGCCGCGGCGAGGTCCCTCATCTGCTGCTCGGACATCATGCCGGGCATCCCCGCGTCCATCCCCGGCATGCCGTGCCCGGGCGTGGCGCTCATGCCGGGCATGCTGTGGTCGCTGGGCAGGTCCGTGGGCTTGCCCCAGGCCGTGAGCCACCCCTTCATGGTGGCGATCTCCGGATCCTGCGCCGCCTTGATCTTCGCGGCCAGGTCCTTCAGTTCGGGGTCGCTCGCGCGCGTCGGGGCCAGGTCGGCCATCGTCACCGCCTGCTGGTGGTGCGGGATCATCATCTGGGCGAACATCACGTCCGCGGCGTTGACTGTGGCGTCCGCGGAGGCCGAGGCGCCCGCCGCGGAACTGCTGCCGGTGCCGTGCGTCATGCCGCCGGTGTCGTCAGCGCCGCCGCAGGCGGCGGTGGCGAGCAGGGCGGACAGGGCGACGCCCGCGAGGACGGCGCGGCGCAGGATGGTCTGTCTCATCAGTACGTGGTCCTTGTCGTGAGGTGTGCCGGAACGGAGTCGTCGGGTCCGGGCGAGGCGCCGGACCGTGTTCTCCTCACGTACGCAGGACCGTGACGGCTCGCAGTAGCAGCCCGATGGGCCGGCGGGGTGGACCCCGGTCCGGGCCGGGCCCGCGGGACCGAGGGCCGGCCGGCGTGGCGGTCCGCGGCGGGGCCGCCACAGCAGGGACAGGGCGCCGAGGACGAGTGCGCCGCCCAGCACCGCCAGGCACACGGTGAACACGTGCGTCCCGTCGTGGCGCCCGGGCGAGCCGTCGTCTCCGTGTGCGGCGTCGGGCGCGGCGGCGATCTCGCGGGCGGCGTCGGCGGCGTGGCCGGTGCTCCCGTGTACGGCGCTCGCGTGGGCGGCGTCGGGTCCGGCCGGGTGGCCGAAGGTGTGCATGCCGAACACCCCGAACGTCACGGCGACGAACAGCGCCAGCCGCAGCAGCGGGTGAGCGCGTCCCATCCATCCCCTCCGCACGTCCGGCCCGGCGCGTGGCGGCCACCTCGACAACCAGCGTCTACTACAGGCGCATAGTAGATGGGATATCACGGCGGCCGGGCACGGGGAGGGCGAACGCGCACAACGCGCCGCGCGGGAACGACTACGTGACGCGGTAGGCGGTGTAGCGCACCCGGTCGGCCTCACGGATCGCCGACGCGACGAAGACGCACTGCTCCAGCACGGCCAGCGCGGGCACCGACGTCTCCAGTCGTACGCCCAGGCGGAAGTAGTACTCGGCGGGGTCTACCGCGTCGCCGCGCAGGAGGGCTTCGAGGACCTGGGGGCGGCCACTGCGGACGCCGAACGTGCGGAGGTAGACGTGACCGCCGTCGGCGGTGCGCGCCGAGTAGCGGGTGTCGATCTCGATCGCACCGTCGGGGCGGACCAGCTGCCAGTCGGCGCCGCCGGGAAGGATGTCGGCCTCGACGAGGCCGGTGACCCGGCCGCCGACGACGGGCACCACGCGGCGGTGGCCCGCGCGGGTCACCCCGTGGTCCTCCAGCGCGCCGAGCCGGACCTCCACCTCGAACGCGGCCTCCAGACCGGGAACCGGCGGGGCGCTCACCGGGCCCCGCCCGGCTGCTCGGCGCGGCGGACGGCGCGTCGGCGCGTACTCATGGGGTGTCCTTGGTCTGCGCGAGGGCGTCGCGGAGGCGTTCCAGCGCGGGCACCGCGGCGGCGAGGGCCGCGCGGTCCTCCGCCGGGAGGGTAGCCGCGGCGCGGGCGACCAGGTCTCCGCTCGCGAGGTCGAAGCGGTCGAACAGGTCGAGGGCCTTCGGGGTGGCGAGGACGTCGACGTGGCGGTGGTTGCCGGGACGGGGGCGGCGCTCGACGAGTCCGTTGCCCTCCATCGTGGTCAGCAGGTTGCTGACCGTCGAGCGGCTCAGGCGGAGTCGTTCGGCCAGCTCGCCGGGACCGGACACGGTGCCCCGGGGCAGGGCCCGCACGATCTCGATCTGCGCGTCCGGAATCTCCGGCAGGTGCTCGGCGGCCCGGGCGGCGGCGAGCAGCGTGCGGCGCAGCGGCGAGATCACCGACGCCAGTCGGGCCGCGTCCAACTCGGTCGGCTCCGGGCCGGTCACGGCAGGACACCGGAGAAGACAGTCGGCGTGAGGGAGGCCCGTTCGTTGAGGTCGGCGGGCAGGAAGCCGGCCGCCTTCTTGTAGCCGGTGGCGATCTCGGTGAGCTCCTCCGGTCCGATGACGTCGTGGACGTGGTCGAAGCCGTCGGGCGCGCGCTCGTGGGCGAGCACCATCACCTGTTCCGGGCCCTGCCGCCTGTTGCTCAGCACGAGTGCGGTGGTCGCCGGCCGCCGGTCCGCCTCGTAGGCGTCGAGCGCCGCCCGGACCGTCGGCGCGGTGGCGAGGTGGAAGGCGAGGGTACGCGCATCGAGGATCGCCTGCGACGCGCCGTTGGAACCGTTCGGGTACATCGGGTGCGCCGCGTCGCCGAGCAGCGTGGTGTTCCCGTGGGTCCACGTGTCGATCGGGTCGCGGTCCACCATGGGGTATTCGAGGATCTCGTCGGCGGCGGCCAGCAGTTGCGGCACGTCGAGCCACGGGAAACGCCAGCCCGCGAAGAGCGAGACGACCGGCGCGGGGTCGACCGCCCGGTTCCAGTCCGCGTTCGGCCCGGCGAAACCGGGCCCGCGCCGCTCCGCGACGACATTGATCAGGCCGGCGCCGATCGGGTACGCGACGAACTTCTGTTCCGCGTCCCCCGCCATGATCATGGTTCGCCCGTCCAGGAATCCGGGCGCCCGGGCCGTCCCCCGCCACAGCGTCAGCCCGTTCCAGATCGGCGGCCCCTCGCCGGGATGGTGTTGCCCGCGCAACGCGGAGTGGATGCCGTCCGCTCCGACGATCAGGTCGCCCGCGACGCTCACCTCCCCCGCCGCCGTCCCGAATCGGGCGACGCCGTCGCGGACGCCGACGAGCCGGTGCCCGGTGCGTACCGCGTCGGGTCCCAGCCGTTCCCGCACCACGTCGAGCAGTTCCATCTGGAACCGGCCGCGGTGCACGGATAGCTGCGGCCAGCGATATCCGGCGTCCAGTCCGCGCGGTTCGCTCCAGATCTGCTGACCGTGCCGGTTGTAGTAGGCAAGCGTGCCGGGGGCCGCGCCCAGCCTTTCCACGCGTTCGCCGAGGCCCAATTCGGTCAGCTCGCGAACGGCGTGCGGGAGCAGATTGATCCCGACGCCGAGTGGGCGCAGCACGTCGGCCCGCTCGTAGACGGTGATCTCACGGAAGCCGGCCCGGTGCAGGCTGAGAGCGGTGGTGAGGCCACCGATCCCCGCGCCCACGATCACGATCGCCAAGTCGTCGCTCCCTCCGCCACCGGACCACCAACCGCACAGTTTGGTCACAAAATCGTCACGCGTCAAGACGTATTCACATACGAGTTCCGGCTACTCGTCCCGCAATGCGATTCGCCTTATCGGAATTCTTGACAATCAATCACCTCTGCATGACGCTGATCGACGCGGTCGGATGGTTCACCTCACCTCACCGGCCCTCACTCCTCCGGATGCACCAGCGCTTCGCACGGAAGGGCTCGTCCATGAAGAAGGTCACCGCCCTCGCTGTTCTCGCCGGCGTCGCGATCGCCCTGACCGGTTGCACGGACTCCGACGCCACCGATCCGTCCCCCGGGGCGAGCGGCGACCTGCGCAAGGTCCGCGTGGCCGCATTGCCGATCAGCGAGACCGCCGCGCTGTGGGGCGGCATCGAGGCGGGCATCTTCCGGGAGCAGGGGCTCGACGTGGAGGTCGTGCCCGCGCAGGGCGGCGCCCAGGCCATCCCGGCGCTGCTCAACGGCGACATCGACTTCGCCATCGGTCAGCCGTTCGGCCCGTTCCGCGCCGACCTGCAGAACCTCGGTGTGGTGATCATCGGGAACTACGCGTCGTCCTACGCCGACGGTGACGACATCAACGCCGTGGTGGCGTCGGCGAAGTCGGGCATCACCCGGCCCGCCCAGCTCGCCGGGCGCAAGGTGTCGGTGAACAGCCTGGGCGCCGCCGGCGACGTCACGATCATGGCGGCTGTCGAGAAGGACGGCGGCGATCCCGCGAAGGTCAAGTTCGTCGAGGTGGCCTTCCCGGACGCGCCGGCCCAGCTCGCCGCCGGCAACATCGACGCCGCCTGGGTGACCGAGCCGTTCATCACCCAGATGCGCAAGCGCGGTGACGTCCTCGTGGTCGCCCCGTACCAGGCCACCGTCCCTGGGCTCACCACCCTGACGACGATCACGTCGAGCAAGCTGAAGGACTCCGACGCCTCCCTGGTCGCGGACTTCTCGGCGGCGATGAAGAAGACGCTCACCTGGGCCAAGGATCCGGCCAACGAGAAGGACCTGCGTCAGGCCATCAAGGACAATCTCGAACTACCGGAGGCGGTGGCGGACTCCGTGCGGCTCCCGGCGTTCGGGTGGGAGCTCGACCGGGCCGGCCTGGAGCAACTGGCGACGCTCGCCCAGAAGTACCGCGTCCTCGACCGGCGACCCGACTTCGACCGCCTCATCCAGCAGCAGTAGCCGGCCGATGCGCAAGATCCTGCTGGGCGCCGCAGGCCTGCTGGGGTTCCTCGTCGTCTGGCAACTGATCCCGACCCTGGGACTGGTCGACCCGCACTACCTGCCGTACGCCACCGACGTGTTCGGGCGGTTGGCCCAGGAGGTCCGCGACCTGGCGTTCTGGCGGCGGGTCCGGCTCACCATGACCTCGTGGGCGATCGGCCTGACGGTGGCGACGCTCGCCGCGGTCGCGCTGGGGACAGTGGTCGGGATGGTGCCGCTCCTGCGCCGCGCGACGCACACGACAGTCGAGTTCCTGCGGCCGGTGCCGTCGGTCGCGCTGATCCCCCTCGCCGTGCTGATGTTCGGCCTGCAGATGCGCGCCGCGCTCGTCATCATCGTCTACGCGGCGTTCTGGCAGGTGTTCGTGCAGGTGATCTACGGCGTCGCCGACGTCGACACCGTCGCCCGGGACACCGCGCGGAGTTTCGGCCTCACCCGCGCCGAGCGGCTGCGGTACCTGATCCTGCCGACCGCGCTGCCGTACCTGATGACCGGCCTGCGTCTCGGGGCGGCGGTCGCGCTCATCCTGGCCGTCACCGCGGAGATGGTGATCGGCAACCCCGGCCTCGGGCGCATGATCGAACTCTCCCGCTCCGCCGGGGACGCGGTCGGCCTGTACGGCCTCGTCGTGGTCACCGGGATGCTCGGACTGCTGGTGAACGTCGTGTTCCGCTTCGTCGAACGGCGCTCGCTGGCCTGGCACCAGTCGGTGCTCGCGGACGAGGCGACCGGATGACCGCCCTCGGCGCGGGCCGGGCCCGCTCGCGCGACCTGGGCATCCGGGTAGCCGAGAACGTCCTGTTCGCAGTCGGGCTTCCCGTCCTGACCGTGGCGCTCTGGGCCGTCTGGTCCACCCGGTCGACGAACCGGTTCCTCGTCGGCCCCGGCACGCTCCTCGACGCGTTCCGGCAGACCTGGATCGGCCCGGCGTTCGTCGACGACGTCCTGCCCAGCCTGTACCGGCTTCTGATCGGACTGTTCGCGTCGATCCTGCTCGGCGTCGCCGCCGGCGTCGTCATCGGCCGGTTCCGCCCGCTACGCGAGATGCTCGAACCGCTGCTGGAGTTCTTCCGCGCGATTCCGCCACCCGTGCTGATCCCGGTCGCGATGCTGCTGCTCGGCATCACCGACACCATGAAGGTCGTCGTCATCACCTCCGGCGCGATCTGGCCGATCCTGCTGAACACGATCGAAGGCGTCCGGGCGACCGACAGCGTGATGACGGAGACCGCGTACTCGTTCCGGATCTCCCGGTGGGACCGGCTGTGGCGGCTGATCCTCCCGGCGGCGAGCCCGCGCATCATGACCGGCGTACGGCAGGCGCTCTCGGTGGCCCTGATCCTCATGGTGATCTCGGAGATGTTCGCGTCGTCAGCCGGCCTCGGCTACCGGATCGCCTACTTCCAGCGGAACTACCTCATCGCCGAGATGTGGAGCGGGATCCTGCTGCTCGGCCTCATCGGCGTCGTCCTCGCCGTGGTCTTCGGTGTCGTCGAACGCCGCGTCCTGCGCTGGTACCACGGAATGAAGGAGGTGACCCGTGGCTGACGGGCGTCCCCTGCTGAGGGTCGAGCACCTGCGGAAGGTCTACGCCTCCGGCCGGGGCGAGGTCGAGGCGATCGGGGACATCAGCTTCACCATGGACCCCGGCGAGTTGCTGTGCGTCGTCGGTCCCTCGGGCTGCGGGAAGACCACGCTCCTGAAATGCCTGGCCGGGCTGCTCCGCCCCACCAGCGGCCTCGTCGAGATGGAGGGGTCGCCGGTGACCGGGCCGAGCCCGGCGATGGCGGTGGTCTTCCAGGAGTACGGCCGCAGCCTCTACCCGTGGCTGACGGTCCGCGGCAACGTGGAGCTTCCGCTCCGCCACAAGAAGCTCTCCCGCGCCGAACGCGCCCGGACGGTCGCCGACGCCCTCGACGCGGTCGGGCTGCCGCAGTCCGCGCGCAGCCATCCGTGGCAGCTCTCCGGCGGGATGCAGCAGCGGGTGGCGATCGCACGCGCCATCGCGTACCAGCCGGACGTGCTGATCATGGACGAGCCGTTCGCCGCTGTGGACGCACAGACCCGCGCCGACCTGGAGGACCTCGTCCGCGAACTGCACCTGACCCGTGGCATCTCCACCGTCTTCGTGACGCACGACATCGACGAGTCGGTGTACCTGGGCCAGCGCGTGCTCGTCCTGTCGAACTCGCCGACCCGCGTGCAGGAGGACCTCGTCATCGACCTCCCCCGGGAACGCGACCAGCTCACCACCCGGGCCCTGCCCCGGTTCACCGAACTGCGGACCCACGTCTACGAGCAGATCCAGCGGGCCAAGCGCGGGCCGGTGGTCCCGTCCTCGCGGGTCCACCGGCCATAGTCGCATCGATCACCGCGGATCTAGGTTCGAGGTGACGGACCGATGGAGGGCGGAAGCATGATCGGAACCCTGGTGGAGAACGGTCTCACGGCGTTGGCCCGCTACGACTCCTACGGCCAGGAACAGGTCGACGAGATCGTGAAGAAGGCGTCGGTGGCCGCGCTCGGCCGGCACGCCGAACTCGCGATGCTCGCGGTCGAGGAGACCGGCCGAGGCGTGTTCGAGGACAAGGCGGTGAAGAACATCTTCGCCTGCGAGCACGTCACCAACCACATGGCCGACATCCGTACCGTCGGGGTGATCGCGCAGGACGACATCACGGGCATCACCCAGATCGCCGAGCCGGTGGGCGTGGTGGCCGCCGTGACGCCCGTGACGAACCCGACCTCGACCACCATCTTCAAGGCCCTGCTGGCCCTCAAGACCCGCAACCCGGTGATCTTCGCCTTCCACCCGGCGGCGCAGCGCTGCAGCGCGGAGGCGGCCCGCACGGTCCGCGACGCCGCCGTCGCCGCCGGCGCGCCGGAGCACTGCATCCAGTGGATCGACGAGCCGTCGGTGGCCGCGACGAACGAGCTGATGCGGCATCCCGCCGTCTCGGTGGTCCTGGCGACCGGCGGCAACGCGATGGTCCGGGCCGCCTACTCCACCGGCAAACCGGCGCTCGGTGTCGGCGCCGGCAACGTCCCCGCGTACATCGAGGCGTCGGCCGACGTGGCCCGCGCGGTGAACGACGTGGTGCTGTCGAAGGCGTTCGACAACGGCATGATCTGCGCCTCCGAGCAGGCGGTGATCATCGACGACGCGATCCGGCCGGCCGCCCTCGCCGAGTTCCGGCGACTGCACGCCCACATCGCGACACCGGAGGAGAAGTCGCTGCTGGAGAAGCTGCTCTTCGGCTCCGGGAAGCTCAACCCGGACGTGGTCGGGCAGTCGGTGACCTGGATCGCCGAACACGCCGGCTTCCCGGTCGCCCCGGACACCTCGATCATCCTGGTCCCGGTCGACCGGGTCGGCCCGGCCGAGCCGCTGACCCGGGAGAAGCTCTGCCCGGTGCTCGCCCTGCTGCCCGCCACCGGTCACGACCAGGCCTTCGGGTACGCCGAGCAGATGGTCGAGTTCGACGGCCTGGGCCACAGCGCCGTCATCCACACGCGGGACGCCGATCTGGCCGAGGCGTACGGCCGCCGGGTCAAGGCCGTCCGGATCATCTGGAACGCGCCGGCCTCGCAGGGCGGCATCGGCGACATGTACAACGCCTTCCTGCCGTCGCTGACGCTGGGCTGCGGAAGCTACGGCCACAACTCGGTGTCGCACAACGTCACGGCGGTCGACCTCATCAACATCAAGCGGGTGGCCCGGCGGACGAACAACCTGCAGTGGTTCAAGGTCCCGCCGAAGATCTACTTCGAGCCGAACTCGATCCGCTACCTCGCCGACATGCCCGACGTGCACCGGGTCACCGTGGTGACCGACCACACCATGACCAGACTGGGGTACGTGGACCGCGTGCTGTCCGTGCTGCACCGCCGCCGCGAGCAGGTGGCCCTGCAGATCATCGACGACGTCGAGCCGGAGCCCAGCGTCCGCACCGTCGACCGGGGCGCCGAGTCGATGCGCTCGTTCCGCCCGGACACCATCATCGCGCTCGGCGGGGGTTCGGCGATGGACGCCGCCAAGGTGATGTGGCTGCGCTACGAGCACCCCGAGGTGGTCTTCGCCGATCTGCGGGAGAAGTTCTTCGACATCCGCAAGCGCGCCTTCAAGTTCCCCACCCTCGGCGCGCTGGCCCAGCTCGTCTGCATCCCGACCACCTCCGGCACCGGAGCCGAGGTCACCCCGTTCGCGGTCATCACCGACACCGCGTCCGGCAAGAAGTACCCGCTCGCCGACTACGCCCTCACCCCGAGCGTGGCGATCGTCGACCCGGTCCTGGCCGCCGACCTGCCGGCGGTGGTCACCGCGGACAGCGGCTTCGACGCGCTCACCCACGCGATCGAGTCGTACGTGTCCGTCTACGCCAACGACTTCACCGACGGTCTGGCCCTGCACGCCGTCCGGCTCATCTTCGGCAACCTCGCCCGGGCCGTCCACCAGGGCGCCGCCGACCCGGTGGCCCGCGAGAAGATGCACAACGCCGGGACGATCGCCGGCATGGCGTTCGGCAGCGCCTTCCTCGGCATCGTGCACGCCATGTCGCACACCCTGGGTGCCACCTTCCACGTCGCACACGGGCGCACCAACGCGATCCTGCTCCCGCACGTCATCAGGTACAACGGCACCGTGCCGAGCAAGCTCACCGGCTGGCCCAGGTACGAGACCTACCGGGCGCCGCAACGCTTCGCCGACATCGCCCGTACCCTCGGGCTCCCCGCGGCGACCGACGCCGAAGCGGTGGAGGCCCTGGCCACGGCGATCGAGCGCCTGCGCGACGAGGTCGGCATCGAGCCGTCGTTCGCGGCGGTCGGCGTGGACGAGCAGGCCTTCCTCGCGGCGCTGCCGCAACAGGCGCTGAACGCGTACGAGGACCAGTGCGCGCCGGCGAACCCCCGGATGCCGATGCTCGGCGACATGCAGGAACTGATGCGCGCCGCGTACTACGGACCGGCGACCGCCGGCTGATCCGGCGGTGACCGCCGCCTCGCTCAGGAGGGCCCGGCGGTGCGCGGCGGTCGCCGGCGAGGGCCGAAAGTCCCCCGGCTTCCGGCCCGCGGCCCCCCGTGGCCGGACGCCGCCGGGCCTAGGCTAGGTCCGGACAAGACGAGATCAGTGGAAGGGAAGCACGGTGACCGCGGTCGAATCCGAACTCCGTACGCTCGCCGAACTCGACGACACCGAACTCGCCCGTCTGGACGCGTGGTGGCGGGCGAACAACTACCTGACCATCGGTCAGATCTACCTGCAGGGCAACCCACTGCTGCGCGAGCCACTGTCGGCTGAGCACATCAAGCCGCGCCTGCTCGGCCACTGGGGAACCAGCCCCGGCCTGTCGCTGATCTACGCGCACGTCTCCAGGCTGATCCGGCACACCGGCCAGCAGGCGATCTACCTGGCCGGTCCGGGTCACGGCGGGCCGGCACTGGTGGCCGCCGGCTACCTGGAGGGCACCTACAGCGAGATCTACCCGGACGTCAGCCAGGACGAGGCCGGGATGCTGCGCCTGTTCCGGCAGTTCTCCAGCCCCGGCGGTATCCCGTCGCACGTGTCGGTGACCACCCCGGGTTCCATTCACGAGGGCGGTGAGCTGGGCTACGTCCTGGTCCACGCGTTCGGCGCGGTCATGGACAACCCGGACCTGCTGGCCATCGCGGTGGTGGGCGACGGCGAGGCCGAGACCGGGCCCCTGGAGGGCTCCTGGAAGGGCGTGTCCTTCCTCAACCCCGAGCGCGACGGCGCGGTCCTGCCGATCCTGCACCTCAACGACGCCAAGATCTCCGGTCCCACCGTGCTGGGGCGCAAGGACCCCGAGGAGGTACGCCACCTGCTGCGGGGCCACGGCTACGACGTCATCGAGGTCGAGGGCTCCGACCTGCCCGGCATGCACCACCGCTTCGCCGCCGCCCTGGCCACCGCCTGGACGAGGATCCGCGACATCCAGACCGCCGCCCGTGACGGCTCCTGGGACGGTACGCGTCCGACCTGGCCGCTGATCGTCCTGCGGTCGCCGAAGGGCTGGACCGGGCCGGACACCGTCGACGGGGTCACCGTCACCGGGACGTGGCGCTCCCACCAGGTGCCGCTGTCCGGCGTCAAGGACAATCCGGAGCACCTCGCGCTGCTGGAGCGCTGGCTCAGGTCGTACCGTCCGGAGGAGCTGTTCGACTCCACCGGCGCGCCCTCGGCGCTGGTCCGGGACCAGGCCCCCGACGGCGACCTGCGGATGAGCGCCAGCCCGCACGCGAACGGCGGGCTGCTCACCCGGGACCTGGACCTGCCGGACTTCCGTTCCTACGCGATCGAGGTGTCCCAGCCGGCGCAGCAGCGGGCCGAGTCGACGCGCAAGCTGGGCGAGATGATGCGCGACATCTACGCCCGCAACGCCGACCGGTTCCGGTTGTTCTGTCCGGACGAGACGAACAGCAACCGCCTCGGCGGCGTCTTCGACGTCTCCGACCGCGCCTTCATGGAACGGGTGACGCCGGACGACGTGGCGATCAGCCGCGACGGCCGGGTCATGGAGGTGCTCAGCGAGCACAACTGCCACGGTTGGCTGGAGGGCTACAACCTGACCGGCCGGCACGGCATGTTCGCCACCTACGAGGCGTTCGCCATGGTCAGCGCCTCGCAGACGGTGCAGCACGGCAAGTGGCTGCAGGAGGCCAAGCACCTGCCGTGGCGCGCGAAGGTGCCGAGCCTCAACGTGCTGCTGACCTCGACGGCGTGGCGCAACGACCACAACGGCTTCTCCCACCAGGGCCCGGGCCTCATCCAGGTGGTGCTCACCCAGCGCGGCGACGTCGCCCGGGTCTACCTGCCGCCGGACGCCAACACCCTGCTGTCGGTGGCCGACCACTGCTTCCGGTCGCGGTCGTACATCAACCTGATCGTCATCGACAAGCAGCCGCAGTTGCAGTACCTCTCCATGGACGAGGCGATCGAACACTGCGCCCGCGGGGCGGGGATCTGGGAGTGGGCCGGCACCGACGACGGCACCAGCGACCCCGACATCGTCCTCGCCTGCGCCGGCGACGTCGTCACCATGGAGACGGTCGCGGCGGCGCAGATCCTGCGGGACCGGCTGCCCGGTCTGAAGGTGCGCGTCGTCAACGTGGTCGACCTGATGACCCTGGTCCGGCCCAAGGACCACCCGCACGGCATGAGCGAGACCCTGTTCACCGAGCTGTTCACCGACGACGTCGACGTGGTCTTCTCCTTCCACGGCTACCCCGGCGCGATCCACCAGCTCGTCCACGGCCGCCCGGACGCGGACCGGTTCCGCGTGCGCGGCTTCATCGAGCAGGGCACGACCACCACCCCGTTCGACATGACGGTGCGCAACAAGGCGTCGCGGTACCACCTCGTGATGGACGCCATCAACAACGCCAAGCGTCTGCCGCGCGGCGCGGCGGACCTCAAGGCGTGGTGCCGCAGTCAGCTCGACCGCCACGAGGCGTACGTGGTGGAGCACCTGGAGGACATGCCCGAGGTCCGCGACTGGGCCCTCGGCGACTGGGCCGAACGCGGCTGAGTTCTACGCGGACGGTGGCGCCGGCCGGCGCCACCGTCCGCGTACGCGCGGGTCCGCCGTCAGAACACCCGTGTACGGCGTGTCCCGGACGCAAGGCCCGCGATCGGGCCGACGGCGCCGTCCCGCCCGGGTTGCCGGGGCTCGCCCGTGAGGTCGACGTCCATGACGGCGGGGCTGCCGTCCGGCTCCTCGAACTCCGCGTCGGCGCACCGGACCCGTTCCAGGTCCCGGCCGGTGACCACGCCGACCCGGGCATCGTCGAACGCCTCGGGGAGGTCGGTGACGAGCCAGACTCCGTCGCCCTCGTCGACGACCGTCGCCGACGCGGCGCCCAGCACCAGTGGCTCGTGCTCACCCTCGAACGGCCGGGCCCCGGCGGCGTAGGCGTTCGTGCGGGCGTACACCGGTTGTCGCACCTCGACGTACTTCTGCTGGTCGCTCGGCGGCTGGTCGGCGAGGCGGGCCAGGTACTCCGCGAACGACGCCGGATGCCCGTCGTATCCGGCGGTGCCGGCCAGCGGCGGCCCCTCGCCCTCCGCGCCCGGGCCGTAGGCCGCGCCCGGGTCGCCGCCGAGGAAGAGGTTCCCCACGTACCTGTCGTCGCCGCCGTAGATCACCGCGTAGCCGGCCACCTGGGTGCTGTGCGGCAGGTGGTACGGCGTCGCGCGGTCCAGCACCGGCTCCAGCCGCACGGTGCCGCAGATCAGGTTGCAGACGAAGGCGCCGCCCTGGCTGAACAGCTCCAGCGCGGCGGGCGAGCCGAAGATGTTGTGCTCGACCAGGTAGGGGCCGTGGCTGACCTCGACGAAGAGGTCCCGGGAGTTGTCGTGGTAGACGTTGCGGGAGAGCCGGGTGCCCTGCGCCTGCCAGTCCAGCCAGGTGCCGAGCGAGCAGTCGTGGATCCGGTTGTGCCGGATCACCACGTCGATGGCGGCGTGCAGCTTGATCGCGGCGATCTCGTACCCGTAGAACTCGCGCTTCACGCCGATGCGGTGGATGTGGTTGTCCTCGATCGTGGAGAACGCACATCCGAGGTGGCCCACGATCGCGTTCTGGCCGCAGTCGTAGATGGTGTTGCGGCGGATCACGTGCGAGCCGATGTGCTCCCGGTCCCACCCGATCCGGCGGGCCGCGAAGACCGACTCCACCTGGTACTGGTAGCCCGGCTTGTCACCGCGCAGAGCCGAGAAGTTCCGCCCGGTCGCCCCCTCCTTCCCGATCGAGATCGCCGCGCACTTGGCGTCGTGGATCACGTTGTCCTCGATGACCCACCCCTTCGCCCAGCCGGGCCCGATCAGTCCCGGCTGGTCGGCGGTCGGCGGCGCCCACGGGCTGGCCGCGTGCGCCAGCTCGAAGCCACGGACGGTGATGTAGTCCAGGTGCGGCTGGTCCGGGTAGAAGACGCTGCGGCGTACGTTGATCTCGACCAGTTCCGTGTTCGGGTCGGCGCCCTGGAAGTTGGCCCAGATCGTCGTCCGCTCACCGACCTCGGCGTACCAGACGAGCCGGGTCCGGTCGGGATCGCCGACCGGACGGGGCAGTCTGGTCCAGTCGTCGACGACCTCGGTGCGCCGGGGCGGATCGTCGACCTCCGCCCGGCTCCCCACCTCGAAGAAGCTCAGGCCGTTCAGGTAGACGTCGCCGAGGTGCCGGCGTGGCGCACCCGGGCGGTAGACGATCCAGTCGCCGGTCACCTCCTCGGCGAACGGGTTGAACGAGCCGAACAGCGCGTTGTCGACGACCGCCCGCCACACCGTCCCGCCGAGCGGCTCCCAGCCGGTGACGCGTTCCGATCCCTTGATCACCACGTGCTCGCCCGGTGCCGCCTCGTACGTGATGCGGCGGGAGTCGCTGAGACCGCCGTGGCGTGGCTTCACCCACTCGCGGTACTCCCCCGCGTGCACCACCACGGTGTCACCGGGCTGCGCGACGCCCGCCGCCCGGTTGATCGTCCGGAAGGGGCGCTCGGCGCAGCCGTCGGCGCGATCCGAACCGGTGATCGCCACATGGAACACGGATGTCATCCGGGGAGCCTCCTCGTCGGTTGATGGAGATGCCTTCGGCGCGGCGGCCGGCGCGTCCGCGCCCGTTCACGTCCACACCGGCAGGTCGATCGCGGACGGGTGGGCGCCGTCGTGGGAGATCTCCTGCTGCGCCCGTACGGTGGTGGTCGCGGTGGCGGCGGGTTCGCCGGTGCCGGGGTTGCGGGCGTAGCGCGGGTGCGCTCCGGAGCTGACCTGCACGGCGATGCGGTGGCCGGCGGCGAAGCGGTGGAACGCCGGCCACAGCGGCACGTCCAGCTCGACGAAACCGTCCTCACCGGGCCGCGGGTCGGCGACCGCGGTGCCGACGCCGCCGATGCGGCGGATGCCGTCGCACACGCTCATCGAGCGGCCGTCGGGGTGCACGTCGCAGATCCGGATGAACACGTCCGCGCTGGCCGCCGTCGAGCGGAACCAAACCCGGGCGATCGGCTCCCCGGCGAGGACGACGGCGTGCTCCAGCGGTGGACTGCGGAAGACGACCACGTCCGTACGGCGTTCGTGGGCGCTGTTGTCGACCGGCCCGCAGGACGGGCCCAGGCCGGGACCACCGAGCGCGGGCGTGGGCCGGTCGGGATCGTATGTGTAGCGGGTGCCGCCCCCGCCGGGGCGGGCCTGGTCGAGCAGCCCGGACCGGTGCAGGTACCACCGCCGCACGGCGGTGCCCGGCGGTGGCCACGCGGGCAGGTCGTGCCACTGCCGCGCGCCGGTGAGGAAGGCGCGCACGGGCGCGGGCCGGCCCGCCGGTACGCCGGCGAAGTGTTCCTCGAGGAACGCGATCGACTCGGCGAGGAACGGGCTCTGATCGGTGCGGTGGCCCCACGGGCCGATGGTCAGCCGGGGCGGGCGACCGGCCGCGACGAGTTGGGCGTAGGTGCGCAGCTGCCAGGGAAGGAACATGTCGTACCAGCCGGTGGCCATGTAGACGGGCGCTGTCACGTCGGGCACCGACGCGGTGTGCGACTGCCGGGTCCAGTAGTCGTCGGTGAGCTGCTCGTGAGCCAGCCAGTCCTGGTACCAGCCGATCGGGTGGCCCGCCACCGCCGTGTCGCCGTGGGACAGCGGCAGGACGTCGACGGCTTCGGCCAGCTTCCGGTCCGGCCGCCGCGCGAGCCGCGCCCGGACCAGGGCGCCGCGCATGCCCCGCAGGGCCATCAGTCGCGACCAGCCGAGCGAGCCGCCCAGCGAGAAGACGCCGTTGGTCCAGGTGACCGCGCCGAAGTCAGCCATCGTGACGTTCAGGCACAGGGCGTCAGGGGCGTTGGCGGGGTCGTCCCGGCACATCCGTCCCGCCACCGCCCACTGGGTGTAACCGAGGTAGCTCTCGCCGTACGTCGCGACTGTGCCGGTGAACCACTGCTGGCGGCGTACCCACCGGTGGGTGGCCATGCCGTCGCGCTGCTCGTCGAGCTGCGGCCGGAAGGTGCCACCCGAGCCACCGGTACCGCGGCAGCTCTGCACCAGCACCGTGAACCCCTCGCCGGCCAGTACCGGCGCGTCTGTGAGCGAGCCGTGCCGGCCGTACGGCGAGCGGATGACGATCGTGGGCAGCGGCGGTTCCACCGGGCCGCGCGGCAGGTAGAGGTCGGCGACCAGGTCGACGCCGTCGTCCATCGGCACGCGCAGCCCGCGCCGCACCGTGACGGGGTACGGGCTGCGGCGGGCACTCCGGAGCCGGCCGGTCAGTCGGCGGCGGAGCCTCGTCACCACTCACCCCTTGAACGCGCCTTCCATGATCCCCTGCACCAGACGGCGCCCGACGAAGACGAACAGCACCAGCAGCGGAATGGTGGCCAGGAAGGAACCGGACATGGCCAGACCCAGATCGATGTCCCGGTTCTGCTGCAGCGCCTTGATGGCGATCTGGACCGTGTAGTTCTCCGGCGACTTCAACACGATGAACGGCCACAGGAAGTCGTTCCAGGCGTAGACGAACGTGAACAGCCCCAGCACGTACGCCGCGGGGCGGACCAGCGGGAAGGCGATCCGCCAGAAGATCTGCCAGGTGGTCGCGCCGTCCACCCGCGCCGCCTGCATCAGCTCGTCGTCGATGGTGCTGCCGATGTGCTGGCGCATCCAGAAGATGCCGAACGCGCTGACCAGCCCGGGAACGATCACCGCCTGGAGGCTGTCCACCCAGTCCAACTGGGAGATGATCAGGTACTGCGGCACCACTGCCAGCTGCGCCGGCACCGTCATGGTCAGCACGACGATGAGGAACAGCGTGTTACGGCCCGGGAAGGACAGCTTGGCGAAGGCGAAGCCGGCCAACGCGCAGAGCACCGCCTGACCCACGGCGATCGTGCCGGCGACGACGAGGCTGTTCAGCAGGGACTGCACGAACGGCACGATGGTGAAGACCAGCTCGGCCAGGTGCAGGAAGTTGCCGCCGGGTGTGAGGGTCGGGGGAAGAGTCGTCGCGGTGGCGGAGTCCGTCGTCGCCACCACGAACATCCAGTAGAGCGGGAAGACGCTGACGAGCGCCATGAGGGTGAGCAGCGCGTACACCGGGATCGGGACGCGGTTGGCCTGGCGCCGCCGGGCCCGCCGGGGCGCGGCGGTCGGTGCTACGGGCTTCATGGGCGCTCCGAACGGATTCGGGTGGTCAGCAGATAGTTGAGTGCGGAGAAGGCCACCACGATGACGAAGAGCGCGACGCCGACCGCCGCCCCGTAGCCGAAGTGGAACTGCCCGAAGGACTGCTCGTAGAGGTAGAGGGTGACGGTCTGGCACTGCCGTGCCGCCCCGCACGTGAGTCCGCCCACCGGGTTGACCAGCAGCGGCTCGGTGAAGACCTGCAGCCCGCCGATGGTCGACGTCACGACGGTGAACGCGATGATCGGCCGCAACGAGGGGATGCTGATGTGCAGGAACTGCTTCCAGCCGTTCGCGCCGTCGGCGGCCGCGGCCTCGTACAGTTCCCGGGGCACCGCCTGCAGCGCGGCGAGGTACAGCAGTGTGTTGTATCCGGTCCAGCGCCAGGCGATCATCGTGGCGATCATGATGTGGCTGCCCCACAGCGACGCCGTGAAGTCGATGTGCTCGAAGCCGAGCAGTCCCAGGAACCAGTTGATCATGCCGTAGTCCCGGTCGAACATCTGGGCGAAGACGATCGTCGTGGCCGCCACCGAGGTGACGTAGGGAACGAGCACCGACATCCGGAACAGGGCGGCCAGCCGCAGCCGCGCGTGGTTGAGCAGGTGCGCCAGGCCGAGCGCCAGAAGCAACTGCGGCACCGTCGACAGCACCCAGATGCTGAACGTGTTCCGCAGCGCCCCCCAGAAACGGGGGTCGTCCAGCAGTTCGGAGAAGTTGTCCAGCCCCACGAAACGGTGCTCGCCGATGGGATCCCAGTCGAACAGCGAGATGTAGAAGGTGAACAGCAACGGGAAGAGGCCGAAGATCAAAAAGAGCACGAAGAACGGCGAGATGTACGCGTACGGCGCCAGGAACTCCCGTACGCCCTGCTGGATCCGCCGGTTGCGAGCGGGCCTCCGGACGTCCGGTGGTACCGGGGCCGGGCCGAGCATGGTGGTCAAAGCGTCACCCTCCCGATGGGCGGCGGCCGGGCGGTACCCGGCCGCCACGCATCAGCCCTCGGTCATTCGCGTACGGCGTTCTTGACGTTCGTCAGCGCGGTGTCCCAGGCCTTCGCCGGGTCCACCTTGCCCTGTTCGACACTGGTGAGCGTGTTGAGGAACTCGGTGCCGATGGGGCCGTCCTGCGGACCGAAGTAGAAGGGCTTGATCCCCAGCACCGACTGGGTGTAGATCTTGCCGATCGGTGCGTTGCTGAAGAACGGGTCGGTCTTCCCGACCAGCTGCGGGTCCGTGTAGACCGACGGGGTGGTGGGCAGCGACCCCTGCATCAGGAAGTGGTCCAGCTGCCCCTTCGGCGACTGCATCTCGGAGATGTAGTTCCAGGCCGCCTTCGCGTTCTTGGCGCGCTTGGGGATCGCGAGGAAGCTGCCGCCCCAGTTCCCCGAACCCCCGGGAATGGTGGCGATGTCCCACTTGCCGTTCGTCTCGGGGGCGTTCGTCTTCATCTGGCTGAGCATCCACGACGGTGAGCACACCACCGCGTAGTCGCCCTTCTTCATCGCCGCGCTCCAGCCGGACGAGAACGACCCCTGCTTGGCGGAGATGCCCGCGCCGAAAGCCTTCAGCGTCACGTCGAACGCCGCCTTGACCTGCTCGTTGTCGTAGTCCAGCTTGCGGTCGGCGCTGTAGTAGCGCTGACTGCCCTGGTTGACCGCCTGGAAGAAGACGCTGGTCGGCGTGTTGTCCACGAACGGCTTGCCGGTCTTCTGGACGTACGTCTTGCCGACGTTGATGAACGCGTCCCACGTCGGCCAGAGCTTGGAGACCGCCTCCCGGTCGGTGGGCAGCCCGGCCGCCTTGAACAGATCGGTACGGTAGGCCACCGCCAAGCCGCCCACATCGGTCGGCACACCGATGATCTTGCCGTCCTTCGTCGTCGACTGCGCCATCACCCAGTCGAGGTAGTTGCCCTTGATGTCGTTCGCGCCCAGCGTGGTGAGGTCGACGAAGTTGTCCGGAGACTGCATGAACTTCGGCAGGTCGTCGGCCTGGATCAGCACCAGGTCGGGCACCTTGCCCCCGGCCAGCGCGGCGGTGAGCGCCTGCGCGGTCTCGGTCGTGCTGCCCACCTCGGTGAGCTTGATGCGCACGTCGGGGTGCGCCTTGGTGTAGACGTCGACGTCGGCCTTCTGGTTGATGTTGGCGAACGACCAGAACTCGAAGGTCTTCGAGTCGGACTTACCGTCTGATCCGCCACAGCCGGCGAGGAGGAGCACGACGGCGGCCATGACGGCTGTGGTGGTGGTCCGGACGCGTTTCAACGGCCCTCCAGCGGTGTGATCGTGAGCGGCGGTGGTGGGGTGGCGGGTTCTCGCCGGCGCGGGCGCGCAGGCGGAAGCCGACGAGTGGCCGCACCGACGGGGTCAGTCGTCGTACCGTCGTCGGTGCGCTCGCCGCCTCCGAAACTTATCGAGATATTTACATGCCATGATTTTGTGCGCTGAGGCTACTAACTGCTCCGCCGTCCGTCAACAGGCCCGCTGCCAGCAGGAGCGGTTGACGGCAGGGTGGAGTTCCGATCGACACAGCGCCGAAAGTTTCGGAGCAAGGGGCCCGGGTGCAGCATCAGGATGACCGGACCGATCCGCATATCGGGTGGAGCCTGAGGTCGTCTCTCCGGCACGATGCACCGATGATGCTGCTGGTCCCCGCGGACCCCCTACGGCAACGTCGGCCCGACGACCACTTCGCGCCTGAAGCCCAGGCCGCCCGTGCCGCCGGGATCGACGTCGCGCTGATCGACCACGACGCGCTGACCCGCGACGAGCCGCACCGCGCGATCTCAGCCGTGCCCGCCGGCGGCTCCGCCGTCTACCGCGGGTGGATGCTCCGCAGCGACCAGTACGCGGCCCTTGCCGACGCCCTCGCCGCTCGCGGCGTAACCCTCCGAACCAGCGGAGACGACTACCGCCGCGCGCACGAACTTCCCGGCTGGTACCACCAACTCGCCCCGCTCACCCCAACCTCCACCTGGACGACCAGCGCGGCACGGAGCACGTTTGACGAGGCCCGCATCCGGCTCGGTACCGGCGCAGCAGTGCTGCGCGACTACACCAAGTCGATGAAACACCACTGGCACGAGGCCGCCTTCATCCCCGACCTCACCGACCCCACCTCCGCCTGGCACGTCGCCGCCCGCTTCCTGGAACTCCGGGCCGACGACTTCACCGGTGGCTTCGTTCTCCGCGCCTTCGAACACTTCACCACCGCCGAGGTACGCACCTGGTGGATCGCAGGCACCTGCGCACTCGTCGGCGCGCACCCCGACACCCCCGACGACCTCCCATCGCCAACTCCCACCACCCCAACCACACCGTCCAGACCCGAGAGCTGCACCGGTACCTACGCTGGCGCAACGCCAACGCCCGCCACCCCGACGTGCTGGCAGCCCCACGCTGCGAACGCGCCCGGATCCGCGGGGAGAAGGCATCCGTTGGGGAGGACGGCCCCTGGCCGCAGCGGCCTGACCGTCTCCGCGCTGCGGTCACAGTGGCAGACAGCCGGGCCGCCGATCAGCTGACATGCGCGGCGATGGTCCGTGCGCACTCCATCGACTCGGCATGCGTGGTGTCCACCTCCAGGTCATAGACCATGCCCCGGTGGACCACATCCGCCTGGGACGCCGCCATGCCGATGACCCGATCACCTCGTGCGACCTCACGGCCTGCGGCAACCGCACTGTCGCATCGGACGCCGACCCACAGCACCCGCAGTTCACCCAAAGCCTTCTGCCATCGCTTCTGCGAGTCCGCTCCGGCGAGGAAGACCTCATCAACGATGACCCGGGCACCCGCACGGACCATCGCGGCGACCCCCTCGATCCATGCCGCTTCCAGCGTCCGGAACTCCGGCCCGACGATCACCTGTCCGTCGGGAGCGAACTCGATCCCGGCATCCGATGCCTGCATGGACGCGGGCATCGCCTCAACCAGCGTGTCTGTCCCCAGGGCCAGCCACGGATCCGGCAGGACTGCCTGCAGACACCGAACGATCCCGGACTTCCCCGAGCTGGAACCACCGTTGAGAACGATCACCTCGGTCATCACCGCGCCACAGTAGAGGCACCGCAGCATCGCTCGAAACGGACTTCCGCGAACGCTTCACCGTCTGCCACAACCCGGTGAACCTTCCCGGTCAGAGCATTGAGCCATTTTCATCCTGCGTAGCGGTCGGCTTCGACGTGGTGCAGGACGAGGATGGCCTGCACCACGCGGTGGCGCGGCGTGGGCAGCAGCGCAGCTTGACCAGGATTTTCCAGGTCTTGAGGGTGGCGATCGCGCGTTCGCCGCGGGCGCGGATCTTCGCGTGGGCCCGGTTGACGGCCTTCTGCCGGCGTGACAGCTTCGGCCGGAAGCGGCGCCGCTTGAACGGGGTGCGCAGGCTGCCGCGGGTGCCTTGATAGCCCTTGTCCGCGAAGGTCATCATGTCGGCGCTGGTCAAGGCTTCGATGATGCCGTGGGTGCGGGCGGCGGTCAGATCATGCGTCGAGCCGGGCAGCGCGGCCGAGGCCCAGACGAGACGCCCGGCCGCGTCGGCGATGACCTGCACGTTCACGCCGTGACGCTTGTGCTTCCCGGAGTAGTACGGCTTCTGGTTGGCGACCCGGTCGATCGGGATCAGGGTCCCGTCGAGGATCGCGTAGGCGAGCAGACGGATCCTGGTCATGGCCGTGGCCAGGTCGTCGGCGGTCGCGGCGAGCAGGTCGATGGCCTCGCGGACATAACGCCAGGCCGTCGTGACGCCGATTTCGAATCCGGCGGCCAGGCGGGGCAGGGTGTCACCGTTGCGCAGGTGGGCCAGGGCGAGCAGAGCTTGCTGGCCGGGGTCGAGGCGTCGCCACCGGGACCGTCGCTGCTGGCGGCGGGTTCGGATGAGGGCGGCGAGGTGGTTCAGGCTGCGGGTGGACAACGGAATCGCGGCAGGGTAAGACAGCACAGCGAGGCTCCCGGTTGGGGCATCTGATCTTGGTCGATTGCTGTCTTACCGGGAGCCTCGTCCTACATGGACACCGGCCTCCCACACCACCTGTGACCTGCACCGTCACGATGAAAAGGGCTCCATGAGTGGGGTTTTCGGGGGGTCAACGAGGGGCGACGACAGGGCGTCACCAGGTCCACGGCGCCCCGGTCCCCCATCAACAGCGCACCCGTCAAAGTCCGGGGCGTCCACCCGGCCGCCGCAGTCGCGACCGTCGAGAACGGCCCACCCCCGTTCATCGTGACACGCTGCTCGCCGGCATGGGGGTTCGTGTCGGTGCGGCGACGGCATCTGGGCATACATGGTCGTCATCAGAGACGATCTGCAACTGGCGCCCAGGTAGCGAACGGCAGCCGGGCTGACGGATGTCGTTGGATTCGGTTCGTGTCAGGGGCTACGGCGCAGTGAGCGGAGCGCGGGAACCGCGTCGGTGGCGGCGAGCGCCCAGAGTACGAGCAGCGGCTGGAAGAGCAGGCGGAGCGCCCATGCCGCGTCGGTGTCCAGGCCGAATCCGTCACGCCCTTCGGTGAACTGAGCGATGTTGCCCGGGAAGACCGCGACGAAGAAGGCGGCTACGACCGCTCCGGTGAGGCCGCGTACAGGCTGTCTCCAAGCCGCGAGCAGGGCCAGCCCGAGACAGATCTCGACCACTCCGGAGGCGACGACGACGAGATCGACGTCGAGCGGGAGCCAGGGGGGCACCTGCGCCAAGAACTCCTGGCGCGCGACTGTCAGGTGGGCGATGCCGGCAACGAGCAGCATCGCGCCCAACGCGACCTGGCCGACCGCGCCCGTCAACCGTCGGGCAAACGTGGAGGTCATGGTATCTCTCCCGTGGCGTGAACGAGGGACCGACGGCCGGCCCGCTGCGGGGGGGTGTCCCTATGGGTTTCGTCAAGCGGGGACCTCGACCTGGCGAGCCGTCGGGCTGGGGACATCCGACCATTGGCCGGCTTGATCGAGAAGCGGTCCGAGCTATGGCTGGGCTGAGAGTTCGAGCTGCGGGGCGACGATCTCGGCCAGCAGGTCGGCGCGTGTCGCGGAGGGGTCGCGGCGCCCGGCGTTGGCCTTGCCGCCGGGCGGGCTACGCTGGCCGACCGGGCCAACCAGTACTGGTTCGTCGAGGAGCGGATGCGGACGGAACGCCGAACCCGAGTGACGTTGGCGACCAGGCCATCCTCCCACCCGAAGGCGGGTGCTCACCGGGGGACCTGATCGCGAAGCCGCGCGACCAAATAGTCGACCATCTGGGCCGCATCACCCTCGAATTCGACGCCTTCGTCGTCACCGAAGATGACAAACCGTCCGGGACGGCGGACGAACACCGCGACGAGAATGCCGTCGCTGTATTCGTCGACAGACAACGCGAAACGGTGGCCCAGGCGAGGAAAGAATCGATTGAGGACGCTGTCACGCGAGGCCAGGAGAACAAGGTCCCGGAAGATGTGATCCTCTTCTTCAACCGAGGCAAGTAGCGCAGCCCATTGGTACTCGGCAGCAGTCCCTCTCTCATAGGCGAGTTGAAGCCCGGAGAACTTGATGAACGGATGGTCGGCGGCGAGATCCTCTAGACCTGAACCTTCTACCCAGCGCCGTGCCGCGTCGGCGACGTGGGAGATGTCGGAGGTTTGCCCGTGCGCCTGCTGCCGCCCCTTCCAGTTGAATGACAGCAAGTATGAGCCATCGTTATCGATCACGTTTACGAATCGGTCCCCAACCGAAAGGACGGCTACTGCAGTGCCGGCCGAAGCACTGCCCACCGTAAATTTCAGCGCAAGGGAGTGATCCAACTCGCCGTTAAGCGCACCAACCAGATTCTTCTCAGACATTGGCGCATCCATTCCTATTCCAGTACGCCTCGCATGGCCGAAGTGACATTCGAACCGTTCAGGTACCAAGTTATCCGGCCAGCAAGATTCGGATTTCGGAAGGATTTGAGCATAATGAGCCTTTTCCAGCCTGATCTTGCAGGTCAGCCCGGGTCGACAAGGGGTGCTGATCGATGAGGGCGAGGCTCCAGGTAGGACAGCAAATCGACCAAA
>NZ_JAXCFU010000009.1:0-285904 GCF_055362685.1 Micromonospora sp. SYSU B005 | reverse complement strand
CGGTATGGAAACGGTTGGCTCGACACCACCGGACCTACCGAGGGCCTTCCCTCACCTCAACCCGACACGCCGCCGCACCCCAAATCTCAAACACTCACTTAACACCGAGTGTTAAGAGGGGGCCCTTCCTTACAACGCAGGGTCAGCGGGCGCCCAGGTGGGCGAGCAGGTCCTGGCGGGTCAGCACGCCCTTGGGCTTGCCGTCGACCAGCACCAGCGCCGCGTCCGCCTTCTCCAGCAGCCCGACCGCCTCGCTCACCGGCTGGCCGCCGCCGATCATCGGCAGCGGCTCGCCCATGTGCCGCTCGATCGTGTCGTGCAGGTGGGCCTGGCCGGTGAACAGCGCGTCGAGCAGGTCCTTCTCGGCGATCGAACCGGCCACCTCACCGGTCACCACCGGCGGCTCGGCCTTGAGCACCGGGAGCTGGGAGACGCCGTACTCGCGCATGTAGTCGATCGCGTCGCGGACCGTCTCGGTCGGGTGCACGTGCACCAGCTCGGGCAGACCGCCGGGCTTGCCGGCGAGCGCGTCGGCGACCGTCGGCTCGGTGCCCGAGTCGTCCAGGAAGCCGTACCGGGCCATCCACTTGTCGTTGAAGATCTTCGACAGGTAGCCCCGGCCGCCGTCCGGCAGCAGCACCACGATCACGTCGTCCGGTCCGGCCTTGCGGGCCACCTCCAGCGCGCCCACCACGGCCATGCCGCAGGAGCCGCCGACCAGCAAGCCCTCCTCGCGGGCCAGCCGGCGGGTCATCTCGAAGGACTCCTTGTCCGACACCTCGACGATCTCGTCGGCGATCCCCCGGTCGTACGTCTCCGGCCAGAAGTCCTCACCGACGCCCTCGACCAGGTACGGCCGCCCGGTGCCGCCGGAGTAGACCGAGCCCTCCGGGTCCGCGCCGATCACCTTGACCCGGCCCTCGGACGCCTCCTTGAGGTAGCGGCCGATGCCGGAGATGGTGCCGCCGGTGCCGACGCCCGCGACGAAGTGGGTGATCCTGCCCTCGGTCTGCCGCCACAGCTCCGGGCCGGTGGTCTCGTAGTGCGAGCGCGGGTTGGCCGGGTTGCTGTACTGGTTGGGCTTCCACGCGCCGGGGATCTCCCGGGCCAGCCGGTCGGAGACGTTGTAGTAGGAACGCGGGTCCTCCGGCGCGACGGCGGTCGGGCAGACCACCACCTCGGCGCCGTACGCGCGCAGCACGTCCTGCTTGTCCTGGCTGACCTTGTCCGGGCAGACGAAGACGCAGCGGTAGCCCCGGAGCTGGGCCACCAGGGCCAGCCCGACGCCGGTGTTGCCGCTGGTCGGCTCCACGATCGTGCCGCCCGGCCCCAGGATGCCCGCCTTCTCGGCGTCCTCCACCATGCGCAGCGCGATCCGGTCCTTGACCGAGCCGCCCGGGTTCACGTACTCCACCTTCGCCAGCACGGTGGCCTGGATGCCCTCGGTGACGTTGCGCAGGCGTACCAGCGGGGTGTTGCCGATCAGCTCGACGACGTTGTCGTAGTACTGCACCTCGTTGTGCCCTTCGTCGCGCCGCCGTCGTGGGGCGGTCGGTCAGCGGTCAGTTCGCCGACCAGCGTACGTGCCGTCAGGGCACCACATGCCCGGGGATGACGGAGCTGCGACGTGCCTCCCACTCCAGGAACCGCTCGGTCTCGGCGAGCACGCTGCCGGCCAGCCAGGTGACCATGACCGCGTCGTCGGCCAGCCCGAAGATCGCCAGCGGGATCTCCGGCAGCAGGTCGATCGGGGAGACGATGTACGCCGTCGCCCCGGCCATCAGCGCCAGGCGCAGGCCGCCGTCGTACTCGCCACGGGTGGTCGCGCGGATCATCCGCGGCAGCGCCGCCAGCCGTGCCCCGAGCGACGGCCCGCCCCGCGTACCGGCCGCCAGCGCCCGGGCCAGCGCCGCGAACGCGGCGCTGCGCTTCAACGTCTTCCCCATGATGTCGCCCCTCTCCGCTCGACCATGGTGCGGCCCGATGGCAAGTCCATGTCCGCTGCCCCCGTCGGTACCCAATCCGGGCACCGCCCAGCCATCCGATCAAGGACAGCAGTGGTCGTACCGGCGCGATACTGTCGGTTCATGGGGGACGCTGGTTCCGTCGCGCCGGTCCGCCGGCAGCGCGCCCGGCAGATCGCCCGCCTCGCGGCGATCGGCACGGGCGCCACGGTGGCGGCCACCGCCGCCACCGGTGGGGTGCTGCTCGGCCAGGCCCGGCAGGCCCGCCGCACCATCCCGATGGCGCAGGCCCCGCCGCCGCGCTGCGACGGTGTGTACGGCGCGAGACTGCCCGGCCCGCCGATCACGATGGTCATCCTGGGCGACTCCTCAGCGGCCGGATACGGCGTGCACAGGCGCCGGGAGACACCGGGCTCACTGCTGGCCACCGGGCTGTCCCGCCGCCTGCACCGGCCGGTCCGGCTGCACCGGTTCGCCGTGGTCGGCGCGTTGTCGTCCGGGCTGAAGCCGCAGGTCGAGTCCGCCCTGGAGGTCGAGCCGGACGTCGCGGTGATCCTGGTCGGCGGCAACGACGTCACCAACCGCTCACCGTTCTCGGTAGCGGTGCGACACCTGGTCGACGCGGTCCGCACGCTCCGGGCGGCCGGCTGTGAGGTGGTCGTCGGCACCTGCCCCGACCTGGGCACCATCCGGCCGATCCAGCCGCCGCTGCGCTGGCTGGCCCGGCGGTGGAGCCGCCAGCTCGCCGCCGCGCAGACGGTGGGCGTGGTCGAGGCCGGCGGCCGTGCCGTCTCGCTCGGCGACATGCTCGGGCCGCGCTTCGCCGCCGACCCCGGGCGGATGTTCGCCTGGGACCGGTTCCACCCCTCAGCCGAGGGGTACGCGATAGCCGCGGCGGCGTTGCTGCCCACCGTGCTGTCCGCGTTGGGCGCGGTCCCGGAACGCAGGCCTGTCCTGCCCGGCGTGGAAGGCGTACGGTCGCTCCCGGAGGCCGCCCACCAGGCGGTCCGGCACGCCGGCACGGAGGTCAGCGGCGCCCAGTTCCGGGGTCGCGACCGCGGGCCGGGCGGGCGGTGGGCGCAGCTTCGCCGGCGGGCCTTCTTCGGCGTCGGCGCGGTGCCACCGACCGGCAGCGCCGCCGACTCGGCAACGCTGGAGGGAACGGCATGAGCGAGCGCAGCGAGCGAAGCGGAGTGCTGTCATGAGCGAGCGCGGTGAGGTGGCCCGGTGGGGCCGGGCCGCGGCCCTGTCGCTGCTGGCCGGCACGGTGGGCGGCGCGGCGGTCCTGGCCGGCCAGGCCATCGCCGCCCGGACCCGCGAGTACGCCCAGCCCGAGCTGGGCCTGGTGCTGCGCGCGACGGTCGGCCGCGCCGACGCGCCGCCGCTGCGGCTGGTGCTGCTGGGTGACTCGTCGGCGCTCGGCGTGGGCGTCGACCGGTTCGAGGACACCATCGGCGGTCAGCTCGCCAACCTGCTCGCCGAGGGGCCGACCGGCCGCCGGGTGCAGCTGTCCAGCGTCGGGGTCTCCGGCTCGCGCGCCACCGACCTGGCGACCCAGGTGGCCCGGGCACTGCTCGGTGAGCGGCCGGACGTGGCGGTCGTGCTGATCGGGGCGAACGACGCCACCGCGATGTCCCGGCCCGGCGACGCGGCGGCCTATCTCGGCTCGGCGGTACGCCGTCTGCGGGAGGCCCACGTCGAGGTGGTGGTGGGCACGTGCCCCGATCTCGGCGCGGTACGCGCGGTCGCCGCACCGCTGCGCCAGGTGCTCGGCTGGTCCGGGCGGCGGATGGCGCGGGCCCAGACGGCGGCCGTGCTGGACGCCGGCGGCACCGTCGTCGACCTGGGCACCGAGACCGGTCCGGTGTTCCGCGCGGACGCGGGCACGCTCTGCCACGACGGCTTCCACCCGTCGGCCGACGGCTACCGAGTCTGGGCGCACGCCCTGCTCCCGGCGGTCGAGGCGGCCGCTGCCGTCGCGTTCCGGCATCACCGGCGACCGCCCACGGGGTGACATTTCCCGCCCGCCGTGCGGCTTCCCGGGCATGTTACTCGCGCGTTAACGTTGGCTCATGCCGATTGAGTCGCCCCGCGACGCCGTCATCGTCGCCACCGCCCGGTCCCCCATCGGCCGCGCGTTCAAGGGTTCCCTCCGCGAGGTCCGCCCGGACGACCTCGCCGCCACCATCGTCCAGGCCGCCCTCGACAAGGTCCCGGCGCTCGATCCCACCACCATCGACGACCTCTACCTCGGGTGCGGTCTGCCCGGCGGTGAGCAGGGCTTCAACATGGCCCGGGTGGTCGCCACCCTGATGGGCCTCGACGGCCTGCCCGGTGCCACGCTGACCCGCTACTGCGCGTCCTCGCTCCAGACCACCCGGATGGCGATGCACGCGATCCGGGCCGGTGAGGGTGACGTGTTCATCTCCGCCGGCGTGGAGATGGTGTCCCGGTACGCCCGGGGCAACTCGGACACGCTGCCGCCGGAGGCGCAGGCGCTCGTCGGCGGCGGCTGGGAGAACCCCCGCTTCGCCGAGGCCCGGGAGCGTTCCGCGGCCCGCGCCCAGGGCGGTGCCGAGGTGTGGACCGACCCGCGCGAGGCCGGGCAGCTCCCCGACATCTACCTCGCCATGGGGCAGACCGCCGAGAACCTGGCCCAGGCGTACGACGTGACCCGCGAGGACATGGACGCGTTCGGCGTCCGCAGCCAGAACCTCGCCGAGAAGGCGATCGCCGACGGCTTCTGGGCTCGCGAGATCACTCCGGTCACCACGCCGGACGGCACGGTGGTCAGCACCGACGACGGTCCGCGTGCCGGGGTGACGCTGGAGGCGGTGGCCGGCCTGAAGCCGGTGTTCCGCCCGGACGGCCGGATTACCGCCGGCAACTGCTGCCCGCTCAACGACGGCGCCGCCGCCGTGGTGATCATGAGCGCCCAGCGCGCGTCCGAGCTGGGGCTCACCCCGCTGGCCCGGATCGTCTCCACCGGTGTCACCGCGCTCTCCCCCGAGATCATGGGCCTGGGCCCGGTCGAGGCGTCGAAGCAGGCGCTCAAGCGGGCCGGCATGACCATCGACGACGTCGACCTGGTCGAGATCAACGAGGCGTTCGCCGCCCAGGTGATCCCCTCGTACCGGCAGCTCGGCATCCCGGAGGAGAAGCTGAACGTCGCCGGTGGCGCGATCGCCGTCGGCCACCCGTTCGGCATGACCGGTGCCCGGATCACCGGCACGCTGCTGAACGCGCTGGAGTGGCACGACAAGACCATCGGTCTGGAGACCATGTGCGTCGGCGGTGGCCAGGGCATGGCGATGGTGCTCGAACGACTGAGCTGAGACCGGTTCGCCGGTGCGCGGGCCGGGTACGGGAGGCCGCATGGCGACCGTCGTGGAACGTGAGCGCAAGTACTCCGGCGACGAGGGTTTCCGGCTGCCCGACCTGACCGGGTGCGGTGGCGTCGTGACCATGTCCGACGCCACCGTCTCGGATCTGGACGCCGTCTACTGGGACACCGTCGACCTGCTCCTGCTGCGCAGCGGGCACGCGCTGCGTCGGCGTACCGGCGGGCACGACGCGGGCTGGCACCTCAAGGTGGGCGCTGTGGGTGGCGCCCGGGTGGAGCACCAGTTCCCGGCCGGGGCGTCCGACGACGGCCCGCCGGCCGAGCTGGTCGCGCTGATCCGGGGCGCGTCGCGCGGTCGCCCTGTCGCTCCGGCGGCCCGGGTCGTCAACCGCCGCCGGGAGCACCGGCTGCTCGACGCGGACGGCCGGGTGCTGGCCGAGGTGGCCGAGGACGACGTCCGGTCCGAGGACCTGGTGGACGGCACCGCGCGGACCTGGCACGAGATCGAGATCGAGCTGGTCGAGGGCGACGAGGCGCTGCTCGACGCCCTCGGGGAGCGGCTGCGCGCGGCAGGAGCCCGCGAGGTGGCGGTCAGCAAGTCGCACCGGGCCGTCGCCGGCCGGATCGAGCGCTTCGACGACCGGGAACCGGACGGTCCGGCGGGACCGGTCCTCGCGTACGTCAGGGCACAGCGGGACGCGATCGTCGGCAACCACGCGGCCGCGTACCAGGGGGACGAGGACGCGATCCACGACATGCGCGTGGCGACCCGCCGGTTGCGGGCGACGCTGCGTACCTTCCGGGGGTTGTGGGACCGCCGGGAGAGCGAGGCGGTCCGGGCCGAGCTGCGCCGGCTCGGCGGCGAGCTGGGCCGGGTCCGCGACACCCAGGTGATGGCCGCCCGGCTCACCGAGGCGGTGCACGAACTGCCGGACGAGCTGGTGCTCGGCCCGGTCGCGGCGCGGATCGGCGAACGGTTCGCCGCCGACCTGGCCGAGGCGACCATCGCGCTGCGGTCCGCGCTGGACTCCGACCGCTACCCCGCCCTGCTGGCCCGCCTGGACCGGCTGGCCGACGCCCCGCCCGCCGACGTCGGCCGGCGCTGGACGGACCGCCGGATCCGCAAGGCGGTACGCCGCGCCGACACACGGCTGGACCGGGCGCTCGCCACCACCGGGCCGGACGGGGACGCCGCGCTGCACGAGGCGCGCAAGAAGCTCAAGGCCGCCCGCTACGCGGTGGAGGTGCGCGAGCCGGCCGCCGGCAAGCGGGCCGCTCGCCTGGTGAAGCGGTTCAAGGCGCTCCAGGACCTGCTCGGCACCCACCAGGACTCGGTGGTCACCCGGGAGGTGCTGCGACGGCAGGCGCTCCAGGCGTACGCCGACGGCGAGAACACGTTCACCTACGGTCTGCTGCACGCGAGGCAGGCCGAGGCCGCCGGCCACGACCGCCCGGCCGTCTTGCGGGCCCGCGACCGCTCAAGACACCGCAAGGTACGCCGCTGGCTCAAGCCCTGACCGTCCCCCTCCTCCGTCGATCATGAGGTTAGCGGCGATCGACGTCCGTTTTGTCGCCGCCAACTTCATGATCAACGAGGCCGGAGCGGAGGGTCAGAGGGCGGTGCGGGTTCGGGTCACCGCGTCGGTGGCGGTGGCCAGGACCTGGTCCGGGGGCGCGGCGAGGGTCAGATCGGCGGCTACCACGCGGAGCTGGTCGGGCAGGGCCAGGTCGCTGGGGAGGCGGGGCACGTCGCGGCGCGGCTCACCGGCCGCGTCGGCGGCCAGGTTGGCGATCTCCTGGACCAGCTTGTGCACCAGGTCGGCCCGGGACACGTTCCCGCCGTCCGCCTTGGCCGACCAGCGCGGCTGCTGCCAGTGCCCGACCTGTCGGACCAGCAGGGTCACCGCCCGGTCCAGTTCCGCTGCGCTCATCGCCGCCGAGTCTACGGCGACACCCGGCCGGAGCATGTTCAGCCGGCGTCAGCGTCGTACGTAGCTGAGCAGGCGGAGGATCTGCCAGTACAGGAAGATCAGCCCGACCAGCAGACCGAAGGCGCAGTACCACGCGTAGCGGCGGGGCAGCCGGTTCGCGGCCGACCGCTCGACCAGGTCGAAGTCGAGGATGAAGCTGAGCGCACCCGCGATGATCGCCACCACCGAGAACAGGTACGGCAACCAGCCCACCCGGTCACTGAGGCTGTAGACCACCACCCCCTGCCGCCCGGTGAACAGGTACGCGAACAGGTTGACCAGGCCGATCGCCACGATCCCGACGAGCATGCCGATGACCAGCCGGGCCAGGCGCGGGGTGGCGCGGACCAGACGGGCCCGGTAGAGCACGGCCATGCCGAGGAAGACGCCGAACGTGCCGACCACCGCCTGCGCCACGATGCCCGGATAGACCAGTTCGAAGGCGCGGCTGGCCACTCCGAGAAGCAGCCCTTGCAGAACGGCGTACCCGACGATGACCGGCGGGCTGGTGATCTGCTTCAGCGAGATGACGAGCACCAGGGCCAGGCTGGCCAGCGCGCTCCCGGCGAGCGCGGCGGAGATCCACGCGGCCTGCGGCACCACCACCCAGGACACCGCCGCCGTGACACCGGTGACCAGCAGCAGACCCACGGTCCGGCTGACCACGTCGGCCACCGTCATCGTGTCGGCGGTACCGACCCCGAGCACCTGCCGCTCGGCGCGGCCGACGTCGTCCAGCCGGTCCAGCACCGGGTTGGCACTGCGCACCGTGACCACCTCCCGCCCACGTACCCGGATCCCACTCTGCCCCGGGCGGCCCGGCGGGGACGGGGAAACGGCGACGCCCGCCGCCGCGGATGCGGCAGGCGGGCGTCGTCGGGGAGGGCGTGATGTCAGTCGTCGCCCTGGAAGTAGCTGAGCAGCCGCAGGATCTCGATGTAGAGCCAGACCAGGCCGACCACGATGCCGAAGGCGGCGGTCCAGGAGTAGCGCTGCGGGAGGCCCATCCGGACCCCCTCCTCGATGTCGGCGAAGTTGAGCACGAAGCTCAGCGACGCCACCACGATGCAGACCAGGCTGAAGCCGATCGCGAGCGGGCTGCCGTCACGCAGGCCGGTGTTGACGCCGAACAGCGCCAGCACCAGGTTGACCAGCATCACGCCGAACAGGCCGGCCATGATCGCCACCATGATCCGGGCGAACTTCGGCGTGGCCCGGATGATCCGCGCCTTGTAGATCATCGCCATCAGGAAGAAGACGCCGAACGTGGCCACGACCGCCTGGAGCACGATGCCGTCGTAGAGCGACTCAAACGCCTTGCTGACCATGCCGACGAAGACGCCCTCGATGACCGAGTACGCCACGACGAGCGCCGGGTTGGCCATCCGCGAGAACGAGATGATCAGGCCGAGCACCAGGCCGACCACCGCGGCGCCGATCCACGCGACGCCGACGAGCGAGTCCGGCACGAGTACCCAGGCCGCCGCGGCCGAGGCGCCGAGGATGGCGAGCATGAGGACCGTCTTGACGACCACGTCGTCGAGGGTCATCGGGGTCACGGTGGGCGGGGCCACCGGCTGGCCGTAGCCGCCCGGGTAGGGCTGGGCGTAGGGCTGCTGCGGGTACTGCTGCTGCGGGTACTGCTGGGGGTATCCGGGCTGACCGTACGGCCCGGGCTGGGCGTACCCGGCCGCCCGCTCACGCTCTGCCGCCTGGCCGAGCCGGGCGAGCACCGGGTTCGAGGTCTTCACTTCTCAGGCCTCCCTCAGGGGGTCGATCGCACGAAAGACGTGCTACTCCAGGGTAGACGTGGGCGCAATCGCGCGCGCTACGGCTAGCTGTGGGAAAGCTGAGAGTTGACGTGCCCGGGGCGGGGGTCGAACCCGCACGCCTTGCGGCAGCCGCTTTTAAGGCGGCCGTGTCTGCCGTTCCACCACCCGGGCGGGTGACACCGGCGCGTCGACACGCGGCGGTGCAGATCTCACCGTAGCGGCTCGGCCGCGACGCGGCGTACCCCGGCGGGTGCGGCCGTTATGGTCGAGGCCGTGACCAGCGCCGCCCGCCCGGCCCTCCGGCCCGATCACCGCCGGGCGGCCGGTCCGGCGGGGGTCGCGCGGCGGGTGACGGCCGCCGTCCGCCGGCACCGCGCGGACCTGCTCGTGGGGCTGGCGTTCGTCGCGCTCGCCGCCTGGCTCACCCACGGCCTCTGGCCGGCGCCGGGCACGCGCGCACTCGCCCTCAACCCGGCGGACCAGACGCTGTACGAGTGGTTCCTGGCGCTGGACGCGCGTGCCCTGCGCGGCGAGCTGAGCCTGGTCACCGGCCGGTTGAACGCGCCGGACGGGGTCAACCTGATGGCGAACACCTCGGTCGTGGCGCTCGGCGTGCTGCTCGCCCCGGTCACGCTGGCGTTCGGGGCGCCTGTCACGTTCGCGCTGCTCGTCGCCGTGAACATGGCCGGTACGGCGCTCGCCTGGTACCTGCTGTTCACCCGCGTCCTGCGGGCCCGCCGGCTCGCTGCCGCGCTCGGCGCGGCGCTCTGCGGCTTCGGGCCGGGCATGGTCTCGCAGAGCAACGGCCACCTGCACATGACCGCGCAGTGGCTGGTCCCGGTGCTGGTCTGGCTCGTGGTCCGGCTGCTGCGCGCCGCCGACCCGGCCGGTCGCCCGGACGGTCCGGACCGCCGCCGCATGGCCTCCTCCGCGGCCGGGCTCGCCGCGGTCGTCACCGTGCAGGTCTTCGTCGGCGAGGAGGTGCTGTTCCTCGCCGCGCTCACCCTGGCGGTGACCGCCGTCGCGTACGGGCTGGCCGACCGGGATCTGCTGCGCCGGGCCGGCTCCGGGTTCGCCGGTGGCCTGCTCGTCGCCGCCGGGCTGGCGCTGCCGGTGCTGGCGTACCCGCTGTGGGTGCAGTTCGCCGGCCCGCAGGGCGTCGCGGACGGCATGTTCCCGCCCGCCTACTTCTCCGCCGACCTGATCGGCTGGACCCGCCTGTCCGCGCTGACGGTGTTCGGCAGCCCGGAGGCGGTACGGCTCACCACCGGCCCGGCCGAGTTCACCACGTTCCTGGGCTGGCCGTTGCTGCTGGTCGCCGCCGCCTGCGCGGTCTGGCTGGGGCGGCGGGCCCCGGTGGTGGCGCTCGTGGCCGGGGCGCTGACGATGGCCGCGCTCGCGCTCGGCCCGGAGGTGGTGGCGGGCGGCGAGCGGACCGGGATTCCCGGCCCGTACGCGCTGCTGGCCGAGCTGCCGGTGGTGGACGGCGCGCTGCCGATGCGTTTCGCGCTGGCGGTGCTGCCGCTCGCCGGCACCGTGCTCACCCTCGCCGTGCACCGGGCACTCGGCGAATCCGGGCGGGCCCGCCGGGTCGTCCCGTTCGCGGTCGGCGCGGCGCTGCTCAGTGTCCTTCCCACGCCGCTGCCCACGATGGACCGGCCGCCGCTGCCCGAGTTCGTCACCGGCGGCCACTGGCGGAAGTGCGTACACCCCGGCGGGGTGCTGGTGCCGGTGCCCACCGCCACCCCGCAGGATCCCTGGCCGATGCGCTGGGCCACCGCCACCGGCGTCGCGTTCGCCATGCCGGAGGGCTTCTTCATCGGCCCGTACGGCCCGCACGGCTCGGCCACCATGGGCACCTGGCAGCGTCCCACCTCGGCGCTGCTCGCCGACGTGGCCCGCCGGGGCGTGGTGCCCGCGATCGGTGACCGGCAACGCCGCCAGGCCGCGCGGGACGTCGAGTTCTGGCACGCCTCGTGCGTCGCGGTGACGGACGACACGCCGCACGCGGAGATGCTGCGCCGAAGCGTGGAGCAGCTGTTCGGGCGGCCGGGTACGCGGCTCGCCGACGCCTGGACCTGGCGCTTCTGAACCCGGACACGGCGAAGGGCCCCTCCCGTACGGAAAGGGCCCTTACCCGAAACGCGTCAGACGCGCGCGGCGACCGGCGGGGCGGACGCCTCGGCGAACTCCTCGCGCGGGTCGTGCAGCTGGCCCAGCGCGACCACCTCACGCTTGAGGAAGAACGCCAGCGTCCAGTCGACCACCACGCGCACCTTGCGGTTGAACGAGGGGATCCGCGACATGTGGTACGTCCGGTGCATGAACCACGCCGGCCAGCCGGTCATCTTGATGCCGTAGACCTGCGCCACGCCCTTGTGCAGGCCGAGGCTCGCCACGCTGCCGGCGTGCTTGTGCTTGTAGTCGACCGGCTCGCGCCCGCGGATCACGTTCGCGATGTTGTCGGCCATCCGCGCCGCCTGCCGCACCGCGTGCTGGGCGCTCGGGGAGCAGAAGTTGCCCGGCTCCTTGGTCAGGTCCGGTACGGCGGCGCAGTCACCGGCGCTCCACGCGCCCTCGACCACCCGGTCGCCGTCCACGATCTGCAGCGTCGGCCGGCAGGTGACCCGGCGGCGCTCGTCACGCGGGAAGTCCGTCGCGTCCAGCATCGGCGACGGCTTCACACCGGCGGTCCAGACGATGGTGTCGGACGGGAAGCTGTCGCCGTCGGAGAGCTTCACCACACCGTCGACGCAGGACTCCAGCCGGGTGTCCAGGCGGATGTCCATGTCCCGCTTCATCAGCTGCTGCACCGTGTAGGCGCCCATGTCCCGGTCGACCTCGGGCAGCACCCGCTGGGTCGCCTCGACGAGCACCCAGCGCATGTCCTCCGGCTTCAGCTCCGGGTAGTAGCGCAGCGCGTCCCGGGCCATGTCCTCCATCTCGGCGAGCGCCTCGATGCCGGCGTAGCCGCCGCCCACGAAGACGAACGTCAGCGCACGGCTGCGGACCGCCGGGTCGGTGGTGGAGGCCGCCACGTCGAGCCGGTCCAGCACGTGGTTGCGCAGGAAGATGGCCTCGCCGATGGTCTTGAACCCGATGCCGTTCTCGTGCAGGCCGGGGATCGGCAGGGTGCGGGAGACCGAGCCGGGGGCGACGACCACGTGGTCGTACTGGATCTCCCGGGCCGGGCCGCTGATCGGCTGCACCACGGCGGTCATGCGGTCGTGGTCGATCCGGGTGACGGTGCCCGCCACCACGGTGCACTTGCGCAACTCCCGCCGCAGCGGCACCACGGCGTGCCGAGGGGAGATGTTGCCCGCCGATGCCTCCGGGAGGAACGGCTGGTACGTCATGTGCGGCTGCGGGTCGACGACGATGACCTCCGCCTCACGCCTGCTCAGCTTCTTGGACAGGCGCAGAGCGGCGTACAGGCCCACGTGACCGGCACCCACGACAAGGATCCGCTTCGGGTTCACGTCATCTATCTTTCCCCGGGTGCTTCGGGTAATCCCGCGCGAGACCCCCTTCTGTGACGGAGCACAACCGGTGTGACCTGCGCAACGTCCCCGGAACGCTGGGTCATCTGCGCCGGAGCAGCCAGCCCAGCAAGCCGCTCAGTCCCACCGCCACCAGCAGTCCCGCCACTGTCGCGGCCTGGGAGCCGTCCGTGCCGCCCACTCCCCCGAGCCACGCCAGCACCACGCCGAGCACGGCGCTGGCGAGCACCACGCCGCCCACCCGGCCCAGCCACCGCAGCACCACGTCCGGATCGATCAGCCCGTCGTAGGGCAGCAGCGCGGCCAGCGCGCAGAGCGAGTGCGCCAGGTAGAGCAGCGTCGCCACGGCGAGCAGCCGCCACAGCGCCGGTGGCCGGTCGAAGCCGAGCGTGGCCAGCAGCCAGCCGCCGACTGTCACCAGCGCGGTGAACGTCGGCCAGATCCGGCGCGGCCCGGCCGCCGGGAGCACCGCGGCCACCGTCATGGCCAGCAGCGAGCGCGGGGTGAGGGCCTGCACCGGGTACGCGAGCAGGAAGCCGGCCAGCACGGTGAGGAAGATGCCGCCGCGTACGAGCAGCGGCAGCGGACTGACCCGGGCGGCCGCGTACCGCAGCGCCCGCACCCGCTCGACCAGGGCGTCCGTCACTGAGCCGGCCTTTCGTTCGCGACTGCGGGACTCCGCTTCGCTGCGTTCCTCGCGCTCACCGCAGTCCCGCCTTCGGGGCGGTCGCCAGCCGGGCCACGTCGCGCAGCACCTCGTCCAGGCTGCCCGCGCCCGCCCAGCGCACCACCGGCACGCCGTGCTCGCGGAGCTGGCCGATCATCGTGTCCCGGTCCAGCCGCCACAGCCGGTACGCCACCTCGGCCCAGCCCCGTTCCTTCGGCATCGGCAGCTCGGCCGGCAGCGTGTCCACCGCCACCACGAACCGGCCACCCCGGGCCAGCCGGGCCAGCATCTGCGCGGACCGCTCGTCGAGCAGCGGCGTGAGGACCACCACGAGCGCGTCCGAGGAGAGCACCTGCGGGCCGAAGACCTGGTCGTACGGCTCGTGCGGGGACGTGGTGGCCTGCACGTCGAGCAGCCACTCCAGCACGGTTAGGTACTGCCGCCGCCCGGTGGCCGGACGCAGCCGGCGGGCGGCCGGGCCGTACTCCAGCATCGACACCCGGTCACCGCGGTGCAGGTAGTGCTCGGCGATCGCGGCGGCGGCCCGCACGGTGGTGTCCAGCACCGACGCGGTGCCGTTCACGCCACCGGAACGTCCGGCCTCGGCCAGCACGTCCAGCAGCACCACCACCTCGGCGTCCCGGTCCGAGAGCGTGGCGGCGACGTGCAGTTGGCGGGCCCGCAGCGACACCCGCCAGTCGATCCGGCGCAGCCGGTCGCCGGGTGCGAACACGCGTACCCCGGCCAGTTCGCCGCCCTCGCCCGGCCGCCGCGACCGGTGCCCGCCGACCAGCCCGGCGGCCCGGGGCATCGCCTCGACCGCGTCGAACGGCTCGGTACGCGGATAGACCCGCGCCCGGATCGGGTCGGTGATCACCGCGCGGGAGACCAGCAGCCCGTCGGCGGCGGCGACCCGCACCCCGGCCGGGCCGATCGGGTGCCGCCCCCACCGCAGGGCGGTGCCGGTCAGCTCCAGGTCGACGGCGCTGCCCCGCGGCACGGAGGTGACGAACGGGCGGTCCGCCCCGCCGGAGCGGCTCACGTCCAGCCCGGTGCCGCCGAAGCCGACCTGCTCCACCCGAAGCCAGCGCGACATCCGGGTCCGGACCACAGCCAGGTCGTACCCGATCAGGTCGGGGTTGGCCACGGCGACGGTGGCGGCCAGCGGCGCGCCCTCGACCAGGTGGGTGTCCCCCACGCCGAGTTCCAGCTCGGGCAGCCCGGCGGGGCGGCGACGCAGCGCGTACGCGGTCCCGAGCGCGAACGGCGTGGCGAGCACCACCAGGTCGATGCGGCCGAGCAGGACTGCCGCCACGAGCAGTACGCCGGTGAGCAGCACGGCCCGGCCGAGCGCCCAGGTGGGCGCCCAGCCGCTCGCCGCGTCGGCCCGGTCCATCAGCGTCCGGCGGCGTAGCTGGGCAGCGCGCCGCTGGCCGGGGCGGGCGTCGACTCCAGCACCTCGCCGACCACGAACGACGGGTCGACGCGGCGCAGCCACATCTCCGGCCGCAGCGTGATCCGGTGCGCCAGCGCGGGCGCCGCCACCGCCTTGACGTCCTCCGGCACCACGTAGTCCCGGTTGGCGAGCACCGCCCGGACGCGGGACAGCAGCAGCAGCGCCAGCGAGCCGCGCGGGGACGCGCCGACGAGCACCGACGGGTGCTCCCGGGTGGCGGCGGTCAGCGCCACGATGTATCGGCCGACCGAGTCCTCGACCACCACGTCCTCCAGCGCTGCCTGCATGGCGCGCAGCGTGGCGGCGTCCACCACCGGCTTGATCTCCGCCTCCTCGCGGCGGCGGGCGATCCGGCGGCGCAGCACGTCCCACTCCTCGTCGTGGCTGGGGTAGCCGAACGAGACCCGCAGCAGGAACCGGTCGAGCTGCGCCTCCGGCAGCGGGTACGTGCCCTCGTACTCGATGGGGTTTGCGGTGGCGAGCACGTGGAACGGCTCGTCGAGGCGGTAGGTCACGCCCTCCACCGAGACCTGCTTCTCCTGCATCGCCTCCAGCAGCGCCGACTGCGTCTTCGGCGGCGTCCGGTTGATCTCGTCGGCGAGCAGCAGGTTGGTGAACACCGGCCCGGCCCGGAAGGCGAAGTCGCCGCTGCTCTGGTCGTAGAGGAACGAGCCGGTCACGTCGGCGGGCAGCAGGTCCGGGGTGAACTGGAGGCGCCGGAAGTCCAGCCCGAGCGCCTGCGCGAAACAGCGCGCGGTCAGCGTCTTGCCCAGGCCGGGCAGATCCTCCAGCAGCACGTGACCACCGGCGAGGATGCCGGCCAGCACCAGCTCCAGCGCGTCCCGCTTGCCGACCACGACGGTGCCGACCGCCTCCAACACGGCCCGGGCGAGCCGGCCCACCTCGGCGGGAGCCATGCTCCGGTCCACGTCGTTCATCAGATCTTCTCCAGTTCGGCGACGATCGCCGCGAGGTCGCGCGGCGACGGAGTGCGGCGGACGGGGGTGGCGAGGAACGTCCACAGTGGCTCGCCCAGCAGGGCTCGGGCGCGGGCCGGGTCGGACTCACGGGTGACGCCGTGCCGTTGACGCAGCCGTTCGTCGGCCAGCTCGCCGAGGCGCGGCAGGATGCGTTCGGTGAACCGCTCCCGGTTGTCGGCGGACCAGTCCAGCGGGCGCTCCCAGCCGTTGATCGCGGTACGCAGCGCGTCCCGGGCGGACCAGTTCCAGGTGCCGGGCTCCTCGCCGGCGGGCGCCCGGGCACCCGCGCGGGGCGGCGGCGGGGGTGAGAGCGCGGTGGTGACCCGGCGTACGGCGAGCACGGCGAGCACCCCGGCCACGATGATCCAGATCGGCACCTTCAGGCCGACCGCGCGCAGCCCGACCACGATCACCACGACGACGGCCGCGGTGACCGCGGCGGTCCGCAGCAGCGCGCGCGCCCGGCCGCCACCGGACGGACGCTCGGCCTCCCCGGCGGGCTCCTCGCCGAACGACATCAGGTCGTCGATGCTGGTGCTCACGACGCCTCCCCCGCCAGGCTGGTCAACTCGCCGCGCAACCGGCGCAGCGCGGCGCGGGCCTGGTCCCGGGTGTGCTCGTCGACCGGGTGCGTGGCGTAGCGGGCCTCCCGGTAGACGTGCGCGAAACCGTCGAGCACGTCGGCACTGGCGATCGCCGGGATCCCGGCCGCCGGGTCGCCGCGCAGCAGCCGGCCGACCAGGTCGGTCGGGGTGTCACCGGTGTGCCGGGGCACACCCGCGTCCTCGGCGGCCTCCTCCAGGCGTACCCAGCAGGCGATCACAGCGGTCCGCGGGTCGGTGGAGCGGTCGTCCAGTTCGACGAGTCCGGCGTCGAGCGCGGCCACCACCTCACGGGCGGTCCCCTCCGCGGTACGCCGCGAGCGCCGCACCGGCACCGCGCGAGTCGTGCGCCGCAGCGCGCCCCGGAGCACGTTCCACAGGACGTACCCGACGGCGCCCAGCACCGCCGCGAACAGCAACGCCACGGCGGTGGTGGCCAGCCAGTCGGGCACACCGCCCGACGTGGACTCGCCCACGTCGCGGGGTTCGACCGGGATCGACGGCACCGCCTCGGGCGAGGGGTAGTCCGGCACGTACGGGATGGTGTCGGCGGCGGGCGGGATCCGGCTGGCCCCGATGGCGGAGTGACCGGCGGCGAACGCGGCGAGCGCGAGCAGCACCGCCACCGCGGCGACCGGCCACCACCTGCGCAGTACGCCGAAATCCATCCCACCGCCTCAGGTGTTCCTCAGTCCACCCCGGCCAGGTCCTTCGCCCGGGTGAACACGTCGTCCAGCATCGCCGGTGTGAGCCGGCCGGTGAACGTGTTCTGCTGGCTGACGTGATAGCAGCCCAGCAACGCCGGCACCGACTCGCCGGACCAGTGTGCCCCATGGCCGAACACCGGTCGCGGAGTGGGCGGTCGCTGGCCGTACACCTGGCGTAGCACCGGCCACCACGCGGCCCACGCGAACGCGCCGAGCGCGACCACGACGCGCAGCGTGGGCCGGATCAACCCGACCTCGCGGTGCAGCCACGGCGCGCAGGTGTCCCGCTCGTCCGGGGTGGGTTTGTTGTCCGGCGGCGCGCACCGCACGGCGGCGAAGATGCGGGTGTCGCGCAGCGTCAGGCCGTCGTCGGCGGACACGCTCGTCGGCTGGTTGGCCAGCCCGGCGCGGTGCAGCGCGGCGAACAGCACGTCACCGGACCGGTCCCCGGTGAAGATCCGGCCGGTGCGGTTGCCGCCGTGCGCGGCCGGCGCCAGGCCGAGGATCGCGATCCGGGCGTCCGCCGGCCCGAGGCCGGGCACCGGCCGTCCCCAGTAGTCCTGGTCGCGGAAGGCCGCCCGCTTGACCCGGGCGACCTCCTCTCGCCACGTCACCAGGCGTGGGCAGGCGAAGCAGTCGCTGACCGCGCCGTCGAGGTCGGCCAGGTCGGCCGCCCGCGCGGCGCGGGCGACCACGTCCTGCGGGGTACGCGACTCAGCCAAGCTTCGCCCGGAACAGTTCCAGCGTGCGGGCCCAGGCGGTGGCGGCCGCCCGCTGGTCGAAGTGCTCCGGCCGGTCCTCGTTGAAGAAGGCGTGCGCGGTGCCCGGGTAGTCGAACGTCTGGCAGGTGCCACCGGCGGACTCGATGGACCGGCGTACGCTCTGCACCCCGTCGGCGGCGGACAGGCCGTCCGCCTCGGAGCAGTGGATGAGCGCTGCCTTCCCGGCGTAGTCGGCCCAGTCGGTGGCCATGCCCTCCCAGGGCAGGCGCGGGTAGAACCCGGCGGTCGCGACGATGCGCTCGGAGAACGTGGCGGACCACAGGGCCAGGCTGGCGCCCGCGCAGAACCCGGCGCAGCCCACCTTGCCGGCGACCTCGGACCGGCTCGCCAGGTATTCGGCTGCGGCGGCGATGTCGCTGGCCGCCTCGTCCATCTGGGAGCTGTTCAGCATCAGTCGCGGCTCGGTCGGCTTCACGGCCGGCCCGCCGTGCCGGAAGTCGGGCGCGAGGGCGACGAAGCCGGCCTCGGCGAAGCGATCCACCACGGCCCGGACGTGGGGCACCAGTCCCCACCAGTCCTGGATGACGATGACCGCCGGGCTGGCCGCACCGCCGGAGGGTATCGCGAGATACCCCTCGCTCGTCCCCCCGTTGCCGGTGAAGCTCACCATCTCGCCCATGGGCCCGTCCTCCTAGCGGTCAGTCATCATTGGCTGGTCGCCCAGTTGGCTGATACGTGCCGGTAGCGTGCCACGCCGTCACCGGCGCGGGGAAGACGGAACAACAGTGGCATTCACCTCCTGTCGAACCGCCGGACAGGCACACACGCCGGGTATAGCGATTGCTAAACCAGCTCCCGTGGTGGCTGGAGACTGGGACGTCTACCTGGTCGACGAGGTGCGGCAGTGGCTCGACACTCTCGACGCGTCCACCCATGCGCGGGTGGTGCAGGTGATCGACCTCCTGGCCGAGCACGGACCAGGACTCGGACGGCCCCTCGTCGAGCATCCTCCTGGTCGCCGGCGACAAGTCCGGCCGATGGGAGACGTGGTATCAGGAGGCCATTCCCGTCGCCGAGCACCGCTACGAGCTCTACCTCAAGGACCGGGCACGAGAGGAGGGAAAGGCATGAGCGACTACTCCCGGTGGCAGGACATCCGCGCCGACCACGTCGCCCGGGCCGGCGGGGAAGAGGCAGTCGATGCGGGTAAGCAGGAACTCCTCGCCGAGGTCGTCGGCCATCGCCTCGCGGAGGTACGGCGAGCGCGCGGCTTGACCCAGCAGCAGGTCGCCGACCGGATGGGCGTCACCAAGGGACGGGTCTCCCAGATCGAGCAGGGAAACATCTCCGGCCAAGAGGTGGTGGCCCGATTCGCCGCCGCCCTGGGTGGCCGACTCCATCAGGCGATCTACTTCGACGACGGTGACATCGCCGCCATCGCCTGACAGCGGCTCCGCGCGAGATCTTGGAAGATTGCGGCCCTTATGAGGGCCGTTTCCTTCCAAGATCTCGCGCGGTCGAGCGCACTCAGGGGGTTGACGTGGGTTCCGGGGAAGCGCTGGGGGTGGACGGGGCGGGCGGCGGGGCCGCGGATGGGGTGATGCTGTCGGTGGGCGCGGGTGCGGGCGGGGCGATCGACGGCGAGACCGGCGGGCCGAACGGCGCCAACTCCGGGCAGTACGGGTAGGTGTTACGCATCTCCGGCACCGCGCCCGTGTCGGCCATGCAGCTCGGCCAGCCGAGCGTGATCGGCACGCCGTTCTGGTCGAAGAGCCGTGCGTCGCGGATCAGCCGCCCCTGCTGGTCGTAGACGAAGACGTCCTCGATCCGCTCGTACCGGTGGTCCACCGACGTCTGCTCGTAACTGCCGTAGCTGTCGGTGTCGGCGCGCTCGTCCACCTGAGCCAGCACGGCGAAGGAGAACAACAGCAGCGCGGCGGTGCCGATCTGGTGCAGTTGCCGCCGCCACCCGGTGATCCCGGCCGAGCGACGGCCCCACCACATGGACGCGACGATCGCGCCGATGAGCAGCAGCATCCCCATCGAGCTGTTGCCGTCCAGCCGGGGCACCAAACCGGACCGGCCGTCCACCATCCACGCCACGATCAGCGCGGCCAGCCAGCCGCGGAGCAGCCACCAGGCCGGGCGCAGCGGACGCAGGAAGTCGCTCACCGTCTCGTGCCCGAGCACCGGGCCGAGCTGGCGGTCGAGCAGACGCAGCTGGGTGGCCGCCTCCCGCCGGGCCTCGGCGAGGCGGTGGAAACGCGCCGGCCGCCGGCTCGGCAGGGCACCGGCGGCGGCGCGCAGCTCGGCCGCGTACGCCTCGGGGGTGCCCAGCCGGTCCACGAGTGCGCCGTCGCCCTCGGCTGCCACCTCGGCGAGGTGTTCCGGCAGGTCCTCGGTCAGCTCGTCGCGGACCGCCGGCGGCAGGTCGGCGAGCGCCGCGCGTACCCGGTCGACGTAGTCCGTGATCTCCTGCCCCATGACGGTCATGCCGCCATCCCCCGATCGTCGAGCAGTGCGTCCATGGTGGTGGCGAACGAGCGCCAGGTCTTGCCGGAGCGGGTGAGCTGGTCACGCCCGGCCGCGTTCAGCGAGTAGTACTTGCGGTGCGGCCCGGATTCGCTCGGCACCACGTACGTGGTGAGCAGGCCTGCCGCGAACAGCCGGCGCAGCGTGCCGTAGACCGAGGCGTCGCCGACCTCGGTCAGGCCGGCCTCGCGCAGCCGCCGCAGGATGTCGTAGCCGTATCCGTCCTCGTCCTTGAGCACGGCGAGCACCGCCAGGTCGAGCACGCCCTTGAGGAGCTGCGTGGTATCCACGCTCAGCACACTAGTGCGCAATGCGCACTACCGTCAACGACACAACACCTACCGGCGAGCGGTCCACCCGATGAAACGGTCGAACAGGTCGGCCGGGTTCGGGTTGGCGGCCATCAGGTCGGCGGTGGCGTCGAACAGGCAGCCCGCCATGTGGATCGACAGGGCGACGCGGTCACGTCGGCAGTCGAGGAGCAGCGTCTGACGTGGAGAAGTGGATCAAGGAACACCGCCCCGAACTGGCGACGGGCTGGCGCCGCACCCTCCTCGTTGACCAAGGAGTTGGCGTCCTCACGGGCGCCCTGACCAGACACAAACTCCTTGATCACCGCCTGAGGAGGCGGCGGCGAGAGAGCCAGAGGGCTAGGCGAGGCTCCAGGCGATGCCGTCCGGCATCTGCGACAGCATTTCCGCCGATGGCTCAGACATAGAGCTTGCGGAGCTCGCGGGCGATGTCCGAGACCTCGGTCAGGGTGCCGCTGGCCACCGACATCACGAGAGCCTCGGCCTGATCAACGTCGACATCCTGGATAGGCACCTCATTGAGGGCCAGAAACACCCGCCCCGCCGCCCAGGCGAGACGCTTGTTCCCATCAATCAGCGCATGGTTCATGCAGACCGAGTGCAGCAGCGCGGCCGCCTTGGTCCAGAGATCGGGATAAGCCTCCTGGCCGAACGCCACGGTGGCCGGGCGGACCACCGCCGAAGAGAGCAGACCGAAGTCACGGACCTGCGGCGTCTCACCCAACACGATCGAGGCGATCTCCACGAGGTCGTCGACCTCGAGATAGTTGATCACTCCGCCAACCGCCGCAGCAGCTCAGCGTCACGCTCGGCAACCTCTCGCGCAAGATCCCGCACGCGGGCACGATGATTGCGCGCCGAGACGTACTCCTCGACGGCCACAACGATGGTGGCGTTCATCGACCGGTGCTCCTGCTCGGCAAGCTGCTTGAGCCGTTCGTGCAGTCCGTCAGGAAGATTGACCGTGGTGACCATATGGAAATCATACCGGCCGCACGCAGGGAAACCACCTATCTCGAGGTCGCCGCCAGGCTCCAGGCGATGCCGTCGAGGATGTCGTGCTCGGAGGCGACCACCGACGGCATCCCGGCCCGCTCCATGATCACTCGCAGCACCAGCGCGCCCGCGCCGATCACGTCGGCCCGCCCCGGGTGCATCACCGGGTACGCCAGCCGCTGCTCGCTGCTCTTGCCGAGCAGGTCGGCGGTCACCTCGGCCACCTGCTCGTACGAGACGCGGGCGTGGTGGATGCGACTGGGGTCGTACTCCTGGAGCCCTTCGGCCAGGGCGACCACTGTGGTGACCGAACCGGCGAGCCCGACCAGCGTGGCGGCCTCGCGGCCGGGCACCGCGGCGAGCGCGCGGTCGACGGCCGCGGCGATGTCGGCCTCGGCGGCGGCGATCTGCGCCGCTGTCGGCGGGTCGCCGTGCAGGTGCCGTTCGGTCATCCGGACGCAGCCGATGTCCACCGAGATCGCGCCGCGCACGCCGTCGGCGCGGGTGCCGACGACGAACTCGGTCGAGCCGCCGCCGATGTCGACCACCAGGTACGGCGGCTCGGCGTCGGCGGGCAGGCCGCGGACCGCGCCGGTGAACGACAGCCGTGCCTCCTCGTCGCCGGTCACCACCTCGGGCGGTACGCCGAGCGTGCGCTCGACCATGGCGCGGAAGTCGGCGGCGTTGGAGGCGTCGCGGGAGGCCGACGTGGCGCACATGCGTACCCGCTCGACGCCGGACTTCTCGATCTCGGCTGCGTAGTCGGCGAGCGCCACCCGGGTCCGCTCGATCGCCTCCGGTGCGAGCATGCCGGTCTGGTCGACGCCCTGCCCCAGCCGGACGATCTCCATCCGCCGCGAGACGTCCACCAGTGGCGCCGCCTCCCCGGCCGACGCCTCGGGCAGGTCGGCGATCAGCAGTCGGATCGAGTTGGTCCCGCAGTCGATGGCTGCCACACGCGCACTCACGGCGCCCACCCTACGGCAGCCCGCCCCCACCCCGGCTCAGAGGCGCAGCAGCATTCGGGTGTTGCCCAAGGTGTTGGGCTTGACCCGTTCCAGGTCCAGGAACTCCGCGACACCCTCGTCGTACGAGCGCAGGAGCTGCTCGTACACCGGCTGCGGGACGGGTGCGCCGTCGATCTCGCGGAAACCGAACGAGCCGAAGAAGCCGGTCTCGAACGTGAGCACGAAGATCCGGGCGATGCCCAGCTCCCGTGCCGCGTCGATCAGCCCGCCGACGATCCGATGCCCGATCTTGTGGCCCCGGCAGGACGGGTCGACCGCCACCGTCCGGATCTCGGCCAGGTCCTCCCACATGACGTGCAGCGCGCCGCAGCCGACCACAGTGCCATCAGGCGTCACCGCGACCCGGAACTCCTGCACGTCCTCGTACAGCGTCACAGTCGCCTTGCTGAGCAGCCGCCGGTCGTCGGTGTAGGTGTCCACCAGCCGCCGGATGCCACGCACGTCGGTGGTGCGGGCCCGGCGCACAGTGATCTCGTCGGCGCTCATCTCACTCCGCCGGCGGCACGTCCACGCAGGGGCCGGCCGCCCACCACTTCTCCACCAGCGCCAGCGTCTCGTCGCCGAACGGGTTTACCCCCGGCCCGGCGGCGAGCGCGTGCCCGAGGTGCACGTGCAGGCACTTCACCCGCCCCGGCATGCCGCCGGCCGAGATGCCGGCGATCTCCGGCACCTCACCGATCGCCTCCCGGCGGGTCAGGTAGTCCTCGTGCGCCGCCCGGTACCGCGCCGCCAGCTCCGGATCCTCCGCCAGCCGCTCGGCCATCTCCTTCATCAGCCCGGCCGACTCCAGCCGGCTGCACGCCGCGGTGGCGCGCGGGCAGGTCAGGTAGAACAGCGTCGGGAACGGCGTGCCGTCGGCCAGCCGGGGCGTCGTCTCCACCACGTCGGGCAGACCACACGGACACCTGTGGGCCACCGCGCGGGTGCCGCGAGGCGGGCGTCCGAGCTGCGCGGCCACCGCGGCCAGGTCGGCCTCGGTGGCCGGCTGGCGTTCCGGCGGGGGTACGGAGTCCGCCGCCGGCTCCTGCGGTGGTACGACGCTCAAGGTTGTGCCTCTCGAATCAAAGCTCACTTGTCCCCGCGGTCGGCGTTGGCCGCCCGCACGCTCGACCACAGGGTGTCGTACCAGGGCTCGGGCGGCTTCGGCGCCCCCGGCTTCGCGCCCTTGCCGGCGTCCTTCGCGGCGCCCTCCGGGTCGGAGAGCACCACGAGCAGCGTCTCGCCCGGCTTGCCCATGAAGAACCGCTCCCGGGCCTGCGTCTTGACGTACTCCGGGTCCTTCCACTTGGCCGCCTCGGCGGTGAGCCGGTCGATCTCGGCCCGCTGGGCGGCCTGCGCCGCTTCCATCCGCTCGATGTCGGCCTGCTGGTCCAGGTAGACCCGGACCGGATAGGTGTACGCCAGGGCGAGCGCGATCAGCACCGCGAACAGCACCGTGGCGCGCCCGGTGAAGCGCCGGGGTTGGGGTGCGGTGAGCCGCTTGACCGGACCACCGGCGGCGGTACGCCGGGCCGCGGCCGGGCGGCTCGCGGAGCGTACGCCGTCGGTGGCACGGGACGCGCCGGGTGACCGGCCGGCGGCGCGCGCCTCCGCGCGGACGCCGTTGTCGCGTGCCGTGGACCGGACCCGGGCGCCGCCCGTCCGGCCGGGCTGACCCGGCCGACGGGCGGGCCGCTGGCCACCCGGTGTGCGGCGCTGCTGCATCGTCACACCCCTCCCCCGGAGCGCTCGCTCAGGCCGAACGGTAGCGCGGGAACGCGCCGGCACCGGCGTACCGCGCCGCGTCGGCCAGCTCCTCCTCGATCCGCAGGAGCTGGTTGTACTTGGCCACCCGGTCCGAGCGGGCCGGCGCGCCGGTCTTGATCTGCCCGCAGCCGGTGGCGACGGCCAGGTCGGCGATGGTGGTGTCCTCGGTCTCGCCGGAACGGTGGCTCATCATGCACTTGAAGCCGGCCCGGTGGGCCAGGTCGACGGCGTCGAGCGTCTCGGTGAGCGAGCCGATCTGGTTGACCTTCACCAGCACCGCGTTTGCGGCCTGCTCGGCGATGCCCCGGGCGATGCGCTGCGGGTTGGTCACGAACAGGTCGTCGCCGACGATCTGGATGCGGTCGCCGAGCGCGGCGGTTAGCGTGGCCCAGCCGCTCCAGTCGTCCTCGGCCAGCGGGTCCTCGATCGACACGATCGGGTAGTCGCCGGCGAGCTTGGTGTAGTAGTTGCTCATCTCCTCGGCGCTCTTGGCGCTGCCCTCGAACGTGTAGGTGCCGTTGTCGAAGAACTCGGTGGCGGCCACGTCGAGCGCGAAGACGATGTCGGTGCCCAGCCGGTAGCCGGCCTTCTCCACGGCCTCGGCGATCAGGTCCAGCGCGGCGGCGTTGGTGGGCAGGTTCGGGGCGAAGCCGCCCTCGTCGCCCAGGCCGGTCGACAGGTCCTTCTTCTTCAGCACCGACTTCAGCGCGTGGTAGACCTCGGCGCCCGAGCGCAGCGCGTCCCGGAACGTCGGCGCGCCGATCGGCGCGATCATGAACTCCTGGATGTCGACGTTCGAGTCGGCGTGCGCGCCACCGTTGAGGATGTTCATCATCGGCACCGGGAGCAGGTGCGCGTTCGGGCCGCCCAGGTAGCGGAACAGGCTCAGCTCGGCGCTGCCGGCGGCGGCCTTCGCCACGGCCAGGGAGACGCCGAGGATGGCGTTCGCGCCCAGCTCGCCCTTGTTGTCCGAGCCGTCGATGTCGATCATCTTCTGGTCGATCAGCCGCTGCTCGCTGGCCTCGTAGCCGATGAGCTGGTCGACGATGCGGTCCTCGATGTTGGCGACCGCCTTCTCGACACCCTTGCCCAGGTAGCGATCCTTGTCACCGTCGCGCAGCTCGACCGCCTCGAAGGCGCCGGTGGAGGCGCCGGACGGCACCGCGGCGCGGGCGATCGTGCCGTCGTCGAGCCCGACCTCGACCTCGACCGTCGGGTTGCCCCGCGAGTCCAGGATCTCCCGGGCGACGATTCCCTCGATGGTTGCCACTGAGTCGCTCCTCGTTTGTGTGGTTCCGGTCCGTATGGGCCGCGACGGTGCGGCTGAGGCAGGTGTTGAACGCAGCGTATCGGTCCCCGCCCTGCCGTACCCCGCTCGGGGCGGCCCCCGAGGCGCTTGCTGAGACGGACATTCCCGGATTACCGGTCGTCAACCGGCAACCGGTTTGCGAGACGTTGCGTCGATCGACAAGGCTGGGCATCATGCCTGCCGCCTCGACGACTCTCCGCGTGCTCGCCGCCTCGGTCATCGCGTCGCTCTCGGTCACCGGCTGTCAGGCCCTGGACGACGCGAACGTCGCACTCGGTCGCGCCGACCTGGTCAACGACCTCGCCGCGCGGATGGACCGGGCGCTGGAGCAGACCTGGGCCGCCGACTACCAGCTCGACGGCGGCCGGACCGCCTCGATCGCGCAGACCAAGAAGCCGCTGCGGTCCACGTACACCTGGCCCGGTGGCAAGATCACCGTGACCCAGGAGTCGGTGACCCGGTGCGCCAGCACCGCCGCCCGTACCTCCTGCACCGTCTCGCCACCGGTGCTCACCGCCGGCAAGCCGTCGGTGATCGTCTACGACGAGGCGCGCAAGCAGGGCCTGGTCACGCCACCCGCGGTGATCCGGCTGCTCACCGACGCGGCGCTGGCGCCGGAGGCGGTCATCGAGCAGAGCGACACCACGCTCGCCGGCCACCACGCCACCTGCGTCGACGTCACCCACGACGGGGAACGCTTCACCGCCTGCGTGACGAACGAGGGCGTCCTCGGCAGCTTCTCCGGCACGCTCGACGGCAAGCCCGCCGAGGTGACGCTGAGCCGCTACACCGAGAGCGTCGAGGCCGCCGCGTTCGCGGTTCCGGCCGGCGCCGGTGTGGTGGACCGCCGCCCGTCCACGTCGTGACCACGCCCGGGTTCCGGCCCGCGGCGGATCACGGGCAGCCGCCGCGACCGGACGACCTGGCGCTGCCGGTGGCCGGCCGGAAGCTGCTGACCGGCCCGGACGAGCAGCCGCTGCGCATCGGCGGACTGCCCGGCGACCTCGCCTGGATCCCGGTCGGCACGCTCGACGGCGTCCCGGCGTGGGCGGCCGAGGTGACCGATCCGGAGTCGCTGCCCGGCCGGTGGCGCGGCTGGCGCGGCCTCGCCGCCGAGCTGCCCGCACCCCGGGCGGATCTCGCCGGGCGGGCGCTCGCCGTGGTCACCTGGCGACGTACCCACAGGTGGTGCGGGGCGTGCCGGGCCGAGCTGACCGACGTGCCGGGCGAGACCGCACGGCGCTGCCCGGACTGCGGGCTCACCTCGTTCCTGCCCCTGTCCGTCGCGGTGCTGACCGCGATCACCCGCCCCGGGGCGGCCGACGGCCCCGGCGAACTGCTGCTGGTCCGCCACACGCAGGGGCCGAGCGAGTTGTGGGCGCTCGTCGCCGGGTTCGTCGAGGCGGGCGAGTCGCTGGAGGCGGCGGTACACCGCGAGGTCGCCGAGGAGGTCGGCCTGACGCTGCGGCGACCGGTCTACGTGGACAGCCAGCCGTGGGCGCTGTCCGGGCCCGGCACGCTGCTCGCCGGGTTCACCGCCGAGGTGACCGACCCGGCCGCCGAACCCGTCGTCGACGGCACCGAGCTGACCGAGGCGCGCTGGTTCCCGGTGGATGCGCTGCCCGCCGAGCTGCCGCCCGCGTACTCCCTGTCGCGCTGGCTGATCGACGCGGTCGCCGCCCGGCGGTGACCGCAGGCGGGTCGCCGCCGGCGGTGAGCCTCACACCCCCAGCAGCGTGCGCAGGTGGCGCGGCGGCGGGCAGTCGTACGCCAGCATCGCGTCGTGCCAGTCGCGCAGCGGCACACCGTCCGGCCGGGCGGCCGCGATGTCGGCCATCTCGCTGTAACCGACGAAGTACGTGGAGAGCTGCGTCGAGGTGAGCAGCGCCCGCCGCCACTTGCCGGCCGCCTCGCCCTCCTCCTGGAAACCGCGCCCGGTCATCAGCGCCATCGCCTCCGACTCGGGCAGGTCGTCGCAGTGCACGAGCTGGTCCAGCAGCGCGTTGATGGTCATCCGGAGCTGCATCTTGAGCTGCTGCAACCGCACCGGCAGCCCGCCGAAGCCGAGCCCGGCCATCAGCTCCTCCGCGTAGACCGCCCAGCCCTCGACGAACACACCCGACTCGGTGAGCGCGCGTACCCGGGTCGGACCGTCGTAGCGGCGGGCGTGCGCGAGCTGGAGGAAGTGACCGGGCATCGCCTCGTGCACGGTCAGGTTGCGGATCATGTGGTCGTTGTACTCGCGGTAGAACGACTCGACCCGCTGCGCCGGCCAGTCCGACGGGGTGGGCGAGATGCAGTAGAACGTCGGTACGTCGGCCGTCTCCAGCGGGCCCGGCGAGTCGCAGTAGGCCACCGCCACGCCCCGCGCGAACTCCGGCATCTCCTGGATCACGCACGGGTCGCCGACCATGCTGACCAGGTCGTGGTGGCGGACGAAGTCACTCGCCTCGTCGAGCGTGACCGAGGCGAGATCGACGATCGTGGCGTCGTCCGGGTGCTCGGCGGCGAGCAGGTCCAGCGCCCGGCGTACCGTCTCGTCGTCGGCCGGACCACCGACCAGCTCGACCGACGCCGCGCGGATCTCCTCGGTGACCCGGTCGAGGTTCGCCCAGGCGCGGCGCTGCACCTCGGCGGCGCTCAGCTCGGTGTCGAGCGTGTGCCACAGCCGCGCCTCCCACCGCCGCCGGCCCAGCCGCGGGTCACGCCCCGGGCCGGCGTCGGCGGCCAGGCCCTGCCGCAGCCAGGCCACGAACTCCTCCAGCGCGGCGATCGCCTCGGTGGCCGCCGGGCCGACCCGGTCGTGCATCGCCGGCGCCTCCGCCAGCAGGCCGGGTACCTCGTCGCGGATCAGCGCCGCCGTACCGGCGAACTGCCCGACCGCCGTCTCCGCGTGGACCCGCGGCATGTCCCGCAGCGTCGCGCGCGCCGTCGACAGCGCGTCGGGTACGGCCGACAGACGCCCGGCGAGACTGGTCAGGCGCTCCTCGGCCGGGGCGAAGGGACGGGCCAGCAGGGCGTGCAGCAGCGGCCCCGGATTGTGGCGCAGCGGATCCCATTCGTGGCCGCGGATCTCGGTGGCCTCGAACAGTCCTCGGTCGACGAGGCTGGTGAGCAGCGCGTGGTCGACGCTCTCCGCCGGGTCGAGCGCGTCCGGGTCGATCTCGGCGAGCGCGTCGGCCGCGTCCTTGAGCATCGCCTGGTCCGCGGCAAGGGCGTCGGCGGAGAGGTCGGGCAGCCGATCGTCGTAGCGGTGGTCTCCGACGGAGGTGGCCAGCCCGGGCCGGCTCTCCAGCAACGCCTCCACGATCCGCTCCGCCAGCGGCACGAACGACTCCATCCCCCGACCCTACCGATCACCCCGCCCACCCTCCCGCCCCGCGACCCAAACCCCTTGATCACCACCGCGAGTCCGCCCGGAAGGCCGGCACCTGGGTGCCGGCCGCGTGCGCGCCTCACCCCGGGATGCGGACAGCGAATCTCGACTGCCGGGAGGGCCGCGGCCGAGCAAAGCCGACCAGTCGACTCGGCGATCTTGCACTTTGCGCCCGGGCAGATGGGGCATTTACGGCACAGCCTGGGCCGAAAGTGCAAGATCGCCGTGAGAGGGGAGGGGGGAGGGGGCGTCAGGCGGGGTTGGTGGGGGTGGGGCGTTCGGCGGCTCTGACTGCTTCGGCGTACGCCAAGGTGGCCCGCCGCAGGGCGGCCTCGGGGTCGATACCGGCCTGACGGGCCGCGGCGACTGTGGCCAGCAGGCTCGCGCCGAGCCGGGCCTCCGGGTCCACCTGCGACTCGGCCAGCGGGGGCGGTACGGCGAGGCCGACCCGGCCGGCCCGGTCCAGGATCTTCGCGGCCAGCGACAGCGCGGGCTGGCTCAGCGCGATGCCGTCGAGCACCGACTCACGGGTCTTCTCGGCCCGCTTGATCCGCTCCCAGTTCGCCTCGATCTCCTCGATCGAACCGGCCGGCTCACCGGAGAACACGTGCGGGTTGCGTCGCACCATCTTGTCGACCAGGGTGCCCGCGACGTCGTCGACGGTCCAGCTCTCGCCCTCCGGCAGGTTCTCCGCCAGCCGGGCGTGCAGCAGCACCTGAAGCAGCACGTCGCCCAGTTCCTCGCGGAGCGCGTCGGTGTCGTCGGCGCTGATCGCGTCGTACGCCTCGTAGCACTCCTCCAGCAGGAAACCGGCCAGGCTGCGGTGGGTCTGCGCCCGCTTCCACGGGTCGCCACCAGGGGAGGCCAGCCGGTCCATCACCTCGACCGCGTCGAGCAGCCGGGCGCCTGGTGGATCCCACGAGCCGTACATCAGCTCCAGCTCGGCCAGCCCGGGCTCGCGGGCAAGCCGCAGCCCCAGCTCACGGGCCAGCGCCTCGTCGCCGGCCGGGCCGGCCAGCCACACCGCCCCGCCGTGCGCGGCGGCCGCGTCGAGCAGCGACTGGGTCGCGCCCTCGGTCACCACGCTCACCTCGGCGCCGGCCGTACGGACCGCCCGGGTCAGCTCGCTCTCCGCACCGGCGAGGACCGGCGCGGAGCGTACGGCGTCCCAGGCGGCCGAGGTCAGCAGGCCGGCGGGCAGCCGTGGTGAGGTGACGAGCAGGACGATCCGCGCGGTCATGCGGCTCCGGGGGCCGGGGAGCCGGAGGCCGGCGCCTCGGGCGTGGAGATGTCGGTGACCGGGCCGTCCTTGCCGACGTACGGCAGGGAGTAGAAGACGAACGACTGGCCGGTGTTCACGAGCGACGGCACACCGGTCACGCCGAACCGGGGGTTGACGCGGACATCCGACTTGTCGGCCTGCTCCTGCAGCGCGCTGCTGAGCGCGGTGGCGGTGCGGACGAAGCCGGCCTCGCCGAACGCCTGCCGGACCTGGTCGACGCTCAGGCCCGGCTGGATCGCCCCGGTCTTCTCAAGGGCGTGGTAGACGGCCATCAGGGACTCGTCGCTGAGGTCGGCCGGGGGCAGGCTCTGCTGGAGCGTGCCGGAGAGGTCGACCCACTCGCCCCACAGCTTCGTGTACTCGGTGGTCGCCGGCATGCGGAGCGCCTGCTGGATCTGCTCCGGGGAGATCTGGTCGGTGACCTGGAGGCCCTTCTCGGCCGCCACACGCTTGCCCAGGTCGATCGCGACCAGCAGGTTCAGCACGTCCTGCCGGGTCACCGAGGACCGCAGCTCCGCCGGCGACGGCGTCTGCGGGGCCTGGCTACGGACGGCGTCCGCGTACTGCCGCTGCGCGTCCTCGTAGATCGCGTCGACCCGGTCGACGGAGTAGCGGGTGTCGCCGACGTACGCGGCGACGTCCGGGGCGGATCGGCCACAGGCGGCGAGGGAGAACGCGGCGAGGGCCGCGACGCTGACAGCGACGAGGGAACGGCGAGCACGCATGAGGGTCACTCTCTCACGCCGAGTACCGGCCTGTGACTCCGCCCACCTCATCGCGCACCCGCCCCGGACCGGGCGACACCGGCGAACTCCTCGGGCTTGCCGAGGACGTCGGCCAGGAGCTGACCGCACCACTCCAGCAGCGCCTGGTCGCGCAACGGCTCGCCGCCGATCCGCCGGGTGCTCGGCCGGGGCACGCTGACCTGGTCGAGCGCCTGCTTGTAGACCGAGTCCGGGTGGTAACGCTTGAGCCGCATCTGCTTCGAGTCGGGCAACGGCAGCGGGCCGAACCGGATGTGCTTGCCCTGCATCGACACGTCGGTCAGCCCGTAGCGGCGGGCCAGCAGCCGGAACCGCGCCACCGCGACCAGGTTCTGCACCGGCGCGGGCGGCTCGCCGTACCGGTCGGTCATCTCGGCGACCACCTCGCGCAGACGTTCGGAGTCGCGGGCCTCGGCGAGCTTGCGGTACATCTCCAGGCGCAGCCGCTCCACCGCCACGTAGTCGTGCGGCAGGTGCGCGTCGATCGGCAGGTCGACCTTGACCTCCGTCTCCTCCTCGATGCTCTCGCCCTTGAAGGCGGACACCGCCTCGCCGACCATCCGCACGTACAGGTCGAAGCCGACGCCCTCGATGTGGCCGGACTGCTCGCCGCCGAGCAGGTTGCCGGCACCGCGGATCTCCAGGTCCTTCATCGCCACGTACATGCCGGCGCCGAGTTCGGTGTGCTGGGCGATGGTCGCCAGCCGCTCGTGCGCGTTCTCGGTGAGCGGCTTCTCCGGCGGGTAGAGGAAGTACGCGTACGCCCGCTCCCGGCCCCGGCCGACCCGGCCGCGGATCTGGTGCAGCTGGGCCAGGCCGAGCAGGTCGGCCCGCTCGACGATGAGCGTGTTGGCGTTCGGGATGTCGATGCCGGACTCGACGATCGTGGTGCAGACCAGGACGTCGAACTCCTTCTCCCAGAAGCCGACCATCACCTTCTCCAGCGCCTCCTCGCCCATCTGGCCGTGCGCCACCGCGACCCGTGCCTCCGGCACCAACTCCCGGAGCTTGCGTGCCGTCTTCTCGATCGACTCGACCCGGTTGTGCAGGTAGAAGACCTGACCGTCGCGCAGCAGCTCACGGTGGATGGAGGCGGCCACCTGCCGGTCGTCGTACGCCCCGACGAACGTGAGCACCGGGTGCCGCTCCTCCGGCGGGGTGGCGATGGTGGACATCTCCCGGATGCCGGTGATCGCCATCTCCAGCGTCCGCGGGATCGGGGTGGCCGACATGGCGAGCACGTCGACGGATGCGCGCAGCGTCTTCAGGTGCTCCTTGTGCTCGACGCCGAACCGCTGCTCCTCGTCGATGATGACCAGCCCGAGCTGCTTGAACCGGGTGGATGCCTGGAGCAGCCGGTGGGTGCCGATGACGATGTCGACGGTGCCGGCGGCGACCATCTCCAGCGTCTGCTCGGTCTCCTTCGGCGTCTGGAACCGGGACAGCTGCCGGATCGACACCGGGAACTGGCTCATCCGCTCGGCGAACGTGTTGTAGTGCTGCTGCACCAGCAGCGTGGTCGGCACCAGCACGGCCACCTGCTTGCCGTCCTGCACCGCCTTGAACGCCGCCCGTACCGCGATCTCGGTCTTGCCGTAGCCGACGTCGCCGCAGATCAGCCGGTCCATCGGGACGGTCTGTTCCATGTCCCGCTTGACCTCCTCGATGGCGGCCAGCTGGTCGGGCGTCTCCTGCCAGGGGAACGCGTCCTCCAGCTCGCGCTGCCACGGGGTGTCGGGGCCGAAGTTGTGCCCCTTCGACGCCTTGCGCGCCGCGTAGAGCTGGATGAGCTGCGCGGCGATCTCGCGGACCGCCTTGCGGGCCCGGGCCTTGGACTTCTGCCAGTCCGAGCCGCCCATCTTGTGCAGCGTGGGCTGCTCGCCGCCGACGTAGCGGGAGAGCTGGTCGAGCTGGTCGGTGGGGACGAAGAGGCGGTCGCCGGGCTGGCCACGCTTGCTCGGCGCGTACTCGATGACCAGGTATTCGCGGCTGGCGCCGTTCACCGTGCGCTGCACCAGCTCGACGTACCGGCCGATGCCGTGCTGCTCGTGCACGACGTAGTCGCCGGCCTTCAGCTCCAGCGGGTCGATGGTGTTACGCCGCCGGCTGGGCATCTTCCGCATGTCGCGGGTGGAGGTGCCCCGGCCGCCGGTGACGTCGTTGCCGGTGAGCAGGACGAACTTCGACGCCTCGTCGACGAACCCGGCGGTCAGGCAGCCGCACGACACGAGCAGCTCGCCCGGCGCGGGCGCGGCGGGCACCTCCTCGGTGAGCCGGGCGCCGAGACCGGCGTCGCGGAGCACCTCGACGGCCCGCTGGGCGGGGCCGTGCCCCTCGAAGACGAGCGCGATCGACCAGCCCTCGCCGGCCCAGCGCAACAGGTCGTCGACCACCCGGGCGGTCTCGCCGTGGTAGAGCGGCGCCGGCTGGGCGGCCAGGCTCACCGCGATGGCGTCGTCGGGGGTGACGTCGACCTCGGCGGGCTCGTCCTCCCAGGGCTGCCGGGCCGGTGCCGCGTCCGCCTCGACCAGGCCGAACGGCGCGAGCGTCCACCAGGGCTGGCGCAGGGCGCGGGCTGCCGTGCGTACCTCGGCCAGGGTCTTGAAGGCGGCGGCGCCGAGGTCGACCGGGGCCTGGCCGCCGACGGCGGCCGCGGCCCAGCTGGCCTGGAGGAACTCCTCCGAGGTACGGACCAGGTCGTGCGCGCGGGTGCGGATGCGCTCGGGGTCGCAGAGGAGTACGTGGGTGCCGGCCGGCATGCAGTCGACGAGCAGTTCCAGCGCGTCGGCGCCGATCAGCGCGGGAGCGAGCGACTCCATGCCCTCGACCGGGATGCCCTCGGCCAGCTTGTCCAGGATCTCGGCCAGCTCGGGGTGCTCGGCGGCGAGCGCGGCGGCCCGCTCCCGCACCGCCGGGGTCAGCAGCAGCTCCCGGCACGGCGGCGCCCAGAGCTGCGCGACGCCCTCGATGGTGCGCTGGTCGGCGACCGCGAAGGTGCGGATCTCCTCCACCTCGTCGCCCCAGAACTCGACCCGGGACGGGTGCTCGTCGGTGGGCGGGAAGACGTCCAGGATGCCGCCGCGGACGGCGAACTCGCCGCGCTTGGTGACCAGGTCGACCCGGGCGTACGCCATGTCGGTGAGCCGGCGGGCCACCTCCTCCAGGTCGGCCTCGTCCCCGGCGGCGAGCTGGACGGGCTCCAGGTCGCCGAGGCCCTTGAGCTGCGGCTGGAGCAGTGACCGGACCGGCGCGACGACGACCCGCAGCGGCCCGGTGCGGCCGTGCGCGTCGGCGGCGTCCGGGTGGGCGAGGCGGCGCAGCACGGCGAGGCGCCGCCCGACCGTGTCGGATCGGGGCGACAGGCGCTCGTGCGGCAGCGTCTCCCAGGACGGGAAGACCGCCACCTGCTCCGGCGGCAGCAGGCTGCCCAGCGCGGAGGCCAGGTCGTCGGCCTCGCGGGTGGTGGCGGTGACCGCGAGTACGGGGCGGCCCGCGCCGCCGGCCGGCTCGTCGGCGGCGACCGCTGCCACAGCGAACGGGCGCAGCGCGGCCGGGGCGGTGAGGTCGAGCCCGTCGACCTGCGCGGCACCGGAGCGCGCCAGGTCACGCGCCCGGGCCAGCCCCGGGTCGGCCAGGGCGGCGGAGAAGAGTCCGGTGAGCATCAGTGATCACTTCCAGCGGATCGACACACGACGACGACCCCGCGTCCAGCCGGACGGGGGGTGCACCGTTCGAGCCTATCCCTCTCCACCGACGATCCGGGTCCGCCCGATCTTCGATCTTGACCGGCGGCGACCGGGCGTGGTGCGGTGGGCGGATGGTCGAGTATCGGACGGTCTTCGACGCCGAGGTGCTTTTCTCCAACGGCGGTGGTCTGCGCACCGACGGGTTCCGGCTGGACGTGCCGCACCCGGACGTCACCGACGACGAGGTGGCCGCGCTGCTGGTCCGGCACCTGGGGCTGCTCATGGTCGGCGAGGTACGGATCGTCAACCGGACCGTCGTCGAGGAGCCGCACAAGGGCGGGCGTGGGGTGGCCGCACCGGCCGGCGGCGGGCGGAAGCTCGTCGAACTGAGTCACGTGGTCACCGACGGCATGGTCACGCTGCCCGGCTGGCCCGCCCCGAAGGTCACCGACTGGCTGACCCGGGAGGAGTCCCGTGGCCGGTACGCGCCCGGTGTCGAGTTCCACGTCGCGCGGATCGACATGATCGCCAACACCGGCACGTACGTGGACACGCCGTCGCACCGCTTCGCCGACGGCCCGGACCTGACCGGAATGCCGCTGGACCGCCTCGCCGACCTGCCCGGCCTGGTGGTACGCGTGCCGGCCGGTACGCGGGCGGTGGACCGGCTGATGCTCGCCCCGTACGACGTGGCCGGGTGCGCGGTGCTGCTGCACACCGGCTGGGACGCGCACTTCGGCACCGACGCGTACGCCGCTCCGGAGGCGCCCTACCTGACCGGTGACGGCGCGCAGTGGCTGGCCGAGGCGGGCGCGGCGCTCGTCGGCATCGACTCGATCAACATCGACGACATGACTCCGGCGGCAGCGGGTCAGCGCCCGGCGCACACCGGTCTGCTGGCCGCCGGCATCCCGATCGTGGAGCACCTGACCGGCCTGGACGCCCTGCCTCCGACCGGCTTCCGGTTCACCGCCGCACCGCCGCGGGTGGCCGGGATGGGCACGTTCCCGGTCCGCGCCTTCGCGATCGTCTGATCCTCGCATGCAAGATCCACTCCACTTCCCCGAAATGGCGGGGTTCAACGCCCTCCAATGCCGCCACCTCGGCGAAACGGAGTGGATCTTGCCTGCGTCGCCCACGCCGCCAACCGAGGGGTGAGGCGGCGGGTGAAGGCGGGTCAGTAGCGCACGGCGATGCGGCGCTCCACCGCGTCCACCCGGATCTCGCCGCCGTACGGGATGATCACCTGCGGGTCGGTGTGGCCCAGGTCGACGTCGAAGACCACCACCGGGTCGCCGGCGTAGGGGGCGAGTGCCGACAGGATCGCCGCCCGCTGGTCGGCGGCCCAGGCCAGCCGCTGCGCGACCGTGTGCGGCCGGTCGAAGTCCCACGCCTTGGGGCGGCCCACCACGATCGCCGGGACGGCGGCGAGCAGACCCCGCTCGCCCATGTTGCGCACGATCCGGAATACCTCCTGCGCGGGCGGCATCTCCTCCGACGTCTCCAGCACCAGTACCGAGCCGGCCAGGTCGGCCGCGCGCGGAACGCGGTCGGTCGCCATCAGCCAGTGCAGGATCTCCAGATTGCCGCCCCACGTCCGGCCCTGCACCACCCGGGCCGGGCCGTGCCAGCGCCAGCCCTCGGACGGGTACATCGGCGGTTCCTCGGCCAGCGTGGCCGGGTCGCGCCAGTCGCGCGGCTCGTCGCCCCACTCAGTCGCGGCGGTCAGCTCGTACCAGCCGGTGGTGAACAGCGCGGCGCGCAGCGAGTCGAGCGTGAGCGGGTGCGGCTTTCCGGAGCGCCCGAGGTGCACCAGCACGGAGCCGCCGTGGTAGCCGACGACACCCAGCCGGTACAGGTGGTTGAGCACGTTGGTGTTGTCCGAGTAGCCGAAGTACGGCTTCGGGTTCGCCCGCAACACCTCGTCGTCCAGGTACGGGGTGACGGTGATCAGGTCGTCCCCGCCGACCGTCGCCAGCACGGCGGTGATCGTCGGGTCGGCGAACGCGGCGGTCAGGTCACGCGCCCGGTCACGCGGGTCGGCGCCCATGACGCGGGTGGTCGGGTACTCCACCGGTTCCAGACCCATCTCGTCGCGGAGCCGGCGCAGGCCCAGCTCGTACACATGGGGGAAGAGACCCGGCAGGCCGGCGGAGGGTGACACGACCGCGACCCGGTCGCCGGGCTGCGGTTTGGCGGGATAGACGGGTGCCTGCATGGTCCGACGCTACCGGCCCGGGCCACCGGTTTTCACCAGGCGAAACCCCATGAGCCGGGCATATGCCCGCAATAGGCTGTGGCCGTGGACGACGAGCCGGAGCTGCGTACCCGGGACTGGCTGCCCCGCACGGCGGCGCTGATCCTCGGCACCCTGGCGCTGGCGAGCGCGTTCATCGCCGCCTACGTCGGCGCGCTGCACAAGCCGGACCCGCGTGACGTGCCGGTCGCCGTGGTCACGAGCGACCAGCAGGCCCAGGCCGTGATGTCCGCCGTCCGCGCCCGCACCGACACGATCAAACCCGTCGGGTACGACAGCCGCGGCGCCGCCCAGGACGGCCTCACCGACAGATCGGTGTACGCGGTGCTCAGCTCCGCCCCGGGCGGCGGCCTGACGCTCGCCACCGCCAGCGCGGGCGCGCCCGCCGCCACCGAACTCGTCACCGACGTGTTCACCGAGGCGGCCCGGCAGGCCGGGGTGCCACTGGAGGTCACCGACGACGTGCCGGTCTCCGCCGACGACCCGCGCGGCCTGGTCCCGTTCTACCTGGCCGTCGGCGTGGTGCTCGGCGGCTACCTGGCGTCCACGGCGCTCGGCATCTCACTCGGGACCAGCCCGCGCGACCTGCGCCGGGCCGGGCTGCGGATCGCCACGCTCGCGGTGCACGCGATCCTGCTCGGCGTCATCGGGGCGATCCTCGTCGGGCCGGTGCTCGGCGTGTTCCCCGATCAGGTGGCGACGGTGGCGGCGGTCGGCGCGCTCGCCGCGTTCGCGGCCGGGATGGTCGCCGCCGCCGTCCAGGGCTGGCTCGGGCTGCTCGGCACCGGCATCGTGATCCTGCTGCTCGTGGTGCTCGGCAACCCCGGCTCCGGCGGCATCTACGCGCCCGAGTTCCTGCCGCCGTTCCTGCGCGGGATGCACCGCTGGAACGTGCCAGGCCTCGCCACCGACCTGTTCAAGTCGGCGATCTACTTCGACTGGCGTGGCGGCGGCTGGGCACTGGCCGGGCTGCTGATCTGGGTGGCCGCCGGCCTGGCCGGTCTGCTCACCGCGACGATGTTCCGCGCCCGCCGGCGACCTGCGCCGGGACGGCACGCCGTCGAGCGGGGCTGACCGGCGGGCCGTCCCAGAGTGCAGATCATCACGCCGTCCCCCTCCTGTCCGCCGGGGCCGCGCGGATACCATCCAGAGGAGTCGGACAGCGCTGTCCTTCGTCCTCGCGTAAGGAGCGCAACCGTGACCGACCAGCACGACCACGACGGCCCCGACGCCGCTCTCCGGGCCGACATCCGCCGCCTCGGCACGCTGCTCGGGCAGACCCTCGCCCGGCAGGAGGGCCGCCCGCTGCTCGACCTGGTCGAGGAGATCCGCGCCCAGGTCCGCTCCGACGCGCCGGCCGCCGCCCAGCGCCTCGCCGGGCTCGACGTCACCACCGGCACGAAGCTGGCCCGCGCCTTCTCCACCTACTTCCACCTGGCGAACATCACCGAGCAGGTGCACCGCGCCCGGGACCTGCGCCGCCGCCGCGCGACCCACGGCGGCTGGCTGGACCAGGCGGCCAAGATGATCGCCGAGCGGGGCGTACCGGCCGAGGAGATCGCCGCCGCGGCCCGCCGGCTGGCCGTACGCCCGGTCTTCACCGCCCACCCGACCGAGGCGGCCCGCCGGTCCATCCTGTCCAAGCTGCGCGCGGTGGCCGACGAGCTGGACACCGAGACCGCGAACGCGATCCTCTACGGCGCCAGCGACGAGGGCCCGGCGAACCGCCGCCTGGCCGAACTGCTCGATCTCATGTGGCAGACCGACGAGCTGCGGCTGGACCGGCCGGATCCGACCGACGAGGCGCGCAACGCGATCTACTACCTGCGCGACCTGTACGCCGAGGCCGCGCCGCAGGTCCTCGACGACCTCGCCGACACGCTGCGCACGCTCGGCGTGGAGACGTCACCGACGTCCCGCCCGCTGAGCTTCGGCACCTGGATCGGCGGCGACCGCGACGGCAACCCGTTCGTCACCCCGGTGGTCACCCGCGAGGTGCTGCGCATCCAGCACGAGCACGGCATCGCCGCCACCGAGAAGGCGATGGACGAGCTGATCACCGAGGTCAGCGTGTCCCGGCGGCTGCGTGCGGTGTCGCTCGACCTGTCCGCCAGCCTGGCCAAGGACCTGGACGCGCTACCAGAGGTGGCGCCCCGGTTCCGCCGGGTCAACGCGGAGGAGCCGTACCGGCTCAAGGCGCGGTGCGTGAAGGCGAAGCTCGCCAACACCCGGGAGCGGCTGCGCGCCGACACCCCGCACGTGCCGGGGCGCGACTACCGGGGCTCGTCCGAGCTGATCGCCGACCTGGAACTGCTGCGCGCGTCGCTGGCCCGCAACTCCGGCCAGCTCACCGCCGTCGGGCGGCTGGCCTCGACCATCCGTACGGTGTCCGCGTTCGGCCTGCACCTGGCCACCATGGACATCCGGGAGCACGCGGAGAAGCACCACGAGGTGCTGGCCCAGCTCTACGAGGCGGTCGGCGAGGTGTCCGACTACCCGGCGCTGTCCCGGCTGGAACGCACCAAGCTGCTCGCCGACGAGCTGACCGGCCGCCGGCCGCTCTCCACCCAGGACAGCCCGCTCACCGAGTCGGCCCGCAAGACGTTCGACGTGTTCGCGGCGATCCGCGAGGCGCAGGACCGGTTCGGCCCCGAAGTGATCGAGTCGTACATCATCTCGATGACGCTCGGCGTGGACGACGTGCTCGCCGCCGTGGTGCTGGCCCGCGAGGCCGGCCTGGTGGACGTGCACTCCGGGCGGGCCCGCATCGGCATCGTGCCGCTGCTGGAGACCCCGGCCGAACTGAACGCCGGCGGTGAGCTGCTGGACGAGCTGCTGTCGCTGCCCGCGTACCGGGCGCTCGTGGCGGCCCGGGGCGACGTGCAGGAGGTGATGCTCGGCTACTCCGACTCCAACAAGGAGGCGGGCATCACCACCAGCCAGTGGTCCATCCACCGGGCGCAGCGCGCGCTGCGGGACGTGGCCGCGCGGCACGGCGTACACCTGCGGTTGTTCCACGGCCGGGGCGGCACCGTCGGCCGTGGGGGCGGCCCCACGCACGACGCGATCCTGGCCCAGCCGTACGGCACGCTGGACGGCGCGATCAAGGTGACCGAGCAGGGCGAGGTCATCTCCGACAAGTACACGCTGCCGGCGCTGGCCCGGGAGAACCTGGAACTGACAGTGGCGGCGGTGCTCCAGGCCACGCTGCTGCACACCGCGCCCCGGCAGCCGGCCGAGATGCTGGAGCGCTGGGACGCGGCGATGGACGTGGTGTCGGAGTCCGCGTTCCGGTCGTACCGGTCGCTGGTCGAGGACCCGGACCTGCCCGCGTACTTCTGGGCCTCCACACCGACCGAGCTGCTCGGCGCGCTGAACATCGGTTCCCGGCCGGCGAAGCGCCCGAACACCGGCGCCGGCCTGTCCGGCCTGCGGGCCATCCCGTGGGTGTTCGGCTGGACGCAGACCCGGCAGATCGTGCCGGGCTGGTTCGGTGTGGGCTCCGGATTGGCCGCCGCGCGGGCGGCCGGGCTGGCCGACGTGCTCGCCGAGATGAACCGGAACTGGCACTTCTTCCGCACGTTCCTGTCGAACGTCGAGATGATGCTGACCAAGACCGACCTGACGATCGCCCGGCGGTACGTCGAGACGCTGGTGCCGAAGAAGCTGCACCCGATCTTCGACAAGATCGAGCAGGAGTACGAGCTGACCAAGCAGGAGGTGCTCGCGGTCACCGCCGCACCGGCGCTGCTGGACAACTCGCCGGTGCTCCAGCGCACGCTCGCCGTGCGGGACACCTACCTGGAGCCGCTGCACCACCTCCAGGTGGCGTTGCTGCGGCAGTACCGCGAATCCGGCGCCGCCGGGCGAGCGGTGGCGACCGCGCCGGGTGGGCGGCGGGCCCCGAACGACGGTACGGCGCTGGAGCGGGCGCTGCTGACCACCGTCAACGGCATCGCCGCCGGCATGCGCAACACCGGCTGACGTGTAAGGAAGGGCCCCCTCTTAACGCCTCGTGCATAAGAGGGGGCCCTTCTTAACGCCTGCGCGCGGCGCGTCGCGAGCAGCGCCCGCCGCGCGGGGCGGCGTCGGCTAGAAGTCGCCGCCGCCGAAGTCACCACCGAAGTCACCGCCACCGAAGTCACCGCCGCCGTAGTCCCCGCCGCCGCCGAAGTCGCCACCGGCGTAGTCACCACCGCCGCCCGCGTCGCCGCCACCCATGTCGCCCTGGTCGCCGAAGTCCTGGCCGTCGCCGAAGCCCTCCTGGTAACCGGCGTCGTACCCGGGGTCGGCGAACGCGGGCGAGAACAGCGCGTCCGCGATCAGGAGGCCGCCGACCACACCGACGCCCGCGCCGAGCGCGGTCTTCCACCAGGGCGTGGAGTACCAGCCGGCCGGCACCGGCCGCCCCTGGAACCGGCCACCCGGGTAGTAGTAGGGCGTCGCGTTCCCCGGCTGCGGGCCGGCCCGGAACGTCTGCCCCTGCACGTCGACCTGGCGCTCCTTGGTCAGCGCGCCGGTACCCTGGGCGGCGGCGAGCGGCGGCAGCTCGGGGCCCGGGTCGATGCCCATCGCGGTCCGCGCCGCCCGGATGTACGCCAGCCCTTCCAGCGCGGTCTCCCGGGCCAGCCCGAACTGGCGCGGCGTGGTGGCCTGCTCGAGCTGCGAACCGGCCGCGTTGTAGCGCTCACCGGCGTCGGCGAGCGCCTGCCGGACCGCCGGGGCGTCGCCGTGCAGGTTCATCAGCTGGCCGCCGAGCCGCTCCCACCAGCGCTGCGCCTCGGCGCGGGCGTCGGCCAGCTCGTTCGACCGGCGCGATCTGCTGCCCCTCCGCCAGAACACGAACGCACCTCCGAGCAGCAGGATCAGGACCAGCCACAACGCGAACTCCATGACTCGAACGTACCCACCGGGCGCTCGTCGTACCCGTTTGGCAAGCTCTTGGCCATGAGCTTTGCGACGCTGGCCGTGGTGGTGCTCTGCCTCGCCGCGGGCGGCGCGGTGGGCTGGCTGGCCGCGCGGGCGCGCGCGGCGGCCGACATCGCCCGCCTGGAGGCGACGCTCGCCGCCACCCAGGCCGGTGAGGGCCGGCTGGAGCAGTCGATGCGGGCGCTCAGCTACGAGGCGACGGCGCAGTCCCAGGAGGCGGTCGCCCGCGCGGTGGCGCCGCTGCACGACACCCTGCGCCGCTACGAGCAGCGGGTGGCGGAGCTGGAGCGGGACCGGGTGGACGCGTACGCCGAGCTGCGCGAGCAGGTGCGGTCCATGAGCGCCGTCTCCGGCGAGCTGCGCACCGAGACCAAGCAGCTGGTCGCCGCGCTGCGCGCGCCGCAGGTACGCGGCCGCTGGGGCGAGCACCAGCTCCGCCGGATCGTCGAGGCCGCCGGCATGCTCGAACACTGCGACTTCAGCGAGCAGGTCACCGCCGCGACCGACCACCAGGGGGTACGCCCCGACCTGGTGGTGCGCCTGCACGGCGGCCGGACGGTGGTGGTGGACGCGAAGGCGCCGTTCGACGCGTACCTGACCGCGATGGAGGCGCGCGACGAGCGGGGGCGCGACACCCACCTGGACGCGCACGCCCGGCACCTGCGCGCGCACGTGGACGGCCTGGCGGCCAAGTCCTACTGGTCGGCGTTCGACCAGACGCCCGAGTTCGTGGTGTTGTTCGTGCCGGCGGACCCGTTCCTCGACGTGGCGCTGCAACGCGACCCGTCCCTGCTGGAGCACGCGTTCGCCCGCAACGTGGTGCTCGCCACGCCGGCCACGCTGGTGGCGCTGCTGCGCACGGTGGCCTACTCGTGGCGGCAGGAGGCGCTGGCGCGTAACGCCGCGACCGTCCATTCGCTGGCCCGCGAGCTGTACGGGCGGCTGTCCACTCTGGGCGATCACGTGGGCAAGCTCGGCAGTTCGCTGAGCGGGGCGGTGACGGCGTACAACCGGGCGGTGGGGTCGCTGGAGGCGCGAGTGCTCGTCAGCGCCCGCAAGCTGGCCGAGCTGGGTGTCTCCGACGACGAGCTGGCCGCGCCGGCGCAGGTCGAGCTGGCGCCGAGGCAGCCGCAGGCACCCGAACTTCGCCACCACGAATTCTGAGCCACAGCGCGGCTCGTCAAAGCGCATGCGGCAGCTCCGCCTGCCCGTCCGAGTCGGGACAGACCGTATTCTCTCAGACTGCCGAAATGCGCGATGCCCCCTTTGACATAACGGACATTAAGGCAGTTCAGCCGGGCCAACCTTAGATACTTGCCGATACTTCGATGTCTATGTATGGTGTCCGCAACACCCCTTCCAGATAACGAGGTGCACATGCGGGGAATCCGTCGCGCATTGTTGGCGACATTGGGTGCGCTGGCCATTTCAATTGGCGGCCTGACTCTTCCGAACAGCGGCGCAGCATGGGCTGACGAGCCAGAGGAAACCATCATCATCGTCGAGCTCGGCACGACTCAGGAAGAGATCGACGCCGCAGGGCTCGACCTCGACGTGGCCGAGGCGAAGCTGGCCATCCCATCGCTGGACTGCGAGGAGGGCGGTGGCGCGTTCAGAACCCTCGCACCGCCACCGGACTGCACCAACGGCACTTCGTGCAACGTGTTCTGTGGGGTCGTGCACAACCGGAGCGGAAAGACGCTCAACCTGAGCCGCGATTCGTCGAGCCACACCTCATGCTCGGTGACCGGGCCGTACGGCAACCTTCCCAGCGGAAAGAGCTCGAATTCCTACTTCGGCTGGCGCGACACCGACTGCTTCAGGTCGACCACCCATCGCATCTTCTACCGTGGATGGTTCTACGGTAAGGGAAGCTGGATCCGCATCTACAACGGTGTCTGGATCTACTAAGCGAACCAAAGCGTGAAATGAATTGGTGCGGGCGTCAAGCGCCCGCACCAATTCATTTCATCTCCATTAATTCTCAACCGCATTTCAATGGGCTCAGGGTGTTAAGGTGAGCACCGCCCTGACCGCGTCCGCAGCACCGCTTAAGGGGAAATCATGACCCGATCGCCATCAGCTCGGCCACGACGGGTGGTCGCGGCGTTGATCGGCACGGCCCGTGAGAAGCTGGCTGTTCGGGGAAGGTGGGAGCTTTCGGCGGCATTCGTGGCGGCCTTGCTCTGCGCCGTCGCCGCGGCTTCCTTCCTGTCTTTCTTGACCTGGCAGACCGCGCCTGCGCTGCCGACCGACGGGGAAGCGCAAAGGATGATCGCACCGGCTCTGCCGGCAAACTCCGAGGGACCTCATCGGCTCGAGGCGGTCTTCGCTCCGGACGCCGAGCGAGGTTGGAAAGATCTACTACTCGGGACCGACGGCTACCGTCCCGGCTCAGTGAGCTGGTTGAGCACCTGGCCGGACCGGTCCGCCGCAGTCTCTGCCGTCAACGACGCCCGCGATCCGCTGCGGCAGGCGGGATGGGACGTCGGGCCCGTCCTGGACGAGACATGCTGCCCGACCTTCGTGGCGTATCGCGATGGTTGGCGGATCGAAATGGGCTCACAGGGCGTCGTCGACGCTGATCGCGTGGGCGTTCAAGCCTCGGTAACTCGCACCGCCCCCGCGCTGGCGTCGCCCGCGGCCCTGGCCGGTGCGGCGTTGGGGGCGATTGCGGGCTGGTGGATGATCGCCGGCATCGCACATCACATGCGGCGTCGGCCGGCCGCTGAAAGCCAGCCGGTCGTGGTGCTTTTCATCACCGGCAGCGTCGCGTTGCTACCGGCCGCGGCCGTGAGCGCATTGGCCCTTGGCCAGGCCCTCAGCGCGCCGGCGGAGCCGATCCCGGTCTGGCTTGGATTTGGATTCGTGTTTCTGCGGCTCGGTGCATGGATCGGCGCTGTGCTTCTCACGATTGCCGTTCTGACGCTGTGGAGACGTCCAGGGCTGGACGACGCCCGGCAGGTGACGCAGAGCCGCCCAGTCTGACAACAGATGGTTCGACGCTCTGGCGGCCTGCCGGCCGGGACTTCAGTAGCGAGGTCAGGCGCGGCGGGCGGACTCGACCACGAACGGGGTGCCCTGCTGGCAGGTGGTCATCATGCCGGGCTCGGGACGGCCGGTGACCTCGACCTTGGCACCGGCCTTGAGCACGTCGCGCGGCCCGCCGACGAGCAGGTGGCCGTCGAGCAGCAGGCAGTTCGGCTCGACGCCGGCCTGCACGGTGCCGCTGATGACGGTGCCGCCGACCCCCGGCGGGGTCGACGGGCCGCCCTTCCAGGAGGGGCCGGGACGCTTCGGGCTCGTACCGGGGTCGGGCTGGCTGGTCACGGGGGCGGCTCCCGTCGTACTCGGGCTCGGGCTCGGGCTGGAATCGGCGGACCCGTCGCCGGGTGCGGCGCAGGCGGTCAGCGCGAGGCCGGCGAGCAGTGCGACGAGCACCGTACGAGGAGTCTTCATGGTCGGTTGGACGCGGCGGCCGGTCGATCCGTTCCCGGTCAGCCGCGGGCCGCGGCGGCGGCCTTCATGTCGCGCTTGAGCTCCTGCGGCAGCGAGAACGTCAGCCGCTCGTCGGCGGTGGTGATCTCCTCGACGTCGCCGAAGCCGCGCTCGGCCAGGTGCGCGAGCACCTGCTGGACCAGCTCGTCGGGCACGCTCGCGCCGGAGGTCACACCCACCGTGCTCGCGCCGGTCAGCCAGGCGTCCTCGATCTCGTGCGCGAAGTCGACCAGGTAGCCGGCGCGGGCTCCGGCGTCGAGCGCCACCTCGACCAGCCGGACCGAGTTCGAGGAGTTGCGCGAGCCGACCACGATCACCACGTCGCACTCGGGGGCGATCTCCTTGACCACGTGCTGGCGGTTGGAGGTGGCGTAGCAGATGTCGTCGCTGGGCGGTGACTGGAGCAGCGGCAGCCGCTTCTTGAGCCGGGCCACGGTCTCCAGCGTCTCGTCCACCGACAGCGTGGTCTGGGACAGCCAGACCACCTTCTCCGGGTCGCGCACGGTGACCTTGTCGACGCCGTCCGGGCCGTCGACGAGCTGGATGTGGGCGGGAGCCTCACCGGCGGTGCCGATGACCTCCTCGTGCCCCTCGTGCCCGATGAGCAGGATGTCGTAGTCCTGCGCGGCGAACCGCCGGGCCTCGTGGTGCACCTTCGTGACCAGCGGGCAGGTGGCGTCGATCGCCCGCAGCGAGCGCTGCTTGGCCTGCTCGTAGACCTCTGGGGCCACGCCGTGGGCGGAGAAGATGACGGTGGCGCCCTCCGGCACCTCCTCGTTCTCCTCCACGAAGATCGCCCCCTGGGCCTCCAGCGTGCGCACCACGTGCTTGTTGTGCACGATCTGCTTGCGCACGTAGATCGGCGCGCCGTAGAGCTTCAGCGCCTCCTCGACGGTCTGCACCGCCCGGTCCACGCCCGCGCAGTAGCCGCGGGGGTTGGCCAGGAGCACGCGCTTGCCGGTCCGGGGAGTCGTCTCAGCGTCAGTCACCCGCCCATCGTACGTGCCGTCCTCCCGCACGGCAGCGGCCGCGAGGCGCGCGCGGGCGCTGTCGGTCCCGGGCCGTAGGGTGGGCGGGTGAGCGCGGGAGAGGACGGCCGGGGGGCGCCGGACGGGCGGAGCAGCCCGGACGGACGGAGCACGGCTGAGGAGCCGTGGCCGGTCCGGGTGGTCAGCCAGAAGGTCGGCGCCTGGATCGCCCGCCTGGGCTGGGTGTGGGTCGACGGCCAGGTGGCGCAGATCAGCCGTCGCCCGGGCGCGAGCACCGTCTTCCTCACGCTGCGCGACCCGTCGGCCGATCTCAGCCTCACCGTCACCACAAACCGGGACGTGCTGGACGCGGGTGCGCCGGAGCTGCGCGAGGGCGCCCGGGTGGTGCTGCACGCCAAACCGGAGTTCTACGCCGCGCGGGGCACGCTCAGCCTGCGCGCCGACGAGATCCGCCAGGTCGGCCTCGGTGAGCTGCTGGCCCGGCTGGAGAAGCTCAAGAAGCTGCTCGCCGCCGAGGGCCTGTTCGACCGGTCCCGCAAACGGCGGCTGCCGTTCCTGCCGGGCCGGGTCGGCCTGATCACCGGCCGCGCCTCGGCGGCCGAGCGGGACGTGCTGACGAACGCCCGCCGCCGCTGGCCCGCCGTCGACTTCCGCACGATCAACGTGGCGGTGCAGGGGCCGAGCGCGGTGCCCGACATCGTCGGCGCGCTGAAGGTGCTCGACGCCGACCCGGCCGTCGACGTGATCGTCATCGCCCGCGGCGGCGGCGGCATCGAGGATCTGCTGCCCTTCTCCGACGAGGCGCTGTGCCGGGCGGTCTTCGCCTGCCGCACGCCGGTGGTCAGCGCGATCGGCCACGAGACGGACGCGCCACTGCTCGACTACGTGGCCGACGTGCGCGCCTCCACCCCGACCGACGCGGCGAAGCGCATCGTGCCGGACCTGACCGAGGAGGTCCGCCTGATCGGCCAGGCCCGGTCCCGGCTGGAACGGGCGGTGCGTCACCTGGTCGACCGGGAGCAGCACCGGATCGACCTGCTGCGCTCCCGCCCGGTGCTGGCCCGGCCGCAGGTGATGGTCGAGCAGCGCGCGGTGGACGTGTCCGCGCTGCGCGACCGCGCCGGGCGGTCCCTGGAGCACCGGCTGCGGGGCGCCACCGACGACCTGCGGCACACGCTGGCCCGGCTGCGCGCGCTGTCCCCGGCGGCGACGCTGGAGCGCGGCTACGCGATCGTGCAGCGCGCCGACGGCCACGTCGTCCGCGCGGCCTCCGAGGTCGCCAAGGGCGATCCACTCCGGGTACGCCTCGCCGAGGGCGAGCTGACCGCGACCGTCGACGGGTGAGGGAAGAGAGACGATGACCGGGACGAAGCAGGACGAACAGCTCAGCTACGAGCAGGCCCGCGCCGAACTGGCCTCGGTGGTGGAGAAGCTGGAGGCGGGCGGCACCTCGCTGGAGGAGTCGCTGGCCCTCTGGGAGCGCGGCGAGCAGCTCGCCGGGGTGTGCCAGCGCTGGCTGGACGGCGCGCGCGCCCGCATCGACGCCGCCCGCCAGCGCGCCGAGGACTGACGGTGGGGTTCGGCGCGCCAGCCGAACCCCACCGCAGACGTCAGTTGAACAGGTTGTACAGCTCGGCGGGCGCCTCGACGACCTGGTCGGCCGAGGGCTTCTGGGCCGGCGCCGCGTTGCCGTAGTCGGTGTAGGTGATCTTCAGGTCCTGCGCGGCGCTCTGCCCGGCGGCCGGGATCTTGAGCACCATCTCGCTGAGCCGGCCCTGCGTGTCGACCTTGGCGGTGAACGGCACCGACTGGGCCTGTGCCCCGAGCGCGGTGATCACGGCCGGGTCGAGCGAACCCGCCTGGGCGGCCTTCGACACGTCGACGGTGCCCTCGTACGCGCCCTCGCCGGTCTGCCGCACCTCGGTGACGCCCTGGGTGAGGACGGCGCTGCCGGCCGGGTCGAGCTTCTCGAAGTCGAAGCCCAGCGCCCGGTTGCCCTTGATCCGGTTCTGGTCGAGGTGGTGGTACTTGCCGGTGTTGAGGTTCTTCACGCCGGGGATCTGCGCGGCGGCGGTGCCGCCGAGTTCCAGCTTGACCCAGCTGTCCGGCTTCGCGTGGATGAGGTCCAGCTTCATCATCAGGTCCGACGACGGGTCGCCGATGGTCATCCGCATGTCGGCGCTCTGGCTCGGCTCGTGCACCTGCCCTTCGGCGGTGGAGCCCGCGCCGGTCATGGAGAACTTGAAGTTCCCCTCGCGGATCGCGTTCGTGGAGTCGAGCAGGGCCTGCTTGGCCGCGCTGCTGGACGCCGTGGCGCTCGGTGCGACGCTGCCGGAGGCGCTCGGGGTCGCGGAGGCGTCGGACGTCGTCCCGTTGCCGTTGCAGGCCGCCAGGCCGGGAATGAGCAGCGCCGCGGCGAACGCGGTGGCGCTGAAGCGTCGTATCTTCACGTCAACCTCTCCAGGTGGGTCGTCCGGGCTCGATGTCCCTTCTGTTCCCGGAAGCGGGGATCCGCAATCCCGCCTCACCCGGAGGGAGGACGTCAGCGCAGCGACGTGGCGAGCTTGCGCAGCTCCGTCTCGCCCGCGTCACCGACCACGATCACCGTGCGGTTCGGCTCCAGCAGGACGAGCGCCTGCTCGTTGCCGCGTGCGGTGTAACGCTGCCAGCTCAGCCCGCCGGGCAGGTCGGCAGCGCCCTGCGGCTGCCCCTCGGTCAGCTCGGCCGGCAGGAGCTTCTCCGCCGGGACGTTGCTCTCCACGAGCTGCGCGCCCCGGCCCTCCGGGGTCACGTACCCGATCCGCAGCGTCGAACCGTCCGGCTCGGTCCGGAAGCGGGCGTTCACCGTACGCCAGTCGTCGCCCAGCCCGGTCGGCTCGCTGACCGGGAAGACGTTCGCGGAGCGGGCCTGCTCCAGCGCGGGCGCCGGGTCGACTGTCACCGGCGAATCGCCGCCGAGGAAGCCCCGGTAGAAGGCGAGCAGCAGCGCGATCGGGACAAGCAGGATCAGCAGGGACAGCGCCATGTCCTTCGGCGACCGCTCGGACCGGGCCTTGCCCGCCGCCGGGGCGGGCTCGGCGGGCGCGGGCTCGCCGGCCGCGGCAGCCGGCTCGACCAGCGCGGGCTGCCCCTCGGACGGGGCCGGGCCGCCGTCCGGTCGGACCGGCGGCTGGCCCTCCGGCGGGGTGGCGTCGGTCGGTGTGCGGTCGGCAGGCTGTGCGGCTTCCACAGGGCCATTGTCGCAGCCCACCGGGTGACGTGATCCTGGCCTCCTCCGCCCCGCCGGGACGGCGAACCTGAGATCGTGTGAGGATCAGCGACAAAACCGGCGGCGGTGGCCGCCGGTCCCACCCCGCAACGTCGCGAGGAGGCCGCCATGACAACCACCAGGACGCGGACGCCCCAGGATCTCGACCGCAACCTCGCCCTCGATCTGGTCCGGGTCACCGAGGCCGCGGCGATGGCCGCCGGCCGCTGGGTCGGCCGGGGCGACAAGGAGGGCGGCGACGGCGCAGCTGTCGACGCCATGCGAAAGCTGATCAACTCGATCCCGATGCGCGGCGTCGTGGTGATCGGCGAGGGCGAGAAGGACAACGCCCCGATGCTGTTCAACGGCGAGGAGGTCGGCGACGGGACCGGCCCCGAGGTGGACGTGGCGGTTGACCCGATCGACGGCACCACGCTGATGAGCAAGGGCATGCCGAACGCGCTGGCGGTGCTCGCGGTGGCCGAGCGCGGCGCGATGTTCGACCCGAGCGCGGTCTTCTACATGGAGAAGCTGGCGGTCGGCCCGATGTACGCCGACGTGGTGGACATCAACGCCGGGGTGGCCGAGAACATCAACCGGATCGCCAAGGTCAAGGGCACCGACGCCGCCGAGGTGACCGTGTGCGTGCTGGACCGGTCGCGCCACGACGACCTGGTCAAGCAGATCCGGCGTACCGGTGCCGGGATCCGGTTCATCTCCGACGGAGACATCGCGGGCGCCATCGCGGCGGCCCGCGGCGAGTCGGACGTGGACGTGCTGATGGGCATCGGCGGCACCCCGGAGGGCATCACCGCCGCGTGCGCGCTCAAGTGCATGGGCGGCATGTTGCAGGCCAAGCTCTGGCCGAAGGACGACGACGAGCGCCGCAAGGCGCTGGACGCCGGGCACGACCTGGACCGGGTGCTGTTCACCGACGACCTGGTCACCGGCGACAACTGCTTCTTCGTGGCGACCGGTGTCACCTCCGGTGACCTGCTGCGCGGCGTGCGGTACCGCTCCGGCGGGGCGTACACCCAGTCGATCGTGATGCGCTCCAAGAGCGGCACGATCCGGGTGATCGACTCGTACCACCGCCTGGAGAAGCTCGCGCTCTACTCGGCTGTCGACTTCGACGGCCGCCCGCTGGCCGAGCAGGAGTGAGCAGGGCCGGGACGGCGGCACCATCGGCACCCCCGACGCTGTCGGCCGGGCGACGTGTCGCCGGTGTCGGGTTGGCCACCGCCTCGGGCGTGATGGTCGCCGTCCAGTCCCGGATCAACGGCGAGCTGGGCGTACGCCTGGCCGACGGGATCGCCGCGGCGGTGGTCTCGTTCGGTGTGGGTCTGCTGATCCTGCTGGTGCTGGTCCCCGCCACCCCCGGTGGCCGGCGGGGAATGTCCGCCCTGCGCGGCGCGCTGCGCGCGGGCACGCTGCGGCCGTGGCAGTGCCTGGGCGGTGTGTGCGGCGCGTTCCTGGTGGCGACGCAGGGGCTGACCATCGGCGCGCTCGGCGTGGCGGTCTTCACCGTCGCGGTGGTGGCCGGGCAGTCCGGCAGCAGCCTGTTCGTCGACCGGGCCGGCATCGGTCCGACCGGCCCGCAGCCGGTCACCCCGAACCGGCTGATCGGCGCGGTGCTCACCGTGCTCGCCGTCCTGCTGGCGGTGGGCGACCGGCTCGGTGACCCGGACGCGCTGGCGCTGGCCCTGCTGCCGCTGGCGGCCGGGGTGGGCATCGCCTGGCAGCAGGCGGTCAACGGGCGGGTCCGGGCGGCGGCGGGCAGCGCCATGACCGCCACGCTCGTCAACTTCACCGTCGGCACGGCGGCGCTGCTCGTCACTCTCGCGGTGGACCTGGCGGTACGCGGCCGGCCGGCGGGCGCGTTCCCGAGCGAGCCGTGGCTCTATCTCGGCGGTCCGATCGGCATCGTGTTCATCGCGCTGGCCGCCGCCCTCGTCCGGTTCACCGGGGTGCTGCTGCTCGGTCTGGCCACGATCGCCGGGCAGATCGTCGGCGCGGTACTGCTGGACCTCGTGCTGCCGACCGCCGCCTCGCACCCCGGGCTGGACACGCTGCTCGGTGCGGCGCTGACCATGGTCGCCGTGCTCGTCGCCGCCCTCGGCCCGGCCCGCCGCCCCTAGCGGGCGGCGGCGGGCGCGGCGGCACGCAGGCCGGTGACCATCTCGTCGACGACCCGGTCCAGCGGCGTCCCGTCGATCCCGAACGTCTCGCTCGCGGCGGTGGAGTCCATCACGAACGGCCCGGCGAACTGGTGCGCGGTCTCCCGCATCTCCCGGGCGAACGGGTCGGCCAGGCCACCGAGCCAGAGCACCGGGTAGGGCATCCGGGTCAGCCGGGGCGCCGGCGCCCCGGCCCGCTCCGCCGCCCGGTCGGCGAGCGCCCGCATGGACATCGGGGGCGCGCTCGGCACGTGCCAGGCCCGGCCCCAGGCCCGCGGGTCGGTGGCGGCGGCGACGAGGGTACGGGCGACGTCGCCCACGTACGTCCAGGTGTGCGGGGCGTCCCAGGCCACCGGCAGGAACACCCGCTGCCCGGCGAGCACCTTGGGCAGCACCATCATGGGCAGCGAGTTGCCGCCGAGGCCGATGTAGTCGGAGCCGCGTACCTCGGTGACCCGGGCCCGGCCGGCGCGGTGGGCGGCCAGGGCGTCGGCCCACATCCGGTTGCGGACCCGGCCCTTGACGCCGGTGGCGGCGAGCGGGGTCGCCTCGGTCATCGGGGCGTCGACCGGGCCGTACCCGTAGAGGTTGCCGACTGTGGTGAGCACGGCGCCGCTGCGCTCGGCGGCGGTGAGCAGGGCGGCGGCGAGCGGCGGCCAGTCCGTCCGCCACCTGTGGTACTCCGGGTTGGCGCAGTTGTAGAGCGCGGCCGCGCCCTCGGTGAGCGCGGCGAGCCGGTCCGCGTCGGCGGCGTCGGCGGCCACCCGCTCGATCGCCTGGTGCTCGGGGCCGGTGCCGCGCCGGGTGACCACGCGCACGCGCTCGCCGCGCTCGGCGAGGAGGCGGGCGGTGGCGGTGCCGACGGGGCCGGCGCCGACGATCACGTGCAGTGCCATGACAGGTCCACCTTCACTGAAGCAGTTGTTCGAAGCGAGAGCACCGCTCTCGAAACAGAGCATGACTCATGCGAGCAGCCCGCGTCAAGAGCAGTGCTCTCTCTTTTGATTGCTGCTCTCATCCGTGGCAGAGTGACGGCATGGTCGCTCCCTCGCTCCGCGCCCGGGTCCGCGCCGGGATGATCGAAGAGATCAAGACGGTCGCCCGCCGCCACCTGGACACCGACGGCGCGAACCTCTCCCTGCGCGCTGTCGCCCGCGACCTCGGCATGGTCTCCTCGGCGATCTACCGCTACTTCCCCAGCCGCGACGACCTGCTCACCGCGCTGATCCTGGAGGCGTACGACGCGCTCGGCGACGCGGTGGAGGCGGCCGACGCCGCCGCCGACCAGGCCGACCTGCGCGGACGGTGGCTCGCCGCCTGCCGCGCCGCCCGTACGTGGGCGCTGGCCCACCCCGCCGAGTACGCGCTGCTCTACGGCAGCCCGGTGCCCGGGTACGCGGCCCCGGACGACACCGTCGCGCCGGCCCAGCGCCCACCGGTGACCCTGGTCGGCATCCTGCGCGACGGCCTGGCCTCCGGCCGGCTCGCCCCGCCCGACGAGGAACTGCCCGAGCCGCTCCGCGGCGACGTGGCCGAACTGGTCGGGCTGCTCGGCATGGACGTGCCGCCCGCGCTGCTGGCGCGCGGCATGGCCGGCTGGACCCAACTGTTCGGGCTGATCAGCTTCGAGCTGTTCGGCCGGATCAACCGGGCGCTACCGCACCGCGACGAGTACTTCGACCACCAGATCGGCCTGATGGCGGACCTGGTCGGCCTGCCCTGACGCCGATCGGCGTCAGGTGCCGTCGGAGGAGTGACCGGGGAACAGGTGCGCGGTCGGGTCGATGACGACAGCCGCGTTGTTCACGGCGGTGGCGGCCTCGCCGAAGCCGGTGGCGATCAGGCGGACCTTGCCCGGGTACTCGGTGATGTCCCCGGCCGCGAACACCCGGGGCAGGTTGGTGGCCATCGCGCTGTCCACCACGATGTGCCGCCGGTCGATGTTCAGCCCCCACTCGGCGAGCGGGCCGAGGTCGGCGGTGAAGCCGAGCGCGGCCACCACGGTGTCCACCGGCAGCGTCTCCGCCTCGCCGCCGCGTACGGTCAGCTCGGCGCCGGTGACCGTCTCCTCGCCGTACAGCCGGCTCACCTCGGCGTTCACCACGATCCGCACCGGCAGCGCGCGGACACGATCGATGGTGGCGGCGTGCGCCCGGAAGCGGTCCCGCCGGTGCACCAGCGTCACCGACCGGGCCAGCGGGGCGAGCGTGGCGGCCCAGTCGAACGCCGAGTCGCCGCCGCCGACGATGAGCACGTGCCGGTCGGTCAGCTCGGTGGGCTGCGGCACGAAGTAGACGATGCCGCCGCCGGTGAAGCTCTCCGCGACCGGCAGCGGCCGGGGCGTGAAGCTGCCGAGCCCGCCGGTGACCAGCACCGCGCCGCAGGTGAGCTGCTCGCCCCCGGCCAGGCCGAGCACCGGCCGGCCGTCGAGGTAGGACAGCTTCTCCGCGCGTACGCCGAGCCGGTAGTCGGGGTGGAACGGCGCGGCCTGGGCGACCAGGTTCGTGACCAGCTCACGGCCCTTGATCGCGGGAAAGCCGGCGACGTCGAGGATCAGCTTCTCCGGGTACATCGCGGTGACCTGGCCGCCCGGCTCGGGCAGCGCGTCGATCACCGACACGGAGAGTCCGCGGAAACCGGCGTAGTAGGCGGCGAAGAGCCCGGCGGGACCGGCCCCGATCACGGCGACATCGACCTCGCGCATGGCGTACCGTCACTTTCCGCTTCGGATCACCCCGTGCTGATGCCGAAACGGTAGGCGGGCGGGTGGCCCCGGGCAAGCATGTCCCGCGCTTCGATCAACGCGCCGTCAGGGCAGCGTCATCCTGGGTGAGCCGAGGCGGTCGGATTCGCCGGTGTCGTTGCGGCGGCGGAACAGGATCGCCGCGACCACGCCGCCGAGCAGCCCGAACAGGTGACCCTGCCAGGAGATGCGCTCGTCGGTGGGCAGGATGCCGAGCAGCTGCCAGCCGTAGAGCAACCCGACCAGCAGGCCGACGGCGAAGTTCCACCAGCTCCGCTCCACCACGCCCCGGGTGAGCAGGATGCCGAGGTAGCCGAAGATGACTCCGCTGGCGCCGACCACCACCGAGTTGGGTGAGCCGGTGAACCAGACGCCCAGGCCGCTGACCAGGATGATGACGGCGGTGGACCAGAGGAACCGGCGGGTGCCCGCGGCGAGCACGAACGTGCCGAGCAGGATCAGCGGGATGCTGTTGCTGTAGAGGTGGTTCCAGCCGGCGTGCAGGAACGGTGAGAAGAAGACGCCGTCCAGGCCCTGGAGCCGCTGCGGGATGATGCCGGCGGTGTAGTCCAGGCCGAGTCGCAGGCCGACGTCGAGCGCCTCGATGAGGAACAGCACCGGCACGACCGCGCACATGGCGACGAAGGCCCGGCCGAGCGCCGCGTAGAACGCGTCGGTGCCGAACCGGTAGGGGTCGCCGCTGGGGCCGCCGTGCCAGGTCACCTACCAAGAGCTATCAGCAAAAGTGGCAGGCCGCCAGTCGAGGGCCGGTACGACGAAGGCGGGACACCGGGTCTCCCCGCGTGTCCCGCCGTCGTCGTGATGTCAGTACCAGCCCGAACTCTGCGACTTCTGCCAGGCGCCGCAGGGGGTGTCGTACCGGCCCTTGATGTAGCCGAGACCCCACGTGATCTGGGTCGCCGGGTTGGTCTTCCAGTCGTCGGCCACCGAGGCCATCTTGCTGCCCGGCACCGCCTGCGGGATCCCGTACGCCCCGGACGAGCTGTTGGAAGCCTTCGGGTTCCAGCCGCTCTCCTTGGTCCACAGCTTGTCCAGGCAGGGGAACTGGTCGATGCCGAAGCCCTTGTCGAGCATGACGGCGCAACCGATCTTCCGGTTGCCGCTGTACTCCGCGCACGAGGACGGGATCGGGCCGTCGTACGGCTTGATCTTCGTCTCCTCCTCCTCCGCTGCGGCCCGCTCCTTCTTGCGGGTGGCGGCGGCCGCCTCGGCCTTCCTGGCCCGCTCGGCGGCCTCCTTCGCCGCCGCGGCGGCACGCAGCTTCGCCTGGTACTCGGCGGCGCGCTGCCGGGACGAGTCCACGCGGTGGTCGGACAGCCGGTCGCGCTGGTACGCGTACTCCGCCTGGTCGACCTCCAGGCCGACCTGCGCGGTCAGGCCCTGCTGCTGGGTCTGTCGGTCCTCACCCAGATAGAAGCCGCCGGCGACGCCCACGGAGAGCAGCGCGACAGCGGCCGTACGGGCGCCGAACCGGCTCCAGAGCCGACTCACGAAGTTTCCCTTCGTCGGGGGCAGGGACACGGCACGCGCATGGCCGGGTCGGGTCACGCCGGGTGCCGTGAGCGCACCGGTACCGGTGTGACTCCGGGCCGTGTCCGGCTCCCGAGTGGTAGGTGACGCTCGATGGACACCATTGCGCACAGTGAGGCCGGTGGGAAATGGCCGGGCCTAAAAGTGATCTGCGTCACCCTGAAAATGCGGACAAAGTAGGGCAAAGGCGGCAGTCAGCCGGGGATGTCCTCCAGTAGATCGGTGACCATAGCGGCGATCGGAGAACGCTCCGATCGGCTGAGCGTGACGTGCGCGAAGAGGGGATGCCCCTTCAGCGCCTCGATCACCGCCGTCACCCCGTCGTGCCGGCCGACCCGCAGATTGTCCCGCTGGGCCACGTCGTGGGTAAGCACCACCCGCGACCCCTGACCGATCCGGGACAGCACGGTGAGCAGCACGCCCCGCTCCAGCGACTGCGCCTCGTCCACGATGACGAACGCGTCGTGCAGGCTCCGGCCGCGGATGTGGGTCAGCGGCAGCACCTCCAGCAGCCCGCGCGAGGTGACCTCCTCCAGCACGTTCTCGTGCACCACCGAGCCGAGCGTGTCGAAGACGGCCTGCGCCCACGGCGACATCTTCTCCGACTCCGACCCGGGCAGGTAGCCGAGTTCCTGGCCGCCGACCGCGTACAGGGGACGGAACACGATCACCTTCTTGTGCCGGCGACGCTCCATCACCGCCTCCAGGCCGGCGCAGAGCGCCAGCGCGGACTTGCCGGTGCCGGCCCGCCCGCCGAGCGACACGATGCCGATGGACTCGTCCAGCAGCAGGTCGAGCGCGATCCGCTGCTCCGCCGAGCGCCCGTGCACGCCGAACGCCTCCCGGTCGCCCCGAACCAGCCGGATCGTCTTGTCCGGCAGCACCCGCCCCAGCGCCGAGCCCCGCCCCGAGTGCAGCACCAGACCGGTGTGGCAGGGCAGGCCCGCCGCGGCGTCGACGTCGAGCGCCTCGCCCGCGTACAGCCGGCCGATCTCCTCCTCGGCCAGGTCCAGCTCGGCCATCCCGGTCCAGGTCGGATCGCTGGCCTGGCCGTGCCGGTACTCGTCGGCGCGCAGGCCCACCGAGGCCGCCTTCACCCGCAGCGGCATGTCCTTGCTGACGAGCGTGACCTCACGCCCCTCGGCGGCCAGGTTGAGCGCCACGGACAGGATGCGCGCGTCGTTCGACTCGTTGCGGAAGCCGGGCGGCAGCACCCCGTCGTCGGTGTGGTTCAGCTCCACCCGCAGCGTGCCGCCCTGGTCGTTGGCGGGCACCGGGCGGTCCAGCCGGCCGTGCCGCACGCGCAGCTCGTCCAGCATGCGCAGCGACTGGCGGGCGAACCAGCCCAGCTCGGGGTGGTGTCGCTTGCCCTCCAACTCGGAGATCACCACCAGCGGCAACACCACCTCGTGCTCGGCGAAGCGGTGGAAGGCGGCCGGGTCGGACAGCAGGACCGAGGTGTCCAGGACGAAGGCCTGGCCTGCTGGTCGGGGCTCCTCGGCCTCGGCGGCGGCGCCGCGGCGGCTGCGGGTGGTCCGGCGGGTCGGGGCGGTCGAGGCCGGGGTCTGCTCGGCTCCGGCGGGGGTACGGCGAGTGGTCACAGGCCTGCTCCGCGGATGGGCACCCGGCCACCCGAGTTCCGCCTCTTCCGGTGCCCGGAGGACACGGGGTCGGATGCGGGCCCCGTGCGCGAGGACGCAGGTCCGGGCTGTCCGGCTGGCCCGGGAAAACCCCGTGCCATGCCTAGACGCTAATCGCACCGGGGCCGCGGGGCTAGAGGCGCGCGTGGATCATCGTCCGGTCTTCGCCGGACGTACACCCGTTCGAGTGACCGGCGGACCGGAACCGGCCGGGATGCATGCCCCCTGCGCGCACCCCGGCCGGTCGTCCACTGCGGCGCCGCGACGCGGCGCGGGCCTCAGCCCTGGCGGCGCACCAGCGTGCCGGCCCGCGGTCCGGCGCCGGCCGCGCCGAACGACGATCCGGTGTACGTGGTGCCCACCCGCCCGACGGCGCCGAGCCGGCCGGTGGCGGTGACACGGACGGCCGGGGCGGAGCCGGGCCGGGCGGCGACCGCCGCGGGTACTGAGGTGCCGGCGAACGGCACGGCCGAGCGCCCGGCCGACGTCACCACCGTGGGACCGGGACCGGACAGCGCGGAGGCGATGGCCGCCTGGGCGTCGCGCCGGCGGCGGTTCCAGGCGCCCCGGTCGCCGTCGAAGTAGCCCTGGCGGTAACCGAACCGGTAGCCGATGCGGTAGCTGAGCTGGCCGTGCAGGCGGCCGGCCGCGTAGCAGGTGGAGCCGAGCACGAGGACGAGCACCACGGCGAGAAAGGGGGTCATCGCTCGTCCGTCCCGGTAAGTGGGTCGACCACCAGCAGCCGTTCCAGGTCGTCGGTGCTGACCTCCTCGACCAGTTCGACGCTGATCCGGCATCCGTCGAGGATCACCTCGGCCACCGACGCCCGGCGGATCTCGCCGCCGGAGTCGTAGACCCGCACGCTCAGCTCGGGGCAGCCGAGGTGGGTCCGCCACGCGTCCCACTCCCCCCGGTCGCCGACGCTGAGTGAGAGGTACCGGCACCCGCGGGCGAGATAGAGACGCCAGGGGGCGCTCAGCCCGGCGGACACTCCGTCCGCGATCAGCCCGAAGGCCTGGGCACGGGTCGCGAGTTCGGTCACGAGACCCCCTCGGCACCCGCGGAGTGACGCATGTGAGCACTCGTCGTCTCAAGCACGTGACACAACGTAAGTTGTCTCATGAGCGTGACAGTATCAGCTTTTCAGGCCTTTGCCGCCGTACTGGCGTCCATCTATTCTGCCCGGGTGACACCCCTCAGGAGCAGCACTGGATCGTTTACCGGAAATCCGCGATCAGCGTCACGTCGGCGTGACAGCAGCGTGCCGAGCCGCCCTCCCGGGACCGACTGGCCGTACCGTCACGGGGTGACCGAGACGACCAACGCACGGAAGATCGCGTTCGCCACCTTCGTCCGGCGCGCGCTCGACGACGCCCGCGCGCTGCGGGCCTGGAGCGGCACCGAGGTCTCCCGGCGCACCGGCGTCTCCCGCCAGACCATCAACCGATGGGTACGCGGCGACTGGGCCAGCGACCCGGAGGCCGAGCGGGTGGTCGCCTTCTGCGAGGGGCTGGGGCTCGATCCGGCCGCCGCGTTCACCGCGCTCGGCTGGGACCGGGCCGCCGGGCCGCGTCCCGCGCCGGCCCCGCCCCCGATGGACCCGGACGTGGAGGCGCTGCTGCGCCGGCTGGTCGACCCGACCGTGTCCGACGCGGAGAAGTTCCACATTCGAGAAACCATTCGTTACCTCGCATATCGCCCGACACTGCCGGGCGGTGTCCGAAATAGGGGGAAACAGGCCGGGTAGTTCCTCAGATGGCGAAAGAACGGAAGGTCGGACCCGATCGTTTCGCCGCGGGGACGGATCGGACCCGCTAGCGTCCACGTTTGTACTGCTAGGGGCTCGTCATCGGCGGGGGGACGGGACACAGCCGAACCCAGCCCTGCGGGACAGAAGGAGGGGTCTGTCCATGACCCTGAAATGGTTGGCAGTCGTGGTCGCGGTGGTGTCGCTGACATCGTGCGTGACCGGCAACGTGGTGGTCGGCGTACTGGACGGCGGGCAGCTTCCCCTGGTCGTCAACCTCTTCGCGCTCACCACAGCCGGCACCGCGGTGATCCTCGCCGTCGTCGCCGAGCTGCACGATCGGCTAAACGACCGGGTCAGCGCGCTCACCGAGTTCCTGGTGGCGCGGCTCAACGAGATCGAGGCGCACACCGGCGACCGCAACACCGGCTTCGTGGAGGGCTACCTGCTCAGCCACGGGCAGGAGGCGGCCGTGGTGCCGTTCGGTCGCCGGGGACGAGGAGCCGCCGAACGCTGATCACCACGTCGTTCCGACGTCACATCTCGGCCACGAATACGCCGCCCGGCGCGGGGTACGCTGACGCGCGTGCCGCCGTTGAATCTGGGCAACCAGCAGCCGAAGACCCCGTTGAACGCGGAGCACGCCTGGCGTGCCACCGCCGACCGCGCGGGTGACGTCGTCCTCTTCTTCGACTTCGACGGCACCCTGGCGCCCGTCGACGACGATCCCACGGCCGTACGGCCCGCGCCCAACGTGCTCACCGCGCTGGAGGCGCTCGCCCCGCACGTCCGCCGGATCGCCATCGTCTCCGCCCGCCCGGTGGACTTCCTCCGCGACCACCTCGGCGGCCTCACCGGCATCGACCTGTACGGGCTCTACGGCCTGGAGCACAGCCACTCCGGCGGCGAGACGGTCACCGAGCCGGCCGCCCTGCCGTGGGTGCCGACCATGTCGGAGCTGGCCGAGCAGGCCCGCGCCGAACTGCCGCCCGGCGCGCTCGTCGAGTACAAGCGGCTCTCCGTCGCGCTGCACTGGCGTACCGCCCCGCAGCTCGGCGACCTGGTGCAGGAGTGGGGCCGGGCCCAGGCCGAGCGGCTGGGGCTGCGCGCCCAGCCGGGCCGGATGGTGCTGGAACTGAAGCCTCCGGTCGACCGGGACAAGGGCATGGTGATCGGCGAGACGGTCCGGGACGCCGGTGGCGCCTGGTACTTCGGTGACGACGTCTCCGACATCAAGGCGTTCACCGCGCTGCGCGCCCGCGCCGCCGACGATCCCGACTTCCTCGGCGTCTGCGTCGCGGTCGCCAACCCGGAGACCGGTCACGAGGTGGCCGACGCCGCCGACCTGACCCTGGACTCCCCCGCCGCCCTGGCCGACTTCCTCACCTCAGCCCTGCCCCACCTCCGCTGACCCCGGTCTCCGCGCGGCCCGGTCTCTTCCCCGCGATCTTGCACTTCCTGCCCCGAGGGCGCGGCTTATGCCCCCTTTGTCGGGGCAGCAAGTGCAAGATCGCCGAGGCGGGCGGGCGGGGCGGCGGGGCTGGGGCGGCGCGGGCGGGGGCGAGGGTGGGTCAGGTGCCGAAGCGGCGCTGGCGGGTGGCGTAGGAGCGCAGGGCCCGCAGGAAGTCGACCTTGCGGAAGTCGGGCCAGTTCAGTTCGCAGAAGTAGAACTCCGAGTGCGCGCTCTGCCAGAGCATGAAGCCGGAGAGCCGCTGCTCGCCACTGGTCCGGATGATCAGATCCGGGTCCGGCAGCCCCTTCGTGTAGAGGTGCTCGGAGATGTGGTCGACGTTGATCGAGGTGGCCAGCTCCTCGATCGTGCCGCCGTTCGCCGCGTGCTCCACCAGCAGCGAGCGGACCGCGTCGGCGATCTCGCGCCGCCCGCCGTACCCGACCGCGATGTTGACCTGAGCCCCGCCGTCGCGGTCGCGGGTGCGTTCCTCGGCGGCCTTGAGCGCGGCGGCGTGCTGCGCCGGCAGCACGTCGAGCGCGCCGACCATCCGCAGCCGCCAGGGGTTGCCCTCCTCGGCCAGCTCGGTGGTGAGGTCCTCGATGATCTGGAGCAGCGGGTCCAGCTCGGCGGCCGGGCGGGAGAGGTTGTCGGTGGAGAGCAGCCAGAGTGTGACGTGCCCGACGCCTGCCGCGTCGCACCAGCGGAGCAGCTCCTTGATCCGTTCGGCGCCCATCCGGTGGCCGTCGTTCGGGTCGACGAAGCCCATCTCCCGGGCCCATCTGCGGTTGCCGTCGCACATCACGCCGACGTGTGCGGGTACGGGCTTGCCCGCGAGCTTCGCCGTCAGCCGGCGCTCGTACACGGAGTAGAGGAGTTTCCGCAGAGTCATCACCTTGCAGGGTAGCGACCCGCGGGAGAGATCAGTGTCTCGGTGGCATATCACCTGACGGTGAGACGGTCCGCCGCGGTCGCGGCAGGTCCGCCCCGATCGCCATCAGGGTGCGCGCGTCCAGCCGGCCGTCGCCGAGTCCCAGCTCCACCACGGTGCGGTAGACGCGTTCGTCCCGCCGGGCCACGCCGACCACCGCGTCGACCACCCGGCGCCGCCGGGCCAGCCACGCCGCCACCGAGCTGTGCCGCAGGTGGGTGCCGAGCCGGGCGCGCAGCGCGGCGGCGTACGCCCGGGCGGCCTCGGCCGGGGAGCCGGCCGCCGCCGCGCCGGCGAGCGCCCCGGAGCGCAGCGCGTAGAAGATGCCCTCGCCGGTGAACGGGTTGATCAGCGACAGCGCGTCCCCGGCCAGCACCACCCGTCCGCGGCCGGGCGCCGGCCGGTGGGTGGACAGCGGCAGGTGGTGCGCCCGCAGCCCGGTCACCGTGGCCGGGTCGACGCCCGGGAGCAGCACGGCCATCCGGTCCAGCAGGTGCGCGCGGCTGAGCGGTTCGCCGCGCAGCACCTCCCCGTACCCGACGTTCGCGCGACCGTCGCCGATCGGAAAGGCCCAGGCGTACGCGGGCCAGCGCGCCGCCGAGGTCACGATGAGCTGTTCCGGCGGCCCGGCCGGCGCCGGCGCGTAGCCCCGGATGGCGAGCGCCAGGTGCCGGTCCGGGTTGACCGGGTGACCGAGCGCGCGCCGTACCACCGATCCGGCGCCGTCCGCGCCGACCACCGCCCGCGCGGACAGCTCGCCGTCGAGCAGCACCCGGTCGGCGGCGATCTCCACCCGGCGTACGGTGTGCCGCCGCAGCTCCGCACCGGCGGCGACCGCCGCCGCGACCAGGCGTGCGTCGAACACCTCGCGGGGCACCGTGTACGCGGGCCGGGGCAGCGTCCGGGCGACGGTGCCGCCACCGGGCCCCACGAGGCGCAGCGCGGGCAGTGGCGCGTAGCCGTCGACAGCGCCGGTCACGCCCAGCTCGGCGAGGACGTCCAGCGCGTGCGCGGCGATGCCGTCCCCGCACGCCTTGTCGCGCGGGAAGTCGGACCGGTCGAGCAGCAGCACCCGCGCCGCCCCGGCCCGCCGCGCGCCGAGCGCCGCGGCGGCCCCAGCGGGCCCCGCCCCCACCACCACGACGTCCCACACCCCCTCATCCTGCCCCGCCGCACCCCGCCCCGGGCGACGATCATGAGGTTGGCTGCATCAACGGAGAGCCGAAATCGCCGCCAACTTCATGATCAACGGGGTGGGGTGGGGGTGGGGGTGCGGGTGGCTCGGGTCAGGGACCAGAGGGTCAGGGCGGCGGCCGTCACCAGGGGGGCGCCGTCGCGGATCAGGCCGTCGATGCCGAGCAGCCACCAGCACAGGGGCAGGTCGATCGCGAGTACGCCGAGGGTGACGGCCACCAGGCCCTTCCGCGCCCACGCCTTGTCACGCAGCAGGAAGGCGGTGCAGAACAGCACGGCGTAGCTGACCGCGATGCCGGCGCCGAACCAGAAGATCAATGCCGGTACGGCGGCCAGCCGCCCGTCCAGCACGGCACCCGTCGCCACCAGCGCGGGCACGAGCATCAGCGGACTGTAGGTGAACGCCGCGACGCGGGCGGTGAGCAGCCAGCCGTTCGCCTGCGGGCGCTTCGGCGCCACCTCCCGCCAGGCGATCGTCCCGCCCTCGACGACCAGACCCTTGCGGTGCCGAACCAGATGGGCGCGGATCGCCTCGGAGCGGTAGAGCAGCACCACGACGGCGACGCAGAGCGCGGTGAGCACGGCGAACCCGACCAGGCCGGGCAGCGCGGGCACCCCTTGCCGGGGCACGATCAGCCGCCCGACCGCGAAGATCGTGGTCACCGCCAGGATCAGCCCGAACGGCCGGGCACCCACCCGTCCCTTGTTCACGTGGCCGATCAGCAGCAGGAAGCCGAGCGACCGGAGCATCGCCCAGCCGGTGCGTACGGCCAGACCGAACTCCTGCTCCGGGGCGTACCAGTAGTTGAGCAGCTCGACCACGACGGTGGCCGCCGCGGTCACGGCGAGCAGCGTGGTGAGCGCCCGGACGGCGGACGGCCGCCGGACCTCGACAGGTTCAGCGGCCGTCCTCATGGCATCCGATGTTGCCCGGCGCGGGCAACAGGCACACCTGTTACTTCTGCGGCTCCGCGTCCAGCCGGGCGCGCAGCGCGTCCAGCTCGGCCCAGAGCACGCCGGGGAGCTTGTCCCCGAACTTCTCGAACCACTCGGTGACCAGCGGCAGCTCGTTGCGCCACTCGTCCGCGTCGACCTTCAGGGCGATCCGGACGTCCTCCGGGGTCATGTCCAGACCCTCGACGTCGAGCGCGTCCTGCGCCGGCACCATGCCGATCGGCGTCTCCACGGCCTCGGCCCGGCCCTCCAGCCGCTCGATGACCCACTTGAGCACGCGGGAGTTCTCGCCGAAGCCCGGCCAGAGGAAGTTGCCCTCGGCGTCCTTGCGGAACCAGTTCACGTAGTAGATCTTGGGCAGCTTGGCCTCGTCGCCGTCCGCGCCCTTGCCCATCTCGATCCAGTGCCGGAAGTAGTCGCCGGCGTTGTAGCCGATGAACGGCAGCATGGCCATCGGGTCGCGGCGGACCACGCCGACCGCGCCGGAGGCGGCGGCGGTCGTCTCCGAGGAGAGCGTGGCGCCCATGTAGACGCCGTGCACCCAGTCGCGGGCCTCGGTGACCAGCGGGATGGTGTCCCGGCGGCGGCCACCGAACAGGATCGCGTCGATCGGCACGCCGTTCGGGTCGTAGTAGTCGTCGGCCAGGATCGGGCACTGCGTGATCGGCGTGCAGAAACGGCTGTTCGCGTGCGAGGAGAGGTTCTCGCTCTCCGGCGTCCAGTCGTTGCCCTTCCAGTCGATCAGGTGCGCCGGCGGCTCACCCATGCCCTCCCACCAGATGTCGCCGTCGTCGGTCAGCGCCACGTTGGTGAAGATGGAGTTGCCCCGGTCCAGCGTCCGCATGGCGTTGGCGTTGGTCTTCCAGTCGGTGCCGGGCGCGACGCCGAACAGGCCGTACTCGGGGTTGACCGCGTAGAGGCGGCCGTCCGCGCCGAACCGCATCCAGGCGATGTCGTCGCCGATGGTCTCGACCTTCCAGCCCGGGATGGTCGGCTCCAGCATGGCGAGGTTGGTCTTGCCGCAGGCCGACGGGAAGGCGCCCGCGATGTGGTAGACCTTGCCCTCCGGCGAGGTGATCTTGAGGATCAGCATGTGCTCGGCCAGCCAGCCCTCGTCGCGCCCCATCACGCTGGCGATACGCAGCGAGTAGCACTTCTTGCCGAGCAGCGAGTTGCCGCCGTAGCCGGACCCGTACGACCAGATCTCCCGGGTCTCCGGGAAGTGGGAGATGTACTTGGTCTCGTTGCACGGCCACGCCACGTCCTGCTCGCCCGGCGCGAGCGGGGCGCCGATGGAGTGCAGCGCGTGCACGAAGTCGGCGTCGTCGCCCATCGCCTCCAGGACCGAAGACCCCATCCGGGTCATGATCCGCATCGAGGCGACGACGTACGGGCTGTCGGTGATCTCCACGCCGAACATGGGGCTCTCGGCCTCGACCGGGCCCATGCAGAACGGGATGACGTACATGGTGCGCCCGCGCATGCTGCCGCGGTACAGCTCCGTCATCGTCCGCTTCATCTCGGCCGGCGCCATCCAGTTGTTGGTGGGGCCGGCGTCCGCCTCGTCGGCGGAGCAGATGAAGGTGCGCTCCTCCACCCGGGCGACGTCCGTGGGGTCGGTACGCGCGTAGAACGAGTTGGGCTTCTTCTCGGGATTCAGTCGGATCAGGGTGCCGTTCTCGACGAGTTCGTCGGTGAGGCGGCGCCACTCCTCATCAGACCCGTCCACCCAGACCACGCGGTCGGGGGTGGTCAGTTCCGCGACCTCACGTACCCAGGCCAGCAGCTTGGGGTGGGACGTCGGGGCCTGATCGATTCCCCGAACAGCAGCCGGAGCAACCATGTCACTTCTCCTTGTGGTCGACGCTGACCGATCTATGGGGTGCACGAGTTCCGGCGGGCTGGTACGCCGCCTCGTGGAAACCTGGGATTGGGCTCAGCGTAAACCGGACTGCCTCGTCAGTCAGTGGGACTGGTTGTGAAGAACTGCACAAGGTACGGCCACGCTGCGGCATCACGATCTGATACCCGCTTTCGCGCGCAGTTTCACGCAAATCCTGCGGTGAACCTTCGACGGCCGGGTCCGGCACCGGAGTGACACGGACGTCCGATCGCGGGGAAGCGTACGAACATGTCGCGAAAGACGATTCCGTGATGCGCTCCACAGATTCGCACAGCGCGTTACGCTCTGCTCACGGACATCGAGAACGGGCGACGCCTCTCCGACCCGGGCGGCCCGCGCGAGACGGCCGCGGCGAAGCCGTCGTGGCCGACTCGCCGTTGGAGTCCGCCCGGTTACCGCACAACCGGTACTCTCGGCGGGTGGCCGCGACGATGACCGGAGACCAACCGGGGGCTCCGCAGACCCGCCGGGGTCCGATCGGAGCACTGCTCGACCGTTTCGGTCATCTCATCCACGAGCTGAGCAAGTTCGCCACCGTCGGCGGGCTCGCCTTCGTCGTGGACTTCGTCCTCTTCAACTACCTGTCCAGCGGCCGGGACATGCCGCCGCTGGCCGCGAAGACCATCTCCACGGTGATCGCCGCGACAGTCGCCTTCCTCGGCAACCGGTTCTGGACGTGGCGGCACCGGCAGCGGTCGAACCCGGCCCGCGAGTACGCCCTGTTCTTCTTCTTCAACGCGGTCGGCCTCGGCATCGCGGTGGCCTGCCTGGCGATCAGCCACTACGGGCTCGGCGCGATCTGGCCCGCGGTGTTCCAGACCCCCCTGGCCGACAACCTCGCCAGCTTCATCGTCGGCACCGGCCTGGGAACACTCTTCCGGTTCTGGTCGTACCGACGGTTCGTCTTCGTCGAGGCGGGAACACCTCCCGTTCCGGCAACGAGCCACGACCGAGAGTCCGGGGCGTGACGAACCGCCCATCCCGACCCGCCGGGCCCAGCCGGCCCAGCCAACTGCCTAAGGTGTTCCGCATGCCTGGAGTCCGTCTGCTGCCCGAGCGCTGGCAGAAGTTCATCCACGAGGCGCTCAAATTCGGCATCGTCGGCGGCATCAACACCGTCATCAATTACGCGGTGTTCAATGCGCTGGCACTCACGGTTTTCCGTGACGGTCAGCTGAAGGCGACAGTGATCGCGACGATTGTCGCCACGATCACGTCGTATCTGATGAATCGTCACTGGACGTACCGTGATCGACCGAAATCGGCACTCCGGCGCGAATACGTCCTGTTCTTCCTCTTCAACGGCGCGGGTCTGCTCATCGAGCTCGGCGTCCTGGCCCTGGCCAAGTACGGCCTCGGCGTCCACGGCCTGCTCGCGCTGAACGTCGCCAAGACCATCGGTGTCCTGCTGGCCACGCTGTTCCGCTTCTGGTCCTACCGGACGTTCGTCTTCCAGCCCGTCCCCAGGCACGCCGAGGAGACCTGGCACTCGGTGCCGCGTGACGAGTGGGACAACGTCGCCGAGATGGACCCGGTGGCCGAGCTGGCCGAGTCGGTCAGCGAGCTGGAGGAGGAGGAACCGCCTCCGGGCACCGGCCGGGTGGCCGACTTCCCGCCACCGCGTGGCCGCCCCGCACCGGCGGACGCCGGACTCGGTGGGGCGCTCGGTGCCGACCTGGACGCCGAACTCGCCGCGGAACTCCAGCCCCGCCGCGCCCGCCGCTGAACCACGAGAAAGGCCGGCACCCCTGACCCGGGGTGCCGGCCTTCTCCGTCAACGGGTCAGGGCTGCTCGCGCAGGGACTTCCCCTCGCTCATGTCGGCCAGGATCTCGCGCATCTCGCCGTCACCCAGGCTGTGCTTGTCGTGGTGCGCCTCGACCAGCTCGTAGAGCTTCGTCTGCACCCTGTCCACGCCCGGCACGTCGTGCAGCACCGACTGGCCGCGCTCACCCGCCGACTCGATGGTCAGCGTGCCGCAGCCGAGCAGCCGCTCCACGAAACGCTGGTGCATGGCGTGGTCGTTGATCCGGGTCAGCGGCAGGTCCCGCCGGTTACGCGACAGCACCCCCTGCTGGAGGAGCACCCGCTCGTTCGTGAACAGGTAGTGCGTGGTGCGCCAGACCAGAAACGGCCACAGGCCCAGCCACAGCACCAGCGCCAGGGCGACCACGGCGATCGCGTAGAGCGCGATCGTGCCGCCGGTGCCGTCGGGCAGCAGGAGCCAGCCGGCGACGACCGCCGCGACGGCGAGCACGAGCACCAGGACCGGCCGGATCAGGGCCTTCCAGTGCGGGTGCAGGTGCAACACGACGTGCTCGTCCTCGGTGAGCACGTCTTCGGGGAACGCCACGGGGGAACCTCCTCGCAGAACAGGACGCGCTGACCGTAACCGGTCGGCGCGCCCGGCCGGCATCGGCCGCGCGGACGGCTACCCGTGGTTCGTCGACAGAGGCCCTTCCTTCACCGCAGGTGCAGCACGTCGCCTGCCGCCAGCCGCAGCGTCTCGGCGCCCGTCTCCACCAGGAGCTGCCCGTCGGCGTCCACGCCGGTGGCGGTGCCGTGCGCCTCGCTGCCGTCGGGCAGCAGCACCCGCACCTGGCGGCCGACGGTGGCGCACCCGGCCAGGTACGCCTCGCGCAGCCCGCTGGCCTCCGCGTCCCCGCCGGCGTCACGCCAGCGCTCGTACCAGTCGGCGAGCGCGCGAAGCAGCGCCCGCAGCAGCGGATCCCGGTCGGTGGCGGTGGCGCCCGCGAGCTGGAGCGAGGTGGCCGGCAGCCCGGTCGGGTTCTCCGGCAGCTCGTCGGCGCGCAGCGTCACGTTCAGCCCGACACCGACCACGATCGCCGGCGGCCTGTCGTTCTCCCCCGGCACCGCCTCGGCCAGCACCCCGGCGCACTTCGCGCCGTCCACCAGCAGGTCGTTCGGCCACTTCAGCCGCGCGTCCAGCTCGGCCAGCAGGCGTACCGCCTCGGCCAGCGCGACACCGGCGAGCAACGGCAGCCAGCCGTACCCGGTGACCGGCACCGGCGTCCAGCCGCGCTCGGCGTCCGCCTCGCCGGGCCGCAGCAGCACGCTCGTGGCGAGACCGGCGCGCGGCGGCGACTGCCAGACGCGGCCCCGACGGCCCCGGCCGGAGGTCTGCCGCTCGGCGACCACCACCAGGCCCTCCGGCTCGCCGGCGCGCGCCGCGGCCACCGCGTCGGCGTTCGTCGAGCCGGTCTCGGCCAGCAGTTCCAGGCGGCGCCAGGGCCCGTGCGGCGCGACCAGCGCGCGCCGCAGCCGGGCCGCCGACAGCGGCGGTCGGTCCAGATCGGTGTACGGCGAGCCGGGCATCCCGCCAGCCTACGGCCCGGATGAGGCGCACTGCACAGCCTCAGACACCTGAACCATCGTTATATTCCACGGGTGACTACCGAGACCGGGTTCAACATCCACACGACCGCCGGCAAGCTGGCGGACCTGGAGCGACGGCTCGACGAGGCGGTGCACGCCGGGTCGGCACGCGCGGTCGAGAAGCAGCACGCGCGGGGCAAGAAGACCGCCCGCGAGCGGATCGAGATGCTCCTCGACGAGGGCTCGTTCGTCGAGCTGGACGAGTTCGCCCGGCACCGCTCGACCAACTTCGGGCTGGAGAAGACCCGCCCGTACGGGGACGGCGTGGTGACCGGCTACGGCACCGTCGACGGCCGGCAGGTCTGCGTCTTCTCGCAGGACTTCACCGTCTTCGGCGGCTCCCTCGGCGAGGTCTTCGGCGAGAAGATCGTCAAGCTGATGGACCTCGCCATGAAGATCGGCTGCCCGGTCGTCGGCATCAACGACTCCGGCGGCGCGCGGATCCAGGAGGGCGTCACGTCCCTCGGCCTCTACGGCGAGATCTTCTTCCGCAACGTCCGGGCCAGCGGCGTCATCCCGCAGATCTCGCTCATCATGGGCCCGTGCGCGGGCGGCGCCGTCTACTCCCCGGCGGTCACCGACTTCACCGTCATGGTCGACCAGACCTCGCACATGTTCATCACCGGCCCCGACGTGATCAAGACGGTCACCGGCGAGGACGTGGGCATGGAGGAGCTGGGCGGCGCCCGCACCCACAACACCCGCAGCGGCAACGCGCACTACCTCGGCACCGACGAGGAGGACGCGATCGAGTACGTCAAGGCGCTGCTGTCGTACCTGCCGTCGAACAACCTGGACGAGCCGCCGGTCTTCGACGCGCCCGCGATCCTCGACGTCACCGACGAGGACCGCGAGCTGGACACGCTGATCCCGGACTCGGCGAACCAGCCGTACGACATGCACCGGGTCATCGAGCACGTGCTCGACGACGGCGAGTTCCTCGAGGTGCAGCCGCTGTACGCGCAGAACATGGTGGTCGGTTTCGGCCGCGTCGAGGGGCGCCCGGTAGGCGTGGTGGCGAACCAGCCGATGCAGTTCGCCGGCACGCTCGACATCGCCGCGTCGGAGAAGGCGGCCCGGTTCGTGCGCACCTGCGACGCGTTCAACGTCCCGGTGCTCACCTTCGTCGACGTGCCCGGCTTCCTGCCCGGCACCGGCCAGGAGTGGGACGGCATCATCCGCCGCGGCGCGAAGCTCATCTACGCGTACGCCGAGGCCACCGTCCCCAAGGTCACCGTCATCACCCGCAAGGCGTACGGCGGGGCCTACGACGTGATGGGCTCCAAGCACCTGGGCGCGGACCTGAACTTCGCCTGGCCGACCGCGCAGATCGCGGTGATGGGCGCGCAGGGCGCGGTGAACATCCTCTACCGCTCGGAACTGGCGAACGCCGAGGACCCGGCCGCGGTCCGCGCCGAGAAGATCGCCGAGTACGAGGACACGCTCGCCAACCCGTACATCGCCGCCGAGCGCGGCTACGTCGACGGGGTGATCCCGCCGCACGAGACGCGTACCCAGATCGTGCGGGCGCTGCGGGTGCTGCGCACCAAGCGCGAGACGCTGCCGCCGAAGAAGCACGGCAACATCCCGCTGTAGCCGGCCCTGGTGCCCCCGCCGCTGAGACGGCGGGGGCACCGGCGTCAGCAGCCGGGGTTCGCGGCCACGCACATCCGCTCGGCCGCGACCCGGGCCATCTGCCGCACCTGTTCCTCGGTCACCCTGGCCTCGGGCGCCTGACCCATGGGCAGGTCGGTCCGCAGCCGGCCGGACGGGAGCAGCACCGTCACCAGATCACCCACCCGTACGACCAGCCGGTCCTCGAACAACGGCGGGTAGCCGGGCGGCCGGCCGGTCGTCTCGTCCGGCGCCACCGTCGCCTCGTGCCGCAGCAGCAGCGCCTGATCTCCGGCGAAACCGCTCGCCGCGACGTACCAGCGGTGCACGACCTCGGCGCTGACCGTCCCCCGCTCGGTGTAGACCTGGCCGGTCGTCCGCCACGCGCCGCAGGCCGCGACTGTGCCCTCCAGGTCGGTGACGAACCGGCCCGCCTCGCCTGGCGCCATCCGGTAGACGTCCTGGGTGAGAACCGATCCGATGGTCGTAGCGGGCTCGGTCGGCGGTTCCATCAGGGTCTGCCCCCGTGAGTAGCGCGAGCGCGGTTCCTCGGCCGGCCGCCCCTGTTCCCGGGCGCAGACCTGAAGCAGGTCGTCGACCCGGACCGGCTCGCCGAGGCCGGTCTCGCCGAGCCGTTCCCCGGTCGGTACGGGGACGTCGGCCGGTTCCAGCATCGCCTCGGCCACGATCTCCCCCCGCCCGTCGACGGCACCGGCGGCGGGCGGTGGCGGCGCGCCGGCCCGGTCCACGAGTGACGCGGTGAGCGCCGCGACGACCACCACCGAGGCCGCGGCGAGCGCGGCGGAGCGCCGGCTGCGCCGCCGGGCGGTGGCCCGGATCGCCTCCGGCTCCGGCCAGGTGACGTTGCGCAGATCCCGGTGCAGCAACTCCACGAGTGCGACGTCGTCAGGCATCTGCCGCCTCCTCCTCCAGGTCCACCACGGCGAGCAGCCCGGCGAGCGCGGTCCGCCCCCGGGAGAGCCGGGCCTTGACGGTGCCGATCGGTGCCTCGGTCTCCCGCGCCACCTCGGCGACCGGCATGCCGAGCAGGTAGTGCATGGCGATCGCGGTGCGCTGGGCCTCGGGCAGCCGGCGCAGCGCGGCGACCACGTCCAGCGTCTCGGTGCTCGGCGCCGGCACGTCCGCCACCGCGCCGTGCCGCAGGTAGGCGCGCGCCCGGCTGCGCAGGCTGCGCCAGCGGCTCACCGCGATCCGGCTCGCCACCACCCGCACCCAGGACTCCGGGTCGTCGTACCCGCGCACTGTGGACCACCGCTGCCAGGCCCTGATGTACGCCTCCTGCACGGCGTCCTGCGCCTCGGCGAGGTCACCGGTGAGCACGTAGACGAAGCCGAGCAGCCGTTGCCGGCTGCCCCGGTAGAACTCGTCGAAGCCGTCGCTGTCGGGCACCTGCCACCTCCCCGTGTTCGTGAGGGACACGCCTGGCGGCGCGGTGCGGGTTGCCCGCTCAGCCGAGCAATTTCTCCAACTCGCCGAGCGGGAAGCCGCCGGCCGGGATCCGGTCCCGGACCGCCCGGCGGACCGCCGTCTGCACCGCCGCGTTGGCCGGGGTCGGCACGCCGTGCAGGCGCCCGAGGAGCACGATCTCACCGTTGAGGTGGTCGGTCTCGACCGAGCCCGCACCACGGGCCAGGCTCTGCCAGGTGGAGCCGCCGGAGCGCTCCTCGCCGCCCACCGGCCGGTGCGACACCCGGTCGCCGCGTTCGGCGGCCTCCTCCTCGACGGTGGTGTGGGCGATGCCGGCTGCGGCGAGCGCCGCCTCGCCCTCGGCGCGTACCCGCTTCGACAGGGTTTCCGGCACGTCCCGGCCGAGCAGCGCCTGGAGGCCGTTGCCGAGGTTGGCGAGCAGCTTGCCGTACTTCCAGCGCATCACGTCGTCGCGGACCGGCGCGACGAACCCGGCCGCGGTCAGGTCGGCGGCGACCGCCCGGCTGGTGTCGTCGGCGCCGGTCGGGTAGCGGCCGATGTGCAGCATGCCCGGATGTGGATGGCCGTTGGCGACCACCACGCCCGGCTCCAGGTGGGTGGCGGGCAGCCACACGCACACCGGGTGTACGCGGGCGAAGCGCCGCAGCGCGGCCGGCTCGTTTGCCACGCCGTTCTGGGCCGGCACCACCGGCAGCCGCTCGCCCGCCGTCCCGCCGCCCTCGACCGGGGCGTCCGCCCAGACGTCGAGCGCCGCCACGGTGTCCTGCGACTTCACGGTGAGGACCAGCACGGTGTCCGCTGGCAGCGGCGGCCCGTCCGGCCCGGCCACCGCCGGGAGCCGGCCCGTCACGTCACGGTCCGGCGTGCGCAGCGTCAGACCCCGCTCCCGCAGCGCGTCCAGGTGCGCGCCACGGGCCACGAGCGTCACGTCGTGGCCGGCGTCGGCCAGGAGTACGCCGATGGTGCCGCCGACCGCGCCCGCTCCGATGATCACGTATCGCACGGTCCGATTCTGCCCTGCCGCGTAGCGGCCCGCTCCGCGACGCGATACGGCGCGCTGCGGGCCGACTTGGCGCGGCGCGCAGCGGTGCGGCTCGGCCCGGTCAGCCGGTGAGCCCCGCGTCGGCCAGGATCGGGCCGGCCAGCAGCAGCGCCCCGGCGGCCAGCGCGCCCACGCTCACCAGCAGGAACACGCCCACCCAGAACAGCGCCGGGAACGGCGTGATCCGGGCGAGCTGGTCGGCGTCGGACTGCGGCATCCGGCCCCGGGCGCGTTGCCGGTGCAGCTCGAACACCGGCCGTACGCCGCCGATCAGCAGGAACCACACCGACGTCCAGGCGAACGCGGCCTGCACCTCGGGCGAGGTGTACCAGGAGACGGCGAGCACCACGCCGCCGGTGACAAGCAGCGACAGCACGCCGAACAGGTTGCGGATCATCACCAGCATGGCCAGCAGCAGCGCCACCGCGAGCCACAGCAGCAGCGTGATCCGGTTACCGGCCAGCAGCCACGCGCCACCGAGGCCGAGCAGCGACGGTGCGACGTACCCGGCGAGCAGCGTGAGGATCATGCCGGGCCCGGTGGGACGACCGGCGGACAGCGTGAGCCCGGAGGTGTCCGAGTGCAGCCGGATGCCGTGCAGCCGGCGGCCGGTGAGCAGCGCGACGAGCGCGTGGCCGCCCTCGTGCGCGATGGTCACCGCGTTGCGGGCGATCCGCCAGGGCAACCGGGCCACGACCACCGCGAGCGCGACCACGGCGGTGACCACCACGAGCAGCGGCGGCGGGTCCGGCTGGGCGCTGGTCAGCGTGTCCCAGAGCGTGGTGAGACCGTCGATCAGGGGCATGGGCGGGGAGCCTACCGCCCCGAGCCGTGTCGCTCGACCGGCGTGCTCCCGCAGCCGGTCAGACTTGGCCGGGCAGTAACTGGAACGGAGATGATGTCGAGTGGATCCGGTAACGGCTGCGTCCGTGACCCCGCTGACCGAGGCCGATTACCTCGCGATGGGCGACGGCCGCCACCGCGTCGAACTGTTCGACCGGGGACTGATCATCAGCCCCGCCCCGGACCTGCGGCATCAGCGGGTGGTGCGCCGATTGGCGAACGCCGTCGAGTCGACGGTCGCGCCGGCCGGTCTCCTCGTTCACCACGGCGTCAACGTTCGGCTCGGCGTCGACCGGGTCATGATCCCCGACCTCGTCGTCACAGATGCCGACGGCGAGGGCGCGATCCTGGACGCGGAACGCGTGGCGCTGGTCGGCGAGGTCGTCTCGCCTTGGAACGCGGGCGTCGACCGGGTGTTGAAGATGCAGCTCTACGCGATCGCCCGAATCCCGTGGTACCTGCTCGTCGAGCAGGACGGCGACAGCCACTCGCTGCGGCTGCACCGGCTCGACGGCGCGCACTACGTCGAGGATGCCGTCGCCAAGGCGGGTGAGACGCTCAGTGTCACCGAGCCGTTCCGCTGGGCGATGGACCCGAGCGACCTGCGCTGATCCGCAACTGTCGCGCCACCTGGGCGAACGACGATCGTGTATGAAAATTTCCTTTCTTCCTATTGCGATCTAGGGCACTAACCTCCAAAGATGGGCATCAATCAACGGACGTCCCTCTGGAGGCAACCATGGCCCGTACCAGACTCTCCGTGCGCCGGCTTCTCGCCGCCGGCCTGGCCGCCGCCGCCACCGCGGCCGCGGCCCTCGTGGCGACCGCCGGACCGGCCGCCGCCGCGACCACGCCCGGGATCGACGTCTCCCGGTACCAGGGCAGCATCAACTGGACCAGCGTGCGCAACTCGGGCATCCAGTTCGCCTTCATCAAGGCCACCGAGGGTACGAGCTACAAGGACCCGAACTTCAACGCGAACTACGTCAACGCGTACAACGCCGGGGTGATCCGCGGGGCGTACCACTTCGCCCGGCCGAACATCTCCGCCGGTTCCACCCAGGCCAACTACCTGGCCAGCAACGGTGGCGCCTGGTCGGCGGACAGCCGTACGCTGCCCGCCGCGCTGGACATCGAGGGCAACCCGTACAGCGGCGGCTACTGCTACGGCCTGAGCACCACCGGCATGCGCAACTGGATCCAGGACTTCCTGAACACCTACCGCTCCCGCACCGGCCGGTACGCGGTCATCTACACCACCACGAGCTGGTGGAACCAGTGCACGGGCAGCTGGACCGGCCCGTGGGCCAACCACCCGCTGTGGCTCGCCCGCTGGGCCAGCGCGCCCGGCACGCTGCCGGCCGGCGCCCCGGTGTGGAGCTTCTGGCAGTACACCAGCACCGGCGCCGTCTCCGGGATCAGCGGCAACGTCGACCGCAACTACTGGAACGGTGACCGCAGCCGGCTGATCGCGCTGGCGAACAACACCGCCTGACATACGTGCGACACAAGTGGGACCGCCTCGTCACGAGGCGGTCCCGCTGTCGTCGTACCCCGAGGTCAGGCTCTGCGGCGCGCGGTGGCCGGGACGGGCACCGGCGTCCGGCGCGTCAGGCGCCACGCCGCCACACCGGCGACAGTGAGCGTCAGCACGCCGAGGACCGCGACCGGCGCGGACAGGCCGGCACTGATGAGGAGCAGTACGACGTCGCCGAGCGCAACGAGCATCCACAGTGCCAGCCGCGGGCCGGTGTACCTCCGTCGGTAACCCATGTCGCGCCTCCTTCCGTCGTCGGAGGGATTCATACCCCCGAGGACGGAAAGCCATGCGAGCGAGTTTCGTGACCGCGGGATTCCCGGTCAGTTCTGACGGTCCGGCACGAAGCCCTTGGTGATGATCTCCCAGTTGGCCAGGTTGGCGTCCCAGTCCTTCGCGGGCACCTCCCAGCGCAGCGCGAAGCCCCTGTTGCTGGCGGTCGCCACACCCCGGTTACGCACGTGGAACCGGGTGCCGTCGTCGCGCGTCTCCAGCCAGTCCCAGTCGGCGCAGGTGCGGAAGTAGGGGTCGCACTTGGTGATGCCGACCAGCTTGTAGTTCCGGACGCGGGAAGCGCGGTACTTCTCCTGGCCCTGCCAGTCGGCGTACGCGTCCGGCTTCGGGTTCGGCGTCCACTGGATGAACAGCACCCGCCGAGCGCCACCGACCTCGTAGAGCACGACGTTGTCGCTGCGGACCCGAGCCTCGAAACCGTTCGGGATCGGCACCTTGAAGCCGTTCGGGCCGGTGTAGAGGCGCCAGCCGGCCGGCAACACGGCCCCGGACGCAGACGGGCTGGCCGAGGGAGAAGGGCTGGCCGACGCACTAGTGGCCGGGGCGCTCGGCGACGCGCTCTCGCTCGGCGCGGGCGGCGCCGCCGACGCCGAGGTGCCGGCCGTCGGCTCACCGCCGTCGCCGTCGTCACCGTTGGTCAGCAGCGGCACGGCCACCACCAGGCCGACGAGCAGCAGCACTACAAGCGCACCGATCAGCAGGTTGCGCCGGTTCGGCGCGGACTTCTCGACCGGCAGCACCGTCGCCCGGCCGGTCGACGGTGCCTCCTGCACCGGAGCCGGGCTGACCGGCGCGGAGCCGGTCACGGCCGGGCTGACCGGCGCCGGGGTGTCGGTGACCGGGTCGCCGTCGAGCCGCGTCTCGTCCAGCGCCGGGTCGACGCCGTCCACCCGGGCCTCGTCGTCCACAAGCGTCTCGTCGGTCGAGGGCGCCGGGTCGAGCTTCGCCGTCGGGTCGGCGGGCGGCGGGGTCACCGCGGTGGGCCCGGCGTCCGAGGTGGATGCCGGCACCTTCGCCGTCGGGTCGGCGGCTGCCGCCGTACCCCCGGTTGCGGCGACCCCGGACGCGGCGCGTTCGGCCTGGTCGGCCGGGCGCGGCGCGGGCACCAGCGGCGGACGCGGCACGCGCGGACCGTTCGGCCCGGGCCGGCGTACGCCGTCGAGCAGCGAGATGCTCTTGGCCCGCCGACCGGCGGCCTTGCGCAGCATGCGCTCGGCCACCTCGGCGGTGATCCGCTCGTCCGGGTCCTTGCGGAGCAGGCCCTGGAGCACCGGCTTGAGCGGCCCGGCGTTGCGCGGCGGCGGCATCGGCTCGGTGGCGAGCGCGGCGAGCGTGGCGATCGCCGACGGGCGCGCGTACGGCGACTTGCCCTCGACCGCCGCGTAGAGCGTGGCGCCGAGCGACCAGAGGTCCGCCTCCGGGCCGGCGGTGCCCTCGCGGGCACGCTCCGGAGAGATGTACGCGGGCGAGCCCAGCACCATGCCGGTGCGCGTCACGTTCGGGTCGCCGGGGATGGTGGCCAGGCCGAAGTCGGTGAGCACCACCCGGCCGTCCTCGCCGAGCAGCACGTTGCCCGGCTTGACGTCGCGGTGCATGATGCCGGCCTTGTGCGCGGCCTTCAGCGCGTTCAGCACGCCGAGGCCGATCTCGACCGCCTTGGCCGGGGTGACCGGGCCGTCCTCGGCGATGGTGTCCTGCAACGACTTCGACGCCACGTACTCCATGACGATCCACGGATCGCCGTCGGTGCGCAGCACGTCGAAGATGCGGACCACGTTGATGTTGTTGAGGCGGGCGATCGCCCGCGCCTCACGCAGCGAGCGCTCGCGCATCTCGCGGCGCTCCTCCGGGGTGAGGCCGGGGGGCGGGACCAGTTCCTTGATGGCCACGTCCCGGTGCAGCACCTCGTCCCGCGCCTTCCAGACGCGGCCCATGCCGCCTTGACCGAGCGGCGTGATAAGCCGGTACCGGTCGGCGACGAGTTGGGGGAGCGCGTTCGACATCGCAGAAACCGTACCCGGCCGCTGCGACGCCCACACCGTCGGCACGCCACTGTACGGCGAAGGTCGAATTCGCGACGCGTACCCTGGGGTCATGTCTGCCGAGGAGCCGCTGTTCCGGATCGTCCGTGGCGTGCCCACCGCCGAGGAGCTGGCCGCTCTGGTCGGCGCGATCGTGGTGCGCACCCGCCCGGCCCAGGCCGCCGCGCCGGCCCCCGTGTCGCAGTGGGCGCGCAGCGCACGCCCCGCCCTGGCCGGGCCCGTCGCGGGCCCCGGCGCGTGGCGGGCCTCCGCCCTCCCCCGCTGACCTCACCTCCCGCTCGCGACGACGGGGCGGGGCTGCCGGGATCAGCTTCGAGCCATTAACCTCACTCAGGGAAACCGTGTGGTGACGGGCAGGAGGCTCCGATGATCCCGGAGGACAACCAGCCAGCCGGCTGGCTGCGCGGCTACGGCGGCATCGAGGCCGACATCCGACAGATGCGGGAGTTCGCCGACCGCCTCCAGGACGAGGTGACGCGCAACTACTCGCCGCACCTGTCCTACATCGCCGACGACATGAAGGCCCCGGTGCCCAACCCGGCCGACGCCTTCATCGAGCTGGTCCAGTTCCTTCAGGCCCACCACGACACCCAGACCGCCGCGGTGAGCGCGGTCTGGGACCTCGCACCGGCGACCGGCCGGCTCGCCGACGCCGCCGGGCGGATCGCCGCCCGCTACGGCGACGCCGACGCGTTCTCCTCCGCCCGCGTGGCCGACGTGGAACGGGCGCTAGCGGGCCCCTCCGCCACCGTCGCCCGCCCGATGCCGCCACTGGCCGACCCCACCGCCCCCGAACAGAGCCGGGTGATCCTGCCGTGATCGAACGGGGCAGCGGACGCACCTCCGGGCTGACCGACTGGCGGCTGATGGACGTCCTCAGCATGTGGGCGTGCGTGCAGGACCAGGACACCGCCGGCCAGTGGAAGCAGGTCGCCGGTTGGCGCAAGGTCTGCGACCTCGCCCTGGCCCACCTGAGCCGCCTGCGCGAATACCGGCGCGGTCTGGCCGAGGCGTGGCCGCCGGAGACCAACGCCGCCGCGCGGGCGTACATCGCCGAACTCGACCAGCTCATCGACCGCGTACAGCGCACCCACGACGCCGCCGCCGCGAACTACGACGCGCTGGCCGCCGCCGCACGCGCCATCGGCAGCGCGCGGGCCGAGCTGCAACCACTGCACGAGGAGTACGCGAAGAAGCTGCGGCAGAAGCAGGCGTACGAGGCGACGATCGCCGACCCGAAGGCGGTTGCGGGCAGCCGGTTGCCGGAACGGCCCCCGGTGACGGACGACGACCTGGAGCAGTTGAACGTACGGGCGCGCGGGTTGATGACGGGGCTGAGCGGCGAACTCCAGCACGCCCAGGTCATGCTGCGCCAGCCGCCACCGAAGCCGGTGCCAAAGGTAGATGACATTTCCGCGCGGCCTGGGACAGAGGTTGTCGCACCCGTGATCCCGCCGATCATCGCGGTACCACTACCAGCAACCCCGGCTGCCAGGACGAACCAGCCGCGCACTGCCACCCAGACCACGCCCATGGTTCCAGCGCCCAGCACTGGTCCGATATTGGGCGGCGTGGGCAGCGCAGTGAATCCGCCGCCTCCATCTCCGGCCCTGCCAAGCCCTCCGACCGCTCTACCAAGCACTCCATCGGCCACAGGCATCAACCCTGTGCTGCCTCCTTCGGCAAGGCCAGGGCCTCCGCGCCCGAATCAGATCCAAGGAAGTCCGATATCTGGATCCGTCTCACCTGCCAGCCCTACACGCTCAGCACCAATAGGAGGGCTGATAGGCGGCAACATTCCTCCGGGCATGACTCAGCCGGCCAGCGGCGGTCCTCGTAGGGTAAATCCCGTGGGCGGCGTCATTGGTGGCGGAGCAGCCGGGACAGCTCCCACTGGAGGAGCGGGATCGCGACCAGGGGCGGGGCGCAATGCGCAGCACATTAACGCTACAAATCTGCACCCACTCGGCGGCAGTCCCACTACAGCAGGATCCGGCAGCTTCGGGCCTCTGAACAGGGCATCCAGGAAGCCGGACGAGCAAGGCACTTGGGACTCCGATAATCCGTGGAGGACTAGCGAGGGGGTCGATCCCGTTGTACAGGCACCCGAAGATGAGGGGCCGATAGACCCGGGTCCGGCAATCGGCCTTCCTCGTTGAACATGCCAGGACTCCAAGCTGTTACACCTGCCGTCCTACTAATGGCCATATCGCTCCATATAGGCAGCAGCCCTCTCGGAGGGCAGTTAAGCCAGTGGCACCTGCAATACCTGCAAGCATCCAAAGCACACACCATCAGCCGCGGCGAGGGCATTGTTGTTGCTGTTCCTGACAGCGGAGTGACCCTACATCCAGACCTTGCGCACAACTTGATGCCAGGCACCGACATTATTCCGGGCGGCTCCGGGAATGGACAACAGGATAAGGACGGGCACGGCACTGGCATGGCCGGGTTAATAGCGGCCAACGGACAAAACACCCATGGCGCCATCGGCATAGCCCCGCAGGCGAAGATATTGCCGATCTATACGTCTCCAGCTCACGAGGACGGCACTTCTGCCGCCCTCGCAATGGCCATACGCTACGCGATCGAGAACCACGCCCAGGTAATCAGCGTATCGCTGACAGCCGGGGCTGATGTTGAGCTACAACAAGCAGTCAGGGCTGCACTTAGCGCCGACATCGTTGTCGTCGCAGCAGCCGGCAACACCTCCAACTCCCCGCTCGTCGGTTACCCCGCTCGCGAGCCAGGTGTAATCGCAGTAGGCGGCGTCGATCGAGAGGGGCGCCATGCTGACATCTCCGTCGCCGGGCCGGAAATTGATGTCGTAGCGCCGGCCGTCGACATCTACAGCACCGGGCTCAACGGGGGCTATCGAGTCGGCACCGGTACATCCGATGCGACTGCGATCGTTGCCGGGGCTGCTGCTCTCATCCGCTCCAAGTACCCCAACCTGCCCGCCCAGGAAGTCGCCCACCGGCTGACCGCCACCGCCGTCGACAAGGGACCACCCGGTCGCGACGACCAGTACGGCTACGGCGTCATCGACCTGGTCGCCGCGCTCACCGCAGACGTCCCCCCGCTCGGCTTCGAGTCCTCCCAGGTGACTCCGCCGGCATCGGCGGAGACAGCACCCGAGAAGGGAAGGAACAAAGCAGCGACCGTACGCGGGCTCGCCACCCTCGGTGTGCTGGTGGCGGCGGGCGGCGGCTACCTGTTCTGGCGGCGGCGCCGACGTGCCGACGACCCGCCGCCGAGGGTCAGCCGGTAGCGTCGGCGGGGTGTCGACCTCCGTACCGGTGCGCCTCGTGCTCGCCTCGCAGTCCCCCGCCCGCCGCAAGTTGCTCCAGGCCGCCGGGATCGAACCGGACGTGCTGGTCAGCGGCGTGGACGAGTCGCAGGTGGTGAGCGATCGGGCCGAGGATCTGTGCCTGGAGCTGGCCCGGCTGAAGGCGCAGGCGGTACGTGATCGGCTGCGACCGTCGCCGGACGAGCGCACGCTGGTGCTCGGCTGTGACTCGGTGCTCGCCTTCGACGGCGAGATCCTCGGCAAGCCCGATGACGCGGCGGACGCCACCCGGCGGTGGCAGCGGATGCGCGGGCACAGCGGCGTCCTGCACACCGGGCACTGCCTGATCGACGTGACCCACGAGTCCCGCGCCGAGGCCGTCGCCTCTACGACTGTGCACTTCGCCGACATCAGCGACGAGGAGATCGCCGCGTACGTGGCGACGGGCGAGCCGCTGGCGGTGGCCGGCGCGTTCACCATCGACGGGCTGGGCGGGGCGTTCCTGACCGGGATCGAGGGTGATCCGGGCACGGTGGTGGGGTTGTCCCTGCCGTTGCTGCGCCGGCTGCTCGCCGAGGTGGAGCTGAGCATCGTCGACCTGTGGACGAAGATCGCGCCCGGGGGCCAGGAGATCGAACATCTCGGCTAACGTCCGGACATGACCACGAAGCCGCTGCCGCTCACCCCGGAACTGCACGCCTACCTGGTGGCCCACGGGTCCGCCCCGGACGAGATCGTCCAGGAGCTGGCCGAGGAGACCCGGGCGGCCCTGCCCGCCGAGGCGGTCATGCAGGTCGCACCCGAACAGGCCGCGTTCCTGACGTTCCTGACCCGGCTGCTCGGCGTACGGCAGGCGGTCGAGGTCGGCACGTTCACCGGCCTCTCCTCGCTGGCTATCGCCCGGGGGCTGGCCGAGGGCGGCCGGTTGACCTGCTTCGACATCTCCGAGGAGTACACGGGCGTGGCCCGGCGCTACTGGCAGCGCGCCGGTGTGCAGGACCGCATCGAGCTGCGCATCGGCCCGGCCGCCCAGACGTTGCGCGAGCTGCCCCGCGAGCGTTACCTGGACTTCGCGTTCATCGACGCGGACAAGGTCGGCTACCCGATCTACTGGGACGAGCTGGTGCCCCGCATGCGTCCCGGCGCGGTGATCGCCGTCGACAACACGTTGCGCGACGGCCGGGTGCTCGCCCCGCGCAACGCCGACGACCGGGCGATCGCCGCGTTCAACGACGCGGTGATCGCTGATGTCCGCGTCGAGGCGGTCATGCTGCCCATCGCCGACGGCGTCACGCTCGCCCGGGTGCTCTAGCCGGCCGAACACAACCTCCCCGAAGTGGCGGGATCCCTGAGCACCGGATACCGCCACCTCGCCGTAGTGGAGTCGATCAAGCCGCGCGGACCGGCGCGGGCAGGGCACGCCCCAGCCGCACCGTCAGCAGCACCGCCACCGCGATGAACGCGGGCAGCAGCAGGAACGCCGGGTGCGGGCCGACGCCGTCGGCCACCCACCCGAGCGCCACCGGCGCGATCCCGAAACCCACACCCATCGAGTACGCGGACCAGCCCGCCGCCTTGTCGGCGGCCGGGCCGGCGACGGCGAGCGCGATCGAGATCGCCAACGGGTAGTGCAGCGCGTTGCCGAGCCCGAGCACGACCAGCCCGGTGACCGCGAGCCAGCCGACCGTACTGCCCCAGAACAGCGCGAACCCGGCCATCGAGACGGTGAGCGCGCCGAGCAGCAGCGGCACCGGCGCCCAGCGCAGCGCGGCCCGGCCACCGGCGATCCGGCCGGCGAACATGCCGCAGACGATCGCGGCGACCGCCGCCGACGCCCCGCCCGCGCTCAGCCCGGCGTGGGTCCGCAGCACGTCGGCTGTCCACAGCGACAGGCAGACCTCGATCGACCCGGTGACGGACATCAGGACCCAGGCGATCCAGTACGCACGCGGCAGCCGCCCCGCCGCACCGGGACCGGAGTAGACGGGCTCCCCGGAAGCGGGGACGGCGGGCACCCGGGTGGCGACGACCACGGGGACGGGTGTGCCGGCAGCCGCGTCAGCGGGGGCGCGTTTCGGCCCGCGTACCCGGAAGGTCAGGGCGGCCAGCGCGACGAGCGTGATCAGCCCGACCTCGACGGCCATCAGCGGTCGCCAGCCGAGACCGGCGTCGACGGTGGCGCCGATGGTCAGCGGCGCCAGGATGCCCATGCCGGCGCAGGCCGCGTTGGCCTCGGTGAGCGCGGCCGGGGCGGTGGGTCCGTGCCGGGCGGTGAGCACCACGCTCACGCCGCTGACGACCATCATGCCGAAGGTGGCGATGACCGCGACGGCGGCGAGCGTGGCCGGTAGCGGGCGGAGCAGGCCGAGCGCGGTCACGCCCGCGGCGACGCCGGCGAGGCCGAGCCAGATGGCCGGGGCACGGCCGAGGCGTCGGGCGACCGGGGCGAACAGCGCGCCGCCGGCGAGCGCGCCCACCGCGATGCCGGTGCTGTGCAGGCCGGCGACGGCGGCGCTGGTGCCCTGTTCGTCGCGGAGCAGGGGTACGACCGGGCCGAACCCGTAGAGGAAGAAGCCCCACAGACCGAGCTGGGCGTAGGTCAGCCAGGTGATCCGGTCACGGGTGAGGCGGGGCACCGGCCCACGCTACGCGCGACCGGCCGGTGCCCCGCCCCTGCTGAGAGGTAGGTCTCCCCTGCTCAGCGGACGCTGCGGGCGAACTGGCGGGCGGCCCAGAAAACGCCTGCGGCGGCGAGCACCGCGATGATGCCGAGGCCCTGCCACACCCGGTCGTTGCCGAGGTCGCCGTTGAACAGCGCGCGGGTGCCCTCGACCGCCCAGGAGAACGGGTTCCACTTGGCCACGCCCTGGAGCCAGCCGGGGGCGAAGGTGAGCGGCAGCAGGATGCCGGAGAGCAGCAGCACCGGCTGCGCGACGGTGTTCATCAGCGGGGCGAGCGCGTCCTCGCTCTTGACCTTGAGCGCGATGCCGTAGGAGACGGCCGAGGTCATCAGCGCGATGAGGGCGAGCATCAGGTACGCCAGGAGCAGGTTGCCGATGAACACGCGCAGGTCGAACGCGAGCGCCAGCAGCGTGATGATGATCGCCTGCGCGATCAGCGAGACCACGTCGCGCAGCGAGCGGCCGAGCAGCAGGGCGAGCCGGCTGACCGGGGTGACCCGGGAGCGCTCGATCACGCCGGCGCGCAGCTCGGCGATCAGACCGAAGCCCTGGAACAGGCCGCCGAAGATGGCCAGCAGCACGAGCAGGCCGGGTACGAAGATCTTGTACGCGGCGGCCTGGGTGGGCGCGTTCAGCGCGGGCTTGAGCAGCGGGGCGAACAGGAGCAGGTACATCACCGGCTGGAAGACGCCGACGAAGATCCACACCGGGTTGCGCAGCAGCAGTTGCGTCTGGCGCTGGAAGATCAGCCAGGTGTCGCGGGCGAGTTTCATGACAGCTTCTCCGGGGGTCAGGACTCGCGCAGCGAGCGGCCGGTCTTGGTGAGGAAGACGTCGTCGAGGCTCGGGCGGTGCAGCTCGATCGAGCGCAGGTCCAGCCCGGCGTGGTCGAGCCGGCGCAGCACCTGCGGGATGGCGGTGGCGCCCTCGTCGACGTAGAGGCGCAGGCCGCCCTCGTCGACGGTCTCCAGCTTGCTCACGTACGCCTCGGTGTCGAGCAGTTCGGCGGCGCGCGGGGTGCTCGGGGCGTCCAGGCCGACGATCACCACCTCGCCGGAGATCTCCCGCTTCAGCTCGGCCGGTGTGCCCTCGGCGACCACCTCGCCGTGGTCCATGATCGCGATGCGGTCGCAGAGCGCGTCCGCCTCGTCCAGGTAGTGCGTGGTGATGAAGACGGTCATCCCCTCGGTACGCAGCCGGCGGATCTCGTCCCACATGTGCGCGCGGCTCTGCGGGTCGAGGCCGGTGGTCGGCTCGTCCAGGAAGACGATCTTCGGCTCGTGGATGATGCCGAGCGCGATCTCGACGCGCCGGCGCTGACCGCCGGAGTAGGTCTTGCACTTGCGGTCGGCGTACTCGGTGAGCTGGAAGGCTTCGAGCGCGCGCTCGGCACGGCGGTGCGCGTCGGCCTTGCCGATGCCGTAGAGGCGGGCCTGGAGCACCAGCTCCTCGCGGGCGCTCGACTCGTCCCAGGTGCTGCCGCCCTGGGCCACGTAGCCGATCCGGCGGCGCACCTCGGCCGGGTCCTTGCGCAGGTCGGCGCCGGCCACTGTGGCCTCGCCGCCGTCCGGCTCGATGAGCGTGGCGAGCATCCGCAGCGTGGTGGTCTTACCGGCGCCGTTGGGCCCGAGGAAGCCGAAGATCTCCCCTGCTGCGACGTCGAGGTCGACGCCGCGGACCGCGTCCACTGTCTTCGTCTCGCGACCCGCGCGGGAGCGGTACGACTTCCGCAACCCCCTGGTCTCGATCATTTCTGCTCCTGGTCGTCCGGGCGGACCTGAGCGGCCGCCGATCGTCCGCGAGGACGCACGAATCCCCCGCGATTCCCGCCGAGGCTAACGCGATATAGCTCTTTTAGTCAACGTTGATTATGTCGTGTCACCGGGAGCCGTCGGACCAGCCCGACCAGCCCTCGGCCCGTTCCATCCCATCGGGCAGGTAAGACACTCCCGACTCGATCCGCTCCGCGATCCGCTCGCACCAGGCCGACTCCGCCTCGGCGCGGGCCAGCCACAGCTCGAACATCCACCCGACGTGCACCGGCTTGCGGGTGCGCACCCAGTCCGAGTCGAGCGAGGCGCGCGTCGACTCGACCCCGGCCCGGAGCAGGTTCGCCCGGTTGCGCAGCGCCGCCGCGGCCTCCTCGCGCGGCATCGCCGGCAGGAAGGAGAACGCCGCCACGAACGGGTCCGGCGGCTCGTGGAGCTGCCACCACTGCGCCCGCAGCAACGTCTCGAACTCGTCCTCCCCCTTCGCCGTCACCTCGTACGTGGTGCGCGCCGGGCGGGCGCCCACCTGCTCCACCGAGACGGTCCGGAGCAGGCCCTCGTCGGTGAGTTTGCGCAGCGCGTGGTAGATCGAGCCCGGTTGCACGTTCGCCCACTTGTCCGCGCTCCAGCTGAGCAGCTCGCGGCGCACGTCGTAGCCGTGCACCGGCTGCATCCACCGAACCAGGCCAAGAATCATCATCCTCGTTGCCGACACGGGACAAGCGTAATAACCAAGTTTGACTACAGTGCCGCATCCCACACTGAGCGATCGTTAGGCCCCGCAGCTCGGCCGCTAAACTCCCGGCAACGACCTCCCGGGAGGAGCCACAAGGTGCGCAAGGTTCTCATCGCCAACCGCGGCGAGATCGCCGTCCGCGTCATCCGCGCCTGCCGCGACGCCGGGCTGGCCAGCGTCGCCGTCTACGCGGACTCCGACCGGGACGCCCTGCACGCCACGCTCGCCGACGAGGCGTACGCGCTCGGCGGTGACACCGCCGCCGACAGCTACCTGCGCATCGACAAGCTGATCGACGTGGCGGCCCGCTCCGGCGCCGACGCGGTGCACCCCGGCTACGGCTTCCTCTCCGAGAACGCCGACTTCGCCCAGGCCGTCATCGACGCCGGGCTGACCTGGATCGGCCCCACCCCGCAGGCGATCCGCGACCTCGGCGACAAGGTGACCGCCCGGCACATCGCGCAGCGCGCGGGCGCGCCGCTGGTGCCCGGCACCCCGGACCCGGTCGCGAACGCGGACGAGGTGATGGCGTTCGCCGTCGACCACGGCCTGCCGGTCGCCATCAAGGCCGCGTTCGGCGGTGGCGGTCGCGGCCTCAAGGTCGCCCGCACCATGGAGGAGATCCCGCACCTGTTCGAGTCGGCCACCCGCGAGGCGGTCGCCGCGTTCGGCCGGGGCGAGTGCTTCGTCGAGCGCTACCTGGACAAGCCGCGCCACGTCGAGGCGCAGGTGCTGGCCGACCAGCACGGCAACGTGATCGTGGTGGGCACCCGGGACTGCTCGCTGCAGCGGCGGCACCAGAAGCTGGTCGAGGAGGCCCCCGCGCCGTTCCTCACCGACGCCCAGCGGGCCCAGATCCACGACAGCGCCAAGGCCATCTGCCGGGAGGCCGGCTACCACGGCGCCGGCACCGTGGAATACCTGGTCGGCGCGGACGGCACGATCTCCTTCCTGGAGGTGAACACCCGGCTCCAGGTCGAGCACCCGGTCACCGAGGAGACCGCCGGCATCGACCTGGTGCGCGAGCAGTTCCGCATCGCCGACGGCGAGAAGCTGCGCTTCACCGAGGACCCGACGCCGCGCGGGCACGCCATCGAGTTCCGGATCAACGGCGAGGACCCGGGCCGCAACTTCCTGCCCGCGCCAGGCACCGTCACCGCGCTGCGCCTGCCCTCCGGGCCGGGCGTGCGGGTGGACACCGGCATCTCGGCCGGCGACGTGATCGGCGGCAACTTCGACTCGCTGCTGGCCAAGGTGATCATCGTCGGCGAGACGCGTACCGAGGCGCTGGAGCGGGCCCGCCGGGCGCTCGACGAGATGGTGGTCGAGGGCATGGCGACCGCGCTGCCCTTCCACCGCCTGGTGATCCGCGACGAGGCGTTCACCGCCGAGCCGTTCGCCGTGCACACCCGGTGGATCGAGACCGAGTGGGACAACACCGTACCGGCCTTCACCGCCACCGCCGGCGCCGCCGACGAGCCCGCCGAGCGCGAGACCGTCGTGGTCGAGGTGGGCGGCAAGCGGCTGGAGGTCGTCCTCCCCGCCGGGCTCGGCGCGGGTACGGCGGCAGCCGCGCCCGCCGCGAAGAAGCCGGCCCGCCGGGGTGGCGGGGGCAAGGCGGGCGCCGCGGTCAGCGGGGACACGCTCACCTCCCCGATGCAGGGCACGATCGTGAAGATCGCCGTCGCGGACGGCGACGAGGTGGCCGAGGGCGACCTGGTCGTGGTGCTGGAGGCGATGAAGATGGAGCAGCCGTTGCACGCGCACAAGGCCGGCACGGTCAGCGGGCTCGCCGCCGAGGTCGGCGCGGTGATCACGTCCGGCGCCGCGATCTGCACCATCGCCTGAGGTGTAAGGAAGGGCCCCTTCGTAACGCGTGCGGTAGAGAAGGGGCCCCTTCTTAACAGCGCGAGGGCGGGTGGTCTGAGCCACCACGGCGGGCGGGAGCGCCGCCGGGCGGGAATGATGGCCGGGTGCGGTTCCTTCACGGCGCGGTCCCCGCGCACGACCTGACCTACAACGACGTCTTCATGGCGCCCAACCGGTCCGAGGTGGGCTCCCGGCTCGACGTCGACCTGGCCACCACCGACGGGACCGGCACCACGATCCCGCTCGTGGTGGCGAACATGACGGCCGTCGCCGGCCGGCGGATGGCCGAGACCGTGGCCCGGCGCGGCGCGGTGGCGGTGATCCCGCAGGACATCCCGATCGAGGTCGTCGCCGACGTGGTCGGCTGGGTCAAGCAGCGGCACCTGGTGCACGACACGGCGATCACGCTCGGCCCGACCGACACCGTCGGTGACGCCATCCACCTGCTGCCGAAGCGCTCGCACGGCGCGGTGGTCGTGGTCGACGCGGCCGGCCGGCCGATGGGCGTGGTGACCGAGGCGGACACCGTCGGGGTGGACCGCTTCGCCCAGCTCCGGCACGTGATGTCGACCGAGCTGCACACCGTGCCGGCGGACGCGGACCCGCGTACCGGATTCGACAGGCTGTCGGCGGGCCGGCGGCGGCTCGCGCCGGTGGTGGACGACGACGGCCGCCTGGTCGGCGTGCTGACCCGGCAGGGCGCGCTGCGCGCCACGCTGTACAAGCCGGCCACCGACGACCGGGGGCGGCTGCGGATCGCCGCCGCCGTGGGCATCAACGGTGACGTCACCGGCAAGGCCGCCGCGCTGCTGGAGGCCGGGGTGGACACGCTCGTCGTGGACACCGCGCACGGGCACCAGGAGCGGATGCTCCAGGCCCTGCGGGCGGTCCGCCGGCTGGACCCGCCGGTGCCGGTGGCGGCCGGGAACGTGGTGACTGCAGACGGCGTACGCGATCTGGTCGACGCGGGCGCGGACATCGTGAAGGTGGGCGTCGGGCCGGGCGCGATGTGCACCACCCGGATGATGACCGGCGTGGGGCGTCCGCAGTTCTCCGCGGTGCTCGACTGCGCCGCGGCGGCCCGCTCGCTGGGGCGGCACGTCTGGGCCGACGGCGGCGTACGCCACCCGCGCGACGTCGCGCTGGCGCTGGCCGCGGGCGCCTCGAACGTGATGATCGGCTCCTGGTTCGCCGGCACCTACGAGTCCCCCGGCGACCTCTACACCGACGCCGACGGGCGGCGCTACAAGGAGAGCTTCGGCATGGCGTCGTCGCGCGCGGTGAGCGCCCGTACGGCCGAGGACAGCGCGTTCGACAGGGCCCGGAAGGCGATCTTCGAGGAGGGCATCTCCTCGGCCCGGATGTATCTGGACCCGAACCGGCCCGGCGTCGAGGACCTGATCGACGAGATCATCTCGGGGGTGCGCAGCGCGTTCACGTACGCGGGGGCGCGCAGCCTGGAGGAGTTCCACGAGCGGGCGCTCGTCGGCGTGCAGAGCGCCGCCGGCTACACCGAGGGGATGCCGCTGCCGACGAGCTGGTGACGTCCGGCCGGCTCAGTCGAACAACCGCCTGATCACGGTACGGGCGGCGGCCTCCGGGTCGTCGCCCACCCGTGGTGGCAGCGCGCCGGAGAGCCAGAGCGTGGCGAAGCCGTGCACGATCGACCAGGCGGCGAGCGCGTCGGCGTCCGGCTCCCGCCCGGTGTGGCGGGCGACCCCGCCGCGCAGCAGTGCCCCCGACCGCGCGCGGGCGGCGACCAGTTCCGGGTCGTCGGCCCGGTACAGCTCGGGCCGGAACATGACGTCGAAGTGCGCCCGGTGTCGCACCGCGAACCCGACGTAGGCCACGCCGCTGTCGAGCAGGTCGTCCCCGGCCTGCCGCAACGCGTCGGCGAGCAGGTCGAAGCCCTGGGTGGCGAACGCGGTGAGCAGCCCGGCCTTGTCGCCGAAGTGGTGCGCCGGCGCGGCGTGCGAGACCCCGGCGCGCCGGGCCAGCTCACGCAGGCTCAGCGCGGCCGGACCGGACTCGGCGATCGCCTCGGCGGCGGTGCTCAGCAGGACGCGGCGGAGGTCGCCGTGGTGGTACGAGGCCATGCCGTCACCCTAACTTGTCATTGACAAGATGGCACCCGTCGACGCAATCTTGTCAGCGACAAGATGCTCGTCGGAGGGATCGACAATGGCACCCCTGATCGCACTCCTCGCCGGCACCGCGCTGGCCCGGATCGCCGGCCTGCTCGGCGTGGACGCCCTGGACGGGTGGCACCCCGCGCTGCGGGTGGGGCTGGCGCTGATGTTCGTGCTGACCGGCGTGGCCCACTTCGCGTCCCGCCGCGCCGACCTGATCGCGATGGTCCCGCCGGCGCTGCCCCGGCCGGCCCTGCTGGTCACCGTCACCGGCGTGCTGGAACTCGCCGGCGCGCTCGCACTGCTGTTCCCGGCCACCGCGCGCCCGGCGGCCGCCGGGCTGGCACTGCTGATGCTCGCCATGTTCCCGGCCAACGTGTCGGCCGCCCGGCGACGGCTCACGCTCGCCGGGCGCCCGGTGACGCCGCTCGGCGTCCGTACCGTGCTCCAGGTCGTCTTCGTGGCCGCGGCGCTGGCGGTGGCCCTCGGCGGATGACCCGCCGTCGACCCGGCCGCCCGCCCGCGCCGAGCCGGCGGGACGAGACCGGCGGGACCCGGCTCAGGCGCGGGCCGGCTCCGCCTCGGCGGGCGGGGAGGCCCCGGTCTCCCCGTGGCGAACGGCCGGCAGGCGCAGGCAGGCGACCAGGCCGATCAGCAGGAATCCGGCGCCCGCGAAGGCCGCGTACCGGGTGGCCTCGGAGAACGCCGCCTTCGCCTCCTCGGCGATCGGCGCGGTACGCGGGTCCGCCTCCAGCCCGCCGATCGCCGCGCCGGCGCTCTCCTTGACCGCGCTCACCACCTGGTCCCGCTGGGCCGGGGTGAGTCCGGGCTGATCGGCCAGCCGGTCGCCGAGGAGCCCGCCGAGGCCGGCGAAGAGCACGGTGCCGAGCACCGCGATGCCGAGCGCGGAGCCGACCTGCCGGGCGGTGCTCTGCAGGCCCGAGCCCTGGCCGCTGCGGCGTACCGGCACCTGCGACAGGGATACGCCGGTGAGCTGGGCGGTGGCCAGGCCGACGCCGACGCCGTACACGAACAGTAAGCCCAGTGGCGCCCACCAGCTGGTGTCCGGCGCGACCACGAGCCCGAGCCCGGCCACGCCGACCAGTTCGGCGGCGACGCCGAGCTGCACCACCCGGGCCGCACCAAAGCGCTGGGTCAGCGGCGCGCCGATGCCGCTGGCCAGGAAGCTGCCGACGGCGAGCGGCAGCAACGCCAGGCCGGTCCGGAAGGCGCTGTAGCCGAGCACGTTCTGGAACCACAGCGGCAGCGCGAACAGCAGGCCGAACTCGCCCAGGCTGACGATCGCGGCGGCCAGGATGCCGTTTCGGAACGAGCCGATGCCGAACAGCGACAGGTCGAGCAGCGCGGGACGGCCGGCCCGGTTGCGGCGTACCTGCTGGGCCAGGAAGATCCCGAGCGCGACGAGGCCGACCAGCGCGGCCACCGGCACCGGCGAGATCGACGCGGTCCAGTCCAGCCCGAAGAGGCTGAACGGCCGCTCCCGCTCCCACCAGCCGTAGGTGCGGCCCTCGATCAGCGCGAAGACCACGCCGGTCATGCCGATCACCGAGAGCAGCGCGCCGAGCAGGTCCAGCCCGCGCTCGGCCCGCTCGTCCCGGGACTCGGCCACCAGCACGAGCGTCGCCACGATCACGGCCAGGCTGACCGGGACGTTGATGCCGAAGGCCCACCGCCAGGAGTACGTGGTGGTGAGCCAGCCGCCGAGCAGCGGCCCGAGCGCCGCCGCACCACCGATGGTGGAGCCCCAGACGGCGAACGCGATGCCCTTCTCCCGGCCGGTGAAGTTGGCGTTGAGCAGGGAGAGCGAGGTGGGCAGCATCATCGCCCCGCCGACGCCCTGGAGCACGCGGGAGGCGATCAGCGTCTCGCCGGAGCCGGCGAGCGCGGCGAGCACGCTGGCGACCACGAACACGGTGACCCCGACGAGGAACATCCGCCGCCGCCCGGACCGGTCGGCGAAGCGGCCGGCGACCAGCAGCAGCGCGGCGAGGACCAGGGTGTACGCCTCCTGCACCCACTGCGCGTCGGTGGAGGTGATGTCGAGGTCCCGGATGATCTGCGGCACCGCGACGTTCACGATCGTGGCGTCCACGATGATCATCGCTACGCCGAGGCTGATGGCCAGCAGCCCGAACCAGCGTCCGCGCCCGTCGCCGCGCATGGCATCCTCCCGCTTTAGCTAGATTTTCTAGCTACCTGAGATGCTAGCTTTACCCCATGGAGGGGGTGCCGCCAACCGGAGAGTCCGCGCGGGTCGCGCCACCGAGCAGCGAGGCGTCCCGCGCGCTGCGCGACGTGCTGCGTCTGGCCGGCTACACGCGGGCCGCGCTGGCCCGCCGCCTGGGCCTCAACGCGACCGACGCCGCCGCGATCGACCACCTGGTCTCCAGCCCGGATCCGCTGGGCCCGGTCGAGCTGGGCAACCGGCTCGGCATCCGGTCCGCCTCGGCGACCACGCTTGTCGACCGGCTCGTGCAGGCCGGTCACGTCGCCCGGACCCCGCACCCGCACGACAGGCGCCGGCTCAGCCTCCAGGTCACGGAGAGCGCCGTCGGCGAGGTGCTGGAGGCGCTGCGCCCGATGCTCGTCGGCGTCGACCGGGCGGTCGCCCGGCTCACCCCCGAGCAGGCCGAGGCCACCACGGCGTTCCTGCGCGAGGTCAGCGAGGTGATGCGGGAGTACGTCGCCACCGCCCCGGACGAGCCGCCACGCACCCGCGCCGATCGCGGCTGAGGAGATTCTCAGAATTAGTTTGGGCCCTGATGGTTCGGGGGCTAACCTGACGCTCGTGAACATGGGCCCGCTCGTCCGCTTCCCCGACGCGTTGCACCACGCGCCACTCGGCCGGCTGATCTCGATCGCCGGACACGTGGTCGAACAGCACTGGGGGCGTTACCTCGCCGAACACGGGCTCACGTCCGCCGGCATGCGGGTCCTGATGATCCTCCTCCGGGCCGGCGACGTGAGCCACCGGGAAATGGCCGAGCTGTGCTTCGTCCGGCCCGCCACGCTCACCGGCATCGCGGACACCCTCGAACGCGACGGCTTCGTCAGCCGCCGCCGCGACCCGGAGGACCGCCGCACGGTCCGGCTCACGCTGACCGACAAGGGCGGCGAACACGCCCGCGCCATCAGCGACATGATCCACAGCGACCGGCCGCTGACGTCGGTCGACGCCGACCCGGCCAACCGGGCGGTGATCCGCCAGTTCCTGATCGAAATCATCACCGGCATGTCCGACGGGGACCTCCGTCGGTTGAACCGGGACAGCGAGTCCGACACCGAGCCGCCAACGGGGAGCCATCTGTGTTGATCCGCCTGCTCCGCACACACCTGCACCCGTACCGACGATGGCTGGCCGCCGTGGTGGCGTTCCAGTTCGTCGGCACGATCGCCTCGCTCTACCTGCCCAGCCTGAACGCCGACATCATCGACCGCGGCGTCGCCGTCGGCGACACCGACCAGATCCTGCGTACGGGCGGGTGGATGCTGCTCGTCAGCCTGCTCCAGATCGCCTGCTCGATCGCCGCCGTCTACTTCGGCGCGAAGACCGCGATGGCGTTCGGCCGCGACGTACGCGGCTCGATCTTCCGGCGCGTCAACAGCTTCTCCGCCCGCGAGGTCGCCCGGTTCGGGGCGCCGTCGCTGATCACCCGCAACACCAACGACGTCCAGCAGGTGCAGATGCTGGTGCTGCTGAGCTGCACCATGCTGGTCGCCGCGCCGATCATGAGCGTCGGCGGCGTGGTGATGGCGCTGCGCGAGGACGTCGGGCTCTCCTGGCTGATGCTGGTCTGCGTACCGGTGCTCGCAGTCGCGCTGGGTCTGATCATCCGCCGGATGGTGCCGGGCTTCCGGCTCATGCAGACCCGGATCGACACCGTCAACCGGGTGCTGCGCGAGCAGATCACCGGCATCCGGGTGGTCCGGGCGTTCGTCCGTGAGCCGTACGAGACCGACCGGTTCCGGGTCGCCAACACCGACCTGACCACCACCGCACTGCGGATCGGACGGCTCCAGGCGCTGATCTTCCCGATCGTGATGCTGGTGCTGAACGTCTCCAGCGTCGCGGTGCTCTGGTTCGGCGCGGCACGGGTCGACTCCGGTCAGATCCAGGTCGGCGCGCTCACCGCGTTCCTGCAGTACCTGATGCAGATCCTGATGGCGGTCATGATGGCCACCTTCATGCTGATGATGGTGCCCCGGGCCGCGGTCTGCGCCGAGCGCATCGAGGAGGTGCTGGACACCGACTCGTCGGTGGTGCCGGCCACCGACCCGGTCACCGAGGTCACCGGCCGCGGCGAACTGGAACTACGCGGCGCCGGATTCCAGTACCCGGGCGCGAGCGCCCCGGTGCTGCACGACATCTCGTTCCGCGCCGAGCCGGGCCGCACCACCGCGATCATCGGTTCCACCGGCGCCGGCAAGACCACGCTGCTCACGCTCATCCCCCGGCTGGTCGACCCGACCGCCGGCGCCGTCCTGGTCGACGGCGTGGACGTACGGGACCTGGCCCCGGACGAGCTGTGGCGGCGGATCGGGCTGGTGCCCCAGCGGCCGTACCTGTTCACCGGCACGGTCGCCAGCAACCTGCGCTACGGCAACCCGGACGCCACCGACGCGGACCTGTGGGCCGCGCTGGAGATCGCCCAGGCGCGCGACTTCGTCGCCGAGATGCCGGGCGGGCTGGAGGCGCCGATCGCGCAGGGCGGCACCAACGTCTCCGGCGGCCAGCGGCAACGCCTGGCCATCGCCCGCGCGCTCGTCCGCAAACCGGAGATCTACCTCTTCGACGACTCCTTCTCCGCGCTCGACCTCGGCACGGACGCCCGGCTGCGGGCCGCCCTCAAGCCGGTCACCGCGGACGCGGCGGTGGTGATCGTGGCCCAGCGGGTCTCCACGATCGTCGACGCCGACCAGATCATCGTGCTCGAGGACGGGGGTGTCGTCGGGATGGGACGACATGAGGAACTGCTGGAGAGCTGCCCCACGTACGCCGAGATCGTCGCGTCGCAGCAGACGGCGGAGGTGGCCGCATGACGTCGTCGGTGCCGCAGCAGAAGAACGAGCCGACGCGGCTGCCTCCGGCCGGGCGGCGGCCCGGCGGTGGTCCGCCGCACATGAGCATGGGCATGCCGGCCGAGAAGGCGATGAACTTCGGGCCCTCGGCACGGCGGCTGCTGGCGCGGCTGCGGCCGTACCGGCTCCAGCTCACCGGCGTGCTCGCGCTGGCCCTGGCCAGCGTCGGGCTCAGCGTCATCGGGCCGAAGGTGCTCGGCCACGCCACCGACATCATCTTCAGCGGGGTGATCGGGCGGCAGCTCCCGCCCGGCACCACCACCGAGGCGGCGGCGGAGGCGGCCCGCGCCGAGGGCAACGGCAACTTCGCCGACATGCTGGCTCGGATGGACGTGATCCCCGGCGCCGGCATCGACTTCGACGCGCTGGGCCGGGTGCTGGCGTTCGCCGTGGTGCTCTACGTCGGCGCGAGCATGCTCCAGTGGGCGCAGGGCTGGGTCCTCAACGGCGTGGTGCAGCGCACGGTGCTGACGCTGCGCGCCGACGTGGAGGACAAGCTCAACCGGCTGCCGCTGCCCTACTTCGACAAGCAGCCCCGCGGTGAGCTGCTCAGCCGGGTCACGAACGACATCGACAACGTGTCGCAGACGCTCCAGCAGACGCTGAGCCAGTTGCTCACGTCGCTGCTCACCGTCGTCGGCGTACTCGCGATGATGTTCTGGATCTCGCCGTTGCTGGCTGTCGTCGCGCTCGTCGCGGTGCCGCTGTCGGTGGTGGTCACCGGTCAGATCGCCAAGCGGTCGCAGGGCAAGTTCATCGCCCAGTGGAAGCACACCGGCGAGCTGAACGGCCAGATCGAGGAGGCGTACACCGGGCACGAGCTGGTGAAGGTCTTCGGCCGGCAGAAGGAGGTCGAGGCCGCCTTCCACGCCAAGAACGAGGAGCTGTTCCGGGCCGGCTTCGGCGCGCAGTTCGTCTCCGGGCTGATCATGCCGGCGATGTTCTTCATCGGGAATCTCAGCTACGTCGCGATCGCCGTGGTCGGCGGCCTGCGGGTGGCGTCGGGCTCGATGAGCCTCGGCGACGTGCAGGCGTTCATCCAGTACTCGCGGCAGTTCACCCAGCCGCTCACCCAGGTCGCGTCGATGGCCAACCTGCTGCAGTCCGGGGTGGCCTCGGCCGAGCGGGTCTTCGCCGTGCTCGACGCGGACGAGCAGAGCCCCGACCCGGCCGAGCCGGTCCGGGTCGCCGACCCGCACGGGCGGGTCGAGTTCGAGCACGTCTCCTTCCGGTACGACCCGGAGAAGCCGCTCATCGACGACCTGTCGCTGGTCGCCGAGCCGGGTCACACGGTCGCCATCGTCGGTCCCACCGGTGCCGGCAAGACCACGCTGGTCAACCTGGTCATGCGGTTCTACGAGCTCGATGCGGGGCGGATCACGCTGGACGGGGTGGACATCGCCACGATGCGCCGCGACGACCTGCGCGGCCGGATCGGCATGGTGCTGCAGGACACCTGGCTGTTCGGCGGGACCATCCGGGACAACATCGCCTACGGCCGGCCGGACGCCACCGAGGAGGAGATCCTCGCCGCCGCCCGGGCGACGTTCGTGGACCGGTTCGTCCGCAGCCTGCCGGACGGCTACGACACGGTGATCGACGAGGAGGGCAGCAACGTCAGCGCCGGGGAGAAGCAGCTCATCACCATCGCGCGGGCGTTCCTGGCCGAGCCGTCGCTGCTGATCCTGGACGAGGCGACCAGCTCGGTGGACACCCGGACCGAGGTGCTGCTCCAGCGGGCCATGGCGGCGCTGCGCTCGGACCGGACGAGCTTCGTCATCGCGCACCGGCTCTCCACGATCCGCGACGCCGACCTGATCCTGATGATGGAGCAGGGCCGGATCGTCGAGCAGGGCACCCATGACCAGCTCGTCGCCGCCGGTGGCGCGTACGCCCGGCTCTACCGGGCGCAGTTCAGCGGCGCGGTCATCGAAGACGAGGTGCCGGCGCCCGCCCCGGCCGGCCCGCCGGGGATGCGGGCCGGTGCCGGCACGCCGGTCGGGAACTGACGTGGACCCGGCCACAGGTCCGACACCGGTCCCCGTCCGGGCGCCTCACCGGCACCCGGACGGGCCGGGGTCAGGCCGGCAGCAGCGCCGCCGACCGGCTCGCGACCACCGCGCCGACCAGGCCCAGCGCCTCGGCAGCGGGCATCGGGTCGAGCACCCGGCCGTCGCGCAGGCGCAGCGAGACCGAACCGTCGGCCGCCTCCCGGGGGCCCAGAACCCCGGTGTACGGGACGCGGCGGCGGGACGCGTCCCGGATCCGGGCACCCAGCGAACCGGCGTGGTCCACCTCGACCCGCAGCCCGGCCGCCTCGGCCCGGCGAGCCAGCCCGACGGCCGCCTCGGCCTGGGCCGCGTCGACCGGGAGCAGCAGCAACTGCACCGGGGCGTACCAGGCCGGGAACGCGCCCTCATGCACTTCGATCAGGTACGCGAACAGCCGCTCCATGCTGCCGACCAGGCTGCGGTGCACCATCACCGGCCGTTTCCGGCGGCCGTCCGAGTCGGTGTACGACAGGTCGAACCGCTCCGGCTTGTCGAAGTCGAGCTGGACGGTGGAGATGGTCGACTCCCGGCCGGCCGCGTCCACGATCTGAATGTCGATCTTCGGGCCGTAGAACGCGGCCTCGCCCGGCGCCTCGACGACGTCCACCCCGTCGAGCGCGGCGCGGAGCAGTTCCTCGGCCCGCGCCCAGCCGGCGTCGTCGCCCACGTACCGCTGGCCCGGCCCGCGCAGCGACAGCCGCAACCCGGCGGGACGGACGCCGAGCGCCGCGTGCGCCTCGCCGATCAGCCGCAGGATCTCGCGGACCTCGTCACCGACCTGCTCCAGGGCGCAGAAGTTGTGCGCGTCGTTGAGCGAGATGGCGCGCACCCGGGACAGCCCGCCAAGCACACCGGAGCGCTCCGCCCGGTACATGCCGCCCAGCTCGGCGACCCGCAGCGGCAACTCGCGGTAGGAGCGGCCGCGGGCGCGGAACACCAGCGCGTGGTGCGGGCACAGCGCCGGGCGCAGCACGAACTCGTCGTCGGCGCTCAGCCGCATCGGCGGGAACATGTCGTCGGCGAAGTAGCCCAGATGCCCGGACAGCTCGAACAGCTCCCGCTTACCGAGCGGCGGCGAGTAGACGTGCCGGTAGCCGGCCCGGCGCTCCAACTCCCGGACGTACTCCTCGACGGCGTGCCGGGCGGCGGCGCCGGCCGGCAGCCAGATCGGCAGCCCGGCGCCCGCGAGCGGGTCGGAGACGAACAGCTCCAGGTCCCGGCCGAGCCTGCGGTGGTCGATCATGTCGCTCTCCTTGATCGGGTACGACCCGGAGGCGAGCAGGCCCGGTACGCCGCGAGGCCCCGGAGCGGATCGCCCCGGGGCCTCGTCGACGGAAACGTCAGTGCGGCGCGCCGGGAACACCCGGCGTCGTGGTCACTACCGCGCTGCGCATGCCCCGACCGTAGGCGCGCGGGCATCGACGGCGCACCTGAGTTTCGGAGTGTGGGTGCGGGTCGCCGGCACGGGACCTGCCGGCGACCCGCGGCGGCCCGGTCGTCAGGAACGGGGGACCCGACGACTCCGGTGCCGCGTCCGACCAACGGTACGCCGGGAATCGACGATGCGCCGCCCCGCCCCGTGGTGTACGCGCCGGTGGCCCGTCACCCGCGGGCGGGCCGCCTCGTTTCACACCTACGGCCTGCCGGTGTCGGCTGTCACCGTGCGGCGGGGCCGGTGGTGGTGACGCCGGACACGGCGTCAGGCTCGATCCGGTCGAACGGAGAACTCCGGCGAGGTGGCGGTCGTGGCCGAGCTCATCTCTGACGTCGCGTCGCCCATGTGGGCGTACGCGCTGTTGCTGATCCTGCTGATCGCCGACGCCTTCGTCCCGGTGGTGCCGACCCAGCTCGTCATGATCACCAGCGGGGCGCTGACCGTGTACGGCGGGCTCAGCCTGCCGCTCACCATCGCGGTCGGCGCTGCCGGTGTGTTCATCGGTGACCTGGCCTGCTACCTGATCGGCCGCAGTACGCCGACCCGGCGCGCGGCGCGCGCCACGACACCGGGACGGGCACGCCGGGCGGTCACCCGGGTCACCCGTGGGCTGCGCGAGCCGGGGCCGATGGTGATCCTGCTCTGCCGTTTCGTACCAGGTGGCCGCATGGCGGCCTGCTTCTCGGCCGGGCGCAGCCGCTACCCGTACCGGCTGTTCCTGCCCTACGAGGCGGCGGCGGCGCTCGCGTGGTCCAGCTACGGCGCGCTCGTCGGCCATCTGGGCGGTACGGCGCTGACCCACTCGGCGTGGCGGCTGCTGCTGATCGGCGGGGTGGCCGCGGCCGGGTTCGCGCTGGCCGGGTGGGCGATGACCTGGATCAGCAGCAACCGGCAGACCCGCGCCGAGGCCACCGCCGACTCGACCGGCAGTTGACCCCCGAGCACCTGATCGACGTGAAGGAAGAACAGGTCATGAGCGATGCGGCGGCGTGGCACGACGTCAAGGCCAGGGCTCGGCGAATCGATCCCGCATGGAATGACGCCGAGCGCGTGACCCGGCGCGGGCAGCTCAGAGAACAGATGCTGGCGTCGATCGCCGCCGCGCAACCGGCGGGAGACCGGGCGGACGATCCATCTCGACCCGACCTCACCTGACGCGGTTCTCGGGGGTCCGGTAGGGGACGACCCGGGGAGCGAAGTGGGTGGTGGTCCCGGATCCGTCTGGGGCGGTTACGGCGACAGGCTGGCCGTATGCCTGGAACGCGGAGCAGCGGCCTGTTGGCCCTCGGCGGGATCGTCCTGGCGGCGGTGCTCGCGATGGTCGGTCATCTCGAGGTGAGCGACGACCTGGATCCCTGGTCGCTGACCGTCAGCGACTTCGCCGTCTCCGATCGGGGCGGCGTCATCGACACCGCGATGGCGGTGCTCGCGGCGGCCAGCCTGGTGCTGCTGCCGTCGCTGCGCCGGGCCGGAGCGGGCCGGGTGCCGCTCGCGCTGCTGACCGCCTGGTCGGCCGGGCTGCTGGCCGCCGCCGTGGTGCCCACGAACGAGCCGGGCACACCGATGGACACCGCAGCGTACGTGCACCGTTACGCCTCGGTGCTGTCGTTCCTGGCCCTGCCGGTGGCCGGCTGGCTGCTGGCCCGTCACCCGGTCGCCGGAGCCGCCACCTGGCTACGCGGGCTGACAGTGGCCAGCCTGGTGCTGGCGGGCGCGATGATCTGGTCCGCCTACCCCGGCGACCGCGCCCTGCTCGGCCTGATCGAGCGCCTGCTCATCCTCACGGAGACAGCCGTCATAGCCACCCTGGCCCTGCACGCCACCCTCCCGAGCCGCCCTCGCCCCAACCCCAGCGCCGTCGACGAGCAAAAAGGGGGTTACTCCAGCTCGTGGAGCATGAGCTGGCGGGCGGCCTCGGTGATGGAGCCGGACAGGCTCGGGTAGATGGTGATGGTGTGCGCCAGCTCGTTGACGGTGAGGTTGTTCTCCACCGCCATCGTGATCGGCAGGATCAGCTCGCTCGCCTTCGGCGCCACCACCACGCCGCCGATCACCTGGCCGCTCGCCGGCCGGCAGAACAGCTTGACGAAGCCGTCGGCCAGGTCGTCCATCTTCGCCCGGGCGTTGCCGGACAGCGGCAGCATCACCTGGCGGGCCGGGGTCTTGCCGGCGTCCACCTCGTCCTGGGAGACGCCGACGGTGGCCAGCTCCGGGTCGGTGAAGACGTTCGCGGCGACGGTACGCAGCCGCAGCGGCCGGACCGCCTCGCCCAGCGCGTGCCACATGGCGATCCGGCCCTGCATGGCCGCGACGCTCGCGAGCGGCAGCACGCCGGTGCAGTCACCCGCCGCGTAGATGCCCGGCACGTTGGTACGGGAGACCCGGTCCACCGTCACGTAACCGCCCCGGGCCAGTTCCACGCCGTACTCGGCCAGGCCCAGGTCGGCGGTGTTCGGGATCGAGCCGACAGCGATCAGCGCGTGCGAGCCGGTGACCTGCCTTCCGTCGGAGAGCACCACCTCGACCCCGTCGCCGACGCGGCGGACCGCCTCGGCGCGGGAGTTGTTCAGGATGCTCATGCCCCGGTTGCGGAACACCCGCTCGATCGCCATCGCGGCGTCGGCGTCCTCGTGCGGCATGACCCGGTCCCGGCTGGACACGAGCGTGACCTTGACGCCCATGGCGAGGTACGCGCTGGCGAACTCGGCGCCGGTCACGCCGGAGCCGACCACGATCAGGTGCTCGGGCAGGTCGGGCAGGTCGTACACCTGGCGCCAGGTCAGGATGCGCTCGCCGTCCGGTACGGCGGTGGGCAGCTGGCGGGGGGTCGCGCCAGTCGCGACCAGCACCGTCGACGCGGCGATCGAGTATTCGGCGCCGCCGTCGGCCGGGGTGACGATCACCCGGTGGGTGTGGCCGAGCGTGTCCTCGCCGAGCCGGGCGGTGCCGGCGACGAACTCGACGCCGGCCTTGACGAGCTTGGTGTGGATGTCGGCGGACTGGGCCAGCGCGAGCCGCTTGACCCGCTCGTGCACCGCCGAGGCGTCGACGGTGACCGCCTCCAGGCCGTCGGAGTGCACCCCGAACTCCTCGGTGTCCCGGTAGCCGGTGACCACCTCGGAGCTGGCGATGAACGTCTTGGAGGGCACGCAGTCGGAGAGCACGCAGGCGCCGCCGGCGCCCTCCGCCTCGACCACTGTGACATCGGCGTCCAACTGCGCGGCGACCAGAGCCGCCTCGTACCCGGCCGGCCCGCCGCCGATGATCACGATCTGGCTCACAGCAGTCGCCCCTCGTCTGTGCTCACAGTGACTTTCTTCTCCCCGTCCCGTCCGACACGCACTGTCGTATTCTCCCCCACCCGCCAGCCGGGCTATCGTCGTCGCCGTGGGTCTCTACGCTGCTTACGGCTCGAACCTGGATCCCGCCCGCATGCGCGCCTACTGCCCGCATTCGCCGATGGTGGGCACCGGCTGGCTTGAGGGCTGGCGGCTCACCTTCGCCGGCGAGGACGTCATCGGCTGGGAGGGCTCGGTCAGCACCGTTGTCGAGTCCCCGGGTGACCGGGTGTTCGTGGCGCTCTACGACATCCACCCGTACGACGCCGCGCAGCTCGACGAGATCGAGGGCGTGACCTCCGGGACGTACCGCAAGCTGACCGTCCGCGTCTCGACGCTCGACGGCGACGTGACGGCGTGGGTCTACGTGTTCGACGGGTACGAGGGCGGGCTGCCCACCGCGTGGTACCTCTCGGAGCTCGCGAACGCCGCGGAGAAGGCGGGCGCGCCGGACGACTACGTCACCGAGCTGCGGTCCCGCCCCACCGGCACCGCGTCGGCGTAGCGCGTCTCCCACACCCACAGTGTGCGCCGGGCGGCCGTACCCGCGCTCGGCGACCCCGGTACGAGGGGTGCCGGGTCACACCCGCGAGGCGGGCACGCTCCGCTCGTACATGTCGGCCCAGTGCTCCTCCACCAGCCCGACGGAGCGGTAGAGCGTGACCGGCGCGGTCGGGTTGGCCAGGTCGACGCCGAGCCCGGCGCCGGCGCGGCCCTTCGCCGCGTAGACCGCGAAGGCCCGGCGCAGCAGCGCCGCGCCCACCCCGCGGCGCCGGTACGCGGGCAGCACCGACAGCGTCCGCACCCACCCCCGGTCCTGGTCGAGCGCCTGGTCGGAGGACTGGAGCGCACCGGCCGGCTCGCCGTCGACCTCGGCCAGGAACCACTCGTCCCAGACCTTGCCGTACGACGGCAGCAGGTCCCGCCACTGCGCGAAGTCGAGCGGGTCGTGGTCGGGGGTGTCCCGGAACGCGGTGTCGTAGATCCGGTGGAACAGCCGCAGGTCGTCCTCGTCGTCGGCGCGCAGCGGCCGCACCGTCACCCCGGGCGGGGGCGCCGGCTCGGCGGGCAGGTCGGCGAGCGAGCGGCTCATCCGGATGTAGCGCTTGATCCGGGTGAACCCGGCCTCGGCCAGCTCACCGGCCCAGCGGGTCTCCGGCGCGTACACCCCGGCGCGGGCGGTCAGCGCGGGCAGGCCGCGCTCGGCGGCCCGTTCGGCGACGCGTTCCAGCAGCCGGGCCAGCAGCGGCGCGCGCAGGTCGGCGCCGCGGTCGGGGTCGACGAGCACGTCCACCCACTCCCGCCCGACACCGCTCGGGTTGGCCAGGATCGACCAGGCCACCGCCGTGCCGTCCGGGTCGGTGACCAGCCACGAGTCCCGAGCCGGGTCGACGAACGGCGCGGTCAGCGCGGACCGCACGTCCTCGTCGTCGAAGTCCGGGTGGCCCACGGCGAACGTGTCGGCGGCGTGCACCACCGCCAGGATCGCGGGCACGTCGTCGAGGGTCGGGCGGCGGGCCGACCAGCCGGCGGGAAGCGTCACGGGCCAGATCCTGGCAGCCGCACCGGCCGGATCGCCTCCCATTTATCCGCCGCGGGCGCGCTGCCGCGCGGCGCCGAGCAGACCCAGCAGCTCAGCGCCCTCGGCGGCGTCCAGCACGCGGAACGCCGCCGACGCCAGCCGGTCGGTTACCGCCTCGGCCCACAGCCGGCGCCGCACCAGCGGCCCGACCGGCGGGTACGGGGGCACCCAGCCGCACGCGGCGGCACCGGCCTCGCCCTCCGGCCCGGCCAGCACCGCCTCCAGCGGTGTCAGCCCGGCCGCGCGCACCGCCAGCAGGTACGCCCCGGCGAAGTGCTCACGCAGCAGCAGCATCCCGACAGCCGCCCGCGCACCCGGCGACGGGTCGGGCACCGGCATGGCCCGCCAGGCGGCGAACAGCGGCATGCCGCTGCCGTCCGCCGCGTCGACCGCCCGGCCCAGCAGCGCGGCGAGCCGGGACGACTCGGCGCCGTCGCCCAGCCGGGCGGTGCCCCACCGGCAGCACTCGGCGAGGTTGGCGGTGGCCACCTCCAGTGGCGGGACGGTGCGCGCGGCGGCGTCCCAGCCGTCGGTGACCGCCTCCGGGGCGATGAAGCCGAGCGCCGCGGCGACGGTCTCGGCGCGGACGTCACCGAGCGCACCGGCCCGCCCGGTGATGTAGAAGGCCCACCCGGAGATGCCGAGCAGCCGCGCCCGGCGCAGCGTGGACGGGCAGCGCGCGAACGCCTCCCCGAGTTCGAGCACCAGCGGCTTGCAGGCGGCGGCGAGCTGTTCCGGAGTCATCGGCCGCCCGTCGCCGTGACTCCACCGTAGCCATTCATCACGCTCAGTCTGCCGGGTGGTCACCGGTGTCGGCATCCCCCTCTTCGGCGTCCAGCGCCTCCAACACGGCCTCCACCTCACCGGCCCGGCGCCGGGCCGCGGTGACCGCCCGTTCCGCGCCGCGGCGGGCCAGCCGGGCCCGGCTCAGTTCCTGCTCGGCCACGGCCCGGCGACGTTCCAGCTCGGCCAGTTCGGTCTCGATCCGGTCCAGCGTCGCGGCGCCGTCCCGCTCGGCCGCGTCGGCCGTGGCCAGCTCCTTCTCGGCCCGGTCCAGGTCCGCGCGGGCCCGGGTCAGCTCCCGGGTCGCGGTCCGCCGCCGCCCGGCCCGTTCGGCCCGCGCCGCCCGCTCGTCGCGGGCCCGGCGCGCGTCGGCCCGCTCGGCCGCCCGATCCGGTACGACAGGCGCCTCCTCGCCCCCTGTCACGAGCCGCAGCTGGGGGCGGGGCACCTCACCGAACCCGGCGTAGTGGCTGGCCCGCAGCAGGCGTCCGGCGCGTACCTGCTCGGCCACCTCGGTGTCCGACAGCGCGGCGTTGAGTGTCGCCTCCACCTCGCCCAGCGGCAGCTTCCCGGCCGAGGGCGCGGCGGGTTCGGCGGCGGCGAGCCGGCGTACCTCCGCCACCAGCGCGCCCACGACGGCGCGCCGCTGCGCGGAGAGTTCCCGCAGCGTGCCGCCGCGCAGGTCGCGTTGCGCGGCGCGCAGCGATTCGGCCAGCTGGGTGAGGTCGGCGACCAGCTCGGGTCGGCGGATCGCCAGCAGGTTGACCAGCCAGGCCGCCACTGTGGGCCGGCGCAGCTTGCCGATCTCCCGGGCGGTACGCGGGTCACCGGACTGCCGCGCCTGCGCGACGGCGGCGTCCCGGGCCGCGACGAACCGGTCCGGCGGCGTGGCGTAGAGCCGCCGGATCACCTCCTCGGGCACCTCGGCCATGGTCAGGCGTCGATCCGGGTGCCCGGCTCCAGACGGCGGTAGTCGGTGTTGGACATCGCCGTGTACTGCCGGTCCAGCACACCGAAGCCGTTGTCGTTGAGCAGCCCGTCGTGCAGCGCGTACGCCCGGCGTGGCGCGACCGCCCGGATGAAGTCGAGCACCTCGGAGAACTTCGACCAGGGCGCGTGGATCGGGGCGAACAGCGTGTCCACCTGCACGTCGTCGGGCACGAACAACGCGTCGCCCGGGTGGTAGACCACGTCGGCGAAGAGGTAGCCGATGTTCTGGATCACCGGGATGTCCGGGTGGATGACCGCGTGCTGCCCGCCGTACGTCCGCACCGGTACCCCGGCGACGGTGAGCGACTGTCCGGGCTCGACCGTCACCAGCGCCTCGGCGGCGTCGCCGAGCACCCCGGCGAGCGAGGCGGGACCGTGCACCGGCACCGGCCGCCGCTCCAGCGCCCGGGTCAGCGCGCCGACGTCCACATGGTCCGGGTGCTCGTGGGTGATCAGCACCGCGTCCGCGCCGTCCAGCGCCGCCGGATCGCTGAAGACACCCGGGTCGACGACGAGCACCGCACCGTCGTGCTCCAGTCGGAGACAGGAGTGGGCGAATTTGGTCACCTGCATCGTGACTCCTCGATTATCGAATCGTGATGTCCTCAGCGCAGTCTGCCGGAACCGGCGCGACCACGCGTCACGTCCGAGGTATCGGTCCCGGCAGTCGGGGCCGCCGACGATCGGAGTACGGGGTATGGGCGGACGACGACTCCGGGGCGTGGCCCTGGTGGCTGTGGGTCTGATAGCGGCACTGGGTGTGGGCGCCTGCGGCGCGGGCGGGGACTCCGGCAGCGACTCGGCCGCGCCGGCCGCCGACGGGGGCGCGGGGCGCGACGCGGCCGCCGAGGGCGGTGCGGACAGCGACCAGGCCGCCCCGGGCGGCACCGGTGGCGCGGACCTGCGGGTCGACCAGCGGTCCATCATCTACACCGGGACCATGCAGGTCCGGGTGGACGATGTGGAGGCCGCCGCACGGGAAGCCACCACAGCGGTGACGGCGGCCGGCGGATTCGTCGGCGCGGACCGGCGGTCGAGCCAAGCCCGCCGAGGCGCGGGCGGCGCTGACGCTGCGCGTGCCCGCGGACCGGTTCAGCGCGGTGATCGACCGGCTCGCCGGTCTCGGCCGGCAGGAGCGCCGGGAGATCCGCACCGAGGACGTCACCGAGCAGGTGGTCGACCTGGACGCCCGGATCGCCACCCAGCGGGCGCGGGTGGAGAGTTCCCGCAAGCTGCTGGCCCGGGCCACGTCGGTGGACGAGCTGGTGCGGCTGGAGAACGAGGTGGGCACCCGGCAGGCGGACCTGGCCGCGCTGGAGGCCCGCAAGCGCCGGCTCGCGGACCTGACCTCGCTGTCCACCATCACGGTGACGTTCCTCGGTCAGGACGCCAGCACCGCCGAGGAGGAGGCCGACCTGGGCTTCCTGGCCGGGCTGGGCGGCGGCTGGACGGCGTTCCTGGCCTCGGCCCGGGTCCTGCTCACAGTGCTCGGCGCGGTGCTGCCGTTCGCGGTAGTGATCGGCGTACCGCTGTGGTTGCTGCTCCTGTGGCGGCGCCGGGTGCGGGCCCGGCGGACGCCGCCGCCCGGCCCGGGCGTGATGCCGCCGCCCGGCCTGGGCCCGATGCCGCCGGGCCCGGCCGGGCCGGCCGACGGTCCGGTCAGCGCGCCGCCGCCAGTGCCCGCAGCGCGGTCTGGACCATGAGGCGTACGCCGACCTCGATGGCGCGCTCGTCCACGTCGAACGAGGCCCGGTGCAGGTCCACGTTGGGCCCGCTACGGCCGACGCCGAGGCGGGCGAGCGCTCCCGGCACGTGCTCCAGGTACCAGGAGAAGTCCTCGCCGCCCATGCTCTGCGGCGTCTCGGCGATGCCGTCGGGGCCGAGCGCGGCGGCGGTGGCCGCGGTGAGCACACCGATGGCCCGGGCGTCGTTCGTCACCGGGGGCCGGCCGCGCAGGTATTCCAGGTCGACGGTGGCGCCGGTGGGGGCGAGCACGTCGCGCACCACCTGAGCCACGATCTTGGGCGCCTGGTCCCAGGTGTCGCGGTCCATCACCCGCAGCGTGCCCGCCGCGCACGCCTCGGACGGGATGACGTTGTAACGGGTGCCGGCCGAGGCGTGGCCGAACACCAGCAGCAGCCCGCTGTTGGCCGGCACCCGGCGGCTGATCAGCGTCGGCACCTCGGTGACCAGGCGGCCGAGCGCGTCCACCAGGTCGACGGTCAGGTGCGGGCGGGCGGTGTGCCCGCCCGGCCCGGTCAGCCGGACGGTGACGTTGTCGGCGGCGGCGGTGATCGGGCCGACCCGCAGGCCGACCTTGCCCACCGGCAGGTTCGGGTCGCAGTGCAGCGCGAAGATCTGCACCACGTCGTCCAGGCCGCCGGCCTCGATGACCTCCAGCGAACCGCAGGGCAGGATCTCCTCGGCCGGCTGGAAGATCAGCCGGACCCGGCCGTCGAGGCGGCCGGTGTCGGCGAGCTGGGCCAGCAGCATGCCGACGCCGAGCATCACCGACGTGTGCACGTCGTGGCCGCAGGCGTGGCAGACGCCCTCCACCGTCGAGCGGTACGGCACGTCCTTCGGGTCGCTCAGCGGCAGCGCGTCGATGTCGGCGCGGAGCGCGATCACCGGGCCGTCGGGGCGGCCGTCGATGTCGCAGATGACGCCGTTGCCCTTCGGCAGCAGACGCGGCTTCAGCCCGGCGAGGGACAGCTCCCGGTGCACCAGCGCGGCCGTCTCGAACTCCTCGCCGGACAGCTCCGGGTGGGAGTGGATGTGACGGCGCGTCTCGATGAGGCCCGGTACGCGCAGAGCGAGCAGATGGTCGAGCTCGAAGGGCAGGGGCTGGTAACCGGTCGGCGTCTCGGGCCGGGACGACGCCAGCGGGCCGCCGGAAGGCAGCGTCAACGCACTCGTCACGTCGAATTCTCGATCACTAGAAGTGGATGGATCTTCGGGTCGGACAGCAGACAGCCTAGACCTCCGACGGTGACGCTGCGCAACATCTTTCGCGTAGCGGTCGGACCGCGCAGCGTCACGAATGCCCTGGTGGGAGGGCTCGAATATCTGCGGGACAGCAGGTAGATCGCGGTCGAACGCCGTCATCCGCCTCCCACCTCCTACAACGCGTAACCGTTTCATCGGTCACAAATAACGACCCGTCGTTCCGAATTGTCGCATTAGTCGTGGCAATTAACTGCCGCTCCGACAATTGCACGACAACCGTCGGCTGCCGGAAGACTCCCGACGGTGACACGAGCGCCCGACCGCCGACCGCACAGGCTGTCCGTCCCGTTCACCCGATCCGGTTACCCGAATCGCCGAATCGCACACGCGAAAGCGGCCCCGCCGCGCACTCAGGGTGCGCGGCGGGGCCGCCGACGGACGACTCAGAACCGGTCGCTGGGCCGGTAGATCCCCCACACCTCGCGCAGCGTCCCGCAGACCTCGCCGACTGTGGCGCGGGCGCGCAGCGCCTCCTTCATCGGGTAGAGCACGTTGGCGTCCCCCTCGGCGGCGGCACGCAGTTCGGCCAGGGCCCGCTCCACCGCGCCGGAGTCCCGCTCGGCGCGCAGCCGGGCCAGCCGCTCCCCCTGTGCCGCCTCGATCGACGGGTCGACGCGCAGCGGCTCGTACGGCTCCTCCTCGTCGATCCGGAACCGGTTGAGCCCGACCACCACCCGCTCACCCGAGTCGATCTCCTGGGCGATCCGGTACGCGGACTGCTCGATCTCCCGCTTCTGGAACCCGGCCTCGATCGCGTCCACCGCCGAACCGTGGTCGAAGACCCGGTCCATCAGCTCGGTGGCGGCCGCCTCCACCTCGGCGGTCATCGCCTCCACCACGTACGACCCGGCGAACGGGTCGACGGTCGCGGTCAGGTCCGTCTCGTACGCCAGCACCTGCTGGGTCCGCAGCGCCAGCCGGGCCGCCTTCTCGGTGGGCAGCGCGATGGCCTCGTCGAAGCTGTTGGTGTGCAGCGACTGGGTGCCGCCGAGCACCGCGCCGAGGCCCTGCACCGCCACCCGGACCAGGTTCACCTCCGGCTGCTGGGCGGTGAGCTGCACGCCGGCGGTCTGGGTGTGGAACCGCAGCATCATCGACTTCGGGTTCTTCGCGCCGAACTCGTCGCGCATCAGGCGGGCCCAGATCCGCCGGGCGGCGCGGAACTTCGCGACCTCCTCGAGCAGCGTGGTGCGGGCCACGAAGAAGAACGACAGGCGGGGCGCGAAGTCGTCGACGGCCAGCCCGGCGGCGAGCGCCGCGCGGACGTACTCCACGCCGTTGGCGAGCGTGAACGCGACCTCCTGCGCGGGCGACGCGCCGGCCTCGGCCATGTGGTAGCCGGAGATGGAGATGGTGTTCCACTTCGGCACCTCGGCCCGGCAGTAGGCGAAGGTGTCGGCGACCAGCCGCAGCGAGGGCTTCGGCGGGAAGATGTACGTCCCCCGGGCGATGTACTCCTTGAGGATGTCGTTCTGGATGGTGCCGTTGAGCGCCGCCCCCGGCACGCCGTTCTCCTCGGCCACGAGCTGGTAGAGCAGCAGCAGCACCGAGCCGGGCGCGTTGATGGTCATCGAGGTGGAGACCTTGTCCAGCGGGATGCCGCCGAACAGCGTGCGCATGTCCTCGATGGAGTCGATGGCGACGCCGACCTTGCCGACCTCGCCGTGCGCGATCGGGTCGTCCGAGTCGTACCCCATCTGGGTGGGCAGGTCGAACGCGACCGACAGGCCCATGGTGCCGGCGCGCAGTAGCTGGTGGTAGCGCGCGTTGCTCTCGGTCGCCGTGCCGAACCCGGCGTACTGTCGCATGGTCCAGGGCCGGGACGTGTACATCGTCGGGTAGACCCCGCGGGTGTACGGGAACTCGCCCGGCTCGCCCAGCCGGGCGTCCAGGTCCGCCGGAAGGTCTGCCGCCGTGTAGACGCCCTGGATCGGGAAACCCGACTCGCTTGACCGCGCATCGCTCATTACCGGATGGTAGGACGCGCAGACCGCCTGGTGGGTGAGGGATACCGCACACCTCGCGGCCACGACCCACCGGAGGTGAGCGACCGACCACATACCGTCGAGTAGGTAAACGCCCGCCGCGTCGGGTTTCGCATCGGGCGTCGGAACCAGCAAGATAGAGGGGTTGTGTCCCAGCCCCCTCGATATCCCCTGGTGGCTTTTCTGTGACTCAGATTCCGACGTGGAGCGGCGGACCGGCCAGTCCCCCCACTGGACGCGCGGCGCCCGGCACCACCATCGGTGGTCGCTACTCGCTGCGCTCCCCGGTGGGCAACGGAGGCATGGGCACGGTCTGGCGGGCCACAGACACGTTGCTGCGCCGTGATGTGGCGGTCAAGGAGGTCGTCCTCCCGCCGGGGCTCGCCCCGAGCGATCGCGACGCGCTCTACGAACGGACGCTGCGGGAGGCCCGAGCCGCCGCCGCGATCCAGCACCCGGCCGTGGTGCAGGTCTACGACGTGGTCACCGAGGGCGGCCGTCCGTGGATCGTGATGGAGCTGCTGGACGCCCGCAGCCTCGCCGACATGGTGATCGAGGACGGGCCGGTCCCGCCACGCGCCGTCGCCAAGATCGGGATCGCGCTGCTCGGCGCGCTGGAGGTCGCGCACGCGATCGGCGTGCTGCACCGCGACGTGAAGCCGGCGAACGTACTGATCTGCACCGACGGCCGCTGCGTTCTCACCGACTTCGGCGTCGCCCGGATGCCCACCGACGTGCAGCTCACCACGCCCGGCATGGTGCTCGGCTCGCCGCACTTCATCTCGCCCGAGCGGGCCATGGGCCAGGAGTTCGGGCCACCGAGCGACCTGTTCTCACTCGGCGTGACGCTCTACACCGCGGTCGAGGGCCGGCCCCCGTTCGACAAGGGCGACCCGATCGAGACCATGCACGCAGTGGTCGAGGACCCGCCGGCCACGCCGCAGCGCAGCGGCCCGCTCACCGGCGTGCTGATGGGGCTGCTGGAGAAGGACCCGGCCCGCCGGATGGACGTGCACCGCGCCCGCGCCAACCTGCGCGAGCTGCTCGCCGGGCCGCTGACCAGCACCGCGACCGCCGTCAACTCGGTCACCGACCCGTACGCGGTGGTGCCGGTGCCGCGCCCGACCACGCCGCCGGCGATCGCCGCGGAGCCGAAGCCGAGCGGGCAGATCGGCGGCCGGGCGATGATCGGCCCGGACGAGTCGCTCACCGACCGCCTCGCCGCCCTGCGCCGCGGCGAGCGGCCCCAGGCCGAGAAGGCCGCAGCGGGTGCCGCCGCGCTCGACGAGACCAGCGCCGACGCGCTGGCCGGTCCGCTGCACACCCCGACCGGCGCGATGTCCGGGCCGGGCACGCCGGAGGCCACCCAGCGCATCTCGCCGGACGCCACGGTCCGGCTCGGGGCGGGCGCCGGTGCGGACGCGACCCAGGCGGTACCCGCCGCTTACGGCCGCACCGTCGACGCCACCCAGCCGGTGTACGGCGGCGGCAACCAGTGGTCGGTGCCCGGCACCGGCCAGGCGTGGACCACCCCGGCCACCGCACCGGCCGCCGCCGGTGATGGCGGCCCGCTGGGCGCGGCCAAGGGCCTGCTCGGCCGGGTGAAGGCGTGGCCGCGCAAGGTCCAGCTCGCCGCCGCCGGTGGCCTCGCCGTGGTGCTGCTGGTGAGCGTGATCGCGTTGACCAGCGGCGGCGACGACGCTCCCCCGCCGATCGTGGGCGCGCTGCCGTCGAACTCGGCCGCCGCCTCGCCGGTGGAGATGCAGGAGCAGACCGTCAAGGACATCACCGTCCAGGTGCCGAAGGGCTGGGACCGCAAGACCGGTGGCGTCTTCGTCGACTACGTCGACCCGCAGGACCAGAGCCGCAAGGTGCGGGTGCTGGCCGAGAACTGGGGCGGCACGTCGGTCAGCTGGGCCGAGTTCGCCTCCCGCAACCTCCGCGACAAGAGCAAGTCGTGCGCCAAACCCTACGAACAGCTCGCGATGACCGAGACGACGCTGGCCGGTAAGCCGGCCGCCGAGTTCGAGTACACCTGCGGCGAGGGCGACGAGAAGCGGCACGGCGTGTGGCGGGGCGTGGTCCAGGGCGGCAAGGTCTACTCGTTCTACCTCTCCTCCAGCGACGCCACCTTCGCCGAGAGCAAGCCGATCTTCGACGCGATGGTCGGCTCGTTCCAGCTCACGGCGGCGAACTGAGTCGAGGCCGACGGTCGGTGGTGATCCGCCGCCGTGCTTTCATGAGGCAATGGCGGCGGAAACCACTGACCTTGACGACCTTCGCGTACGCGCCGAGCGCTGGCTCGACGACGACCCGGACCCGGCCGACCGCGACGAGCTGCGCGCGGTCCTCGACGGGCTGCCCGGCACGGCGGCCGACCTGGCCGACCGGTTCGCCGGTCCGCTGACCTTCGGCACCGCCGGGCTGCGCGGCCCGCTGCGGGCCGGGCCCAACGGCATGAACCTCGCCGTGGTCACCCAGGCCGCCGCCGGGCTCGTCGGCTGGCTCGCCGCCCAGGGCGGCGAGGGCCCGCTGGTGATCGGGTACGACGCCCGGCACGGCTCGCTGGCCTTCGCCGAGCGCACCGCGCAGGTGGCCACCGGCGCGGGCCGCCCGGCGCTGCTGCTGCCCCGGCCGCTGCCCACGCCCGTGCTGGCGTTCGCGGTCCGGCAGCTCGGCGCGGTCGCCGGCGTGATGGTCACCGCCAGCCACAACCCGCCGCAGGACAACGGCTACAAGGTCTACCTGGGCGCTCAGCTCGGCGGTGAGCTGGGCGCCGGCGCGCAGATCGTGCCGCCCGCCGACGCCGGGATCGAGGCGGCCATCCGCGCCGTCGGCCCGCTCGCGGCGGTGCCGCTCGGCCCGGCCGGTCAGGTACTCGGCGACGACCTGGTGGCCGCGTACGTGGAGCGGGCCGCCGCCGTGGTGGACCCGGCCGGACCGCGCGACCTGAAGGTGGCGTACACGCCGCTGCACGGGGTGGGCGGCGCGGTGCTGACCGCCGCGTTCGCACGCGCCGGATTCGGCGTGCCGGGCGTGGTGCCCGAGCAGGCCGAGCCGGACCCGGCGTTCCCGACCGTCAGCTTCCCCAACCCGGAGGAGCCGGGCGCGGTGGACCTGCTGGTCGCGCTCGCCGACCGCACCGGCGCCGACCTCGCCATCGCCAACGACCCGGACGCGGACCGCTGCGCGGTTGCGGTACGCGACGCCGGGTCCTGGCGGATGCTGCGCGGCGACGAGGTGGGCGCACTGCTCGCCGACCACCTGATGCGGCGCGGCGTGACCGGCCTGTACGCCACCACCATCGTGTCGTCGGCGCTGCTGCGGGCCATGGCGGCGGCCCGGGGCCTGCCCTACGACGAGACGCTCACCGGGTTCAAGTGGATCGTCCGGGCCGGCGGCGGCCGGGAGCCGCTCGTGTACGGCTACGAGGAGGCGCTCGGCTACTGCGTCGCGCCGGAGCACGTCCGGGACAAGGACGGCATCACCGCCGCGCTGACCGTCGCCGAGCTGGCCGCCGGTCTCAAGGCCGAGGGCCGTACGCTCCTCGACCGGCTGGACGAGCTCGCAGCCGAGTTCGGCGTGCACCACACCGAGCAGCTCTCGGTCCGGGTGGAGGACCTGCGGGTGATCGCGGACTCGATGGCCCGGATCCGGGCGGCCACCCCTACCGCGCTGCTCGGGCAGCCGGTGACCGAGGCGTCCGACCTGCTCCCGGACGCGGACGTGGTGATCCTGCGCACCGGCGCGGCCCGGGTGGTGATCCGGCCGTCCGGCACCGAGCCGAAGCTCAAGGCGTACCTGGAGGTGGTGGAGCCGGTGACCGGCGGCGACGTGCCCGCGGCCCGGCAGCGCGCGCGTGCCGCGGTGACCGAGCTGCGCAACGAGATCGCCGCCGCCCTCGGCCTCTGACCGGGATGTAAGGAAGGGCCCCTTCTTAACGCCTCGCGTTAAGAAGGGGCCCTTCCTTACCGCTTGCCGAGGGCGGCGTCGACGGCCTGGCCCAGCGCGGCGATGACCAGGCTGATCGACGGGCGTACCACGCTGTCGTCCAGGCTCACCGTGCCGGAGAACCCGGCGCCGGCGGCGATCTCCTCCAGGCGCCGGCCGGCGTCCTCGGCGGCCGAGCCGGTCAGTCCGAGCGCGGGTTCCATCCGCAGCACCGCGACCAGCGTGGCGAGCGCGGCGGTCCGCTCGTCCGGGAGCTGCCCGCTGGTCAGCGCGTCGGCCAGCCGCTGCCGGATGTCCGCCTCGACCGAGGCGTCGGCGACCGGGTAGCGGTGCACGTGGATGAAGCCCAGCTCGGTCTCGTCGACGTCGCGGACCACGCCCCGGCCGCAGAGGTCGGAGAGGATCCGGTCGCGCAGCCCGTGCCGCAGTCGCTGCACCCACGACGACGGCGTGTGCGGGGTGTCCGCGGCGATCTTGGCGAGTACGGCGTCCGCGATCGGCTCGCCGGTCGGGGCCGGGTCGACCACCGCCAGGTTCCCGTCCGCGTACGCGACCCGTCCGGCCAGGGCCAGCTCGACCAGCACCGCGGCGGCCATGCCCAGATCCAGGCTGATCCGCGGCATGGTGGCCTTGCCGGTTTCGTCGTCATACGCGAGGAGCAGCAGCTCCTCGGCGAGCGCAACACCAGTCATGGCCCGGAACGCTAGCGCCTCCCCGCACCCCCGCGCATCGACTCGCCGGGTAGGGCCGGTCCACGGTGCGGAGGGCGTCCCTCCGCACCGGACCGGTCTCAGAAGCGGGGCATGCCGCCGAACTGGCGGTCGCCGGCGTCACCCAGGCCGGGGACGATGAACTTCGAGTCGTTCAGGCCCTCGTCGATCGAGGCGGTGACCAGGCGCAGCGGCAGGCCGGAGCGCTCCAGCCGCTCGATGCCGACCGGCGCTGCGAGCACGCACAGCACGGTGATGTCGGTGCAGCCGCGGTCGGCGAGCAGCCGGCAGCAGTGCTCCAGCGAGCCGCCGGTGGCGAGCATCGGGTCGAGCACCAGCACCGGCAGGCCGGCGAGGTCGCGCGGCAGCGACTCCATGTACGCCCGGGGCTCGTACGTCTCCTCGTCGCGGGCCAGGCCGACGAAGCCCATCGACGACTCGGGCAGCAGGCCGAGCGCGGCGTCGGCCATGCCGAGACCGGCCCGCAGCACCGGCACCAGCAGCGGCGGGTTCGCCAGCCGGCTGCCCTCGGTGGCGGTGACCGGGGTCTGGATCGAGTACTTCTCGACCGGGAAGGAGCGCGCGGCCTCGTACACCAGCATGGTGGTGAGTTCGCGCAGCGCGGCCCGGAACGACGACGAGTCGGTCCGGGCGTCCCGCATGGCGGTCAGCCGCGTCTGGGCGAGCGGATGGTCAATGACGGTTACGTCCACGATCGCTCAACCTACCGTTTGGCGGCCGGGCGCAGGGCGGGTGCGGTACGACCAGCGACACCGCTCACGTATGACGCTCACGACCGGTCGTTCGTGAGCAAGATCACTCGACTCGCGGGTGCGTACTATTCGGGGCATGACGGCGACAACGACGTCGGCCCGGTCGGACCTCACCGAGCTGGGACGATCCGAGACCGCTCTGCGGACCTTCCTGCACGGCCTGCCCGGCGTGGACCAGGTCGGCGCGGAGCAGCGGGCGGCACAACTCGGCACCCGCTCCATCAAGACCACCGCCAAGGCCGAGGCGATCGACCTGGCGATCCGGATGGTCGACCTGACCACCCTGGAAGGGGCGGACACCCCGGGCAAGGTGCGGGCGCTGGCGGCGAAGGCACTGCGCCCCGACCCGGCGGACCCGAGCTGCCCGCACGTCGGCGCCGTCTGCGTCTACCCGTCGATGGTCCCGTACGTGGCGGAGGTGCTGCGCGGCAGCGGCGTGCACCTGGCCAGCGTGGCGACCGCGTTCCCGTCCGGTCAGGCGCCGCTGGAGATCAAGCTCGCCGACGTGCGCGCGGCGGTCGAGGCGGGCGCGGACGAGATCGACATGGTGATCAACCGGGGCGCGTTCCTGGCCGGGCGGTACGCCGAGGTCTACGACGAGATCGTGGCCACCAAGGAAGCCTGCGGGGACGCCCACCTCAAGGTCATCCTGGAGACCGGTGAGCTGGCCACGTACGACAACGTGCGGCGGGCGTCCTGGCTCGCCATGCTCGCGGGCGGCGACTTCATCAAGACCTCCACCGGCAAGGTCCCGGTCGCGGCCACCCTGCCGGTGACGCTGGTGATGCTGGAGGCGGTCCGCGACTTCCGCGCCGCCACCGGGCGTCAGGTCGGCGTCAAGCCGGCCGGTGGCATCAAGACCACCAAGGACGCGATCAAGTACCTGGTCATGGTCAACGAGACCGTCGGCGCCGACTGGCTGAGCCCGGACTGGTTCCGGTTCGGCGCGTCGAGCCTGCTCAACGACCTGCTCATGCAGCGCACCAAGCTGACGACCGGCGTCTACGCCGGCCCCGACTACTTCACCCTGGACTGAACGCGATGTTCGAATACGCACCCGCCCCCGAGTCCCGCTCGGTGGTGGACATCAAGCCCTCGTACGGGCTCTTCGTCGACGGCGCGTTCGTCGACCCGGCTTCCGGCGGCAGCTTCAAGTCGGTGAACCCGGCCTCCGAGGAGGTGCTGGCCGAGATCGCCGAGGCGGGCGCCGACGACGTGGACCGCGCGGTCCGCGCCGCCCGCAGCGCGTACGAGAAGGTCTGGGGTCCGATGCCGGGCCGGGACCGGGCCAAGTACCTGTTCCGGATCGCCCGGATCATCCAGGAGCGCTCGCGTGAGCTGGCGGTGCTGGAGTCGCTGGACAACGGCAAGCCGATCAAGGAGTCCCGCGACGTCGACCTGCCGCTGGTCGCCGCGCACTTCTTCTACTACGCGGGCTGGGCGGACAAGCTCCCGCACGCGGGCTTCGGCCCGGACCCGAAGCCGCTCGGCGTGGCGGCGCAGGTCATCCCGTGGAACTTCCCGCTGCTCATGCTGGCGTGGAAGATCGCCCCGGCGCTGGCCGCCGGCAACACCGTGGTGCTCAAGCCGGCCGAGACCACCCCGCTCACCGCGCTGCTGTTCGCCGAGATCTGCCAGCAGGCCGACCTGCCGGCCGGCGTGGTGAACATCGTCACCGGCGCCGGTGACACCGGCCGGGCGCTGGTCGAGCACCCGGGCGTGGACAAGGTCGCGTTCACCGGCTCCACCGAGGTCGGCCGCGCCATCGCCCGCTCGGTCGCCGGCACCCGCAAGAAGCTGACGCTGGAGCTGGGCGGCAAGGCCGCCAACATCGTCTTCGACGACGCCCCGATCGACCAGGCCGTCGAGGGCATCGTCAACGGCATCTTCTTCAACCAGGGGCACGTCTGCTGTGCCGGTTCCCGGCTGCTGGTGCAGGAGTCGGTGGCCGACCGTGTCCTGGAGTCGCTCAAGCGCCGGATGGCCCAGCTGCGGGTCGGTGACCCGCTGGACAAGAACACCGACATCGGCGCGATCAACTCGGCCGCGCAGCTGGCCCGGATCCGGGAGCTGTCCGACGCCGGGTCCGCCGAGGGCGCCGAGCGCTGGTCGCCGCCGTGCGAGCTGCCCGAGCGCGGCTTCTGGTTCGCGCCGACCATCTTCACCGGCGTCACCCAGGCGCACCGGATCGCCCGCGAGGAGATCTTCGGCCCGGTGCTGTCCGTGCTCACGTTCCGCACCCCGGCGGAGGCCGTCGAGAAGGCCAACAACACGCCGTACGGGCTGTCGGCCGGGATCTGGACCGACAAGGGTTCCCGGATCCTGTGGCTGGCCGACCGGCTGCGCGCGGGCGTGGTGTGGGCGAACACGTTCAACAAGTTCGACCCGACGTCGCCGTTCGGCGGCTACAAGGAGTCGGGCTACGGTCGCGAGGGCGGCCGGCACGGGCTGGAGGGGTACCTCAATGTCTGAGCGGGTCGCGGTACGCAAGACGTACAAGCTCTTCATCGGCGGGAAGTTCCCGCGCAGCGAGTCGGGACGGTCGTATCTCGTGCAATCCGCGAACGTGTCTCTTGCCTCCCGGAAGGACGCGCGGGACGCGGTCGTGGCCGCCCGCGCCGCGGTGAAGGGCTGGGCCGGGGCGACCGCGTACAACAGGGGTCAGATCCTCTACCGGGTGGCCGAGATGCTGGAGGGCCGGCGCGAGCAGTTCGTCGCCCTGGGCGTCCCGGCCGACGAGGTGGACGCGGCGATCGACCGCTGGGTCTGGTACGCGGGCTGGTCCGACAAGATCGCCCAGGTGTACGGCGGCGCGAACCCGGTGGCCGGCCCGTACTTCAACCTGTCCGCGCCGGAGCCCACCGGCGTGGTGGCGGTGGTGGCCCCCGAGGAGCCCGCGCTGCTCGGCCTGGTGAGCGTGATCGCCCCGGCGATCGTCACCGGCAACACGGTGGTGGTGGCCGCCTCCCCGGCGGCGCCGCTGGCGGCGGTGACGCTGGCCGAGGTGCTCGCCACCTCCGACCTGCCCGGCGGGGTGGTCAACATCCTCACCGGCCGGCTGACCGAGACCGTGCCGACGCTCGCCGCGCACATGGACGTCAACGCGATCGACCTGACCGGCGTCACCGATGCCGACCTGGCGGCCGACCTGGAGATCAAGGCCGCGGAGAACCTCAAGCGGGTGCTCCGGCCGGCCCCGGCCGACCACGACTGGTACGCCGACCCCGGCATCACCCGGATGACCACGCTGCTGGAGACCAAGACGGTCTGGCACCCGAAGGGCGTCTGACCGGCGGCAGTCCGGTCCCGGCCCGAAGTGGCGGCACACCCACCCGGGTTGCCGCCACTTCCCGTTCCCGCACTTCCCGCGGCTGTTGTCGATCGCACCCGCGCCGACCAAGATCGACACCAGCACGGCGAGGTGGCTGCATCGAGCCGCCTCGGACCACACCGCCTCCCCGAGCTGGCGTTGATCTTCGGAGGGAGGACCGGGGACCGGGGCGGCGGAAGGGATCTACTACCGGGGGTAGGATTGACGGGTGACTCGGCTGGGGGACCTTGAGCGTGCGGTGATGGACGTGCTGTGGGACGCGGCACCCGCCTCGTCGGGCGGGGTGACCGTACGCGAGGTCGCCGACGCACTGGACGGCCGGGAACTCGCCTACACCACCGTGATGACAGTGCTCGACCGGCTCGCCGGCAAGGGCATGGTGCAGCGCGAGCGGGAGGGCCGCGCGTGGCGCTACCGTCCGGCCGCCACCCGCGAAGCGCACATCGCCCAGCTCATGCTCGAAGCCCTCGACCTCGGCGGCAGCCGGGACGCCGCACTCGTACGCTTCGCCCGCTCGGTGACCGGCACGGAGGCGGACGTGCTCCGCGCCGCGCTCGGCGCCGAGGCCGGGGCGACTGTCGAGGACGGACCGGCCGGCCGGGTCGAGAACCCCCGGCCCGGTCGGCCGGCGCTCGACGAGGCGACGGACCGGTAGGGCGGCTGCCGTGGCGTACGCCCTGCACTTCGCCGCGATCATCCTGGCCTGCTGGCTGACCGCGCAGGTCCTCGCCGCCGCGCGCTGGACGTGGCGGGCGCCCCGGGTGGCGATCCTCTGCTGGCAGGCGGTCGGGCTGGCGCTCGGCCTGTCCGCCATGGGGCTGCCGATGGCGCTGGGGCTCGACGCGTACGACCGGGCGACCGGGTACGCGCTGCTGGCCCTGGCCGACGACCTGGCCCACGGCACGCTGCCGGCCGGTGTGGGCGCGGTGCACCTCAGCCTGGTCGGCGTCGGTCTCGGCATCGGCGCGGTGCTGCTCACCACGACGGTACGCAGCCTGCACGGCGCGGTCCGCGCCCAGCGCCGGCACCGGGAGTTGCTGCACCTGGTGGCCCGGCGTGACCCGACGGTGCCCGGCGCGCTGGTGCTCGACCACCCGAGCGCGGCGGCGTACTGCCTGCCCGGTGTTCGTCCCCGGGTGGTGGTGAGCGCGGGCACGCTCGACCTGCTCGACCCGGCCGAGCTGGCGGCGGTGCTCACCCACGAGCGCGCGCACGCCCAGGAGCGGCACGACCTGGTGCTGCTGCCGTTCACCGCGCTGTGCCGGGCGCTGCCCTGGTTCCGGTGGGTGCGGGACGCGCACGCGCGGGTGGCGCTGCTGGTCGAGATGCGCGCCGACGACAAGGCCCGGGAGCTGCACGCGGACGCGCCGCTGGCCGGTGCGCTGCGCCGGTTCGCCGCCGCCGAGCACCGGGTCCAGCCGGCGGGCACGCTCGGACTCGGCGACCGCGACCTCGACGTACGCGTGCAGCGGCTGCTCGTCGCGGACCGCCCGCCGCGGGTGCTCGGCGCGATGGCGCTGGCGGTCGCGGGCACGCTCGTCTCCCTGCCGTTCGCCCTGTTCCTGAGCTGACGTCGCCCCCTACGGGACTTCTCCGGGTTCGCGCACCCCTATAGGTAGCAAGGCTACGTGTAGGTTGGCTACGACAAGAGAGCCAACCCATGGGAGGACGACAGTGGATCCGCTGCTCCTCGCCCGCCTCCAGTTCGCCACCACCACCTCGATCCACTTCCTGTTCGTGGCGGTCACGCTCGGCCTGGTCACGCTCCTGGTCGGGTTGCAGACGGCCGGCTACCTGACCGGCAAGCCGGTGTACGAGCGGCTGACCCGGTTCTGGGGCCAGCTCTACGTGATCAATTACGTGCTCGGCATCGCCACCGGCATCGTGATGGAGTTCCAGTTCGGCCTGAACTGGAGCGGGCTGTCGCGCTACGTCGGGAACGTGTTCGGCGCGCCGCTGGCCATCGAGACGCTGGTGGCGTTCTTCCTGGAGTCCACGTTCCTCGGTATGTGGATCTTCGGATGGCACCGGCTGCGGCGCGGCGTGCACCTGGCGCTGCTCTGGGGCGTCGCGATCACCGCGTACGCCTCGGCCTTCTGGATCATGGTGGCGAACGCCTGGCTGCAGAACCCGGTCGGGTACGAGGTCCGCGACGGCGTCGCCCACCTCACCGACTTCGGCGCGCTGCTCACCAACCCCACGTTCGGCATGGCGTTCGGCCACGTGATCTCGGCGAGCCTGGTCACCGGCGGCCTGCTGATGGCCGCGGTGAGCGCCTGGCACCTGCTGCGGCGTACCCCCGACTACGTGCTGTTCCGCACCTCGCTGCGGCTCGGCCTGGTCACCGCGGCCCTAGCGGTCAGCATGCTCCAGGGTTTCGGCTTCGCCCAGTTCGGGCCGGTGGCGCAGCTCCAGCCGACCAAGTTCGGCGGCGGGCCGGAGCGGGACGCGCTCGTCGCCGACTGGACCGCGCGGTTCGGCCCCGGCGACTGGGAACCACCGGTGCTCTCCAACGTCGGCCTCGGCTTCATGATCCTGATCGGCTTCACGCTCGGCGCCCTCTGGCTCCTGCTGCCGCTGCTCTGGCGGGACTGGATCATCCGGCTGAAGGTGCCGCTCTGGCTGATCCTGCTCGGCCTGCCGCTGCCCTTCGTGGCGATGCTGCTCGGCTGGATCGCCCGCGAGGTCGGCCGCCAGCCCTGGGCCGCATACGGGCTGCTGCCCACCGCGCAGGCCATCTCGCCGGTCTCACCGGGGCTGATGCTCACCTCGCTGATCGGGTTCAGCCTGCTGCTCGGCGCGCTCGCGGTGACCAACTGGACGCTGCTGGCCCGGCACGCCGCCCGCGGCGCGCACGACCCGGCGCTCGGCCGCCCGCCCGCGCCCGACACCGACGCCCACCACCAGCCCGTGTTCGTCTGAGGGAGCCCGCCGTGGAACTCGCCTGGTACGCCCTGCTCGGCCTCTTCTTCGCCACCTACCTCGTGCTCGGCGGCTACGACTACGGCGTCGGCCTGCTGCTGGCCCGGCGCGGCCCGGCACCGGGCAGCCGGGCCACGCTCACCGCGCTCGGGCCGTTCTTCCTCGGCAACGAGGTCTGGCTGGTGGCCGCCGTCGGCATCCTGTTCGGCGCGTTCCCCCGGCTGGAGGGCGAGCTGCTCTCCGGCTTCTACCCGGCGGTGCTCGCCGCGCTGGCCGGTGTGGTGCTGGTGACCGCCGGGGTGCAGTTGCGCAGCCGCCCGGCCTCCGCCGCCGCCCGCGCCCGCTGGGACCGGGTGGTGGTGGTCGGCTGCGTGCTGGCCGCGCTGGGCTGGGGCGCGGTGCTCGCCGGGCTGCTCCAGGGCGTGCCGCTGAGCGCCGACGGCCACGTGGTCGGTGTCGGCCACCTCGCCACCCCGTTCGCCGCCGCCGCCGGGCTGGCGCTGCTCGCGCTGGTGGCGGTGCACGGTGCGACGTTCCTCACGCTCCGGTTGCCCGCCGCCGAGGCCCCGGCCCTCGCCCGGCTGGCGAGCGGCCTGGTGCCCGCCGCACTCGTCGCGGTCGGCGCGGCCACCGTCCTGGGCGTGCTCTCCGATCGGGTACGCGCCGCGGCGGCGCGCCCGGCTGTAGCCGTACTCCTGCCGTTGGCGCTCGTGGCGGCGCTGCTGGCGGCCCGCGCGGCGCTGCGGCGGGGCCGGGCCCTGGCGGCCTTCGCCGCGACCGCGACGGCGCTGGCGCTGCCCGCGCCGCTGATCGGGGCCGCGCTCTGGCCCCGGATCCTGGTCTCCACCACCGACCCGGCGGCGTCGCTGACGGTGGCCGAGGCGGCCGCCAGCCACCCGACACTGGCGCTGTTGGGATGGCTCGCGCTACCGCTCCTGCCCGCCCTACTAGGCTTTCAGGCGATGTGCTGGTGGGTTTTCCGGGGACGGATCGACGGCAGGGCACCGGTGTACTGGTGAACCGCCGCCCGTTCGACCCGCGTCTGCTGCGTCGGGTCCCCGCGGCCCGGCGCGACCTCGCCGTGCTCGCGGTGCTGGGCGGGCTCACCGCGCTGCTGGTGATCGCTCAGGCCACCGCGCTGGCGACGCTGCTGGCGACGGCGTTCGACGGGCGGCTGCACCGGCCGGCGCTGGCCGGTCTCGTGGCCGCTGTGGCCGGGCGGGCGCTGGTGAGCTGGGCGCAGGGCACAGTCGCGGCGCGGGCCGCCGCCACGGTGAAGGCGGCGCTGCGAGCCGACCTGCTCGGCGCGGTCGGCCGGCACGGCCCGACCTGGGTCGCCGGGCAGCGGGCCGGGCAGCTCGCCACGCTGGCCGGGCGCGGCCTGGACGCGCTGGACCCGTACTTCACCGGCTACCTGCCGCAGCTCGTGCTGAGCGTCACGGTGCCGGTGGCCGTGCTGGCCCGGATCGTGTTCGCCGACTGGAGCTCGGCGCTGATCATCGCGCTCACCATCCCGCTCATCCCGATCTTCGGCGCGCTGCTCGGCTGGCAGGCGCAGGCCGCCACCGAACGGCAGTGGCGCCGGTTGTCGCTGCTCGGCGGGCACTTCCTCGACATGGTCGCCGGGCTGCCCACGCTGCGCGCGTTCGGCCGGTCCAAGGGGCAGGTCGACGTGGTACGCCGGATGGCGGACGGCCACCGCCAGGCCACCATGAAGACGCTGCGGATCGCGTTCCTGTCCGCGCTGGTGCTGGAACTGGTCGCCACGCTCTCCGTCGCACTGGTCGCGGTGCCGGTCGGCATCCGGCTGCTCGGCGGCGGCCTCACGCTCTCCACCGCGCTGCTGGTGCTGCTGCTCACCCCGGAGGCGTACATGCCGCTGCGGGCCGCGGGCAGCCGGTTCCACGCCAGCATGGAAGGACTCACCGCGCTGGACGAGGCGCTCACGCTCTCCGCCACCGACGCGCCCGCCACCGCCGAGCCGCGCCGCCCGGCGCCGCGCGGCCGGGGTGAGATCCGCTTCGAGGGCGTCACAGTCGCGTACGACCGGACCACCGCGCTGCGCGACGTCACGCTGACCATCCGGCCCGGCGACCGGGTGGCGATCATCGGGCCCAGCGGCGCGGGCAAGAGCACGCTGCTCAACCTGCTGCTCGGCTTCGTCGCACCGACCTCCGGCCGGGTCACGGTCGACGGGGTGGACCTGGCCGGCGTCGACCTCGACGAATGGCGGCGCGAGCTGGCCTGGGTGCCGCAGCGGGCGCACCTGTTCGCCGGGTCGCTGGCCGACAACATCCGCCTCGGCGCACCGGACACCTCCGATGCCGCGCTCGCCGCGGCGGTCACCGGCGCCGCGCTGGACGAGGTGGTGGACGCCCTGCCCGACGGGCTGGACACCCGCCTGGGCGAGCGCGGTCACGGCCTGTCCAGCGGTCAGCGGCAGCGTGTCGCGCTGGCTCGCGCGTTCCTCCGGGACGCACCGATCGTGCTGCTCGACGAGCCGACCGCGCGGCTGGACAGCGCCAGCGAGGCGGTCGTGCTGGACGCGACCCGGCGGCTGGTCGCCGGGCGTACCGCGCTGCTCGTCGCGCACCGGCCCGCGCTGCTCGCCGACGCCGACCGGATCCTGCGCGTCGAGGACGGCCGGGTCACCGAACTGCACCCGACCGCCACCGGACCGGGAGTGGCCCGATGAAGCCCGTCTCCCCCGCCGGTGCCCCGGCGAGCCCCGTCTCCCCCGCCCGACCGGCGGTGACCCGGTGACCGCCGGCGACGGCGTGACGCCGGTGGGCCGGGAGCCGGCCGGGCCGACGGGGGTTGCGGTGACGGCCTCCGGCTCGCCGGAACCGCCCGCGCCCGCCCGGCCCGGCGCGGAACGGGCGGTGCTGCGTCTGGCCCGGCCCTACCTGAGCCGGCTGCTCGGCGCCGGGCTGCTCGCCGCCGCCACCGAGTTCGCCGGCCTGGCGCTGATGGCCACCGCCACCTGGCTGCTGATGAGCGCCGCCGGCCGGCCGCCGCTGGACCGGCTGACGGTGGCCATCGTCGCGGTCCGGGCACTGGCGGTCAGCCGGGGCGTGTTCCGGTACACCGAACGGCTCGCCGGGCACGACGCCGTCCTCCGCATGATCACCGACGTGCGGGCCCGCGTCTTCGCCACGCTCGCCGCCCGGCGCGAGACCGGTCGCCGTACCGGGGACGCGCTGAGCCGGCTGGTCTCCGACGTGGAGGCGGCCCAGGACCTACTGCTGCGCGTCCTCGTACCGGGAGCGGCGGCGGCGCTGGTCAGCGTGCTCGCGGTCGGCGTCGCCGCGTTGATCTCGCCGCCGGCCGCCGGTGTGCTCGCGCTCGGCCTGCTCGTGGCGGGAGTGGCGCTCCCCGCACTCGCCGCCCGGATCACCCGCCGCGCCGCCGACGAGGTGGCCCCGCTGCGGGGCGCGCTCGCCGTGGACGCGGTCGACCTCACCCACGGCGCCGCCGACCTGGCCGCGTTCGGGGCCACAGGCGCCGCGCTCGCCGCCGCCGACGAGCGGGCCGGACGACTGGCCCGGCTGGAACGCCGGCTCGCCGCGACCGGCTTCGCGGTGGACGCGCTCGGCGTCCTCGTCGGTGGCCTCACCGCCGCCGCCGTGGTGGTCGTGGCGCTGCGGGCCGAGGCCGGCGGCGTGCTGGTCGGCGTCCTCGCGGTCGGCTCGCTCGCCGCCGTGGAGGTGGCGCTCGCGCTCGTCGCGGCGGCCCGCCAGCGTACCCAGCTGCGGGCCGGGCTGGCCCGGGTCGCCGACCTGCTCACCGAGCCCGGCCCGGCGACGCCACCGGACGCGCCGGAGCCCACTGTCGACGGCCACGACGTGCGGTTCGCCGACGTGACGGTCCGCTACCGGGCCGGCGCCGCCCCCGCCCTGGCCGGGTTCGACCTCGACCTGCCGGCCGGCCGCCGGGTGGCGGTGGTCGGGCCGAGCGGCGCCGGCAAGAGCACACTCGCCGCCGTGCTCACCGGCGCGGTACGCCCCGACACCGGCCGCGTCACCGCCGGCGGCGTGCCGGTGTCCGAGATCCCGGCCGAGCACCTGCCCCGGGTGGTCGGTGGCCTGCTCGCCGAGGCGTACGTCTTCCACGCCACGGTCGAGGAGAACCTGCTCCTCGGCCGCCCGGACGCCACCGAGGCGGACCTGGTCGCCGCGACCCGGGCGGCCGGCCTGCTCGACTGGGTACGCGAACAGCCCGACGGCTGGGACACGGTGGTCGGCGAGCAGGGCGGGCAGCTCTCCGGCGGGCAACGGCAGCGGCTCGCGCTGGCCCGGGCGCTGCTGGCCGCCCCGCCGGTGCTGGTGCTCGACGAGCCGACCGAAGGGCTCGACCCGGCGGCCGCGGACGCGGTGCTGGACTCCACGCTCGCCGCCACCCCGGCCGGGCACTCGGTGCTGCTGATCAGCCACCGGCTCAGCGGCCTCGCCGGGTTCGACGAGATCGTGGTGCTCGAAGGCGGCCGGATCGTGCAGCGCGGCCGGCACGACGAGCTGGTGGCACGCCCCGGCTGGTACCGGGAGCAGTGGCTGCGCCAGGAGGCGGCCGAGCGCGGCTACCTGGCGATCACGCCCTGACGCCCGGCCGATCGGGGTTTTCCCTGACGCGGGTTGTCGCCCTCCGGTGGCAGGCTTACCCCATGCGGGTGCATGAGGAGGCAGTGGTCGACCGCCGGCTGCACGAGTTGTCCACGCGGTTGCACGGGCCGAACCGGCTCAAGACCGACCTGCTGACCGAGGCGCGGCACGCGCTGGAGGACGCCGTCGAGGCGTACCGGGAAGGGGGCCTGCCGCGCGCGGAGGCGCAGCGGCGGGCGGTCGCCGAGTTCGGCAGCGACGCCCAGCTCGTGCCGGGTTTCCAGGCCGAGCTGGCCGTCGGCGCGCTGCGCGGGCTGGCGCTGCGCACGCTCGTGGTGGCGGTGGTGCTCATCGCCGCCGGTGACCTGACCTGGCAGGGGTCGAGCTGGAGCGACGGTCCGCCGCCGCCGCAGACCTACCTGCTGCTCTCCGCCGCGCTGAACGGCATCTGGGGCGTGGTCGCCGCGCTGGCGCTCGTCGCGCTGCTGGTCGGTCCGCTGGTCGCCCGGTGGGGTTCACCGCGGCTCGTCCGCCCGGCGCGGCTGATCGGTTTCGGTCTGACCGGCAGCCTGCTGCTCGGCGCGGTCGCCGGCGGCGCGCTGTTCGGCTGGTCGATCGGGCTGTGGGACGCCGCGCTCACCTGGCCACCCCTGGTCATCGGGATGGTGGTGGTCTCGGCGGCCTGGTTCGCGCTGGCCCGGGCGGCCCGATGCTGGGTGCTCGCCGACCGCCGGTTGGCCGGCTGAGCGGCTGCCGGCGCGCCCCCGTCAGGCCGGTGCGGTGGGCGGCTCGTCCGCGCCGAGGAACCGCCCGACGGTGGCGCTGAACTCGTGCCAGCCGGCCCGCTCCCCGGCGAGCGCGCGGCCGCCGGCCTCGGTCAGCTCGTACGTGCGGCGCTCCCGGCCGTTGACGGTGCTCCACGTGCTCGCCACCAGCCCGGCCCGCTCCAGCCGGCGCAGCGCCGGATAGATGGTGCCGGTGGGCAGATCCAGCGTGCCGCCGCTGCGGGCCCGCAACGCCTCGATGATCGCGTAGCCGTGCAGCGCGCCCCGTTCCAGCACCGCGAGCAGGAGCGCGTCCAGGTGTCCGTGCAGCGCCTGCGCCTTCATGTGTAGCAACGCTACTTGTCGTGCCGCCGCGACGCCAAGGGGTGCGACTCCCGGTCGGAACCGTCGCCCACTAGGGTATGTGCGCAGAGTCACTCGGCGGCGCGAATCCGCCGGGTGGGCAACCCGAACGCACACGGAGGTCAGCGTGGCCCGCCAGTCGCCCCAACGGCCCGACGCCGACGAGCCCGAGCTCGACGACACCGACGCCGCCGCCGCGGCCGACGAGGTCGAGGAGGACCGCCCGCCGGCGGACCGCGCGCTCTGGGAAGAGGTGCGGATCGACCCGGTGGAGATCGCCCTGCCCGCCGGCACCGGCTTCACGCTGCGGGCGTACCGGCCGGCGCGCGAGCTGACCCCGACCGACGTCGCCGAGCGCGACCAGGACGACCCGTTCCTGGCCCGCCGCCAGGTCGTCGAGACCGAGGAGGACGAGGAGGTGGTGATCCTCGACGAGGAGTTCGCCGCCCTCTCCGCCGAGGAGGACGACGAGGACGAGGAGAAGGACGCCAAGTCCCGCCGCAAGGGCAAGGCCGACGCCTCGGACGAGGAGAAGGCCGAGGACGACGAGGACGACTCCGAGGCCGAGGACGAGGACGACGAGGACGAGGCGGGCGACGAGGAGGTGCCGCTCTTCCTCACTCACAAGGGCCGGCTCCTGCTGTTCAAGACCCCCGAGTCGTTGGTCACTTTCATCCGTTCCGGTGCGCCGAACGATCTGTCCCAGCTGGACAGTTGGAATGAACTGTCCGAACGGCTGGAACCGGCCGACATCGCCCCGCTGGACGAGGACACGTACGAGCTCGACCTGGTGGTCGAGAACCTGCGCGGCGGCCACGACGCGTGGGACCACGAGCTGCTCATCGAAGCCGGTGAGATCGCCCGTGACCTGGCGTACGCCCTGCGGCTACCCGCCGTGCTGGACATGCTCTCGGCGGGCTCCAGCCTGGACGACCTGGACGAGGCTCTGCGCGCTTCCGTCAACGGTGGCGTCGGTGGTTTCCTGGGTCGGCGCCGGCTGAAGAAAATCGGGGCACAAACCGCAAGTTTGGGTTGGCGCACCATTGTCGGCAAGATCTCTGCGGTTGTGGACTGGCGCGACTGACCCGGAGCGGGGAGCATCAGTCTCTGGCAGAGCAAGACCTGTGTCCCGGGAGGAGGACGACGCCGTGGCGCTCGTGCGCGTGTACTGCGGTCTGGCCTCGGCAGATCCGGCCGACCGAACGGCTTCGGCCGGAACGACGCTGACGTCCGCTGTGGTCGACGACGCAGGCCGTCTGCTGCACGTCTGCGAGATCGGTGACGATCCCGCCGGTTACGCCCGGCTGGTCGCGCTGCTGGTGGAGCGGTCCGGCGGTCCGAGCGGCGCGGCCATCGCCGCCGACAGCGACGACCACATCGTCACCTCGCTGCTGAGCGCCGCCGGCCGGCCGCTGGCGATCGCCGACGACGACTCGGTCGACGACTTCGCCGAGCGCTTCGCCGACGACGACTCCCTGGAGGAGATGCAGTCCCCGCCCGCCGAGCGTCGCGCGGTCGGGCTGGCCCGCGCGCTCCAGGCCGGCGCGCTCTCCGCGGTGACCCTCCCGGCACCGCGTGAGCTGGCCGGATACACGCAGGTCCTGGCCGCGCACGCGGCGCTGGCGAGTGGCCGGCACTCCGCCGCGGTGACGCTGCGCGAGGTGCTCCGCGAGCTGTACCCGGCCGCGCTGCGGGCCTACCCGGATCCTGCCGACCGGATCGCCCTGGCGGTGCTCGACGCGCTGCCCGAGCCGGGCATGCTCACCGGCCCCGCGGGCCGTGGTGGCGCGCCGGCCGCCGACGCGGTCGTCGCGCATCTGGCCGGCGAGGGAGTGGCCGACGCCGACGCCGTCTCCGACGCGGTGACCGCGCTGCGCGTCGCCATCTCCGAGACGCCCCGGCGGGCCACCGTCAACCGCACGCTCACCGCTGCCGTCGCCGAGACCGTGCGGCAGGCAGTCGCCTCCGTCCGCACGTGTGACGCCGGCTGCGACGCGCTCGTCGGCGCGCTCGCCGAACGCACCGCTCCCGCTCCCGCGACCGGCCGCCGGGCCGCCGCGCGACGGGGCGAGCAGGTCGACGAGCTGGCCCCGGCGCCCGCGGCCGACCTGCGTCCGGTGCGCTCGATCCCGCCGGAGCCGATCGCCGAGCCCCACCTCGGTCGTCCCGAACCGGCCGGCGCACCCGAACCGGCCGGCCGTCGCGGCCGTCCCGAGCAGGTCCTCGGTGGGCGGCGCAGCCGTCCGGAGCCGGTGTCCGGGCCGGCCGCCACGACGACGCCCCGGCCGCTCGGCCCGCCGCCCGTCGCGCCCGCGCCCGTCACGCCGCCGCCGGTCGCCCCGGCGCCGGTCACGCCCGTTGCTCCGGCAGCCGCACTGGGCCGGCCGTCCTCGGCTCCCCCGGCGCGGCCCGAGCCGACCGGCGCGCCGCTGCCGTCGCGGGTGGACGGCCCCACCAACCGGCCGATCTCCGCGCCGCCACCGCCGCCCCCCGGGATCACCCCGATCGCACCGTCCCCGCGCGGTGCCGTGCCGCCCGCCGAGGCCGGCGAACCGTTCCGCCCGACGCTCACCACCGCTGCCATCAACAAGGCGCGGGCCGAGCGGCAGCGCACAGTCATCCCGCCCCGGCCCAAGACCAACCAGCACCAGGAACCGCCGACCGGTGGCTTCAGCGCCACCGACCTGAGCATTCCGGTGCCGGCCCCGCGTCCGCCCGCGCCGGAGGCGCCGCCGGGCTCCCGGGCGAACTGGCCGCTGGTGAACACCGAGGACGACACCGCCCGGGAGCGGGAGGGCACCACCTACCCGTACGGGCGGGGCGTGGACGCGCCGAGCGACCCGGGCCGGGTCACGCCGCCGTGGCTCGCCGACGACCTGCCGCAGGAGCCGCCGATGCTGCGGCTGGTGGAGCCGCCGCCGCTGGCTGATCGGGCGCTGCGCGACGAGATGAGCCGCTCGGCCGACCCCGGTCTGGAGACGCCGCCGCTGCGTCTCGTCGACCAGGGCGACCCGGGCCGCGTCCCGCTGCCCGCCGCGCCCGAGCGGCGTCCCGCACCGAAGGAGCACCGGCCGCCGCCGGTCTCCGACGAGGGTGACGGCGATCTGCTGATCTTCGCGCAGGCCAAGTCCGCCTGGTTCGTCGGGCACGGCGACGAGGCCGACCTGGAGTGGTCGACCACTGCCGACACCGGCTGGCAGGCGGCCGAGCAGGCGGCCCGCCCGGCCGTCGGCGCCGAGACCAAGGCCGGGCTGCCGAAGCGAGTGCCGCAGGCCAACCTGGTGCCGGGCTCCCCGCTGCGCGAGGAGCGTCCACTGCGGATCGTCCGGAACGCGGCGAGCCTCGCCGAGAACACCACCGGATACTTCCGGGGCTGGCGGCGCGGCCAGGAGATCGGCGGCTTCGCCGTGGGCGGCCGTCCGGGCCGCGAGGCGGCCGGCGGCTGGGACTTCACCCGCGACACCGGTGACCGCGACGACGACCGGGAGTACGAGTACCGCTCGGCGGGCTACCGCTCCTGACCGGGCTCGCCGGGGGTGTTTCATCCCACACCGGGGCGATTTGACGCTGGGCTGGACCGGCCGGGAACATACCCGGCGGACCAGCGGCGGCGCCTGTTCGCCGGGGTGGGAAGGCGATTCCATTGGCGACACCGGCGTTCGACTCCACTGTGCTCACCCGGCGGGGCGTCCTCGCCGCCGCTGCCGGGAGCCTGCTGCTCGCCGGCTGCGCTCCGCAGGGCCAGCGGCCGGACGACGGCCCGTCCAGCAGCGCGCCGAGCGACCAGGATCTGATCGTCGGCGCGAGTCTGGAGCTGACCGGCACCGGGTCACTGCTCGGCGTCGCCCAGCGGCAGGCCCTGCAGCTCACCGCCGACTCGCTCAACCGCACCGGCCTGCCGGTCGGGAACCTGGTCCGGTCGGTCCGGCTCCAGATCCTGGACAACGGCAGCAATCCCGAGGTCGCCGCCCGGCACGCCGCCGACCTCACCCGGATCGGCGCGCAGGCGTTGATCGGCGGTGTACTCGGCGAGACCTCGGCGGCCCTCGCGGCGGCCGCCCAGCGGGTCAAGACGCCGTTCCTGTCACTCGGCTACGGTGACCGCATCGTGCTGCCGCTGGACGAGCGCACGTTCACCTACAAGCTCACCCCGGACGCCGTCGACATGGCGCGTCGCCTGGTGGAGCTGTTCGAGTCCAAGAAGATCCGGCGGGTGTCGGTGCTCGCCACCGAGGGGATGCACGGCGACTCGGGTGTGCGCGCGATGCGGGAGGCGCTCGCCGACAGCACCATCGACCTGGCCCGCACGGTACGCCTGCCGGCGACCGGCCGGCGTTTCCGTGCCGCCGCAGAGCGCGTCGCCGGGGGCCAGCGGGACGGCGTCGTGGTCTGGGGTACCGCGCCGGACTCCGGAGTCGCGGCACGGGAGCTGCGCGCCGCCGGTCACCGCGGCCCGATCTTCTTCGACGCCGGCGCGGTCGCCGACGACACCGTCCAGGGTGCGAACGCCGCCGCCGTGGAGGGCGCGTACGCGGTGCACCCGGCCTGCCTGGACGTCTCCGCCGCCACCGCCACCACGACGGCGCAGCTGGCCCGCAGGGACTTCGTCAACCGCTACACGCAGCGGCACGGCGTCAGCCCGGACTTCGCTCCGTACGCCTCGGACGCGCTCCAGCTCCTCGCCACGTCGGCACGGATGGCGACGAGCCTGGACCGGGGCCGGCTGCGGGCCCTCCTCCAGGCGCAGACCGTCGAGGGCATCGCCGGCGGGTACGCGTTCAGCGCCGACCGGCACGGCGGCATGGAGCCCGACTCGCTCGCCGTGTACCAGGTGTTCCGCGGCACCTGGACCCGGTACGCCTGACCCCGCTCACCGCCCGGTGACCGTCCCGCGTGGAGGGTCACCGGGCGGTCGCGTACCGTGTCCGACCCCGGACGGCAGGAAGCGCCCGGTGGCCCTGAGGCCGCCGGGCGCTTCCGCGCGTCGGTCAGGCGGGCGCGACGGCCCGCGAGCGCCGCATGGTGAGCACGTACTCGACCAGCGAGATCAGCACGTGCTTCGTGGACTCCCGGTTACGGGCGTCGCACGGCACCACCGGCACGTCGCGGGAGATCGCCAGTGCGTCCCGGACGTCCTGCGGATCGTGGTACTGCATGCCGTCGAAGCAGTTGATGGCCACCAGGTACGGCAGCCGCCGGTGCTCGAAGAAGTCGATGGCGGCGAAGCAGTCGGCGAGCCGCCGGGTGTCGACCAGCACCACCGCGCCGATCGCACCCCGGACCAACTCGTCCCACATGAACCAGAACCGCGTCTGACCCGGCGTACCGAACAGGTACAGGATCAGATCCCGGTCGATCGAGATACGACCGAAGTCCATCGCCACCGTGGTCGTCGTCTTGCCCGGCACCTGCCGGGTGTCGTCGACGCCGACACCGGCGGAGGTCATGATCGCCTCGGTGGTCAGCGGCGTGATCTCGGAGACCGAGCCGACCAGCGTCGTCTTGCCGACGCCGAACCCACCGGCGATAACTATCTTCGCCGACGTCACTCGGCCGCTCGGGGCCGGCGGCCGGTGCGACATGTCAGAGCCTGCGAAGTCCACTCAGCACCCTCTCCAGCAGTTCAGTGCCCACCGCGTCGTCGGAGTCGTCCAAAATGGTCGGCTCGTGGACCGCGACCAGGCCGTCCGTCGCCATGTCGGCGATGAGCACCCGGGCCACGCCGAGCGGAAGCTGCATCCGCGCCGCGATCTCGGCGAGCGACTGCACACGTCCGTCACACAACGCGGCTATGTACTGGTGTTCACGACCGTGGCCACCATTGCCAGTGGCAACCGCTCGGCCGCGCACCGTCGTCTCGACGAGTGCCTCCAGGGCGATGTCGAGCCGAGGGCGGGTACGACCGCGGGTGACGGCGTACGGCCGGACCAACGCGCCGGTCGGCTCGTCACGATCCACCATTTCGCCGCTCACCTCCCTCGTACCCGGCACCGGCTCGCCCCGGTGACATTCGTCGCTGTCGTTGTCGTTCCCGCACCTGACCCACCGGCCAGCGCGTCATTCAGCCCATCATCCCCACAGCCGTGCGCGGCTGCGGCGTCAGGGCATCGCCCACCCGGTCCACGAGCAGGGCCATCTCGTACCCGACCTGACCCACGTCGCAGCTCCGCGCCGCCAGCACCGCGAACGACGAACCGTCGGAGATGGACATCAGGAACAGGAAGCCGTTGTCCATCTCGACGACTGTCTGCAACACCGCCCCGCCCTCGAAGCAGCGGGCCGCGCCCTGGGTGAGGCTGACCAGACCGGACGCGATCGCGGCGAGCTGGTCGGCGCGGTCCCGCGGAAGGTCACGGGACGAGGCGAGAAGCAGGCCGTCGGCCGAGACCGCGACCGCGTGCGCCACACCGGGCACCCGGTCGGCGAAGTTGGCGAGCAGCCATCCGAGATCCTGCGTAGTAGTCATCCTTGTTGCTCCTTCTGCCCGCTCCCGGCCACCGGGCCTGAGCCAGACTGCGAGGACTGCTGCCCGCCCGGAGTGCCCTCCGGGCCGGTCGTGTTGCTGTCGGTGTTACGCCCGCGCTGCACGCCCCGATGGTAGGCCGAGAGCAGGCCCCGGACGCCCTCCGGCGTCCGCCGCTGCACCGACGCGGAAGGCTTTTCGATGCTGCCCGGCACGAGCTGCGCCATCGGCTTCCGCTTCGGCAGGCCCTTCTGGGTGGTCTCCGCGACCGGCACCTCGGTGGCCGCCGAGGCGGCGCGCCAGCCGTCGTCGGCCGCGGTCTGCCACGGGGAGGAGGCCTGCGGCGACGCGGACGGCTGCCGGGTGGGCAACCCGCCGGTGTACGCGGGACGGGTGTTCCCGTTCGCCGCGCCGTTGTCACGCGGTGCTCCGCCGGCCGTCGGAGTTTGTGCCATCGGTGTGTTACCTGTCGTTGCGGGTGTCTTCTGCGGCACGGGCCGGCCGGCCGTGTCCACCTTGGCGAACTGCTGGGTGGCGGCGCCGCCGTTCGTCGTCGCGGCCGGTGCCGCCGACTCCTCGTTGGGCCCGGGCCGGCGGGTGCGGAACCACGCCGACTCCAGCTCCCGGAAGATCGGCAGCTCCATCGTCTCGTCCGCGTACCGCTGTCGGTTGCCCTGCTGCTGCGGCGCGGCCGGGCGTGCCGCCGGGCGGTTCGCCGCCGGTGCCTCGGCCGGCCGGCTCGCGGCCGGAGCGGCGGACGGCTGGCCGGCCGCCTGCTGCGGGGTGGCCGGAATCTCCGTGCGCGGCACCCGGGGCAGCTCGGTGGTCATGTCCATGCCGCCGGTGGGCCGTTCCGGCGCCGCCGGAGCCGGGGCCGGCGTGACCGGCGGCCAGACCGGCGGGGCGCTGACACCCGGTGCGGGCATCGGACGTGCCTGCGGCTGGTTCGCCGGCGGCGCGGAGGTCGGGTACCCGGCGGCGGGCTGTCCGGACACCGGCGCGGGGTGCCCGGAGACGGGCGCGGCCGAGACCGGCCGGTACGGCAGCGGGTCACCGGAGACCGGCGCCGCGGAGACCGGGCGGCCCGAGAACGGGTCACCGGAGACCGGCGCGGCCGATACCGGCCGGTACGGCAGCGGGTTACCGGAGACCGGCGCGCCGGAGACCGGGGGCAGCGGCGGGGCCGACACCGGCGGGACCGGCGGCGCGGAGACCGGCGGCGGGCTGTAGGGCCGCGCCTCCGGGCTGCTCGGCAGCTGGCGCGGGATCGCCGGCTGCTGCCCGGTGCTGCCCGGGTCGCCGTCGGCCGGGTTACGCCGCTGCGGCAGCGGGTCCGTCGACTGGCCGTTGGGCCGGCCGTCGAATACGCCGTCGCCGCCGGACGGGCTGGCGCCGGTCAGGTCGGACCAGGCCGGCATGGCACGGCCGCCACCGGCGTTCGCCGGGGTGCCCGAGCCGTTGCGCGGCGCCGGGTCGAACGCGCGTCCGCCGAGCGTGACCTGGTTGCCCGAGGAGCCCGGGTGGGGCGCCGGCGGCAGGCTCGGCGGGTTGTTGTTGCCGAAGGCCGCCAGGGCGCCGAAGGCCGGTGCCGGGCCGTTCTGTTGCGGGCCCGCTGCGGGCAGGGCCGGTCCGGGCAGGCCACGGCCGGCCAGGGCGCGCGGCACCAGGACCGAGGTCGGCAGCGTCACGTCGGCGACGGTGCCCCGGTCGGCGCCCGGCCGCAGCTCGACCCGGACGCCGTGCCGGGCGGCCAGCCGCGCGACCACGACCAGGCCCATCATCCGGGAGACCGCGACGTCCACCTGCGGCGGCGTGGCCAGCCGCTCGTTGAGGTCGCGGAGCTGCTCCGGGCTGATGCCGATGCCGCGGTCCTCGACATAGAGGGAGGCGCGGTCGCCGACCCGCCGGGCCTCCACCATGACCTGCGAGTCCGGCGGGGAGAAGGCGGTGGCGTTGTCGAACAGCTCGGCGACCAGGTGCACGAGGTCGTTGACCGCGTGGGCGGCGACCTCGATGTCCCGGTCGATCACGCCGAACTCGATCCGGGTGTAGTGCTCGACCTCGGACTGGGCGGCGCGGAGCACGTCGATCAGGGCGGCGGGCTCGCGCTGCACACGGGTGGAGTCCGCACCGGCGAGGACCAGCAGGTTCTCGTCGTTGCGGCGCATCCGGGTGGCCAGGTGGTCGAGCTGGAACAGCTCGGCCAGGCGGTCCGGGTCCTCCTCGCCGCGCTCCAGCCGGTCGAGGTGGCCGATCAGCCGGTCGACCAGGATCTGCGAGCGGCGGGCCAGGTTGACGAACATGGTCGCGACCGACGCCCGCAGGGCGGCCTGCTCGGCGGCGGTGCGGACGGCCTCCAGGTGGACCGCGTTGAACGCCTCGGTCACCTGGCCGAACTCGTCCTTGCTGCGTACCGGCAGCGGTTCGGCGATCTGGTTCGCCAGCTGGACCGGGGATAGCTGGCCGGTCACCTGCGGGTCACGCAGCCGGGCGACCGCCTGTGGCAGCCCGTACTGGGCCACCGCCAGGGCGCCCTGGCGCAGGTCGCGCAGCGAGCGGGCCATCGAGCGGGCCACCAGGTACGCGAACAGGATGGCCAGCAGCAGCATGGTGAGCAGCAGGCCGGTCTCCAGGAACACCTGGCGCTGGGTGTCCGAACGCAGCGCGTCGGCCTGGCGGACCACGTTGCCGTCGAGCCGGGCCTCCACGGTCCGGATCAGCTTGGCGTTGGCGACCATGGTCTGGTCCCACTGGTCCGCCCCGAACGGGGCGTTCTCCATGGAGCCGTTGTTGTTGCCCGAGACGAAACTGGTGAAGCGGTCGGCCTTGCGCAGGTCGGGCCCGGAGACGGTCTGCTCGTAGAACAGCTTGTCGGGCTCGGTGGCGACCGCCTGGAACGTCGCCAGCGACTGCGACTGGCCGGTGCCGCTGGCGATGAACTGCTCGCGCAGCGCGGCGGTGTACTGGTTCTGGGTGAGCGCCTGGTGGACGACCACGCGGCGCTGGGTCAGGTATTCCTTCTGCCGGGCCACGGCGGCCGACGCGCGCATCCGGTCGCTCAGGTCGTTGTTGCCGGCGAGCTGGGTGGCCGAGTCGCGGATCGCGAGCAGGTCCTCGATCAGCTGCCGGTACGCCTGGTCGGCGTCATTGATCTTCAGCTTGCCGTTCAGCACCTGGCTGCGGGTAGCCGGAAGGTCCTTCAGCTGGGTGTCGATCGTGTCGAGCAGCCCGACGAAGTTGCGGGGCAGGTCGTCGATCTCGCCACGCTGCCGCAGGTACGGCGACTTCGCCTGGTCCACCCGCTGGTTGGCGCGGTTGTAGCCCTCCTGGTACTGCGCCCGGGTCTGGAACTCCTTCGCGCCGAGGAAGAGCACGGCGCCGACCCGCTCGTCCTGCACGGTGTCGACCAGGTCACCCGAGTAGCCGATCAGGTTGGCCAGATCCCCCGCCCGGTTGGCATTGTTGAGCGTCTCCAGGTGGTCGACCAGACCACTGGTGCCCACCACGACCGTGGCGATGGTCGGCACGATCATGATCAGACCGAGCTTGGACCAGATCGGCATATCGCGCAGCCGACTCATCGGCCGGCGCAGCCGCGACAGGAAGGAGCCCGCCGTCGTTGGCCGTTTGCTCACGTCACCGCCCTCGCATTACTGCGCCCCGCGTCACCCTGAGGGCAACGCCGAGCGACCGACCCGGCGGGTCGGACCTCCGAGATTCCATCACGCCGCTCCGCAAAGAGAAAGACCAGGTTGTCCCTCACCGGAGGTGTGATGAGATGTTGATGCAATTTGATAGCAATCCGTCTGGCCGGAGTCACTGAAGGTAATGGAACACCCGCACCGCGTCGTCTTGCTCGCCGGCCCCTCCGGGTCCGGAAAGTCATACATAGCCCAGCGAACCGGACTTCCGGTGCTCTGCCTAGACGACTTCTACAAGGACGGCGATGACCCTACGTGTCCGCGTCGAAACGGACAGGTGGATTGGGAGTCCCCCTTGTCCTGGGATTCGGACACGGCGGTGCAAACAATCGCCCGACTGGCTCGTGAGGGCAAGGCCGAAGTGCCGGTTTATGCGATCGGCGCAGACCGTCGGGTAGCCACCCGGCCATTCGATGTCGACGGATCGCCAATCTTCGTCGCCGAGGGGATCTTCGCGGCCGAGATCGTGGCCGAGTGCCGCCGGCTGGGGTTGCTCGCCGGGGCGTACGCGCTGCGCCGACCGCGCGGCGCGACGTTCCTGCGCCGCCTCGCCCGGGATCTCGCCGAGCAACGCAAGGCACCCCGGGTGCTGCTCCGGCGCGGGGTCGCGCTGCTGCGCGCCGAGCCGGCCGTGCTGCGCCGGCAGACCGGGCTGGGCGCCGAGGCGGCCCGGGCCGGCCAGGTGCTGCGCGGGGTGGCCGCACTGCTCTCCGGCCACCCCCGCCAGTCGTGATCAGCCGATCAGCTCGGCGTACGCCGGCTTGATCACCTCGTCGATGATCCGCAGCCGCTCGTCGAACGGGATGAAGGCGCTCTTCATCGCGTTGATGGTGAACCACTGGAGTTCCTTCCAGCCGTAGCCGAAGGCCTCCACCAGCAGCGTCATCTCCCGCGACATCGAGGTGCCGCTCATCAGCCGGTTGTCGGTGTTCACAGTCACCCGGAACCGCAGGTCGCGCAGCAGCCCGATCGGGTGGTCGGCGATCGAGGCCGCCGCGCCGGTCTGCACGTTCGACGACGGGCACAGCTCCAGCGGGATGCGCTTGTCCCGCACGTACGCGGCCAGCCGGCCCAGCACCGGCGGGTTGCCCGGGGTGATGTCGTCGACGATGCGGACGCCGTGGCCGAGCCGGTCGGCGCCGCACCACTGGATCGCCTGCCAGATCGACGGCAGGCCGAACGCCTCACCGGCGTGGATGGTGAAGTGGAAGTTCTCCCGCTGGAGGTACTCGAACGCGTCCAGGTGCCGGGTGGGCGGGAAGCCCGCCTCGGCGCCGGCGATGTCGAAGCCGACCACACCGGTGTCGCGGTGCCGCACGGCCAGTTCGGCGATCTCCTGCGAGCGGGCCGCGTGCCGCATCGCGGTGAGCAGCGTGCCGATCCGGATCGGGGTGCCCGCCTCGGCGGCCAGCGCGCTGCCCTCCCGGAACCCGGTGACCACCGCGTCGACCACCTCGTCCAGGGTCAGGTTCTGCTCCAGGTGCTGCTCCGGCGCGAACCGCACCTCGGCGTAGACCACGCCGTCGGCGGCCAGGTCCAGCGCGCACTCGCGGGCCACCCGGCGCAGCGCGGCAGGGGTCTGCATGACCGCCACCGTGTGCGCGAACGTCTCCAGGTAACGCTCTAGCGAGCCGGAGTTCGCCGCCTCGGTGAACCAGACGCCGAGCGCCGCCGGGTCGGCGGTGGGCAGTTCGTGGCCGACCTCGGCGGCCAGCTCGACGATCGTCGCGGGCCGCAGGCCGCCGTCGAGGTGATCGTGCAGCAGCGCCTTCGGGACCTTGACGATGTCCTCGTACGAGATTGCGACCATGCTCAGACCCTAGTCACCCCCGGTACGGGCGCGGCGGTGGACCGGCGCGGTCAGGGTCGCCAGCCGTACACCCGCTCCACCGCGAGCCGCAGGACCACCCGCCCGTCGGCCACCATGGCGGCCCGGTAGTCGGCCCAGTCCGGGTGCTCGCCGCGGATCCGCCGGTAGACCTCGACCAGTTCGTCGACCGTCGCGTCGTCGGTGGCCGCAGCGGGCGGGGTGAGCGTCACGGTGCCCTCGGCGACCGCGTACGCACCGCCGTCGGCGGTGGTCACGTGGAAGCTCGCCCGGGGGTCGCGGCGCAGGTTGCGCACCTTCGCCCGGTCGCCGGTGGTGGAGCAGCGGATCAGGCCCGGTTCGGCCAGGTAGTCGAGGTTGGACAGCTGGGGACGGCCGTCCCGGCGCAGCGTGACGAGCACACCGCGCCCGCGCTCGCCGAACAGCTCCCACAGCCGCGCGCTCATGCGGCAACCCGCAGCGGCGCGAGCGCGGCGGCCAGCCGGACGAGCTGGTCGAGCATGAGCGCGGCGGCCTCCTCGCGGCCGGGGTCGGATCGCAGCTCGCCCGCCTCGTCCAGCGCCTGCCGCAGGAAGACGACCACCTGGTCGTTGACCGGGGTCATGTTCAGCGTGGTCACCACCTGCTTGATCATCTGCACCGCGCGCAGACCGCCGGAGGTCATGCCGTAGCTGACGAAGCCCACCGGCTTGTGCTGCCACTCGTGGTAGAGGTAGTCGATCGCGTTCTTCAGCGGCGCGCTGAAGCCGTAGTTGTACTCCGGCATGACCAGGACGAAGGCGTCCGCGGCGTCGATCTCGGCGCTCCAGGCGCGGGTGTGTTCGTGCAGGTAGACCCGCTCGGACGGGTGGTGCGGCTCGTCGTGGAAGGGCAGCCCGATCTCGGCCAGGTCGAGGAGGCGTACCTCGTCGAAGCCGGCGTGGCGGACGGCGGCCGCGGTGAACCAGTCACCGATGCGGCGGCCGACCCGGCCGGGGCGGGTGCTGGCGACGACGACGGTCAGGCGGGGCATGGTGAGGTCACTCCTGTCGGGGCGGCGGCCGGGGCCGGCGTGGTGAGTCGGGGAACGAACCAGGCGACGATCGGCCCGATGCCGATCGCGTAGAGCAGGGTGCCGGGGCCGACGGCGCCGCCGAGCAGCCAGCCGACGGCCAGCACCGTCACCTCGATCGCGGTGCGGGCCGGGCCGAGCGGCAGGCCGCGGGCGGCCAGGCCGGTCATCAGCCCGTCCCGCGGGCCGGGGCCGAGGCGGGCGCCGAGGTAGAGCGCGGTGGCGAGGCCGTTGAGCAGGACGCCCGCGGCCAGCAGGCCGATCCGGCCGGCGAGCGGGGCGACCGGCGGCAGGAGCGCCAGCGTCGCGTCGAGGGCCAGGCCGACGAGCGCGACGTTCGCCACCGTGCCGACGCCCGGGCGCTGCCGCAGCGGGATCCACAGCAGCAGCACCAGCAGCGCCACGCCGTTGACCAGCAGGCCCATCGGCAGGCCGGTGCGGTCGGCGAGGCCCTGGTGCAGCACGTCCCAGGACGCGAGCCCGAGGTCGGCGCGGACCATCAGCGCGACGCTGACGCCGAACAGGGCCAGGCCGGCGAACAGCCGCACCAGCCGGGACGGCAGTTTGGTTGACATGTCATCAACCTAGGCCGCGACTTGGTGACATGTCAACCAAACCGATAGGATCGGTCCGTGGACGAACCGCGCTGGCTGGACGAGCAGGAGGACCGCGCCTGGCGCGGCTACCGCCGCATGCGCCGCCTGCTCGACCTGGAACTGGCCCGGGAACTGATGCAGGACGCCGGCCTCTCCGAGCCCGACTACGACGTCCTGAGCGACCTCTCCGAGACCCCGGAACAGCGGCTGCGGCTCAGCGAACTGGCCGACCGGATGCTCTGGTCCCGCAGCCGCCTGTCCCACCACATCTCCCGCATGCAGCAACGCGGCCTGGTCAGCCGAGAGGAGTGCGCCACCGACGGCCGCGGCTCGGTCGTCGTGCTCACCCCGGCCGGGCGCCGGGCCGTCGAGGCCGCCGCGCCCGGGCACGTGGCGGCCGTCCGCCGGCACCTGATCGACCGGCTCACCCCGGCCGAGGTGGCCGCGCTCGGCACGCTCAGCCAGCGGGTGATCGGCCACCTCACCGGCCGCCTCCCCGGCCGACCGGAGACGGAGGACTGAGCCGTGGACGACCGCGTCCTCTCCCGGCTGCGCTGCCCGGTCTGCGCCGAGCCGCTCACCGAGACCACCGCCGGCACCGCACGCGCGCTGCGCTGCCCGCGCGGGCACAGCTTCGACATCGCCCGGCAGGGGTACGTGAACCTGCTCGCCGGCCGCGCCCCGCACACCGGGGACAGCGCCGAGATGGTCGCCGCCCGCGCCGGGTTCCTCGCCGCCGGTCACTACGACGCCGTCGCCGCCGCGCTGGCGAGCACAGCGGTACGCGTCGCGGGCGTCGACCCGTACCCCCTGGTGGTCGATGCCGGCGCCGGGACCGGGCATTACCTCGCGGCGGTGCTGGCGGCGCTGCCGGACGCCGCCGGCCTGGCCCTGGACGTCTCCAAGCCGGCGCTGCGCCGCGCGGCCCGGGCGCACCCGCGGGCCGCCGCCGCGCTGGCCGACACCTGGCAGCGGCTGCCCCTGGCCGACCGGTCCACCGCCGTACTGCTGAACGTGTTCGCGCCGCGCAACGGCCCGGAGTTCCACCGGGTGCTCGACCCGGGCGGCGCGCTGCTGGTGGTCACCCCGGCCGCCGACCACCTGACCGAACTCGTCGACGCGCTGGACCTGCTGCGGGTGGACCCGGACAAGGCCGACCGGGTCGCCGGCAGCCTCGGCGCCCACTTCGTCGAGGAGTCCGCGACCGGGCACCGGGCCCGGCTCGCGCTGACCCGCGCCGAGGTCACCACGCTCGTCGGGATGGGACCGAGCGCCTGGCACGCCGACCCGCAACGGCTCGCCGCGCGCATCGCCGCGCTGCCCGACCCGGTGCCGGTCACGCTCTCCGTCCGGCTCGGCGTGCACCGCCCGCGCTGACGCGGCTCAGGTGGAGAGGTCGACCTCTTCCCAGCCCGGCGGCTCGTCGTGGTACGGCCCGCGCAGCACCACCGCCCACTCCAGCGCCCACCGGCGCTGCCCGATCGCGTTGGCGTCCACCAGACCCGGCAGCGCGCCGCCGGCCTTCTCAGTCTCGAGGTACGCCCAGTCGAGGCAGTAGTGCAGGTCCAGCAGCGCCGCGGCGTCACCGGGATGCTGCGGCGCGGCCAGGATCCGGGCCCGCCACTGGCCGAACGTCTCCCCCGCGACCAGGTTCGGCATCCGTTCGACCAGCCGCTCGTCCACCGGCACCGTCGGGTCCAGTTCCTTTGCCAGCCCGAGCACCCAGGCCAGCGAGAACAGCGCGTCGTGGTGCAGCACGAACGACCTGTGGTCGCCCCGGCCGCCCATCACGAACTGCCACTCCGGCGGCGTCACCGAGTCGACCAGGTGCGACTCCAGCAGCCAGCTCATCGCCGCCTGCGCGGGCATCCCGAAGCAGCGGGCCAGGATCACGTGCAGCACCGCGATCCGGGCCTCGATCTCCGGGGTCGGACGCAGCTCGATCTCGTCGCCCGGCTCCCACACCAGCGGGAACTGCGGCGGTGGCAGCGGAAGACCCAGCCGGGACAACTCGTCCAGGCTCGCCTCCCGGACGGCCCGGGGATCGGGAGCGGGTACGCGCACGGTCAAGCCCCTGTCTGCTCACCTCGGCTCGTCGCCGGCCGATCCCCCCTGGCCTGGGAGGATAGCGGCTCCCGCCGGGCCGGCACCACGGCCGTCCCCGGTCAGCCGATCCGCTCGACGACCAGCGGCGTCGCGTCCGGCGCGTCCGGCGCCACCCGCACCGCGCGGCGCGCCTCGTCCAGCGCGGCGGGCATCCGCTCGGCGTGCTCGGCCCGCAGCTCGAACAGCGGGTCGCCGACACGCACCCGGTCACCGCGTCGCTTGTGCAGCACCACACCCGCCGGGATGCTCACCGGGTCCTCCTTGCGGGCCCGGCCCGCACCGAGCCGCCACGCGGCCACCCCGATCGCGTACGCGTCGATCTCGGCGACCCAGCCGTCCTCGGTCGCGGTGAACAGCTCGACCTCGTTCGCCGTCGGCATCGGGGCGTCCGGGTCACCGCCCTGCGCCCGGATCATCGTGCGCCAGGAGTCCATCGCCCGGCCGTCCCGCAGTGCCGCCTCCGGGTCGGCGTCCGGCAGGCCGGCCGCGTCGAGCATCTCCCGGGCCAGCGCCAGCGTCAGCTCCACCACGTCGGCCGGACCGCCACCGGCGAGCACCTCCACCGACTCGGTCACCTCGACCGCGTTGCCGACGGCCAGGCCGAGCGGGGTGGACATGTCGGTGAGCAGGGCGACCGTCCGGACGCCGTGCGCGCCGCCCAGCTCGACCATGGTGCGGGCCAGTTCGCGGGCGTCGTCGACGTTCTTCATGAACGCGCCGGAGCCGACCTTCACGTCGAGCACCAGCGCGCCGGTCCCCTCGGCGATCTTCTTGCTCATGATCGAGCTGGCGATCAGCGGGATCGCCTCGACGGTGCCGGTGACGTCGCGCAGCGCGTACAGCTTGCGGTCGGCCGGGGCGAGCCCGTCGCCGGCCGCGCAGATCACCGCGCCCACGTCGCGGAGCTGGGCGATGAACTCGTCGTTTGTGAGCGCCGCCCGCCAGCCCGGGATCGACTCCAGCTTGTCCAGCGTGCCGCCGGTGTGGCCCAGGCCCCGGCCGGACAGCTGCGGCACCGCCGCGCCGCACGCCGCCACCAGCGGGGTCAGCGGCAGGGTGATCTTGTCACCGACGCCGCCGGTGGAGTGCTTGTCGACGGTCGGCCGGGACACCGGCGACAGGTCGAGCCGCTCGCCGCTGGCGATCATGGCGGCCGTCCACCGGGCGATCTCCGGCGCGGTCATGCCGCGCAGCAGGATCGCCATGGCCAGCGCCGACATCTGTTCGTCGGCGACCAGGCCCTTGGTGTACGCGTCGACCACCCAGTCGATCTGCCCGTCGCTCAGCACACCCCCGTCCCGCTTCGCCCGGATGACGTCAACCGCCGTAAAAGCACTCACTTCTCAAGATCCAATCAATTTGATCGCGCGTGGCCGCACCGACCCGCGAACGGTGACCGTCGAGGAATCGGGCCGACCGTGACCGGCGGAGGGATCAAGCCTGAGCGTCCGCCCGGAGCCGGGCACGGTCGGCCCGATTCCCCCACCTCAACCACCCCAACGGGACGGAATCTCCGAAGGAGGCTCACCCTCACCAGCCCAGAAGATCGTCCCCGAAGCGTCCACCACGACCACGCGCGGCGTCCGCGCCAGCCCCCACTCGATCGCCTCGGCCGGGTCGTCCCAGGTCGAGCCCTCCTCCAGCACGCCGGTCTCGGCATCAGTGGTGTCACCGGACGACCGCTCCCAGTACGTCGTCCAGACCTGCTGCCCGGCGGACAGGTCCGGGTGCACGAACACGGTGCCCCGGCCCCGCCAGGCGGCCAGCCGGTCCGGCACCACAGGCACCGGATGCTCACCGGTCACCGCCTCGATGTCGGCCACGTCGAAGGCGTGCGGCAGCAGCTCCGCCATCCGCAGCGGTCCGCCCTTCGCCTCGACCAGGCACTCCGGCCCACCCTGCTCCCAGAGCAGCTGCCGGCACCTGCCGCACGGCATCAGCGGCTCACCGGTGGCGTCGACGCAGGACAGCGCCACGATCCGGCCACCGCCGGTCGCGTGCAGCTGCGAGACCACGCCGCACTCGGCGCAGAGCGTGACGCCGTAGCCGGCGTTCTCCACGTTGCAGCCGACCACGACCCGGCCGTCGTCGACGAGCGCGGCGGCACCCACCGGGAACTTCGAGTACGGCACGTAGGCGTGCCGCATGACCTCGGTGGCGGCGGTACGCAGCCGCTCCCAGTCGATCTCCATCACAACCCCCATTCTGCCCAATCAACGCCGATCGGTCGCGGGTGCGGCCGGAGACGACGATGCCCGGCGGGTCGCCCCGCCGGGCACGGTGTCGCGGCGGGCGGTCAGCCCTTGATGTACGGCTTGCCGTCGGCGGCCGGCGCCCGGACCTTGCCGACCAGCCCGGCCACGGCCAGGATCGTCGCCAGGTACGGCAGCATCGCCAGGAACTGGCTCGGGATGCTGCTGCCGATCGCGCCCAGGTAGGTGGCGAGCTGGTCGGCGAAGCCGAAGAACAGCGCCGCCAGCAGCGCGCCGGTCGGGCTCCACCGGCCGAAGATCAGCGCGGCCAGGGCGATGAAGCCCTTACCGCCGATCATGTTCTTGGTGAACGAGTAGAGCGCCAGCGTGTACGAGGCGCCGCCGACACCTGCCACCAGACCGGCCAGGATCACGTTGCGGTAGCGCAGCCGCAGCACCTTCACGCCCAGCGTGTCCGCGGCGGTCGGGTGCTCGCCGACCGAGCGGGTCCGCAGGCCCCACCGGGTACGGAACAGCGCCAGGTGGATGACGAGCACCAGCAGCAGGCCGACGTAGAGGAAGATGTTGCCCCGGAACAGCGCCGGGCCGAGCAGCGGGATGTCGGACAGCAGCGGAATCTCCCAGTTGCCGAACCGGGGGGCGCTGTTGTACTTCGCCGCGTCGGTCTGCATCAGCCGCTCGTACAGGAAGCCGGTGATGCCGACCGCCAGCAGGTTGAGCACGATGCCCATGACCACCTGGTCGACCAGGTAGCGGATGGAGAACACGGCCAGCAGGAACGAGATGAACGCGCCACCGATGGCGGCGGCCACCAGGCCCACCCAGACGCTGCCGGACATGCTGCCGAACAGCGCGCCGGAGAAGGCGCCCATCAGGAGCTGGCCCTCGATCGCCACGTTCACCACGCCGGAACGCTCGCAGAGCACACCGGCGAGCGCGCCGAAGATCAGCGGCAGGGCCAGGATGAACGTGCCGCGGACGACGTTCACCAGCGGCATGAAGTTGCGGCCCTCGGGCGCGGCCGAGACCTGCCAGCACAGGAAACTCAGCACGAAGGCGACCAGCCCGGCGCCGAGCAGCAGCGTGAACCAGCGCTTCGGCACCCCGGCCAGCAGCGCGCCTCCGGCCGCGGCGGTGATCAGCCCGAACAGGATCGCGCCGACCGTACCGTTGATCTCCAGGGCGGCCCCGCCCTCGGTCTCGCTGAGCGTGAACCGCGCGTGCTGGTCGGTCGCGAGCGCGCCGAACAGCACCGCCGCGAGCACACCGAGCGCCAGCAGGACCGCGCCGATCTTCCGGTTACGGGTCCAGAAACCCTCGTCGACCGCGGTAACGGCGACCTCGGGGACAGCGGTGGTGGACATGCTCACCAGCCCTTCGCGAGGCTCGTCTGCAACCGGGCGGCGCGGGCCGCCCGGAGCTGGAAGATCGTCTTCACCAGGGCAGGCGCGGCGATGAAGATGACGATGAGCGCCTGGAGCACGGTGACCAGTTCCAGCGAGATGCCGGAGTACGACTGCATCCGGTTGCCGCCGGCCTGGAGCGCGCCGAACAGCAGCGCGGCCAGCAGCACGCCCCACGGCTTCACGCGGCCGAGCAGCGCGACCAGGATGCCGTCGAAGCCGATCTGCGCGATCACCAGCGGGGTCAGCGCGGTGGCGGTGGTGCCGAGCACCATGGTCGAGCCGCCGAGACCGGCCAGCATGCCCGCGAAGACCATCACCAGCACGTACGTCTTGGTGACGCTGATGCCGGCGGTCCGGGCCGCGTCCGGGTTCGCACCCACGGCCCGCAGCTCGAAGCCGAGCGTGGAGCGGTTGAGCAGCCAGGCGATGAACCAGGTGGCCGCCACCGCGAGCAGGATGCCGGCGTGCACCCGCAGGTCGTCGCCGAGCAGGCGGGGCAGCTGTGCGGTGGACTCGACCGGCTTGCTGATCGCGTCCGCCCGGTTCGGGTTCTGCACCCCGTTCTGGACGATGATCCAGGACAGGAAGTAGACCGCCACGTAGTTGAGCATGATCGTGTTGATCACCTCGTGCGCGCCGGCCCGTGCCTTGAGGATGCCGGGGATGAAGCCCCAGAGCGCGCCGCCGAGCGCGCCGGCGATCAGCGCCACCAGCAGGTGCACGACGGGCGGCAGCGGCAGCGCGAAGCCGGCCACGGCGGCCAGGATGACGGCGATCGTGGCCTGGCCCTGGGCGCCGATGTTGAACAGGCCGCCGCGGAAGGCCAGCGCCACCGACAGGCCGGTGAAGACGAGCGGCGCGGCGTAGGTGAGCGTCTCCGAGATCGGGCTCAGGGCGGCGGTGAAGCCGACCGCGTCCGGGTCGAAGATCGCGCCCTTGAACAGGTTCGCGTACGCCTCACTGACCACCGTCCAGCTGGCGTTCAGCGCATCGGTGGGGCGAGCCGTGATGTAGCTGTAGGTGGCGAGCACCTCGGGGTCGGACACGATGATCAGCACCGCGCCGACCACCATGGCCAGCAGCACCGCGAGCACCGTCACGGTGAACGTGTTCGCCGCCCAGAGGTTTTCCAGGAACATCCGGCCCATGCTCGGACGGGCTTCTCCGGCCGGGGCCGGCTTCTTCGCGGTCGCGGTGGCGGGCACCGTCTGCTCGGTGTCACCGGCCGGCTGCGTCGGCGTCGCCCGCGCCTCGCTCAGCGACTCCTGCGCCTCGGTCGCCGGCTCCTTGTCCGGCGAGCCCGAGACGGGGTTCGGGTTGGTCATGCCTCGTCCTCGTTGCCAGGGCCGTCCTCGGTCGCGGTGGCGGCGTCCGGGGTGGCGGCGTCCGGGGTGATGCCGGCCATCAGCAGGCCGATCTCCTCGCGCGGGGTGTCCGGGCCGACGATCCCGATGATCCGGCCGCGGTACATGACCGCGATCCGGTCGGCCAGGCCGATCACCTCGTCCAGTTCGCTGGAGACCACCATGACCGCGGTGCCGATGTCCCGCTCGCGGATCACCCGGCTGTGGATGAACTCGATCGAGCCCACGTCCACGCCCCGGGTGGGCTGGGCGGCGATGAAGAGCTTCAGCGGCCGGGACAGCTCCCGGGCCACGATCACCTTCTGCTGGTTGCCGCCGGAGAGCGTGCCGACCGCCGCGTCGGCCGAGGAGGTACGGACGTCGAACTGCTCGATCCGCTCCCGCGCCGACTTCGCGATGGCCTCGGGCTTGAGCGACAGGCCCTTGCCGAACGGCGGCCGGTCGTAGATGTCAAGCACCAGGTTCTCCGCCACGGAGAACTCCTTGACCAGGCCGTCCACGCTGCGGTCCTCCGGCACGTAGCCGACGCCGGCGCGGAGCACCTTCTTGGTCGACCAGCCGTGCGTCGGCTGGCCGTCGAGGGTGATCGTGCCGGCGAGCACCGGGCGCAGGCCCATGATCGCCTCGATCAGCTCGGTCTGGCCGTTGCCCTGCACGCCCGCGACGCCGAGCACCTCGCCGGCGTGCACGGTCAGGTCGACACCGTCGACCGCGCGTACCTGCCGGTCGTCGTCCACGACCAGGCCGGCGACCTCCAGGACCGGCTTACCGGGGGTGGCCGGCTTCTTGTCCACGGTCAGCCGGACGCTGCGTCCCACCATCAGCGCGGCCAGCTCGTCCCGGCTGGCGCTCGGCTCGGCGGTGCCGACGGTCTTGCCGCGCCGGATCACCGTGATCCGGTCGGCGATCGCCTTCACCTCACCCAGCTTGTGGGTGATGAACACGAGCGACTTGCCGGCGGCCTTGAGCGACCGCATGACGGTGAGCAGTTCCTCGGTCTCCTGCGGCGTGAGCACGGCCGTGGGCTCGTCGAGGATCAGCAGGTCGACGTCGCGGGTGAGGGCCTTGACGATCTCCACCCGCTGCTGGATGCCGACCGGCAGGTCCTCGATCACCGCGTCCGGGTCGACCCGCAGGTTGTACCGCTCGGAGACCTCGGCGACCTCGCGCCGGGCCCGCCGCCGGTCGAGGATCCCGGCGAAGGGCCCCTTGACCTGCTCGGCGCCGAGCATCACGTTCTCGGCCACGGTGAAGACCGGCACCAGCATGAAGTGCTGGTGCACCATCCCGATCCCGGCGGCGATCGCGTCCGACGGGCCCTTCAGCTTCAGCGGCTTGCCGTCGACCAGGATCTCGCCCTCGTCCGGCTGGTAGAGGCCGTAGAGCACGTTCATCAGGGTCGACTTGCCGGCGCCGTTCTCGCCGACCAGGGCGTGGATCTCTCCAGGCTCCACCGTCAGGTCGATCTGGTCGTTGGCGACCAGATCACCGAACCGTTTGGTGATGCCGCGCAGTTCGAGTCTCAGCGCAACCTCCTGGAGTGCGAGCGATGGTGCAGCGTAGCGACCTGCCGCGCCGCCACCACGCCGGGTGGGGATGTCGGGGGGAGTCAAGCTGATCGGCCGCCCCGGCGCCGGGGGTACCTTCCCCGTTGCGCCGGGACGGCCGGATCGTCAAACCTGGTGTCCGCCGGCCCCCGCTGCCGATGATCGCACCGCGGCGGCCGGCGGGACTGTCACTTGGTCGGCTGGGCCTTCGAGGTGACGGTGATGGTGCCGGCGGCGATGTCCGCCTTGATCTTGTCGACCTCGGCCTTCAGGTCCGCCGGGACCTTGCTCTCGAAGTCGTGGTACGGGGCGATCGAGACGCCGGTGTTCGCGAGCGTGCCCACGAAGCCCGGGGTGGACTGCAGCTTCTCGCCACCGGCGGCCTTCAGCACGGCCTCCTTGACGGCCTCCGGGATGTTCTTGACGACCGTGGTCAGGATCGCCGAGCAGTCCGGGGTGCTCTCGCAGCCGTCGATGTCGACCCAGACGACCGAGTACTTGCCGCCCGAGGCCTTGGCCGCGGAGGTGGTGCCGAGACCGGCGCCACCGGCGACCGGCATCACGATGTCGGCGCCCTGCGCGACGAGCGCGTCGGAGACCTTCTTGCCCTCGTCCTGCTTCTCGAACGAGTTGGCGAAGGAGCCCTTCTGGGCGGCCTTGTCCCAGCCCAGGACCTGGACGTTCTTGCTCTTGGCCTTGTTGTAGTACGCGACGCCGTCGGCGAAGCCGTCCATGAAGATGGTGACCGGCGGGATCGGCAGGCCACCGTAGGTGCCGACCTTGCCGGTCTTGCTCATCCCGGCGGCCAGGTAGCCGGCCTGGAACCCGGCCTGCGCGGTGTCGAACTGCATCGGGTAGACGTTCGACACGCCCGGGTTGGCGTCGACGATGCCGAACTGCTGGTTCGGGTTCTTCTCAGCCGCCGCCTTGGTGGCGTCCGACATCAGGCCACCGACGGCCAGGATGAAGTCGCACTTCTGGTTGACGAACCCGGTCAGGTTGACCTCGTAGTCCGCCTCGGCCTTCGACTGGACGTTCTTGATCTCGATCTTGTCGTTCTCCTTCTGCGCCTGCTGCAGGCCCTTCCAGGCCGAGGCGTTGAAGGACTTGTCGTCGATGCCGCCGACGTCGGTCACCATGCAGGCGCTGAACTTCTTGCCACCGTCGCCGCCGGCGTTGTTGTCGTCGTCCGGAGCCTCACCACACGCGGCAGCGCCCAGCACGAGTCCACCCGCCACGATGGCGGAGGCGATCCGCATCCCACGCACAGAGCGCAAGACGTCTCCTTCCCCTTGCGCACCGCGTCGTGCGCGGTGCACAGCCCTTCGCCGGCCTGCGGTGTGCCGCCGGCGTCCCACGTTACGGACGGGAGCGTACGCCCGCGCCCACCCACCGGCCGCCAATCGTGCACGACTGTTGAGCGTCCGTTACCCCGGCGTAACCCTTGGGTGGGGCAGGTCACTATCCGGCCGGTGGGGCGTGCGCGGTAGGTGTCGCGAACGTCCGTTTTCCCGAGCTTCCCCGACTGCTGGCGAACTAACGCCAGAACACCGCGACGGCTGCGTTGACCAGCGTCAACCCGACGATCGCGAGGAAATGGCCACGGTTGACGGTCTCCCGCTTACGGGAGAAGAAGACCATGACGAAGATGAGCAGCGCGAGCACCAACTTGGTAACAAGTTTCGCCGGGGCCGGCTCGTCCCCGTCGCGCAGCGGAGCGGACAGCCCGATGCCGGTGAGGACCTGGATGATCGCGCCCCAGAGCATGGCGGCGTTGATCCGCAGCCGGCCGGTGACGTACTGGGCGATCCCACCACCGAGCAGCAGCGCGAACCCGATCAGATGGACGTAGAGAAGAATCAGTCGAAGAGCTTCCACGCGCCCCATCCTCCCTCACCAACGACGCAACGTAGTAGTCACCCCGCCGACCTGCCGTCATACCGTGACCCCCCTCCCCGCGATCTTGCAGTCTCCGCCCCGAAATAAGGGACGAAAGCCGCACGACACGGGCCGAAACCGCAAGATCGACGGGGCGGGGGCGCGGGATCAGCGCAGGCGCCAGACCTGGAAGGTGGGGCCGTCCGCAGGGAGCGTTACCGCGCCCTCGGCGTCGGGGTGGAGGGCGGGGGCGTCGCCGTAGACGTTCTCTCCGGCTCCCACGCCGGTCAGGTGGACCGGGGTGCCTGCGGCTCGCCTCGCCAGCACCAGCACCGTCGACGTGGGCGCCTCGCGCAGGAAGACCAGCGTGTCCGCGTCCGCGTGCACCCACCGCAGGCCGCCGTGCCGCAGCGCCGGCTCGTCGCGGCGCAGCGTCAGCAACGACCGGTACGCCTCGAACGTGCGCCGGTCCCAGCTCTCCGGCCGGTGCCACGGCATCGGGGTACGCGAGCCCTCCCCGTTCGTACCGGTCAGGCCCAGCTCGTCCCCGGCGAAGACCACTGGCGTGCCGGGCATTGTGGCGAGCAGTCCGGCCGCCACCTCCTGCCGGGCCGCGTCGCCGACCACGGTGCGGATCCGGGCCGAGTCGTGCGAGCCGAGCAGCTGCCACGAGTGCGTGTACGAGCGCCACGACACCAGCGACCGGTAGGTGTTCATGGTGGCGAGCACCGCGTCCGCGTCGCGCCGCCGTACCCCGCCCGGGGTGCCGAGGAAGTTCGGCACCGGGTCGTCGCCGTGGCGCAGCCAGGACCAGACCGGGTCGGTGAAGCCGACGTAGTTCATCGTCCCGTGCCAGCCGTCGCGGTCCAGGTCACCGGTGTGGTCGTGGCCGTGCTCGGCGAGCAGCAGCCCGTCGGGGCGGGTTTCGGCGACCACCTCGCGCAGCAGCCGCGCCACCTCGTGGGTGTACGCGTCCGCACCCCGCCGCCCGGTCATGTTCGCCACGTCGACCCGCCAGCCATCCAGCCCGTACGGCGGGCGCAGCCAGCGGCGCAGCAGCGAGTCCTCGGCGGTGGCGAACCGGCGGCGCAGTTCCGCGCTGCCCCAGTTCAGCTTCGGCAGCGACTTCACCCCGTTCCACGACTCGTAGTCCGAGCCGGGCAGGTCGAAGTAGTACAGCTCGCGTTCCGGCGCGTTGACGTCGGAGACGGCGGCGGTGAACCAGTCGTGGGCGTCGCCGGTGTGGTTGCTGGTGATGTCGCCGAGCAGCCGCCAGCCCCGGGCGTGCACCGCGTCGGCGAGCCGGGCCAGCGCCGCGTCGCCGCCGAGCAGCGGGTCGACGGTGTCGAAGCTCGACGCGTCGTACCTGTGGTTGGAGCGCGCCGGGAAGACCGGCGTGAGATAGACGGTGTTGACGCCGAGCCGGTCCAGGTGGTCCAGGTGCTCGGTGACGCCGTCGAGGTCGCCGCCGTAGAACTGGCGGGGCGTCTCCGGGCCGCGGCCGACGACCGGGGTGTCCCAGTCGCATCCGATGGCCCAGTCCGGCACGGTCCGGCCGTCGGCGGCGGCCGAGCGGGCGAACCGGTCCGGGAAGATCTGGTAGATCACCGCGTCCCGCGCCCAGGCCGGCGGCGGGGCGTAGCTGACCAGCTTGAAGTCGCCGTTGTCCGGCACGTCGTGGCCGGACAGCCCGGCCGCGTTGAGCCAGCGGGTGCCGCGTTCGCCGTCGAGCAGGAAGCGGTAGTTGCTGACCGGGTTGCGGACCTCGACGTCGGCCCGCCACCACACGTCGTCGCCGTCGGTGCGGTCGACCCGTGCCTCGGCGAAGCGGGGTTCACCGTCGCCGGTGGTGCGCACGTGTACCTGGGAGACGCCGGTTCCGGCCGGTACCCGGACGAAGACCGGCACGGTCTGCCCGAGCGCGGGCTCCTGCTCCGGGACGTAGGTGGCGGAGCCGTCGTGGTGCGGCTGAAGGGACATGGTGCTGCCTTTCGCGTCGTACCGACAGGGAGAGGGGGCGGGCACCCGCCGCGGCCGGTTCACCCGACCGCGGCGGTCCGCCCGAGAACCGCTCCGGTGTACGCCGACACGACGCCCTTGCCGCAGCGTGAGCCGAGGAGGCTCAGCCCTTTACCGCTCCGGAGGTGAGTCCGGAGACGATGTAGCGCTGGAGCAGCTGGAACACCAGCACCGTCGGGATCGCGGTGAGCAGCGTGCCCGCCGCGAACATCCCGAAGTTGTTGTTGCGCTCGCCGGCCACCAGGCCGTACATGCCGACGGCGAGGGTCTTCGCCTCGGGTTCGGTGAGGAACACGTTGGCGATGATGAACTCGTTGATCGACCCGATGAACGCGAGCAGGCCGGTCACCGCCAGGATCGGCGCCACCAGCGGCAGCATGATCCGGAAGAAGACCTGCACGTGCGACGCGCCGTCCATGGTCGCCGACTCGTCCAGCTCCTTCGGCAGCGTGTCGAAGAAGCCCTTCATCAGCCAGGTGTTCGCGCCGAGCGCGCCACCCATGTAGAGCAGGAACAGGCCCCACGGGGTGTTGAACCCGATCGACGGGTAGAGGTCGGTGAGCGTGGTGAAGATCAGGAAGATCGCCACGATCGCCAGGAACTGCGGGAACATCTGGATCAGCAGCAACGCGAGCAGGCCGACCCGGCGCCCGGCGAAACGCATCCGGGAGAACACGTACGCCGCGAGCGACGACAGGAAGATCGACGCGAAGCTGGCCACGCCCGCCAGCAGCAGCGAGTTGAGGAACCAGTGGCCGAACGCGGTGTTGTCGAACAGGTTCGTGAAGTTCTCCAGCGACGCCCCGGTCGGCAGCAGCTCGGTGGAGGAGAGCGTGCCGAGCGGGTTGAACGCCGCCGAGATCACGAACAGGATCGGGAAGAGGCTGAACGCCACCGCCAGCACCCCGACCAGGTGCCGCCAGCCCACCTGGGCGAACCAGCGGCCACGCGAGCGGCGGGCCGGCTTACGGGTCGCAGTGGGTGTGGGCGTCTCCGCGATGGTGGTCACGAGTACACCTCCTCCTGCTTGCGGGTCCGCCGGAAGCTGATCGCCGACACCGTCGCCACGATCGCGAAGATGAAGATCGAGACGGTGGCGGCCAGGCCGAACTCGGCGCCCTGCGCGCCGAACGCGAGCCGGTACGTGTAGGTGATCAGCAGGTCGGTGGCGCCGTTACGCGGATTGTCCGGCGCGAACGGGCCGCCCTCGGTGGTGAACAGGATCGCGTTGACGTTGTTGAAGTTGAACGCGAACGACGCGATCAGCAGCGGCGAGAGCGCCACCAGCAGCAGCGGCAGGGTGACCGCGCGGAACGACTGCCAGGGTGACGCGCCGTCGACCGAGGTGGCCTCGGTCAGCTCCCGCGGGATGGCCTGCAACGCGCCGGTGGCCACCAGGAACATGTACGGGTAGCCGAGCCACAGCTGCACCAGCAGCACCGCGATCCGGGCCGACCAGTTGCCGCCGAACCAGTCGACGTTCAGCCCGAACAGGTTGTTGAGCAGGCCGAAGTCGGTGTTGAACATGTCCCGCCAGATCAGCAGCATGGCGAACGACGGCATGGCGTACGGCAGGATCAGCAGGATCCGGTAGAAGTTGGTGCCGCGCATCCGGGGTGAGTGCAGCGCGAGCGCGATCGCCATGCCGAGCAGGAACGTCAGGCCGGTGGAGCCGATCGCGAACGCGAAGTTCCAGGCCAGCGTGCCGAAGAACGGGCCGGAGATGTTCGGGTCGGTCAGCACGGTGCTGAAGTTCTTCAGCCCGACGTCGACCTTCCAGCCCTGGGCGAGGCGCTCGCCGTCGGCGGCGACGAAGGAGCCGGACTTCTCGTCGGCGGTCCACGTCTTGCCGGTCTCGCTGTCCTTGACGCAGTCGCACGCGGGGTCGTACGCCCGGATCGCCTTGCCCTCGTACGCCCGGGTCAGGCCGTTGGAGCGGATGGCGCCCTCGTCGGTGGGCACGACGAGCGCGGTGACGGCGTCGCTGCGGCTGCTGGCCTGCCCGATGTTCAGCAGGGTGTAGCCGTCCGCGGCGGTGATCTTGCCGCTGAGGCTGCTCAGCTCGACGTCGGCGGCGTCGAGCTTGCGCAGCCCGTCCGCGTCGCCGGCGTAGACCTCCTTGGTCTTCGGGTCGCTGAGCAGGAAGACCAGATCACCCGTCGCCGGGTCGCCCTCGGTGGCGATGGTGAGGTTGTACTCGGTCGAGCCGGGCACCTGCTTCACCGAGGAGGTCTGCACGGCGACGATCGCGTCGTCCTTGCTGCCGCGGTGGCCGTCGCCGAAGTTCGTGAACGCGGTGCTCGCGGTGTAGAGCACCGGGAAGATCTGGAACGCGATCAGGAAGAGCGTGCCGGGGACCAGGTACTTGGCCGGGATGTGCCGACGGCTCAGGTAGAGGTAGAACAGGCCGGCGGTGGTGACCGCCAGGACGCCCAGCGCGAGCCAGTGCTCGGCCTCGATGAGCGGGAAGGCCGCCCAGATCGCGATCCCGGCCACCAGGCCGAGCAGGACCACCTTGACGACGAGGCCGGTCGCGGTGATCGGCGCGTGTTGCCGCGCGGTACGGGACGTGCGCGGGAGCCCACGGCGTACGGGCTCCCGGCCCGGGGCCTGCGGTGCAGACCCCGGGCCGGACAGCGGCGCGCTCATTACTTGATCTGACCCTGGATGGTCTTGCCGGCGGCCGTGATCGTCTTGGCCGGGTCGGCGCCACCGATGATGGCGGCCTCCGCCTTGCCGAACGGGTCCCAGATCGCGGCCATGGCCGGGATCGCCGGGAGGACCTGGCCGTTCTTACCGGCCTCGGAGAACTTGGCCAGGTCCGGGTCCTCGCCCTTGACCTGGTCGAAGGCGGCGGTCAGCGCCGGCGGGCGCGGCTCGGCCTTGTACAGCGCGACGGCCAGCTCGGGCTTGGTCACGTAGTTGGTGACGAACTCCTGCGCCAGGGCCTTGTTCTTGCCCTTCGCGGCCACGTAGAACGCCTGGACGCCCACGAACGGCTGGGCCTCCTTGCCACCGGCGAAGCCGGGGACCGGGGAGATGTCGTAGGAGATGTTGGCCTTCTTGGCGTCGGCCACCGCCCACGGGCCGGAGACCAGGAACGCGCACTTCTTGCCGGTGAAGGTGGCGATGGAGTTCTCGCCGGTGATGGAGCGCTTCAGCGCACCCTCGCCCTTCTCACCCAGCTTGGCGATCTTCTGGAAGGCAGCGATCGACTCCGGCTTGCCCACGCCCAGGTCCTTCGGGTCGTAGTCGCCGTTCGCCGCGGTGCCGAACAGGTAGCCGCCGCCCGAGGTGTAGAGCGGGTAGATGTGGTACGCGTCGCCGTTCTGGCCGGACTGCAGGCAGAGGATCTCGCTGGCCTTCTTCTCGGCCTTGAGCTTCTTGCCGGTGGCGACCAGGTCCTCGATCGTCTTCGGCGCCTCGGGGGCCAGCTCGGTGTTGCGGATCAGCGCGACGTTCTCGGTGGCGTAGGGCACGCCGTAGAGCTGGCCGTTGAACGTGACGGCCTTGATCGCGGTCTCGTTGAAGCCGGACTTCTGCTCGGCCGCGAGCTGCACCGGGTCGATGGCGCCGTTCTGGACCAGGTTGCCGATCCAGTCGTGCGCGCCGACCACGACGTCCGGGCCGCTGCCCTGCTGAGAGGCGGTGACGAAGTTGGTCTGCAGGTCCTTGGAGACGGCCTGGACCTCGACGGTCACACCGTTCTCCTTGCCGAACTCCTCGGCGAACGGCTTGAGGGCGGCCGTGCGCTTGTCGTCGGCCCAGATGACCAGCTTGCCGCCGGTCGCCTTGGCGGACTCGTCGGCGGCCGGCTTGTCGCTGCCGCTGTCACCACAGCCGGAGGCGGCGAGCGCCAGGCCGAGGACGGCGACCACACCCGCGGTACGGATGCGCATCGGTACTCCTGTCGTCATGGCGGCCCGCCGGGGGAAGGGCGGCCCGCCAGTGGAAACCTCTGAAAGTTCTTGCTGACCGGCGCCGAGATGCTGCGCCGCTGCTCTCGCATGTTGCGGGGACGTTAGCAAGAGGTTGCAGAGAATGGAAGGGCTTGCAGAAGTGTACGCAAGACTTTGCCGTTGGGCTAAAGTGCCGCACATGCGCGCTCGACTGTCCGACATCGCCCAACAGGCTGAAGTCAGCGAGGCCACGGTGTCGCGGGTGCTCAACGACCGCCCCGGCGTGGCCCCCGAAACCCGCCAGGCCGTCCTCACCGCCCTCGATGTGCTCGGCTACGAGCGCCCCGCCCGGCTGCGCAAGCGCAGCGCCGGACTGGTCGGCCTGGTCGTGCCGGAGCTGGACAACCCGATCTTCCCGGCGTTCGCCCAGATCATCGAGTCCGCGCTCGCCCCCACCGGCTACACACCGGTGCTCTGCACGCAGACCCCCGGGGGCGTCCGCGAGGACGAGTACGTGGAGATGTTGCTGGACCGCCAGGTCTCCGGCATCGTCTTCGTCTCCGGCCTGCACGCCGACACCGCCGCGGACCACGACCGCTACCGCACGCTGCTGGCCCGGCCGCTGCCGATCGTCATGATCAACGGGTACGCGCCCGGCATCCCCGCGCCGTTCGTCTCCTGCGACGACCGGGAGTCCGCCGAACTCGCGGTCGCCCACCTGGTCGCGCTCGGGCACCGCCGGATCGGCCTGATCACCGGCCCGGACCGGTTCGTGCCGGTGCAGCGCAAGGTCGCCGGCTACAAGGCCGCGATGGGGCGCCTCACCGACATCGCCGAGGACGAGCTGGCCGACCTGACCGAGCTGTCCCTGTTCGGCGTCGAGGGCGGCGAGGCGGCCGCCGGCCGGCTCATCGAGCGCGGCGTGACCGGGCTGGTCTGCGGCTCGGACCTGATGGCGCTCGGCGCGATCCGGGCCGCCCGGCAGCGCGGGCTGTCGGTGCCCGGCGACATCTCCGTGGTCGGGTACGACGACTCCCCGCTGATGGCGTTCACCGACCCGCCGCTGACCACAGTGCGCCAGCCGGTGGCCGCCATGGCGGTGGCGGCGGTGCGGGCCCTGGTCGACGAGATCAACGGTCACCCGTCCCCGAACTCCGAGTACCTGTTCCGCCCCGAGCTGGTGGTACGCGGCTCCACAGCGGTGGCGAAGCCCGCAACTCCCCCCAGCCGCCAGCGCCCCGCCACCCCTTCCTCCCCCACCCCGTCCCTCCCCATCCCCGCCTGACCCCCGCCGCACCCCCTTCTCCCCCGGCCCTCCGACGCGTCGATCATGAAGTTGACGGCGACAAATCGGACGGCAAAGGCCGCCAACCTCATGATCACCCGAGCCACCCCGGCCGGGCTCACCCCACGGCCCCCCGTTGATCAAGGGGTTTGTGTCCGGGTTGATCTCCACTCGGGACACAAACTCCTTGATCAACGCCCGCGGGGCGGGTCAGGGCGGGCAGGAGGCGGCCGGACCGAGGGTGGCGATCATGAGGTTGGCGGGGGTTGGGGTCCGGAATGTCGGGGTTAACTTCATGATCGACGTCGAAACGACGGCGCCGGCCGGAAGGGCCGGCGGGGTGGCCGTCCCGGGATGCGGGAGACGAGGTCAGGGCCGGCGCGGGTGATGGCTGCCATTTCTTGCGCAAGGAATGCTTGACTCTTGCAGTCTGGTGGCGGCATTCTGCTCAGACACCCTGCGCCGCACCAGAAGCCGCCACAGAACGGGATCGACAGCGATGACCTCCGCCCCCAGCACCACCCCTCGCACCGCCGACGAAGACTGGTGGCGGTCCGCTGTCGTCTACCAGGTGTACGTCCGCAGCTTCGCCGACGCGAACGCCGACGGCGTGGGTGACCTCCAGGGCATCCGGCAGCGCCTGCCGTACCTGCGCGACCTCGGCGTGGACGCGCTCTGGCTGACGCCGTTCTACACCTCGCCGCAGGTCGACGCCGGCTACGACGTGTCCGACTACCGGGACGTCGACCCGCTGTTCGGCAACCTGACCGACTTCGACGAGATGATCACCGACGCGCACGCGCTCGGCCTGCGGATCATCGTCGACATGGTGCCGAACCACACCTCCAGCGCGCACCCGTGGTTCACCGCCGCGCTCGCCGCCGGACCCGGTTCGCCGGAGCGGGAGCGCTACCTGTTCGCCGACGGCAAGGGCGAGCAGGGCGAGCTGCCGCCGAACGACTGGGAGAGCATCTTCGGCGGCCCGGCGTGGACGCGCGTTGTCGACGGCCAGTGGTACCTGCACCTGTTCGACCCGGCCCAGCCCGACCTGAACTGGCGCCACCCGGAGGTGCGGGCCGAATTCGAGGACGTGCTGCGCTTCTGGCTGGACCGCGGCGTGGACGGCTTCCGGATCGACGTGGCGCACGGAATGATCAAGGCCGAGGGCCTGCCGGACGTCGGCTTCAACTCGATGACCACCGGCCAGCGTCAGTCCGAGCTGCTGGGCAAGGGCCGGCTGCCGTACTTCGACCAGGACGAGGTGCACGACATCTACCGCGCCTGGCGGCCGATCCTGGACAGCTACCCGGGCGGCCGGATGGCGGTCGCCGAGGCGTGGGCCGAGACGCCGCAGCGCCTGGCCCGCTACATCGGCCCGGACGAGCTGCACCAGGCGTTCAGCTTCGACTTCCTCGACGCCACCTGGTCGGCCGACTCGTTCCGCAAGGTGATCGACACGGCGCTGGCCGAGTCCACGATCGTGGGCGCGCCGACCACCTGGGTGCTCTCCAACCACGACCGGCAGCGGCACGTCACCCGGTACGGCGACGGCGAGGTCGGCCTGCGCCGCGCCCGCGCCGCCGCGCTGCTGATGTTCGCGCTGCCCGGCTGCGCGTACGTCTACCAGGGCGAGGAACTGGGCCTGCCGGAGGTGCTGGACCTCCCGGACGAGCTGCGTCAGGACCCCGCGTTCCGGCGCACCGGGGAGAGCCGCGACGGCTGCCGGGTGCCGATCCCGTGGGGTGGCGACCTGCCCCCGTACGGCTTCGGGCCGGACGGCAGCGAGCTGAGCTGGCTGCCGGCGCCGGCGACCTGGCGGGAGCTGTCGGTGGCCGCCCAGGCCGGTGCGCCCGGCTCGACGCTGGAGCTGTACCGGACCGCGCTGCGCGTCCGGCACGAGCACCCGGCGCTGGCCGGCCTGGACGGCATCACCTGGCTGGAGACCGAGCCCGGCGTACTCGCGTTCCGCCGCACCACCGGCGACGCCGAGGTGACGTGCGTGGTGAACATCAGCGGCGCCGACGTGACGGTGAGCGGCCACGGCCGCCCGCTCGTCGCCAGCGCCGGCCTCACCGAGCGGGGCGACGGGTACGTCCTGCCGGTGGACGCGGCTGCGTGGTTCGAACGGCGCTGAGCCGGGTAACCCGCCAACGACCTGGCCGTCCGTTGTGCCCCGCGCCGACGGGCGGCTGGGCTGCCGACCCCTTGTGGTGGGGGGTGAGGTGGCCCCGGCCCCTCGGGAGCACGCTCCCGGGGGGCCGGTGTCCATCGGGGAGCGAGCGCGCTCTCAGCCGCCCTTGGCGGTGAGCAGCGCGGCGATCCGGGCGAACCCGGCCCGGATCTCCTCCCGGTCGGGCGCCTTCGCCGGCTCGGGCTCCGGCTCGCGGTCGGCGGCGCGTTCCAGCTCCTCGTCGATGACGTCCTCGAAGTCGCCGTAGAGGTCCGCCTGGTCGATCTCGGCCGCCTCGTCCTCGGCGGCGATCTGCGCGGCGGCGATCTCGCCGCGGATCTCCTCCGGCGTGAGCGCCGGCAGCAGCGGCTCCACCACCGCCATCAGCTGCTCGTCGGCTACCACCGCCTCGGCGAGCGCCAGCGCGTGCTGTCGCTCGTACGGGCCGCAGACCACCGGCTCCCAATCGTCCTCGGCGCCGAGCGGGCCGAACGTGATGATCCACGGCAGACCCCGGATCGGGGAGTCGTCCGGCAGGTCCAGTGTCACGAGTGCGCCCACCGGCCCATCATGGTCGCCGCGTGCCGGACCGGGGAACGCAATCATCGGACTCTCCCCGCTTCGGGGACCACGCTCAGCCACGCGTACCGGCGTCCAGCGCCGCACGGACCAGCGCGACCGCCCGCTCCGGCGCGACACCCAGGCGACGCGCCTCGGCGGCGTACTCGGCGGCGGTTCGCTGCAGCCGGTCGGTGGCGTCGTCCCGGCCGGGGGCCACCACCGTGCCGTGCCGGCCCCGCGTCTCCACCAGCCCGGCGCCCTCCAGTTCCCGGTACGCCCGCGCCACGGTGTTCACCGCCAGCCCCAGGTCGGCGGCGAGCTGCCGCACCGCCGGGAGCCGGGTGCCCACCGGCAGCCGCCCGTCGCCGATGCGCGCGGCGAACTGCGCCCGCACCTGCTCGTACGGCGGCACCGCCGACTCGGCGTCGATCCGGATCCGCGCGCTCATCCCGCCCCTCCCGGTGTGCCCGGTTCGGTCTCCTCGTCGAGCACGTCCGCCTCCACGTCCACCTCCCGGGCGCCGCCCTCGGCCAGGTCCACCACCCGGCCGTACCGGCTGGTCGCGGCGAGCGCGGCGCCGAAGAGCACCAGCTGGTTGAGCAGGTAGAGGTAGAGCAGCAGGCCGACGGCGGTGGCGACCACCGTGTACGCGGGGTTCCGCTCGGTGCGTACCACGTAGTAGCGCCCCACGGTGTTCAGCAGGGTGATACCGACGGCGATGGTCAGGATCGCCGGGCGCAGCCGGCGCCGGCTCATCCGAAGCCGGGGCACTGCGAGCAGCAGCGCGGCGGCGAGCACGGCGTTGACGAGCACGCTCAGCACCGCGCTGATCGTGGTCAGGCCCACCGAGCCGGTGCTGCGCAGCAGGAAGCGCAGCAGTGACTCCAGCGCGTCCACGGCGGCGACCGAGACGAACAGCAGCACGAAGACCGCGACCAGTACGCCCAGGTCGACCAGGCGCCGCACCACCAGGTTGCCGGGCTGCTGGTTGAAGCCGTACATCAGCCGCTGCGAGGAGCGGATCGCCTCCACCCAGCCGATGCCGGTGAAAACCAGGATGACCAGGCCGACCACGCCGACGGTGCCGCTGCTCTCGGCGATCTGCGCCGGGTCGAGGAAGGGCAGGTTCTCCTCCAGGAAGTGGGCCGCACCGCGGCTGACCTCCTCGTTGTCCCGCAGCACCGCGCCGAAGATCCAGTACGCGACGAGCGCGAGCGCGAACACGGCGAAGAAGCCGTAGTACGCGATGGCGGCGGCGAGCCGCCCGGCGAGCAGGTCGGCGTAGAGCGTCCCGGCCCGCCAGACGTGGTCGAAGACCGACGAGCGGCTCCGGGCCGCGTCGATGCGGCGCCCCACCGCCGCCTCGATCCGGCCGAAGACGTTCACCCCGTCATCCTCGCCGATCTCCGCCCGTGGCGGAGGGGCCCCGGCCGGTCGGATGTTCAGCTGTGGCCGCCGAGCCGGAAGTCGCGGCGGGGCTGCCACCGGGTCGCCCCGCTGTGCGAGAACAGCGTGAACGCGTCCACCTGGAACAACGCGGAGAAGTCAGCGAGATCCTCGTACGCCTTGTCGAGCACCTCGGGCGGCACGTCCTGCGCCACTGTGACGTGCGGGTGGTACGGGAAGCGCAGCTCGCGCCGCAGCTCGGGGGCCGAGTTGATAGCGGCGGCGAGCAGTTCGCACTCGCTGATCCCGGCCGCCACCGCCACGAAGACCACCTGGGTCACCGGCCGGAACGTACCGGTGCCGCGCAGGTGCAGCGTGAACGGCAGGTGCGTGGCGGCGACCCGGTCCAGGTGCGCCTCGACGGCGGGCAGCGCGCGTACCGGGATCTCGGTGGGCCCGAGGAGGGTGACGTGCGCGGGGACGGCGAGCGGGTCGCCGGCCTCGACCCGGCGGCGGGTGAGCATCCCGCCCCAGGGCTCGGGGACGTCGACAGCGATCCCGATCTGGATCGTGTCCGCGCCGCCCGGCGCCGTGTCACTGCCCGCCACGTCGCGCGCCACCCCTCCGGCCACCGGCTGCGTCACCCGTCTCCGCCCGTCCGGGCCGTTACTCGAACCGCACCGGCGGGAAGAAGCCGACCCGCTCGTACGCGTCCCGCAGCGTCCCCGCGGCCACCGACCGGGCCTTCTCCGCGCCCCGCGCCAGCAGCTTGTCGAGCTGGGCCGGGTCGTTCAGGTAGGCGTTCGTGCGTTCCTGGATCGGCGTGACGAACTCCCGCACCACCTCGGCGAGGTCCTTCTTCAGGTCGCCGTAGCCCTTGCCGTCGTACGCGGCGACCAGGTCGTCGATGGACCGGCCGGAGAGCGCGGAGTAGATCGTCAGCAGGTTGGTGATGCCCGGCTTGCCCTCGGCGTCGAAGACGATCTCGCGGCCGGTGTCGGTGACCGCCGAGCGGATCTTCTTGGCCGAGCGGGCCGGGTCCTCCAGCAGGTCGATGATGCCGGCCGGGGAGGACGACGACTTCGACATCTTGGCCGTCGGGTCCTGCAGGTCGGTGATCTTCGCGGTGTCCTTCACGATGTGCGGGGAGGGCACGGTGAAGGTGCTGCCGAACAGCGAGTTGAACCGCTGCGCCAGGTCGCGGGAGAGCTCCAGGTGCTGCCGCTGGTCCTCGCCGACCGGCACCGCGTTCGCCTGGTAGAGCAGGATGTCCGCGGCCTGGAGGATCGGGTACGTGAACAGGCCGACGCTGGCCCGCTCGCTGCCCTGCTTCTGCGACTTGTCCTTGAACTGGGTCATCCGGCCGGCCTCGCCGAAGCCGGTGATGCAGCCGAGCACCCAGGCCAGCTGCGAGTGCTCGGGCACCTGCGACTGCACGAACAGCGTGCTGCGCTCCGGGTCCAGGCCGAGCGCGAACAGCTGCGCGGCGGCCACCCGGCTGCGGCGCTTGAGCACCTTGGGGTCGTGCCCCGCGGTGATCGCGTGCAGGTCGACGACGCAGTAGTAGGCGTCGTGGCTGTCCTGCAACGCCACCCAGTGCCGCAGCGCGCCCAGGTAGTTGCCGAGGTGGAACGAGTCGGCCGTCGGCTGGATGCCGGAGAAGACGCGCGGGCGGGCGGGTACGTCGGACATGGCGGCAATTCTGTCAGCAAGCCCCGGCGTCCGTCATGACGGGCCGGTGGATCGGGCGGGTACGGGCGGAAGCGGACCGTTCACCTCACGCCGGGGCTCGGGCAGCCGCGCGGCGGAGACCGCCAGGCGGGACACGCGCCGGCCGTCGAGCGTGAGCACGCGCAGCAGCCAGCCCGCCGGATCGGCCGGAACCGATCCGGTGGCCGGGTCGACAGCCACCGGCACCTCGTCGCCCGCCACCGGCAGCCGGCCCAGGGCGGCCATCACGTACCCACCGACCGTCTCGTACGGCCCGGCGGGCAGCGACACCCCGGTGCGCTCGGCGAAGTCGGTCAGGTTGAGCCGGCCGTCGACGACCGCGGGCAGGCCGGCGGGTTCCGGTTCGAGCGGGCCGTGCTCGTCGTCGCGGATCTCCCCGACCAGTTCCTCGACCAGGTCCTCGCAGGTGACGATGCCGGCCGTGCCGCCGTACTCGTCGACGACGACGGCCAGGTGGTGGCCCTCCCGGCGCATCTCGGTGAGCGCCGCCAGCACGCGCTTGCTGTCCGGCAGGCGCTTCACCTCCCGGATCAGGTCGCCGACCAGGAGCAGCCGGTCCGCGTCCGGGCGCAGCAGCACGTCCCGCAGGTGCACCAGGCCGACCACGTCGTCGTGGGTGCCGTCGACCACCGGGTAGCGGGTGTGCGGGTCGTCCCGGACCAGCCGCTGGGCCTGCGTCAGCGGAAGCGCCGCGCTGAGGAAGACCACCTCGGTGCGGGGCACCATCACCTCGCGGACGAGCCGGGCGCCGGCCACCAGCACCTCATCGATGATCCGCCGTTCGTCCGGGTCGAGCAGCGTGTTCGCCGCGACCAGGTCCCGCAGCTCGGCCTCGCTGATCCGTTCCCGCCCGGCGGTGGGGCTGGCCCCGAGCAGGGCGGTGACGAGGCGGGTGGCGCCGTCTGCGCCGCGCACCACGAGACGGGCCACGGTGCGGGCCAGCGGGCCGGGTTCGCGTCGGGGCCGCCCCGACGGTCGCCGCCGGGGCCCGGGACCACCACCCTCCCGCATGAGAAGGATGGTAGACAGCGGCCACCGCACGCTCGGCCCGATGTTCGGATCTGTTCAATCATGAAGGTTTATGGTGGAATGGAGGCGGACTCAACTCGACAGCCGCGACACAGCCCTCGGCCGTAGGGTGATCGCGGAACGGCCGCCGCGCGACGCGGCCCAGGCAGGAGGACCGACGTGAAACTGCTCGTCACCGGCGGCGCCGGCTACATCGGCAGCGTGGTGACCCGGATGCTGCTCGACCACGGCCACCAGGTGACCGTGCTGGACGACCTGCGCACCGGTCACCGGGAAGCCCTCGCCCCCGACGCCACCCACGTCGAGCTGCCGGTGCACGAGGCCGCCCAGGTGCTCACCCCCGACGCCGGGTTCGACGGCGTGCTGCACTTCGCCGCCCTCATCGCCGCCGGCGAGTCGATGATCCGCCCCGAGCTGTACTGGCACACCAACACGGTCGGCTCGATCGCGCTCATCGACGCGGTCCGCGCCGCCCGGGTGCCCCGGATGGTCTTCTCCTCCACCGCCGCCGTCTACGGCAACCCCACCGAGCTGCCCATCCCGGAGACCGCCGTCAAGGCCCCCACCAGCACCTACGGCGCCACCAAGCTGGCCGTCGACATGGCGCTGACCTCCGAGGCCATCGCGCACGACCTGGCCGCCGTCTCGCTGCGCTACTTCAACGTCGCCGGGGCGTACCTGCGCGACGGGCTGGCCATCGGCGAACGGCACGACCCGGAGACGCACCTCATCCCGATCGCGCTCGACGTGGCCGCCGGGCGGCGGGAGAAGCTCCAGCTCTTCGGCGACGACTACCCCACAGTCGACGGCACCTGTGTACGCGACTACATCCACGTCGAGGACCTGGCCCGCGCCCACCTGCTCGCGCTGGACGCGGCCACCCCCGGCCGGCACCGCATCTACAACCTCGGCAACGGCAACGGCTTCACCAACCGGCAGGTGGTCGACGTGGTCCGCGAGGTCACCGGGCACCCGGTGCCGGTCGAGGTGGCTCCCCGCCGCGAGGGCGACCCGGCCGAGCTGGTCGCGTCCTCCGCGCTGGCCCGCGACGAGCTGGGCTGGACGCCGGCCAAGCCGACCCTGCACGACATGGTCGGCGACGCCTGGGCGTTCTACCGCGAGCACGTCGCGGGACAGCCCTCATGAACGTCGCCGACCGCGCCACCGCCGGCTTCCGGCAGCGGTACGGCACCGAGCCGGCGGGCCGCTGGGCGGCTCCCGGCCGGGTCAACCTGATCGGCGAGCACACCGACTACAACGACGGCTTCGTGCTGCCCTTCGCGCTGCCGCTGCGTACCGTGGTCGCCGCCGCGCCCGCCCCCGGCGCACGCTGGACCGTCTGGTCGGAGCTCGGCGACGAACCGGTCGAGTTCGGCGCGGCGGAGGCCGACGAGCCCGGCCGGGTCGACGGGTGGGCCGCCTACGTGGCCGGGGTGGTGTGGGCGCTGCGTGCCGACGGCCACGACGTGCCCGGCGCGCGGCTCGCCGTCGCCTCCGACGTGCCGGTCGGCTCCGGGCTCTCCTCGTCGGCGGCGATCGAGTCGGCGGTGCTGGCCGCCCTGGTCGACCTCGGCGGGCTCGACCTGCCCGCCGGGCGGTGGCCGCGGCTCGCCCAGCGGGCCGAGAACGACTACGTCGGCGCGCCCACCGGGATCATGGACCAGTCCGCGGTGATCCGCGGCCGGGCCGGACACGCCCTGTTCCTCGACTGCCGCACCGAGGAGGTCGAGCAGATCCCGTTCGACCTGGACGACGCCGGGCTGGCCGTGCTGGTGATCGACAGCCGGGCGCCGCACCGGCACGCGGACGGCGAGTACGCGGCCCGCCGCCGCAGCTGCGAGCGGGCCGCCGCGACGCTCGGGGTGACCGCGCTGCGCGACGTGACGGTCGCCGACCTCGACGCCGCGCTGGCGCGCCTCGACGACGACGAGACCCGCCGCCGGGTCCGGCACGTGGTGACCGAGAACCAGCGGGTGCTCGACACCGTCGCGCTGCTGCGCGCCGGGCGGGTCCGCGACACCGGTCCGCTGCTGACCGCCTCGCACGCCTCCATGCGCGACGACTTCGAGATCACCGTGCCGGAGATCGACACCGCGGTCGAGGCGGCGCTGGCCGCCGGGGCGTACGGCGCGCGGATGACCGGCGGCGGTTTCGGCGGCTGCGTGCTCGCCCTCGTCGACGCGGACGCCGCCGACGCGGTGGCCGCCGCCGTCACGGCGGCGTACGCCGAGCGCGGCTTCACCGCCCCCGGCACGCTCACCGTGCTCCCGGCCGGCGGCGTCACCCGCCTGGACTGAACGCGAAAGGCCCCCGGCGCAGCGCCGGGGGCCTTCTCGTCACGTGCGTCAGCCGGCCTCGACGATCATGCCGGCGCCGACCGTACGGTTCGTCGACTCGTCGATGATGACGAAGCCGCCGGTGGTGCGGTTACGGCGGTACTCGTCGGCCAGCAGCGGAACCGTGGTGCGCAGCCGGACCCGGCCGATCTCGTTGAGCTTCAGCTCACCGGCCGACTCGTCGCGGTGCAGCGAGTTGATGTCCAGCCGGTAGTGCAGCCCGCGCACGATCGCCCGCGCCGAACGGGTCGTGTGCTTGATCGCGTACTTGCCGCCGACCTGCAACGGCCGCGTCTCGTCCATCCAGCAGACCATCGCCTCGATGTCCTGCACGGCCATCGGGGCGTTGTTCGGCCGGCAGATCATGTCGCCGCGGGAGATGTCCAGCTCGTCGGTCAGCCGGACCGTCACCGACATCGGCGGGAACGCCTCGTCCACCGGGCCGTCGGCGGTCTCCACCGCCGCGATCCGGCTGGTGAAGCCCGACGGCAGCACCATCACCTCGTCGCCCGGCTTGAGCACACCCGAGGCCACCTGACCGGCGTAACCCCGGTAGTCGGTGACTGTGGTGGACTGCGGCCGGATCACGTACTGCACCGGGAACCGCACGTCGACCAGGTTGCGGTCCGAGGCGATGTGCACCCGCTCCAGGTGATGCAGCAGCGACGGGCCCTCGTACCAGGGCATGTTCTCCGAGCGGGTGACGATGTTGTCGCCCTGCAGCGCGGAGACCGGCACCACTGTCAGGTCCGGCACGTCGAGCTTCGCGGCGAACGCGGTGAACTCGTCCGCGATCCGCTCGTAGACCTCCTGCGACCAGTCCACCAGGTCCATCTTGTTCACGCACAGGACCAGGTGCGGCACCCGCAGCAGCGAGCAGAGGAACGCGTGCCGGCGGGACTGCTCCACCAGGCCCTTACGCGCGTCCACCAGGATCAGCGCCAGGTCGGCGGTGGAGGCGCCGGTGACCATGTTCCGGGTGTACTGGATGTGCCCCGGGGTGTCGGCGATGATGAACTTCCGCCGCGGCGTGGCGAAGTAGCGGTACGCCACGTCGATCGTGATGCCCTGCTCCCGCTCGGCGCGCAGGCCGTCGGTGAGCAGAGCCAGGTTCGTGTACTCGTCGCCACGGGCCGCGCTGACCGCCTCGACGGCGGCGAGCTGGTCGCTGAACAGCGACTTGGTGTCGTAGAGCAGACGGCCGATCAGCGTCGACTTGCCGTCGTCGACACTGCCCGCGGTGGCGAACCGCAGCAGGTCCATCGGCCGCGCGGTCTCGCTCTCGGCCGGGGCCAGGGTCTCGACGCTCATCAGAAGTAGCCCTCTCGCTTGCGGTCCTCCATGGCGGCCTCGCTGACCCGGTCGTCGCCGCGGGTCGCGCCGCGCTCGGTGATCCGCGTGGCGGCCACCTCCTCGATCACCTTCTCCACCGTGTCGGCGTCCGAGCGGACCGCCGCGGTGCAGGAGGCGTCACCCACGGTCCGGTACCGCACCTGGGCCTTGAACGGCTGCTCACCGGCGCGCGCCCGGAAGAACTCGTTCACCGCGTAGAGCATGCCGTCGCGCTCGATCACCTCGCGCTCGTGCGCGTAGTAGATCGACGGCAGCGGGATCCGCTCCCGCTCGATGTAGTGCCAGACGTCCAGCTCGGTCCAGTTCGACAGCGGGAACACCCGGATCGACTCGCCCGGGTGGTGCCGGCCGTTGTAGAGCGCCCACAACTCCGGACGCTGGTTCTTCGGATCCCACTGGCCGAACTCGTCGCGGAAGCTGAACACCCGCTCCTTGGCCCGCGCCTTCTCCTCGTCGCGCCGGGCGCCGCCGAACAGCGCGTCGAAGCGGTGCTTCTCCACCGCCTCCAGCAGCACCGGCGTCTGGATCCGGTTGCGCATGCCGTCGGCCGACTCGCGGACCAGGCCCTTGTTCAGCGCCTCCGGCACGCTCGCCACGATGAGCTGCAGGCCCAGCTCGGCCACCCGCTGATCGCGGTAGTCGAGCACCTCGGGGAAGTTGTGCCCGGTGTCCACGTGCATCACCGGGAAGGGGATGTTGGCCGGCGCGAACGCCTTCTGGGCCAACCGGAGCATCACGATCGAGTCCTTGCCGCCGGAGAACAGCAGCACCGGCCGTTCCATCTCGGCGACGACCTCGCGCATCACGAAGATGCTCTCCGCCTCGAGCGCGTCGAGGTGCGACACCTGGTACGCGGCGGGGGACGTCATGACACGAACTCGATTCGCACGGATCCGTACATCGGATTCCAGACCTTTCAGGTCGGACTCGTGAAGAAGAACGCTCAGGTTACCCGGAATGCCGCTGCAACGCTGCAAGCAACCGACTCGCGAGATCCTTGCGGCAGACCAGCAGATCCGGTAGACGCGGGTCGGCCCCGTTGTATTCCAGCGCAGAACCGTCGATCCGGGAAGCATGCAGACCGGTGGCCGTCGCCACAGCGACCGGAGCGGCCGAATCCCACTCGTACTGACCGCCCGCGTGGATGTACGCGTCGACCTCACCGGTGACCACGGCGGCGATCTTCGCGCCCGCCGAGCCCATCGGAACCAGATGAGCGCCGACGTCCTCTGCCAGGTCGGTCAGGAAAACCGGCGGACGGCTACGACTGGCAGCCAACCGGATGACCCGCGCGCCGCTCCTGGTGGCCGCCTCCACAGTCATCGGCGGGTACGCCGGCGGGTGGTCCGTGCCCAGCACCCGGTGCTGCGCCGGCAGCGCCACCGCGCCCGCCACCAGACCGTGCGGCCTCGACGCGTTACGCGACCACAGCGCCACGTGCACCGCCCAGTCCGCGCGCCCCTCCTCCGCGTACTCCCGGGTGCCGTCCAGCGGATCGATGATCCAGACGCGGTCCGCGTTCAGGCGCGACAACGCCGCGTCCGTCACCTCCGCCGTCCAGGCCAGCCGCGAACCCTCGTCCTCCTCCGACAGCACCGCGTCCGCCGGCCGCCACTTCGCCAGCTCGGTGCGGATCAGATCGTGCGAGACCTTGTCTCCGGCCGACCGGAGCGCGCCCGCGTCGGCGAAGCCCATCTCCGCGCGCAGGGCCGTCAGCGCCTGACCGGCCCGGGACGCCAGCCACCGGGCGAACCCGCCGTCGATCATCGGAGGACTGCCCATGATGCTCCCGTCACCCGCCTTCGCTCCCGCCGCCCGAGGCTACCGGCCGCGCTCCGCCCCGCCGGTCAACCCCCGTGGTACAGGTTCTGCGTCGGCTCCACGCCCTTCAGGACCACGGACTCCACCACGTCCGCCGCGCGATCCACCAGGAACTCCAGCTCCTTGCGCTCCGACGGGGAGAAATCCGAGAGTACGTAGTCAGCCGGGTCCTGCCGGCCCGGCGGCCGGCCGATGCCGAACCGCACCCGTACGTAGTCCTTCGTGCCGAGCGACTTCGACATCGAGCGCAGGCCGTTGTGCCCGCCCTCGCCGCCGCCGCACTTCACCCGCACCTGCCCGTACGCGATGTCCAGCTCGTCGTGCACCGCGATCACATGCGCCGGCGGGATCTTGTGGAACTGCGCCAGCCCGGCCACCGGACCGCCGGAGAGGTTCATGTACGTCAACGGCTTCAGCAGCACCAGCTTCGGGCCGCCGAACCCCAGCCGCCCCTCCGCGGCCTCGGCCATCGCGCGCTTGTGCCGCCCGAACTTCGCGCCCACCCGGGCCGCCAGCAGGTCGGCCACCATGAACCCGACGTTGTGCCGGTTGCCCGCGTACTCCCGGCCGGGGTTGCCCAGGCCGACCACCAGCCACGGCCCCGCCTCGTCCGTCACCCGACGCCCCTTCCCGCTCGCTCGCCCGACCAGCCGTCCCGATACGCCGACAGGCGCCCCCGGGCACCGGGGACGCCTGTCGCACAGCCTTGCGGACCGGTCAGGCCTCGGTCTTCGCCTCGGCCGGGGCCTCCTCGCCCTCGGCGGCCGGAGCGCCCTCGGCACCCTCGGCGGTCTCCTCGCCGGCCTCGGCCTCGGCCTCCTCGGTGGCCTCCTCGACCTCGGGGAGGGTGGCCTCGAGCTGCTCGGCGGTCGGGGCGGCGGTCACGGAGGCGACCTGCGTCTCCGCGTCCGTGGCCAGCTCGACGCCGGCCGGCAGCTCGACGTCGGCGGCGGTGATCTGGGTGCCGACCTCGGCGCCCTCGATCGACGCCTCCAGGTGGTCCGGCACCTTGGTCGCGTCGGCGGTCACCGACAGCGTGTCGTGGTCGTGCACGATCAGGGTGTCCTTCGCGGCCTCACCGGTCAGCTGGACCGGGACCTCGACGGTGACCTTCTCGCCGCGGCGGACCAGCAGCAGGTCCACGTGCTCGAAGGTGTCCTTGATCGGGTCACGCTGGATCGCCTTCGGCAGCGCCAGCACCTGGGTGCCGTCGCTGACCTCGATCGCGAAGAGCTGGTTCGCGCCGCCCTTGCGGATCGCGGCGGCGAACTCCCGCGCCGGAAGCGCGATGTGCTTGGGCTTCTCGCCGTGGCCGTACAGCACGGCGGGCACCTTGCCGGCCCGGCGGGTACGACGGGCACCACCCTTGCCGAACTCGGTACGGGGCTCGGCGCTGATCTTTACCTCGGACACGGGGAAACTCCTGATGCTTCGCTGCGGCGGCTTGTCGTCTGGCGGTGCTGGGGCGAGGGGCTCGCTGGGGCTAGGGTCATGAACGACCGCCCGGAGCACCGCGTCGATGACGGCGCCTCCGTGCGGTGCTTGTCAGCAGCCCGCCGGGCACCCTCGCCGTGGCAACCGCACCAGTCTACCCGAGGGGATTCCCGGCTCTCCGGCAGTCCCCCATATCACCGCCCCGCCGGTTCCGCAGGGCATCGGCCCGGCCGCCGGGAACCCCCGGCGACCGGACCGCACGCTCAGCTCAGGCCACCGAACAGGGTGGTCACCGAGCCGTCGTCGAAGACCTCCCGGATCGCCCGCGCCAGCAGCGGGGCGATCGACAGCACGGTCAGCTTGTCCAGCTGCTTCTCCGACGGCAGCGGCAGCGTGTTAGTCACCACGACCTCGCTGATCGGGCTGTTCTTCAGCCGCTCCGTCGCCGGGTCGGACAGCAGTGCGTGGGTCGAGGCGACCACGATCTCCGCCGCGCCCTGCTCCTTGAGGATGTCCGCCGCCTTGGTGATCGTGCCACCGGTGTCGATCATGTCGTCCACGATCAGGCACACCCGGCCCTCGACCTCACCGACCACCCGGTTCGCCACCACCTGGTTCGGCTTGAGCGGATCGCGGGTCTTGTGGATGAACGCCAGCGGGCAGCCGCCCAGCCGGTCGGTCCAGCGCTCCGCCACGCGTACCCGGCCCGAGTCCGGCGCCACCACGGTCATCGGCCGGCCCGCGTACTTGTGCTCCACGTACTCGGCCAGCACGTCCATCGCGAACAGGTGGTCCACCGGGCCGTCGAAGAAGCCCTGGATCTGCGCGGTGTGCAGGTCGACGGTCAGGATCCGGTTCGCGCCGGCGGTCTTCAGCAGGTCCGCGATCAGCCGCGCCGAGATCGGCTCCCGGCCGCGGTGCTTCTTGTCCTGCCGCGAGTACGGGTAGAACGGCAGTACCACGGTGATCCGCTTGGCCGAGCCGCGCTTCAGCGCGTCGACCATGATCAGGGTCTCCATGACCCAGGTGTTCACGCCGTGCGTCACGGACTGCACCACGAAGGCGTCCGAACCACGGACCGAATCCTTGTACCGTACGAAGATCTCGCCGTTGGCGAAGTCGTACGCGTCGGCCGGCGTCGGCGCGACGCCGAGCACCTCACCGATCTCCTTGGCCAGCTCCGGAAAACCCCTCCCGGAGAAGAGCATCAGGCTCTTGCGGTTTTCGGCGACGATGCTGCCCATGGGCCCGTCTGCTCCCGTATGTCGGTGGTGCCCGGCGGAGGTGGGGCCGGGGACTGTTCGGTTGCAGTATGCCCCCGGTTCAGCGATCCACCCACGGCCCGGCGATCCCCGTGGATTCAGTCACCTTCGCTTGCGGCGCCGCCCGTGTCCGACGCACCCTCACCGGCCCGCCGCGCCGCCTCCGCGGCGTCCGTACCGGCGCGCTTGCGCAGCACCCAGCCCTCCACGTTGCGCTGCTGACCACGCGCCACCGCCATCGCACCCGGCGGCACGTCCCCGGTGATCACCGAACCCGCAGCGGTGTACGCACCGTCGCCCACCCGCACCGGCGCCACGAACATGTTGTCCGCCCCGGTACGGGCGTGACTGCCGATGGTGGTGTGGTGCTTGCGTACCCCGTCGTAGTTGACGAAGACGGTGGCCGCGCCGATGTTGCTGTGGTCACCGATCGTCGCGTCGCCCACGTACGACAGGTGCGGCACCTTCGAGCCGTCACCGATCGACGCCTTCTTGGTCTCCACGAACGTGCCGACCTTCGCCTTGCGGCCCAGCCGAGACTCCGGCCGCAGGTACGCGTACGGGCCGACGCTCGCCTGCGGGCCCACCTCGGCGCCGAGCGCGTGGCTGCGCACGATGCTCGCGCCCGCCCCCACCACCGTGTCCACGAGCGTGGTGTCCGGGCCGACGAGCGCGCCCTCGCCGACCGTCGTGGCGCCCTGGAGCTGCGTGTTCTGGTCGATCACCGCGTCCCGCTCGACGGTCACCGTCACGTCGATCCAGGTGGTGTGCGGGTCGAGGATGCTGACGCCGGTACGCATCCAGCCCTCGTTGACCCGGTCGCGCAGCAGCCGGCGCAGCGCGGCCAGCTCGACCCGGTCGTTGCAGCCGAGCGTCTCCACGTGGTCGGCGGCGCAGTGCACAGCCACCGGCTCGCCGGCGTCGCGCAGCAGCGCGAAGACGTCGGTCAGGTACTCCTCACCCTGGTCGTTGTCGGTGGAGAGCTTGCCCAGCGCCTCCCGCAGCCGGGCCGCGTCGAACGCGTAGATGCCCGCGTTGATCTCCCGCAGCGCGCGCTGCTGAGGGGTGGCGTCGCGCTCCTCGACGATCTGCTCCAGGTGCCCCTGCACGTCCCGCACGATCCGGCCCAGGCCGGTCGGGTCCGGCACCTCGGCGGCCAGCACGGTGGCCGCCGCGGCGGCGTCCTCGTGCGCCTCGACGAGCGCCTGGACCGTCTCCGGCCGCAGCAGCGGCACGTCCCCGTTGATCACCACGACGGTGCCGGTCGCGTCGGGCACCGCGTCCAGCGCGATGCGGACCGCGTGCCCGGTGCCGAGCTGGCGCTCCTGGAGCACCGGCGTGGCACCCGGGGCGACCTCGGTCAGGTGCTCCCGGACCTGGTCGGCGCCGTGGCCGACCACGACCACGGTGCGGTCCGCGCCGAGCGGGCCGGCCGCGGCGAGGACGTGACCGAGCAGGGTACGGCCGAGCAGCGGGTGCAGCACCTTGGGCAGGGACGACTTCATCCGCTTGCCCTCACCGGCGGCGAGCACGACAACGGTGCGGAGGTGGGGCTGGGACACGACGTGGCTCCCGTCGGGACGGCGACAGTCTCGCGGTCATGCTAACCACGCGGCTCGCCACAATTCGCATCCGGCCACACAAACGCCGTTCGCCCGGGAGCGAACCGACGAATGAGCTGGGGTGCCTGGATTCGAACCAGGAGCTCAAGGCTCCAAAGGCCTGCGGGTTGCCATTACCCCACACCCCATTGCCATGTCAAGATCTACGGAGCAGCATCTTTCCCTTGCGCTTCGCCCGCGATCCGGAACAGCTCGGCGATCATACCTTCGATCCGCCAGTAGAGCTCACGACTGCGGGGCACGGTGATCACGAGGCAGCCGTGATAGGTGTCGCCGGTGTTCCGCCGTACCGTCGTCGGGTTGTGCCGCTTGAGCACCGTACGGCGAAACCTCTCCGCGGGCAGCCGCAGCCGACCCACCCACCAGCGCACAGCGGCCTCGGCGTCCGCCGACTCGTGGATGCTCACGCGATAGGTCGGCACCGTCCGGTCCACGCCGCAGACCTCCAGGAATCGGAGGAACAGGGCCAGCAAGCCCGGATCGGTGTTGACGAACTGGATTGTCACCGCCCGGCGCCAGGGCTTGGACTTGGCTCCCTCACACCAGTAGATCGCCGCGCCCAGCATCAGCAGATCCCGCTCGCCGAGACCCCCGACCACACCGGCGGCGCGGGCGTGCTCCGCGGCCTGCTCCGCGTCGCGCGCCTCCCGGTACGCGCTCCAGCGCGCCTCCGTCATCGCCTTCGAGTGCTCGCGGCGCCGCCGCGCGGTCGCGTCGTCCGGGTCGAGCGGCAGGTGCCGCACCCACTGGTACGCGGTCGACTTCGCGACCCCGAGCTGCGCCGCGATCTGGTCGACCGACCGGCCCGCCGCACGCAGCCGCAGGGCCTCGGCGCGGGTGTCGTCCCGGGCGCGCGGCCGGCGGGTCCACTCCGGCGGCGGGATGCCGCGCAGCAGGGCGTACACCCGGTCGCGGCCGATGCCCAGGCGGGCCCGGATCTCGGCGACGGAGAGCTGCTCGTCCACGCGCAGGCGCCGCGCCTCAGCGGCGAGTGGGTCGGTCACCCGCGCAGATTAGGACGTACGTACGACAGTGGCCGGTCTGACCGTGAGCGTCGCGCCTGGCAGGATGGACGGGTGACCGACGTTTCCGGCAGCGACCGCGCCCGGCGGCGGCCCGTGCCGGCGGCGAAGCCCTCCCGGGTACGGATGTCCGCGACGCAGCGACGCGAGCAGTTGATCTCGATCGCCCGGCAGATCTTCGCCGAGAAGGGCTTCGACGCGACCTCGATCGAGGAGGTGGCGGCGCGCGCCAAGGTCTCCAAGCCGGTGGTCTACGAGCACTTCGGCGGCAAGGAGGGCCTCTACGCGGTGGTGGTGGACCGGGAGGTCCGCGCCCTGCTGGACCGGATCACCACCGCGCTGACCGCAGGCAACCCGCGGGAGCTGCTGGAGCAGGCCGCGCTGACGTTGCTGACCTACATCGAGGAGGAGACCAGCGGCTTCCGGGTGCTGGTCCGCGAATCACCGCTGATGTCGGCGACGGGCAACTTCAGCAGCGTGATGAACGACGTGGCGCACCAGGTGGAGCACATCCTGGCGGGCGAGTTCTCCATCCGGGGCTACGACCCCAAGCTGGCGGAGCTGTACTCCCAGGCGCTGGTGGGCATGGTGGCGCTGACCGGCCGCTGGTGGCTGGAGGTGCGCAAGCCGCGCAAGGAGACGGTGGCGGCGCACCTGGTGAACCTGGCCTGGAACGGGTTGTCGCACCTGGAGTCGAAACCGGGGCCGATTCCCCGGGGCTGACGCCGCGTCAGCGCAACAGCCGCGTCAGCGCAACAGCCGCGTCAGCGCAACAGCCGCGTCAGCGCTCGCCGATCGGGTGGTACCGGCGCTGCCGCTCCTCCTCGGCGTGCTCCGCGGTGCCGACCTTGTCGTACAGGCCGGTGGCGAGCAGGACCAGCCCGAACAGCAGCGACACGATGACCGTCGACATGGAGAAGTTCAGGAAGTTCGCCGAGGTCTGCAGCACCGACATCATCAGGATGCCGGTGACCAGGAAGACCACGCCGGCGGTGAGGTTCATGTAGTGGCCGAGGTTGTCGCGGCGGGACGCCCCGACCAGCAGGACCGCGCCGAAGACCACCGAGACCAGCGAGAAGGCCAGGTTGGTGCGCAGGCCGAGCGCCCAGTCGCTGTCCCGGCCGAACAGTCCTTCGCCCCAGGTCTGGAAGACGCCGAAGACGCCGAAGACCAGGATGTAGAGGCCGATGAGCCCGGACAGCACCCGGTAGAGCGGCCGTGCGGGGTGGTTCACCGGGAAGTGCGCCATGATGCCCTCCAGCCGTGTGACTGATTCGGGCCAATTGTCGCTTGGGATGTCCGTCGGCGTCCGGAAAACACCGAAGGCCCGGCGCAGCGCGCCGGGCCTTCGGGTACGAGACGGGATCAGAGCACCAGGCGGGCCTTCTGCCAGGCCTCGTGCTCGTCGTCGGAGCCGACCTTGCCGTACATGCCGACCATCAGGAGCACCAGCGACAGGGTCAGGACCACGACATCGGTCATGATCGAGAAGTTGAAGATGTTGGCGTCGGTCTGCAGGAACGCCAGGGCGGCCAGGCCGATCACCATCAGCGTGTAGGCCAGCCACTGGTTGATCGCCACGTCGAGGTTGCGGCCGATCGCGGTGCCGACCAGGATCACGACGCCGACCAGCACCGACAGCAGCGAGAACGCCATGTTGGTGCCCTGGCCGAGGACCTTGGTGTCGTCCTGGGCGAGGAAGTCGTTGCCGGCGCTGGCGATGATGCCGAGGCCGCCGAAGACGACGAAGTACAGACCAACGAGCCCGCCGATCGCCCGGTAGATCGGCCGCGCGGGGTGGTTGACGGGGGTGTGGGCCATCTCTGCGTCTCCAAAAGACCGTTCGGACGAGGGTTCCACCGGTGATTGTCCCGTACGCCGGTCAGTGACGCCGCACACCCCCCACCCCGGCGGCAGGTCAGCCGCCCGGGAGCTCCTCGGCGAGGGCCAGCCAGGTCTCCTCGGTGCGGTCCCGCTCGGCTCGTACCTCCTTGAGCTGGGCGTCCAGCTCGGCGACCCGGGCGTAGTCGGTGGCGTTCGCGGCGAGCTGCTCGTGCAGGCCCGCCTCCTTCTGTTCGAGCTTGGCGATCTGCCGTTCCAGCCGGTTCAGTTCCTTCTTCGCGACGCGTACCTCGGCCGCTGACATGCCCTTGCGCGCCGGCGCCGCCGTGGCCGGGGTGAGATCGGCGGGCGCCGGGCCGCCGGACGCGGCGGCGCGCACCAGGTACTCGTCGACGCCGCCGGGCAGGTGCACCAGCCGGCCGTCACCGAACATGCCGTACGCGACGTCGGTGACCCGCTCGATCAGGTAGCGGTCGTGGCTGGCCACGACGATCGTGCCGGGCCACGAGTCGAGCAGGTCCTCCAGCGCGGCGAGCGTGTCGGTGTCCAGGTCGTTCGTGGGCTCGTCGAGCAGCAGCACGTTGGGTTCCCCGGCGAGCAGCCGCAGCATCTGCAGGCGGCGGCGCTCACCGCCGGACAGGTCGCTCACCGGGGTCCAGAGCCGCCTGTCGTCGAAGCCGAAGATCTCGGCGAGTTGGGCGGCGCTGATCTCCCGGTCGCCGAACTGCACACGCCGGGCCACCTCCTCGACGGCTTCCAGCACGCGCAGGTGGCCGGGGAGTTCGGCGAGTTCCTGGGACAGGAACGCGGGCCGGACGGTCTGCCCGGCGGCGAAGCGCCCGCCGTCGGGGCCGGTCACCCCGGCGAGCATCCGCAGCAGCGTGGTCTTGCCGGCGCCGTTGCGGCCGAGGATCGCCACCCGGTCGCCGGGACCGACCTGCCAGGTCGTGTCGTGCAGGATCTCCTTCGGGCCGGCGTGCAGCCGGACGTGGTCGAGGTCGTACACCTGCTTGCCGAGCCGGGCGGTGGCGAGCCGTTGCAGCGACATGGTGTCGCGGGGTTCCGGCACGTCGGCGATGAGCGCGTTCGCGGCGTCGATGCGGAACTTGGGCTTGGAGGTGCGTGCCGGGGCGCCCCGGCGCAGCCAGGCGATCTCCTTGCGGAGCAGGTTCTGCCGGCGGGCCTCGGTGGCGGCGGCGACGCGTTGCCGTTCGACACGGGCGAGCGTCCACGCGGCGAAGCCGCCCTCGTACGCCCGGACGGTCTGGTCGGCGACCTCCCAGGTGGTGGTGCAGACGGCGTCGAGGAACCAGCGGTCGTGGGTGACCACGACGAGCGCGCCCTTGCGGGTGACGAGGTGCCGGGCCAGCCAGTCGACGCCGCCGACGTCGAGATGGTTGGTGGGCTCGTCGAGGACGAGCAGGTCGGCGTCGCGGACCAGCAGCGCGGCGAGCGCGACGCGGCGGCGTTCCCCGCCGGACATCGGGCCGACCGGCGTGTCCAGGCCGAGGTGGGGCATGCCGAGGCCGTCGAGGATGGCGCGCACACCCGCGTCGCCGGCCCACTCGTGCTCGGCGCCCATGCTCTCGCCGAGCCAGGCGGTGCCGAGCACGACGTCCCGCACGGTCAGCTCGGGGGCCAGTTCCAGGCGCTGCGGCAGCCAGGCCACCCGCAGGTCGCGGCGGTGCGTGACGCGGCCGTCGTCGGGTTCCTCGGTACGGGTCAGCAGCCGCAGCAGCGTCGACTTGCCGGCGCCGTTGAGACCGACCACACCGACCCGGTCGGTGTCGTCGAGGCCGAGCGAGACATCGGTGAGCAGCGGCCCCGCGGCGCCGTACCCCTTGGACACCCGGTCCAGGTTGACGATGTTGGCCACTGACCCACCCTTCATGACTCAGGCGTCCCGGGGGCCCGGGACGCCTGAGTCAAGGGTACGGGTCGTCAGACGACGCGGGCGCCGGCGACCGGACCGTGCGCGACGCGGGCCTCCCGGCACACCCCGGCGGCGGTGATCTCGGCGGCGATCCGGACCGCGTCGGCCTCGCCGGTGGCGAGGAAGACGCAGGTGGGCCCGGAGCCGGAGACGATGCCGGCGAGCGCGCCCGCGGCCTCGCCTGCCTTGAGCGTCTCGGCAAGCGACGGGCGCATGGTCAGCGCGGCGTCCTGGAGGTCGTTGCCGAGCGTGGCGGCGAGCACCCGCGGGTCGCGCTGACGCAGCGCGGCGAGCAGCGCGTCGGTGCTGCCCAGCGGCGTGCCGGCGGCTCCGGCGTCGCGCAGCCGGTCCAGTTCCCGGTACGCGGCCGGGGTGGACAGGCCGCCGTCGGCGATCGCCACCACCCAGTGCCAGGAGGTGGGGCGGGCCAGCACCGGGCTGACCGCCTCGCCCCGGCCGGTGCCGAGCGCGGTGCCGCCGTGGATCAGGAACGGCACGTCGGAGCCGAGGTCGGCGGCGATGCCGGCGAGTTCGTCGCGGGACAGCCCGGTGCCCCAGAGCGTGTCGCAGGCGACCAGCGCGGCGGCGGCGTCGGCACTGCCACCGGCCAGCCCGCCGGCGAGCGGGATCTGCTTGCGCAGGTGCAGCCGGGCGTGCGGGGCGACGCCCGCGTAACCGGCGAGCGCGTGCGCGGCGCGCAGCGCCAGGTTCGTGTCGTCCAGCGCCAGCTCGCCGGCGCCCTCGCCCTCCATGGTGAGGGTGAGCGTGTCGCCGCGACGGGCGGTCAGCTCGTCGTAGATGGAGATCGCGTGGTAGACGGTGTTCAGCTCGTGGTAGCCGTCACGCCGCAGCGGTCCGACCCCGAGATGCAGGTTCACCTTGGCGGGCACCCGCACCTTGACCGGGCCGCCGGCCCCGCGCCGCTGCCCGTCCTCGTCCCCCGGTCGCCATGCCTCGGTCACCGGGTGGACTCCACCGGACGTGGGCGGATGTCGAGCGGCTTCGGCACGGTCAGCTCCTCGGCGAGGGGTCGGGCAACGGCGCCAGCCTACTGCTCGCCGCCGGGGGCGTCCGGGGCCGACGCGGCGATGGCGGCGAACTGCTCGACGGTGAGCGATTCGCCCCGCGCGGACGGGTCCACGCCGGCGGCGGTGAGCGCCGCGGCGGCCCGGTCCGCGCCGCCGGCCCAGCCGGCCAGGGCGGCGCGCAGCGTCTTGCGGCGCTGCGCGAACGCGGCGTCGACGACGGCGAAGACGGCCTTCCGGGGTACGTCCGGCCGGGGTGGCTCGCGCCTGGTGAACGCGACCAGGCCGGAGTCGACGTTCGGCACCGGCCAGAACACGTTCGGCGGGACCTTGCCGGCGGCGCGGGAGCGGGCGTACCAGGCGAGTTTGACCGACGGGATGCCGTACACCTTGGAGCCGGGACCGGCGACGAGCCGGTCGGCTACCTCCTTCTGCACCATCACCAGGCCGTGGCGCAGCGTGGGCAGCTCGGCGAGCAGGTGCAGCACGACCGGCACGGCGACGTTGTAGGGCAGGTTCGCCACCAGCGCGGTCGGCGCCGGGCCGGCCAGGTCGGCGGCGGTGACCCGCAGCGCGTCGGCCGGGTGGACGGTGAGCCGCTCGGCGGCCGTACCGGCGAAGCGGGCGGCGGTCTCCGGCAGCGCGGCGGCGAGCGCCGGGTCGAGTTCCACCGCGTGCACGTGCGCGGCGACCGGGAGCAGGGCGAGCGTGAGCGAGCCGAGCCCCGGGCCGACCTCCAGCGCCACGTCGTCGGGGGTGAGCCCGGCGGTGGTGACGATGCGGCGCACGGTGTTGGGGTCGTGCACGAAGTTCTGGCCGAGCTTCTTGGTCGGCGTGACGCCTAGGCGCGCGGCGAGTTCCCGGATCTCCGCCGGGCCGAGGAGTCCGGTCACGCCGGGCATCCTCTCACCACGGCCCGAACGCGCGGTCGCCGGTCGCGGAGATGGTGGCGCAGAGTTCGTCCAGGTCGGTGCCGGTGGTCTCGGCGAGGAAGCGGACCGTCAGCGGGATCAGGTACGACGCGTTCGGCCGTCCCCGGTACGGCATCGGGGTCAGGTAGGGCGCGTCGGTCTCCACGAGCATCTGTTCCGGCGGGGTGACGGCGGCGGCCTCGCGCAGCGCGGCGGCGCTGCCGAACGTGACGGTGCCGGCGAAGCTGAGCAGGAAGCCGCGCCGGACGCACTCGCGGGCGAAGCCGGCGTCGCCGGAGAAGCAGTGCATGACCACGGTGTCCGGGGCGCCTTCGTCGTCGACGATGCGCAGCACGTCGGCGTGCGCGTCCCGGTCGTGGATGACCAGCGCCTTGCCGTGCCGCTTGGCGATGGCGATGTGCGCCCGGAAGCTCTCCTCCTGCGCGGCCCGCCCGTCGTCGCCGGTACGGAAGAAGTCCATCCCGGTCTCGCCGACGCCGCGGACCCGGTCCCGGCCGGCGAGCGTCTCGATCTCGCGCAGCGCCTCGTCCAGGTCGGCGAGCCGGGGCGCCTCGTTCGGGTGCAGCGCGACGGTGGCGAGCACCGGGGCGTACCGGTCGGCGACGTCGGCGCTCCACCGGGACGAGTCGACGTCCACCCCGACCTGAACGAGCCGGTCCACGCCGGCGCGGGCGGCGACGTCGATCGCGGCGGCCAGCGGGTCGTCGCCGGGGGCGCCGCCCGGAGGTGTGCCGAACTCGCCGACGGTGATGTCGAGGTGGGTGTGGCTGTCCGGCACGGGCACGGGCAGCGGCTCGGGGGCGGGCGGGAACTCCCCGGCCCGGCGGGCGGCGCGCTGCTTGCGGGTCTCGGTCTTCTCGGTCATCGCGGCCAGCATCACACACCGGCCCGGTACGGCGTTCCCGGACCGCCACCGGCTGTTCACGTGCCCCACATCTGGCGGGCTTAGCGTCTCGGAGTGACAGTCACCGACCAGGCCGGCGGGCCCGCCTCCGACCGGGCCGGGTTGCGCGTGACGTACGGCGGCCGGGTGCATCCGGCGGAGGAGATCGCCCGGGGCGCGGCGTACGAGTTGTTCAGCGCCGACGAGGCACCCGGGTTCGAGTGGTGTCCCCGGCCCGGCAACGGCTATCCGTGGCGCCGGTTCGTGCACGCGACCGAGGTGGACGCGGTGCACGGCGGCGCCGGGCCGGCGGACGACACGGATGCGCCGCTGCTGATGCCGGTGCACCGGGACCGCGGCTGGGCGCACGTACACCGGCTCAGCCAGCAGCCGGGCGCGGCGGCCGATCCGACGCTCGCCGCGGTGCGGGCGTCGGCGGTGGTCCGGCCCGGTACCCGGATGGTGAAGGTGCTCTCCGCCCGGCAGCTCGCCGGCTACGTGCGGGGCGTGCTGCCGCACGGCTTCTGCTACCGGGAGCACGATGTGGCGCACCTGCGGACACCGGCCGGGATGGCGGTGCTGCGGGGCGACTCCGAGGGCGGCGACGTGGCGTACGCGCTGCGCTGGCGGGCCGCCGACCCGGCCGACTACGACGTGCCGGTGGGCCCGGCGCACCAAGGGCTCATGGCGTTGCCGCCCCGGGACCGGCTGGGGCCGCCGGTGCTGGGTACCGGGTTCGTGCCGAGCAACGGGCAGCTCGTACCGGAGTTCGTCACCCGGGAGTTCGCCGACCTGCCGATGCCGGCGAACGCCACGCTGCTGGCCTACCCTGCCGAGGGGGTGGAGGTGGTGCTCTACACCTACCAGTCGGAGCAGCGGGGCTGGCTGCGCCTGGCCGGGCCGCAGTGGCGGCACCTGCTCGCCTCGGTGCCCGGTCTGGCCGCCGACCAGGAGTACGTGCCGACCGGCGACGCGCCGCGCTCCACCCGGCTCGTCGGCACGTACGCGGGTTCGGAGTACGAGGCGGTGGCCGACCAGCCGGGCGGGTTCCGGGTGCTGGCGATGACCCGGGCGGCCCGGTACCCGGTGGACGCGCCGGCCCGCCGGGTACGCACGGCGGCCTGGCGCGGGGTGCCGTGCCTGGTGCTGCGGGAGGAGGGTGGCTGGCTGCGGTTGCGGCTGCGCCGCCCGGATCCGGACGGGGTGGCCGCGACCGGCGCGCAGTGTCTGGAACGCGGCGTGTACGAGGTCTGGGCGCCGGGTGCCGAGCTGACCGACGACCGGGTGGTGGACCTGCCCTATCCGGCCCGCCACGAATAGACGAGGGCAGGTCGGGAAGGCGTGGTGGGTCCGAGAAGCCCGCGCGAGGGGGAATCCCGACATGCCTTTCGTCACCGTCGGTACGGAGAACTCCGCACCCATCGACCTGTACTACGAGGATCACGGTTCGGGTCAGCCGATCGTGCTGATCCACGGTTTCCCGTTCAACGGGGCGACCTGGGAGAAGATGAGCGGTCCGCTGCTGAACGCCGGATACCGGGTGATCACGTACGACCGGCGTGGGTTCGGCAACTCCGCGCAGCCGGCCATGGGCTACGACTACGACACGTTCGCCGCCGACCTGGACGTGCTGATGACGGAACTGGACCTGCGCGACGCGATCCTGGTCGGGCACTCGATGGGCACCGGCGAGGTGACCCGCTACCTGGGCGCGTACGGGTCGGACCGGGTGGACCGGGCGGTCCTGATGGCCCCGTTGGCGCCGTACCTGCTGAAGGCGCCGGACGACCCGGAGGGCGTCGACAAGAGCATGTTCGAGGGGTTCCAGAAGGCGATCATCCAGGACCGGTTCGCCTACCTGACCCAGTTCTGCGATGCGTTCTTCAACGCCAGCGAGAACCGGGGGAAACTGGTCAGCGACGAGGCGTACCACGCGCACTGGCAGATCGGTGCGCAGGCGTCGGCCAAGGGCACCCACGACTCGGTGGACGCCTGGCAGACCGACTTCCGCGCCGACCTGCCGAACATCGACGTGCCGGTGCTGATCATCCAGGGCGACAAGGACAACGTGCTGCCGTTCCCGGTGACGGGCCAGCGGCTGGTGAACATGCTGTCCGACGCCAAGCTGGTCACGCTGAAGGGCGCGCCGCACGGGACGCCGTGGACCCATCCCACCGAGGTCAACAAGGCCATCATGGAGTTCATCGGCAAGCCGAGCATGGCGACCGCCTGACCTGGCGGACGACCGCGGCCCCGGGGATCTCCCCGGGGCCGCGGTCAAACGTGCGTGGTCAGCCGGCCAGGCGGGCCAGTTCCTCCTCGACGATGGACGGGTCGAGCTTGCGGAACACCGGCTTCGGCGCCGCGAGCGGCCGGCCCACTTCCAGGGGTACGGACTCCCAGCGCGCCCCGACCGTGTAGTCACCGGTCAGCACCGGGTACGACGGCCCGCCGTCGAGGTCGTCGACCTCCTCGATCACCGGCATCGGGGCGTGCGTGCCGGTGCCGCCGAGCAGCTCGTGGATCTTCTGGGCGGAGTGCGGCAGGAACGGGGTGAGCAGCGTGTTGGCGTCGCTGACCACCTGGAGGGCGACGTGCAGGATGGTGCCCATCCGGGGCTTGTCGTCATCGCCCTTGAGCTTCCACGGCGCCTGCTCGGAGAGGTACTTGTTGGCCTCGGCGACGACCTTCATGGCCTCGCCGATGGCCTGCTTCTGCCGGTGCCGGGCGATCAGGTCGCCGACCACGCCGAAGCCGGCCTTCGCGGTGTCCAGCAGCGCCTGGTCGGCCTCGGTGAGCCCGGCCGGGTCGACCGGCGGGATGGCGCCGAAGTTCTTCGCCGCCATCGACACCGACCGGTTGACCAGGTTGCCCCAGCCGGCGACCAGTTCGTCGTTGTTGCGGCGCAGGAACTCGGCCCAGGTGAAGTCGGTGTCGTTGCTCTCCGGGCCGGCCACCGCGATGAAGTAGCGCAGCGCGTCGGCGTCGTAGCGCTCCAGGAAGTCCCGGACGTAGATGACCACCTTGCGGGAGGAGGAGAACTTCCGTCCCTCCATGGTCAGGTACTCGCTGGACACGACCTCGGTGGGCAGGTTGAGCCGGCCCAGCTCGCCCGGCTCGCCGTCGCGGGTGCCCTCACCGGAGTAGCCGCCGAGCAGCGCCGGCCAGATCACCGAGTGGAAGACGATGTTGTCCTTGCCCATGAAGTAGTAGGAGCGGGCGTCCTTCCCCTCCCCGTCCGCCGACCACCACTTGCGCCAGGCCTCCGGGTCGCCGGTACGCCGGGCCCACTCGATGGACGCGGACAGGTAGCCGATGACCGCGTCGAACCAGACGTAGATCCGCTTGTCCGGGCGGTCGCGCCAGTCGTCGAGCGGGATCGGCACGCCCCACTCCAGGTCGCGGGTGATGGCCCGGGGCTGGAGGTCGTCGAGCAGGTTGCGGGAGAACCGCAGTACGTTCGGGCGCCAGCCGTCGCGGGTGTCCAGCCACTGCCGCAGCGCCTCGGCCAGGGCGGGCAGGTCTAGGAAGAAGTGCTCGGTCTCGACGAACTCCGGCGTCTCTCCGTTGATCTTCGACTTGGGGTCGATCAGGTCGATCGGGTCGAGCTGGTTGCCGCAGTTGTCGCACTGGTCGCCGCGCGCGCTGTCGTAGCCGCAGATCGGGCAGGTGCCCTCGATGTAGCGGTCGGGCAGCGTCCGGCCGGTGGACGGGGAGATCGCGCCGGTGGTGACCTTCGGGACGATGTAGCCGTTGCGGTAGAGACCTGTGAACAGCTCCTGCACCACCGCGTAGTGGTTGCGCGTGGTGGTGCGGGTGAACAGGTCGTACGACAGGCCCAGCGCCCGCAGGTCCTCGGCGATCACCCGGTTGTAGCGGTCGGCCAGCTCGCGCGGGGTGACCCCCTCGGCGTCGGCCTGCACCTGGATCGGGGTGCCGTGTTCGTCGGTGCCGGAGACCATGAGCACGTCGTGACCGGCCATCCGCATGTACCGGGCGAAGACGTCGGAGGGAACGCCGAATCCGGATACGTGGCCGATGTGGCGCGGGCCGTTGGCGTAGGGCCAGGCGACCGCGGCGAGAACGTGACTCATGAGCAGCAAGCCTAGTGATTGCCGTGGGTGCGCCGCGAACCAATGGGGTGCGCGCTCCGACCGTACGTCCGATTTGTCGCCGACACGCGGCGTGAGCTGCCCGACAAGCCCGACGTACCGGTGTGAAATGAACATCGTGACCAGCAGACCAGCGGCGCCCGAGCCGTCGGCCGCCGCCACCCGGCGCGCGGCGCGGCCCGCGCCGCCCGGCGGGCCCGTCGCCCCGCAGCCACGGCTGGACCCGGCGGACCCGCCGGTGGAGGTGGAGCCGACCACCGGAGCGCCGGTGGACGCGGTGCCGAACCGCGTGCCGGTACGCCAGCCGCGCTGGCAGCGGGAGTCCGCCTCGTCCGGCGGCTGGGCGCCGATCGAGGAGGTGCACTGGGACGGCACGCCGCTGCGCGACGAGCCGCGCCCGCCTCCCGCCCGGCACCCGGCGCGGCGGGAACGCATCCGCCCGGTCGCGCCGCCGAGTCCGCCCGCCGGGCTGGCCGTGCTGCTGACGCTGAGCCTGCTCGCCGCGTTCTTCGCCTGGGTGAGCGCCGGGCCGTTCTGGCTGGCGGTGGGGCACTCGACCGGCGGCACCGTGATGATCACCGAATGCGCGGGGAGCGGGCTCACCCAGCGCTGCCGGGGCATCTTCTCCGCCGACGGCGACCGGTTCCAGGCCCATGGGGTACGGGTCAGCGGCGTACCGGCCGGGCGCACCGACACCGGCAGTTCACTGCGGGCGCGGATGACCGGGCCGGACGGGTCCACCGCCTACGCGGACACCGGGGTCGGGCGGCACCTGCGCTGGCTGCTGGGGCTGGCCCTGGTGGCCGGCTGCGCCGCCGGGATCGCCAGGTGGACCGGGGCGACCCGGCTCGCTGACGAACGGCAGCGGCGCTGGGCGGTCGGCCTGGCGCTGGCCGGGCCCGCGTTGATCACCGCCGGCTTCCTGGCCGCCGCCTGGTAGGTGCCCGGCGCCTCAGCTGTGCACCACCGCGTACACCTCGCGCCGCCGCAGCCCGTACGCGGTGGCGACCTCGGTGATCGCGTCCCGCCGGGACAGCCCGGCCGCCTCGCGCTCGGCCACCGCCGCGCGCAGCGTCTCGTCGTCCGGCCGGACCGCGGGCGTGGCCGGTGCGCCGGCCACGACGAGCGTGATCTCGCCACGGGGGTCGCCCTCGGCGGCCCACTCGGCCAGCTCGCCGAGCGGCCGGCGGACCACTTCCTCGTACGTCTTGGTCAGCTCGCGGCACAGCGCGGCGGGCCGGTCGGCGCCGAACGCCTCGGCCAGGTCGGCGAGCGCGCCGGCGATGCGGTGCGGCGCCTCGAAGAACACCAGCGTGCGGTCCTCGGCGGCGAGCGCGCGCAGCCGGGAGCGGCGGGCCCCGGGGGTACGCGGCAGGAAGCCCTCGAAGCAGAACCTGTCGCAGGGCAGCCCGGACAGCGCCAGCGCGGTGGTCACGGCGCTGGGCCCGGGCGCCGCGGTGACCGGCACTCCGGCGTCCAGCGCGGCCCGGACCAGCCGGTAGCCGGGGTCGGAGACGCTCGGCATGCCGCCGTCGGTGACCAGCGCGACCGTGTAGCCGGCGACGAGCACCTCGGCCAGTTCCGGCGTGCGCCGCTCCTCGTTGCCCTCGAAGTACGAGACGATCCGGCCGGGCACGGTCACGTCCAGGTCGCGGGCCAGCCGGGTGAGCCGCCGGGTGTCCTCGGCGGCGACCACGTCGGCGGCGGCCAGCACCTCGCGGAACCGGGCGGACGCGTCGGCCGGGTTGCCGAGCGGCGCGCCGAGCAACACGAGCCGCCCTACCTCGGACATTTCCCCCACGACGTGCGCTCCTTCATCGACGGTCGTACCAATTTCGGAGACGACAGACGCCACCGGGCACCTTCGCAGCCTACGATCGCCGGGTGACGAGTGCGTCGACAGCACAGAGCGCGAACCCGGACCCTTCCACCACCGACCGGGGCGACGGCGCCGGGCGCGGGCTTCCCGCCGCCGTGCGGCGCCGGCTCGCCACCGTCGATGATCGCATCGGCCGAGGTCAGGCGTGGCTGGCGACAGCGGTGGTGGTGGGCGTCGCGGCGATCCTGCGCTTCGTGGGGCTCAGTTTCCCGCCCGGGAAGGTCTTCGACGAGACCTACTACGCCAAGGACGCGTACGGGCTGATCGACCGCGGCTTCGAGTGGAACTACAAGGACAACGGCCCCTCGTACGTGGTGCATCCGCCGCTGGGCAAGTGGATGATCGGCATCGGCGAGTGGGCCTTCGGCTACCAGGACGCGGACAGCGGCGTCTCGGTGCCGGGCCACCTGATCACCACCTCGCCGGAGTTCGGCTGGCGCTTCGGCGCGGCCGTGGCGGGCACCCTGTCGGTGCTGCTGCTTGTCCGCATCGGGCGGCGGATGTTCCGCTCCACGGTGCTCGGCTGCGCGGCCGGCCTGCTGCTCGCGCTCGACGGCTACCACCTGGTGCTGTCCCGCACGGCCATCCTCGACATCTTCCTGCTGCTGTTCGTGCTCGCCGCGTTCGGCGCGCTGGTGCTCGACCGGGACGCCCGGCGGCGGCGCTGGGCGCGGGCGCTGGAGGGCGGGCTCGACCCGACGCAGCCGGGCCGGGCCGGCCGCCCGTCGTCGGGCTGGCGGGACTGGCCGTGGTGGCGGCTGGCGGCCGGGGTGCTGCTCGGCTGCGCCTGCTCGGTGAAGTGGAGCGCGATCTACTTCGTACCGGCGTTCGCGTTGCTGGTGCTGCTCTGGGAGGTGGGTGTCCGCCGCTCGTCCGGGGTACGCCGGCCGTGGCGCGACGCCGTGCTCGACGAGCTGCCCTGGCTGCTCGCCGCCGGTGTGCTGATGGTCGTGACCTACGTGGCGACCTGGTCGGGCTGGCTGCTCGGGCAGGACGGCTACTACCGCCTGGCGGAGCGCTACCCGAACAACCCGGAGCTGAGCGACACCCCGTTCATCGGGGCGCTGATCAATCTGTGGGAGTACCACAAGGCCGCGTACGGCTTCCACACCCAGCTCGACGATCCGCACAAGTACCAGTCCTGGCCCTGGCAGTGGCTGCTGCTCGGCCGCCCGGTGGCGTTCCACTGGTCCGGGGACGGCAGTTGCGGCGCGCCGAGTTGCGCCTCGGAGGTGCTGCTGCTGGGCACGCCGCTGCTGTGGTGGTCGTTCCTGCCGGCGATCGCCGCGACCGCCTGGCTCGGCCTGGCCCGGCGCGACTGGCGGGCGGGCGCGATCCTGCTCAGCGCCGCCGCCGGCCTGCTGCCGTGGTTCTGGTTCGCCCTCGACGGCCGGACGATGTTCTCCTTCTACGCCGCCCCGGCGGTGCCGTTCCTGGTGCTCGCGGTGGTCTACGTGCTCGGCGCGATCGCCACTCCCGCGCCGGTGTCGAACACGGCCGCGCCACCGGACCCGCAACAGGTCCACGACAGGCGGCTGGTGGGCGGGATCATCGCGGGCGCGTACGTGTTGCTCGTGGCGCTCTGTTTCGCCTACTTCTACCCGATCTTCGTGGGCCGGGTGCTGCCGTACGCGGACTGGTCGGCGCGGATGTGGCTGGACGGCCGCTGGATCTGAGGCGGGGCGCCGGGCACAAAGAAAGCGCGCCCCGATCGCCTGCCACGGGGGAAGCGGGCGATTGGGGCGCGCAAGACAGAGCTTAACCACACTCCGGCAACGGCACAACGGGTGCGGGCCGGTCAGATTTCCGACGAGTGCACCACCGGCCGAAAGGTTTACATGGTGCAGCTAACGGTGGGTGGCCGAGCGCGACGGTGACGGCCCCGGCGGACGCCGGAAACGGGCCTCCGGCGGGCACCCGCGACCCGGATGATCTTCCAAAGTGGATCTCACTACACTTCGCCCGGTGATCAACAAGAGACGATCGACGGCCGTCCTCATCGGACTGCTGGCGGCGGCCGCGATGATCGGGCCGAGCCCCGCCGGGGCCGACGACGAGACCACCGAACCCGTCGCCGAACCACCCAAGGTCGAGCTGGTCCTCGATGTCAGCGGATCGATGCGGGCCCGCGACATCGACGGGCGCAGCCGGATCTCCGTCGCGCAGCAGGCGTTCAACGAGGTCGTCGACGCCCTGCCGGACGAGACACAGCTCGGCATCCGGGTGCTCGGCGCCACCTACCGGGGCAAGGACAAGAAGCAGGGCTGCCTGGACACCCAGCAGATCGTGCCGGTCGGCCCGGTGGACCGTACCCAGGCCAAGGCCGCCGTCGCCGGACTGCGCCCGACCGGTTTCACCCCGGTCGGGCTGGCGCTGCGCTCCGCCGCGCAGGACCTGGGCACCGGCAGCACCGCCCGCCGGATCGTGCTGATCACCGACGGTGAGGACACCTGCGCCCCGCCCGACCCGTGCGAGGTGGCGCGCGAGCTGGCCGCCCAGGGCACCCGGCTGGTCGTCGACACGCTCGGCCTGGCGCCGGACGAGAAGGTACGCAAGCAGCTGCTGTGCATCGCCGGCGCGACAGGGGGCACCTACACCGCCGCGCAGAGCGCCGACGAGCTGACCGGCCGGATCAAGCAGCTGGTCGACCGCGCCCGGGACACGTACACCGCCGCCCCGGCGGTGGTCGGCGGCGGCTCGGCCTGCGAGGGCGCGCCGCTGCTCGCCCCCGGCGTCTACAGCGACCGGGAGGCGTTCTCCGAGCACCGCTGGTACCGGGTGCCGGTGCGCCCCGGGCAGGAACTGCGCGCCTCGGTCAGCGTGGCGCTGGATCGCCCGGTCAACCCGGACTACGGCGTGCTCCTGCGCGCCACCGCGCCGGACGGGCGGGAACTGGTGCGGGGCGTCGACGCGGGCAGCGGGCGTACCGACGTGGTCTCCGCCGGGCTGCGCTGGTCGGCCGCCGAAGAGGAGAAGGAGGACGGCCCGAGCGCCGAGCCGACGCCGGGCACGGAGCAGGCCGTACGGACCGTCTGCCTGGTGGTCAGCAACTCGTTCGCGGCCAAGCCCGGCACCCAGGCCCGGCCCGGCATGCCGGTCGAGCTGACGGTGGACGTGGTGGCCGCCTCCCCCGCGCCGGACGGGCCGGACCTCGGCCGCGGCTGGGTGCTGCTGCTCCTGCTCACGCTCGCCGGACTGCTCACCGGGCTGGTCGCCGGACTGCTCACCCGCTGGTGGGTGCACACGTGGAGGACGAACTGAGCATGCGTACGCTGATCCGCGCCGCGGCGGCGACCACCGCCGTCGGTCTCGCCCTCACCCCGGCGGCGGCCCTGGCCGCGCCCAGCCCGTCACCGGGCGCGACCACGGTGACCAAGGCCGGCACCTCGTTCCTCACCGCCACCACCGTCACCGCCGGTCAGCCGGTGCAGGTGGGCGCGTCCACAGGCGACCACCTGTACTGGTCGTTCCGCGCCGACGCCGGGCAGGTGCACGAGATCACCGCCACCGTCACGTTCCCGAAGTCACGCAGCGGCGCGTCCACCTGGACCGTCGACGTCTTCGACGGGCTGCGCCGCCGGCAGGCGTGCACCGCGGGCGCGCAGACCCCGACCGCCGGCGCGTCGGCGACGAGCGTCGCGCTGGGCTGCACGCTGCGCCGGGTACGGCCGTGGGCCGAACCCTGGTCGGGCGACCCGCTGCCCGGCACCTACTACATCCGGCTCTCCGTCACCGACCTGCCCGAGCCCGACCTCGGTCTGCCGATCGACGTGGAGATGCTCGTCGGCGCGACCGACGAGGGTGGCGCGTCCGGCGACGACGGCGAACTGGCCGCGCCGCTGGTGCCGAACACCCGGGCCGGCACCGTGCTCACCGCCGAGCCGACGCCCGAACCGGTGGCCGACGAGGAGATCGACCTGACCGGCTGGCTCCCCGAGGCCGGCTCGCGCTGGGTGTGGACCACTGTGGGCGGCGTGCTCGCCGCCGTGGCCGGCGTGGTCGGCTTCGGGCTCACCCGGCGGCGCCGCCGCCCTTGAGAACCGCCGCCCTTGAGAACCGCCGCCCTTGAGAACCGCCGTCCCTGAGAACCGCCGTCCCTGAGAACCGCCGTCCCTGAGACCGCAGCCGGTGGCCGCCGCGAACCCGACGCGGCGGCCACCGGACGCGCTCACGCCTCGGCGATACGCGGACCGCGCGGCACCCAGCCGATGAACCGGTCCTGGAGCGCGGTGACCGGCACGGAGCGCAGATCCTGCGTCGCCGCGGCGAGGCACGACCCGAGATAGACGCTCAACGACGCCCGGTCCACCTGGTACTCGCTCAGCAGATGGTGACGTTTCGTGGCACAGGGCCACTCGTCACCGCACGAGTCGCAGGTCCAGTCCGGGGTCACCGGCACGTGTTCGCCGCCGGTACTCCCCGGAACCTCCGCGCCAGGCGTCATCGGCCGCTCCTTCCGAGTCAGGATTGGTGGTGATGGACCGGTTGCGCCCCCGCAACGTTCCTTCAGCGCCGCAGCACGCCCAAGCGTTACGGTACGTTCACCGCGTGTCCCCGTCATCCACCACTCGTGCGTGATCTGCTCCCGGCCACTGTCGCCGTCGCGCTGGCCGGCCCGGCCGATTGGACCGGTGAGCTGCTCCCGGCCGAACTGAGCGCCCTCGGCGAACGCGCGGTCCCCGGCCGCCGCCGCGACTTCACCGCCGGGCGCGTCTGCGCCCGCCGGGCGCTCGCCGCGCTCGGCCTGCCCCCCACGCCGGTACCCGCCGGCGCCGACCGGGCCCCGATCTGGCCGCCCGGCGTGGTCGGCGCGATCACCCACACCCGGGACTACTGCGCCGCAGCCGCCGCCCGGGCCGCCGACGTGCGCGCCGTCGGCATCGACGCGGAACGCTACCGGCCGCTCTCCCCGGGGGTACGCCGAAAGGTGTGCCGTCCCGACGAGGAGGCGGACCTGGCCCGGCTGCCGGCCGGCACGCCCTGGCCGACGGTGTTGTTCAGCGCGAAGGAGACCGTCTACAAGGTCTGGCACCCGCTGGTCGGTACGTGGCTGGGCTTCGCCGACGCGCGCGTCACGCTGGACCCGGACGCGGGCACGTTCCACGCCGAGATCGCACCGGCCCGGCTCGCCGCCGCCCCGGTGCCCGATCCGCCGTCGGCGGTCACCGGACGGTTCGCCGTGGACGACGACCTGGTCCGCACCGCGGCCGTCCTGCCACGTCGATGAGGCACTACCGGCCGGCTTGTGCCCGGCTTGTACCGTCGTTGCGACGGAAAATCCCGAAGGCGCCCCAAGGAGTACGGTGAGCCACCCTCAGCCTCCGTCCGGTTCACCGGACCCGAACCAGCAGCCGCCGGAACCGCCGACCCAGGCGTTCCCCACCGCACCGATGCCGCCGGTGCCGGACAGCCCGTACGCGCCGCCGCCCGCTCCGACCTCGGGTGCGCCGCAGCCGCCCGTGTCCGGCGCGCCGCAGTCGTCGGCCTCCGGGGTGCCGTATCCGCCGCAGCCGGGTCCGGGCGAGCAGTACCCGCCCGCGCCCGCTCCCACCGAGGCGTTCCCGCCCCCGCCGCCCACCTCGGGCGCGCCGTACCCGCCGCCGGGCAGCGAGTACCAGCCGCCGGGCGGCGCGTACCAGCAGCCGGGGGCCTATCCGCCGCCGGGCGGTTACCCGCCGCCGGGTGGTGGGGCGTACCCGCCGCCGGGAGCGCCGTTCGGGCCGCCGGCGAAGAAGTCGAACAAGAACGTCTGGATCACGATCGGCATCGTCGCCGTGATCCTGCTGCTGCTGTGCTGCGGTGGCGGCATCTTCGCCATCTACAGCGGCGCGAAGAAGACCCAGGATGCGATCGACTCGCTGCCCACCCCGGGCGTCACCTACGGCCAGCCGACGGCTGACGCCCCGACGGGCGTTCCCACCGGCACGCCGCAGCCGGGCAACACCGACGACAAGACGTTCAACATGCCGGCCGGCGACAGGCTGGTCGTCAACGACGACCGCGGCACCATCGAGATCACCGTCGGCAACTTCCGGACCCGGAACGCCGCCTGCAGCGAGGTCATGCCCGGACCGAAGAACGGCATGTTCCTGATCGCCGACGTGACCGCCGAGATCACCAAGGGCACCGGCTCGATCAACCCGTTCTACTTCACCTGGGTCGCCGCGGACGGCACCGAGGAGAGCGGCATCGGCGGCGCCTTCTCCGGTTGCGGCAAGCTGATGACCTCGGGCACCAACCTGCCCGTGGGTACCAAGCGCAGCGGCCAGCTCATCTTCGACGTGACGGACCAGAACGGCGTCGTCGAGTACCGGCACCTCTTCCGTCCCGCCGGGTCCTGGAAGCCCTGACCCACGCGCGACCCCGCACGGGGGCCGGTCCACAGCGGACCGGCCCCCGTGTCCGTTCGGGTGACGCCGGCAGCCGATCGGCTATTTCCATGTGCGCGTGCCGGCCCCCGGTCGCCAGGCTCGGAGCATGGCTAACGAGACGACGATCCCGCTGCTGCCGTGCCGGTCCCTGGACGACGTGGCGCCCTTCTACCAGGCCCTCGGCTTCGAGGTCACGTACCGGCAGGAGCGCCCCAACCCGTACCTGACGCTGCGGCGGGAGGATCTGCACCTGCACTTCTTCGGGATGCCGCAGTTCGATCCCGCCGACTCGTACGGCTCCTGCCTGGTCGTGGTGGACGACCTGGTCGACATTCACCGCGCCTTCGCCGACGGCATGCGGTCCACATACGGCAAGGTGCTCGTCTCCGGCGTACCCCGGATGACCCGGCCCCGGCCCCGCCACAACCAGGAGGGTCATTTCGGGTTCAGCATCGTCGACCCCGGCGGCAACTGGATCCGGTTCGTCGGCCGGGCCACCCCGCCGGAGACCGACGACAGGGGTGGGCTGGCCCGTACGCTGCGCAACGCGGTGGTGCAGGCCGACTCGCGCGGCAATCCGACGCAGGCCGCGCGGATCCTCGACGGCGCGCTCGCCCGCCCGGGGGCCGCCGACGACCCGGCCGTCCACGTGGAGGCACTGGTCTACCGGGCGGAGCTGGCGCTGCAACTCGACGAGCCGGAGTCCGCGCGGGAGCTGGTGCGGCAGGCGCGCTCGATCCCGCTGGACGACGGTTCACGCGACGCGCTGACCGACACGATGCGGCACGCCGAGGACCTGCTCACCGCCCTGCCGCCCGCGTGACCGCACGACGGACCGGCGGACCGGCGGACCGGCGGACCGGCGGCGACGGTTTGCCGTAGCGGTCAGCGGGGACGCGATGCGGCAGGCGGCGAGCGCCGCCACGCGACGATCCGGGGAGGCGGCATGAGCGTCGAGCGCGCGAAGAACGACCTGGAGGACCTGGCCGGTCCGGCCCGGGCGCGGCTCGGTGACCTGAACCAGGACGAACACGCCGAAGCGGACCGGGTACGCGAACAGGACGAGATCCGGGGCAGGCGCCCCGGCGAGCACATCCAGGCGGACGCCCGCGACGCCGACGACGACTTCTCCACCTGACCCGGTGTCACCAGAGATCTTGCGTGGAGAAGCAGTGTCGGGGGTGGTTCCTATCCTGGGGCGATGCTTCTCACCGACGTCACCGGAGCCTGGACGGGCACCAACGGCTTCCGGCTGATGCCCGCCGACCCGCTCGCCGAGTCGCCGGCCGCGCTCACCGTCGCCACCGCGGCCGGCGGGCACCTGACCACCGTGTCGTACTCGTGGAGCCACCCCGACGACGGCCCGCAGGACGGCCTGCTGGTGATCGCCGCCGGTGACCGGCCGGGCTCGCTCGTCGCCTGGTGGGGCGACTCGTGGCACCAGCAGCCGACACCGATGACGCTCACCGGCGCGGCGGGCGGAGCGGCGGCGGTCGAGCTGACCGCCGGGTACGGCGGCGGCTGGGAGTGGCGGATCGTCCTCGACACCGCCGACCCGGCCGTCCTGCGGCTGCGGATGGAGAACGTGGTCCCCGCCGACCAGGCCGGGCCCGGCACTCCGGCCGGGCCCTATCCCGCGATGCTCACCGAGGTGCGCCGGGCCTGAGCCCGATCAGGCGTCGAGAATCTCCCGCAGCCGGCGCGCGAACGCCTCCGGCTGCCCGGCCTGGCCCATCCCCTCGCCGAGGAACCCGCCGTGGTGGCTCGGGAAGACCGCGGGTTGTCCGCCGAGCAGCTCGGCGGTGGCCACCGACGTCCGCGCGGTGAGCGTCTCCGCCGACTCCTCGCCCACCGCGATCACCACGCGGGTGGGCGCGGCGCGCAGCGCGTCGGCGTCCGGCCGGAAGACGGTGACCGCCGCGGACCGGTCGGAGAGCAGCGGGTCGTCCCGGCTGCCGTCGTCCTCGGCCGGCAGCCCGAACGCGGCCGGGTCCGGCGCGGGCTGCGCGAAGTAGTCGTCTGTGAACTCGCCCCGCCACGAGGTCAGGCCGATGAACGCCGCCATGCCGGCGCCCCAGCCGTTCTTCCGGTACGCCTCCTGGCAGGCGGCCATGGCCCGGCCGGCCGCTTCGGCGTCGGGGAGCAGCGTGGTCAGCGGCGGCTCGTGCGCCACCAGCGTGGTCACCACGTCCGGGTACGCGGCCACCAGGGCGAGCGCGGTCACCGCGCCGCCGCTGCTGGCGAACATGTCGACCGGGCCCACGCCGAGGGCGTCAACGATGTCGCGTACGTCCCGGGCCTGCACCTCGGGCAGCGAGTCGTTCCGGCCGTCCTTGCGGACGCTGCGGCCGAGCCCGCGCGGGTCGTACGTGATGACGGTGCGGTCCGGGAAGTACGACGCGAGCGTGGTGAAGCCGTCGGCGCACATGGGCTGGCCGATCATGAACAGAGGGCGGTGCCCGGCCTCGGCCGCCTCGGGGGCGTGTACGTCGTAGACCAGGTCGACCTCTGGTGTCTGGAGAGTGAGCGTCTTCATGCCTGTGTCGACCGGCGCCGGCCCCGGAAATCATCGGTCCGGCGGAAACCCGTGCCGGGCGCGGCTCGCGGCGGCGTCGACGCCCACCGCCGCGAGCCGTGCCGTCGCGGTCAGCTCACCGTGCCGGTGACGGTGCTGCCGGACTTCGTCACGTAGTAGGTCAGCTTCGTGCCGCTCCAGAAGTGGAACGTCAGCGTCACCCGCTGCCCGTCGTTCACCTCGGCGAAGAACTCCGGCTTCAGCGCGATCGTGTTGCCGGTGTAGTTCGGCGCGAACGTCACGTCGAACTCCTTGTACGAGGTCCAGTTGTGCGGTCCGGCGTTGCTGCCGTCGGCGTACTTCGCCTCCATCGTGGCGAGCTGGTCGCCGCGGAACTGCGCCGGGAGCGTGAACGCGGCGGTGGTGCCTGTCGCGTTGGAGAGCACCGGCGGGTCGTACGTGATGATGCTGATCCGCCACGGCACGCCCGCGGAGAAGCGGGCCGTCAGGTTGGCGTTCACCCCGTACGCGCGGGAGCCGACCAGCCGGGTCAGCGCCGACGCGGTGAGCGTCAGGGTGCTGCCGGAGACCGTGTAGTCGGTGCCGTTCACCAGGTCGGTGGTGCCCTGGCGCAGCCCCTGGAACGTGGTGCCGTTCAGGTTGAGCGTCAGGCTCTTGGCGGTGATCGAGCCGGTCCGCGGCACGTATACCTGGTCGCTGGACGCGGTGCCGGAGCGGGTGGTCCAGCTCGACTTGATCTGCGCGAACAGCTCGGGGTCCTTCCATACGAAGGACGTCCGGTCGAAGTGCTGGCCGTTGTCCCAGAGCTGGGTGGTCAGCTTGCGGCTGCGCGCGTAGTGGCCGAGGAACTCGAAGAACTTCAGCTTCTCGCCCTGCTCGATGGTGCCGGTGTGCCGGTCGAAGCCGAGCAGCCCGTACTCACCGATGATCACCGGGATGTTGCGGGTGACGAATGCGTTGTAGACGCGGTCGAACTGGTCGGTCAGGTCCTGCTGGACCGTCGCGTCGAACCGGGTGCCCCCGGCGACGTTCACGCTGAACGGCCAGTACCCGTAGAAGTGCACGGTGGCGATCAGGTTCGGGTCGTTGAGCGTGTTGAACGTGCTGACCAGCTCGTCCACCCGGGCCTGCTCGGCGGAGGTGTGCAGGGTCGGCAGGACCAGCAGCCGGGTGGCGTTGCCGCCGCCGGACTGGCGGACGATGCGGTGGAACGAGGTGTTCAGCTCGTTGAGCAGCGTGGCGTTCTGCGCGTCGCCGGAGCTGCCGGTGAACTGCGGCTCGTTGACGCTCTCGAAGGTCAGCTTCGGCGAGGAGTCCTTGAACGCGGCGGCGATCTGGGTCCAGAGCGCGTTGTAGCGGTTCAGCACGCCTGTGCGGTCGGTGGGCATCGTGTTGATCCACTGCCACGAGTCGTGGTGGATGTTGAGCACCACGTAGAAGCCGTCGGCGAGCGCCCAGCCGACCACCTCGCGTACCCGGTTCAGCCAGGCCGCGTCGATCGTGTAGTTCGGCGCGGCGCCGTGGTGGTTGCTCCAGGTCACCGGGATGCGGATGCTGTTGAAGCCCTGCGCCCGGATGTTGTCGAGCAGCGCCTCGGTGACCCGCGGGTTGCCCCACGCGGTCTCGTCCGCGCCGACCGCGTCGAAGGAGTTGCCGAGGTTCCAGCCGGGCTGCATGGCGGCGACGGCGGCCATGGCGTTGCCGGCCGGCGGCGGGGTCGTGGGCGGTGGCGTGGTGGGCGGCGGGGTGGTCGGGGGCGGAGTCGTCGGCGGTGGCGTGGTGGTCGGCGGCGGGGTGGTCCCGCCGACGCCGCCGGTGCAGGCCACACCGTTGAGCGAGAACGCTGTCGGCGCGGTGTTGGTGCCGGTCCAGGAGCCGTTGAAGCCGAACGAGACGCTGCCGTTCGTGGCGATGGCGCCGTTGTAGCCGACGTTCGTGGCGGTGACGTCGGCGCCGGAGGACGTGACCGTGGCGCTCCACGCCTGGGTGACCCGCTGGCCGGACGGGAACGTCCAGCGCAGGTTCCAGCCGTTTATCGGATCACCGAGGTTCGTCACGTCGACGTTCGCGGTGAACCCGCCGGGCCACTGGCTGGCGGTGGTGTAGGTGACGCGGCAGCCGGCCGCCGCCTGGGCGTTCGTCGCCATCACGGCGGTGCCGGTCACGAGCGTGGCGGCGGTCGCGGCGACCAGGCCGACCCGCAATCGGGCGGTACGGGGAGAGCGGAACATGGTGGTTCCTTCGCGGTGGGGTGGGCGCGTGGACGGGGAAGGCGGGGCGCGCACCCGCCCAGCGCGAGAGTAAGTTTGGAATCCAAACATTGTCAATCGGCGGACGTGGATACGGGGAAGCGGGTCAGGCGGCCGGCAGCGTCTCGACGGTGAGGTGCGCCGACAGCGCGCGCAGGAAGTCCGGCGCGTCGAAGATCCGCCCGGCCGAGGCGACACCGGTCGCCCGCGTCCGCCCGGTCAGGATCCGGTGAAGCGCCTCGACCGCCAGTGGCGCGCTGACCGCGTAGATGTCCTGCCCGTAGGCCACCACCCGTCGACGGACGTCGCCCGACCGCACCACCACGTCGACGGTGAACGTCTGTGCCGACCGGCCGCGCTCGTCAACAGCGGCCGGAGCGTCCCCGGCGGCCAGGTCCCCCGCCGCGTTTACGGTCATGTACGTGCACACCTCCGGAATGTCCAGGTGGCTCGGCACCGTCACCACGTCGGCCATGGTGAACTCGCCCAGCACCGGCCGGACACCGAGCGGCGCCGGGAACTCCCAGTCCCGCCGGGGCAGGTCGCCGTCGGCGTACACCAGGCGCCCGTCGGTGAAGCGGACCCGCCGGCCGTCGCGGCGCTCGCGCGAGACGACGCCGGAGGCGACCGTCCCGGCCGTCGGGTGCCAGCTGCTCAGTCCGTACGCGACGTGCGCCTCGTCGGCCGCCGTCCAGTCCCCCATCGCGGCGGTGACCAGCAGGTCGCCCAGCCCGCCGAAGAACGCCATGGCGGGCACCACAGCGACTCCCGCGGCCTCGGCGCGCTCGGCGTAGTGGGCGAACGTGTCCCGGTTCGCCTCGATCTCGGCCGCCACGTCGACGTAGGGGATCCCGGCCCGCAACGCGGCCTCGATCAACGGCCCGGCGGTCGAGGCGAACGGCCCGGCGCAGTTGACCACAGCCGCCACCCCGGCCAGCGCCCGGTCCAGCGTGGCCGGGTCGTCGACCGACGCCACCCGCTGCGCCGCCCCCGGGAACGCGGCCGCAAGCTTCCCGGCGTCGCGTCCCACCGGCAGCGGCTCGTATCCCCGCTCCCGCAGCTCCGCCACCACGAACCGTCCGGTGTGCCCGTACGCCCCGAACACCGCCACCTGCATGACGTTCCCCCTCGAAGATCGACTGGAATGATCCTCGCCGGGAACCGAGAGCCGGGACAGTGGCTCAAACGCCAATGCCCGTACAGTTTCGGACATGACCCTGCTCGCGCTCGCCGCCACCGACGGGATGCTGCACTTCGAGCTGGCGGCGGCCTGCGAGATCTTCGTGCGCGACCCGACCGGCCTGGCCGACCCCTGGTACGACCTGGTGGTCTGCGGTCCCGGCCCGGTCGGCGTCGGCCGGTTCGCGGTCACGCCCGACCACGGGCTGGACCACCTCGCCCGCGCCCACACGGTGATCGTCCCGGCGATCGAGGACACCGACGCCGAGCCGCCGTCCGACCTGGTCGACGCGGTCCGCGCCGCGCACGAGGCGGGCGCACGGATGGTCTCGTTCTGCACCGGCGCGTTCGTGCTCGCCGCCGCCGGCATCCTCGACGGGCTGCGCGCCACCACCCACTGGGCGCACACCGGCGCGCTCGCCGCCCGCTACCCACGCGTGCAGGTCGACCCGGACGTGCTCTACGTGGACAACGGCGACGTACTCGCCTCCGCCGGCAAGGCCGCCGCGATCGACCTGTGCCTGCACCTGATCCGCCGCGACCACGGCTCGACCGTCGCCAACGCCGTCGCCCGCCGCCTGGTGGTGCCGCCGCACCGCGCGGGCGGCCAGGCCCAGTACGTCACCACCCCGGTCCCGGCCCGCGAGGACCACCCGCTCGCCGCACTGCTCCCCTGGGCGATGGCGCGGCTGGACCGCCCGCTCACAGTCGCCGACCTGGCCCGCCAGGCGACCATGAGCACCCGCAACCTGGTCCGGCACTTCACCGCCGCGACCGGCACCACGCCGTCGCAGTGGCTGGCCACGCAGCGCATCCGCCGGGCGCAGGAACTGCTGGAGAACACCGACGACGGCATCGACGCCGTCGCCGAGGCATCAGGCATGGGTACGGCGACGACACTGCGCCGCCACTTCCAGCGCACCGTCGGCGTACCGCCGGACACCTACCGCCGCACGTTCCGCCGCGGCTGACCGGGTTGCCCGGCGGTTGTAGCGTCGGCCACCCGACCACCGGGTTGCGCGCCTGCCTGTTCTTCGAGGCCCGCGCTTTCCGGCACGGCGGCTATGGTCGATTCGACCACCAGCCGATCGTCGCTGCGCTCGTGGCACGCATCCGCTCCCTCTCCGGCGGCTTCGTGCCACCGAAGGGGACGGTCGCCTGACTCTCGGCACGGGGGAAGATGTGTTCGACGTGATCGTGGTCGGCGGTGGGCCGACCGGCATGATGCTGGCGAGTGAGCTGCGCCTTCAGGGCGTCGGCGTGCTCGTGCTGGAGCGCGACGCCGAGCCGCCGCCGTACGTGCGCTCGCTCGGGCTGCACGTCCGCAGCATCGAGGTGATGGACCAGCGCGGGCTGCTGGAGCGGTTCCGGGAACACGGCGGCACGCACCCGATCCGGGGATTCTTCGCCGGCATCGACAAGCCCGCGCCCGCCGATCTGGACACCGCCCACCCGTACGTCCTCGGCATCCCGCAGACGCTCACCGACCGGCTGCTCGCCGACCACGCCGCCGAGGTCGGCGCCGAGATCCGGCGCGGCACTGCGGTGACCGGGCTGGAGCAGGACGACGACGGCGTGACGGTCCACCTCGACGACGCGAGCGTGCCGCCGCTGCGGGCGCGGTTCGTCGTCGGCTGCGACGGCGGGCGCAGCACCGTCCGCAAGCTGCTCGGCGTCGGCTTTCCCGGCGAGCCGTCGAGAGTCGACACGCTGCTCGGCGAGATGGAGGTGACAGCGCCGCCGGACGAGATCACCCGGATCATGACCGAGGTACGCCGCACCGAGAAGCGGTTCGGGCTCGGGCCGTCCGGCAGGCCCAACGTGTTCCGGGTGGTCGTACCGGCGGCCGACGTCACGTCGGTGCCGCCGACACTCGACGACTTCAAACGGCAACTGACCGCGTACGCGGGCACCGACTTCGGCGTGCACTCCCCCCGCTGGCTGTCCCGGTTCGGCGACGCGACCCGCCTGGCCGAGCACTACCGGGTCGGGCGGGTCTTCCTGGCCGGCGACGCCGCGCACGTCCACCCACCGCTCGGCGGGCAGGGGCTCAACCTGGGCATCCAGGACGCGTTCAACCTGGGCTGGAAGCTGGCGGCGACGGTGAACGGCTGGGCGCCGGACGGCCTGCTCGACACCTACGAGACCGAGCGGCGCCCGGTCGCGGCCGACGTGCTGACGAACACCCGCGCGCAGATGCTGCTGACCACGAACGAGCCCGGACCGCAGGCGGTACGGGAGGTGCTGACGCAGCTCATGGACTTCGACGAGGTCAACCGCTTCCTGATCGAGAAGGTCACCGCGATCAGCGTCCGGTACGACGTCGGCGAGGGGCACGCCCTGCTCGGGCGGCGGCTGCGCGACGTACCGCTGCGGGAGGGACGCCTGTACGAGCTGATGCGTACCGGCGGTGGGTTGTTGCTCGACGGGACCGGGAAGCTGTCGGTCGACGGCTGGGGCGACCGGGTCGGGCACGTCGCCGGCACCGGCGACGAGCTGGACGTGCCGGCGGTGTTGTTGCGGCCGGACGGGCACGTGGTCTGGGTGGGTGACGACCAGCAGACGCTGGAGGATGCGCTGACCAGATGGTTCGGCGGCGCGACGAGGTGAGCTGCCGCCGAACGCCCGAGGGCGTTCAGGGTCCGGTCGTCTGGTAGCTGCGCAGCGCGGCTTCGGCGAGTCGGGGAAGGTGATCGTCGCCGCCGGGCTCGTTGCCCTGCTCATGAACGACCACCAGGGTGGTGCCGAGCCGGACGAGGATGCTGTCCCATTCCAGGATGATCGATCCGGAATTCGTGCTGGAGTCGACGCGCATGCTCTCGTCGCCCAGTCGCGGCCCCGGTACCACCGCGAAACGGTAGCTGCCTCCGTCCTGGCTCGGTGACGCGACGGTGGGGCACCTGCTGATAAACGTCCGCAGGTCCGCCATCGCCCCTCGGGCGCCGTCGTCGGCGTACGTCCGGAGGACTTCGTTCGCCACCCACGGGTAGTCGGGGCCCTCGGCAGAGCTGACTGTGGCGGCGGCCATCGCCGACGGAGTGCCGGTCAGCCGGCTGGCCGACAACAGCGGAATCATGTCCGCACAGGGCACCTCGGGCCCGGGGCGCTGCCGGCCCGCATCCGGAGCCATGACCGTCGCGATGTCCACAGTGAATCCCGGTGGCAGCGCGTCAGCGGTCACCAGCCGCGCCGACAACGACGCGGAGTAGCCGGCGCCGCCGGTCGCCGGAATCGCGGACGGCTGCCCGGTGGTGGGCGTGCCGATCGCCTGGGCCGTGGCGGGGACGGCTTCGCCCGCCGAACGATCCGCTGGATCGGCAGTCGAGGGTCCGCACGCGGCCACCACGCAGACCGCGCCCGCCGCGCCCAGCCTCCGCAGCACCATCCTGAGCACCGGGCAGACTCCATCCGTCGTACGGGAGGCGTCAGGCTACCAACGGACGTGACTCCAGCCGGCCGCCCGGCTGCGGGCCGGGTGCCGGGCGGGTCCGAGCGCATCCGCGCTCCCCTATGCTGCGCCGCGTGACGGTTCTGATGATCTACAGCGGTGACACGGCGCCGGATGCGCCCGGCACGCGTACCGGTGGTGTTCCGCTCGTGCCCGCGGGCTTCGACTGGCCACTGTGCGGGGAGTGCGACGGGCCGATGCAGTTCCTGGCCCAGGTCCGGCTCGACGACATCGACGCGGCCGACAACGAACTCCTGTCGATCTTCATGTGCCAGAACGATCCGGGCCTGTGCGACGAGTGGGATGCGGCCGCCGGCGGCAATCGCGCGTTCGTCTTCCCTTCCGGGGCGCTGGCTCCGTCTGCCGTGCCCTCCGGCGACACCGTCCTGGCGGCCGAGACGTCCGCCGTCACGTACGTGCCGATGCAGGACTCCGACGGCTACGACGAGGCGCGCGAACGGTGGCGCAGTGAGTCCGGCCGACCGCTGCGAGACGTCCTCGGGCAACTCGGCGGACTGCCGGCGTGGCTCCAGTTCGACCAGACGCCCGCCTGTCCCGCCTGCGCCCTGCCCATGTCGTTCGTCGTCCAGCTCGAGGAAGGCCACGATCACCGCACCGGCTTCAACTTCGGTGGCGGTGGCTGCGGGTACGGATTCCGCTGCCGGCCGTGCTCGACGGCGGCGTTCCTGTGGCAACAGTGACCTGCTTTTCAGGCTTGACGAACGCCAATGGTAAGCCATAGCTTACCGTTCGTGGGGACTTACCGAACCGAGGACGGATGGGACGCCCTGGGCGACCCGACGCGGCGGGCGATCATCGCGTGTCTCGCGGAGCAGCCGCGGGCGGTCGGCGAACTGGCCGCGGTGCTGCCGGTCAGCCGGCCGGCGGTGTCGCAGCATCTGCGGGTGCTGAAGGACGCCGGCCTCGTGACGGACCGCACGGCGGGCACAAAGCGTGTCTACCGGCTCAATCCCGCCGGCGTGGCCGCCCTACGAGATCAGCTCGACACCTACTGGAGCCGCGCGTTGGACGGCTTCAAGGATGTCGCCGAGCGCCCTGACGAGGAGGAATCATGAGTCGAACGGATGCGGTGGTGCGGCAGCAGATCGTGGTCGACGCGCCGGTAGAGCGGGCTTTCGCGGTGTTCACGGAGCGGTTCGGCGACTTCAAGCCGAAGGAGCACAACCTGCTGTCGTCGCCGATCGCCGAGACGGTGTTCGAGCCGAAGGTCGGTGGGCACATCTACGACCGCGCCGAGGACGGCAGCGAGTGCGCCTGGGCGCGGATCCTCGTCTTCGAGCCGCCGGACCGGCTCGTCTTCAGCTGGGACATCAGCCCGGCATGGCAGCTCGAACAGGATCTGGACAACGCCAGCGAGGTCGAGGTCCGGTTCGTCGCCGAGACACCGCAGCGCACCCGGGTCGAGTTGGAGCACCGCAACCTGGACCGGCACGGTCCGGGCTGGGAGTCGGTTCGTGACGGCGTCGGCCACGATCAGGGCTGGCCGCTGTACCTGGCCCGCTACGCCGACCTGTTCACCGAGGCCGGATAGCGACGGGGCACCCCGTTGAGGATCTCGCATGACGCCTTCGGCCAGCTTCACCTCGCCCAATTCCTGGCGGCGGAAGACCTGGAGGAGCTTCGCGGCTGGGAGTACCTGGGGCGTCGCTGGGTCGGGGAGGCATCCGGCTTCACCGAGTGGCTTCGCCTTGAGTCGGATCCCGGCGTAACGCGTTCGGTAGCGATCGACCTCGCGGCCCTGCCGGAGGCGACGGCTCAACGCATGCTCGACGCGCTCGGACTCCCCCTCCGGGCAGGGTTGGATCAACAAGACATCACCGGCGTCTTCGGCAAGCCCATCGACACGGAGAGATTCGTACGGGATCGAGTCACACTCGTCTTCCACGTCGGCGCCGCCGATCCCTACGAACTGAGCTGCACGGTGCACGAGGAGCACGGGCTGATCCACCTCACGATGCACCCCACGCGGTTGCCGGATCAGCCGGCGGCGGCGCACTAGGCTCCGGACCGTGCACGGGTTCACCGATGTCGACCGGCAGCCAGACCCGGACTCGTGGGTCGGCGTACTCGACCGCCTGACCGACGAGCCCTTCTACCAGGCATATCAGCATCGGGTCCGGGAGTTGCTCCACCCGGCGCCCGGCCGGCGCTACGTCGAGGTCGGTGCGGGCACCGGGGCGAGTGCGGTCCACCTTCGAGACGAACACGACGCCGACGTGGTGACAGTGGACCGCGCCGTCACCATGGCTGCCGCCATGCAGGCGCGCGGCTTGACGCGATGCGCCGTCGCCGACGCCCACCGGCTGCCGTTCCTCGACGACTCCTTTGACGGTGCCTGGTCCGACCGCACCGTGCAACATCTCGCCGATCCCCACGCCGCGATCGGGGAACTCGTCAGGGTCGTCCGGCCGGGTGGCCGCATCGTCCTCGCGGACCCCGACTATGACACGCAGGTGCTCGACATCGCCGACCAGGATCTGGCGCGACGTGTGCTGCGGTTCCGGGCCGACGTCCTCCTCCGCAACGGCACCCTGGCCCACCAGCACGCCGGCATTCTCGCCACGCTCGGCCTGGCCGACATCACCGTCGAGCCCCGCACGCTGCTGGTTCGCGACCCGGCCGCCGCCGACAACGTTCTGGGCCTGCGCAGCTGGGCCGCCACAGCGGCTCAACGCGGCGTACTCCAACCCGGCGAAGCTCGCGCGTTCGAAGACCAGTTCGACCATGCCGTCGACGCGGGCCGGTTCACGTACGCAGTCACGTTCTTCCTCACCGCGGCCGACGTCACCTGAGTCGGACGCCGGCCAACCCGCTGAGCCGCGGCCGTCAGGAGTGTCGGTGGCGCCTGCGATGATCCGGACGTGAGCGCTACCGCGTCGGACTACGCCTGGTTGACTGACCGCTTCCCTGGCCTGATGGAGGCCTACTGCTTGACGCTGGTCGAAGGGCTGACGCCGGACGAGCTGCTGGGCAGACTGGGCGCGCGGCAGGAGTCCCTTGTGCGAGGTGCTGCGGAGCTGCTCGAACCCGCGTACGACGCATGGAAGGACCACGACGGTGAGCGGGCGTTCGTCGGCGTGACCGCGGCCGGTGACTGGGCACTCGCCATCGAACCCAACGGTTACCTCGGCACCCTCGACGAGGTGATCGTCCCGCTCTCCCGAGGAACTCGCCTGGTGTCCCACTTCCGCAACGTCAACGCGGTCGATCATTTCTTCTGGCTCGACGACGGAGTCCTTCGACTGCATTTCGAGCCGCTGTTTCCTGCACACCGGGACGGCAGCGACCCCGACGGCCTGGTGGAGGCGATGCGGCAGGCCGGTTTCGACCTCAGCGAGGATGACGACGCCGACTACTCGGTCAACACGGAGGCGGCGTTCGCCCTCGCTGAGCACCTCACCGGGGTCCGGCTGACTCCAGAGCTTCTCGAGTCAGCGACGTACGTGTGCGGCACTGCCCCGATACCTCGGAAACACTGACCCGACTCCGCGGGGCAGTGAGCGGGCCGACACCTGCCGGGGTGTAGGCAAGCGGGATGCCGGGTACGTCGCGCCCAACCCCGCACCCCTGCCCAGGAGGACCTCATGACCGTCGTACTCGCCGTTGTCTGCAAAGACGGGGTGGTGATCGGCGCCGACTCCCAGATCACCGAGAGCGACCGCGGTCTGAGCTTCCCCGCCCAGAAGCTGCACCCGCTGGGCGACTGCGCCGCCTGGGGCGGCAGCGGCGCGCGGGGAGTGCTCAACGACCTGCGCCCCCTCCTCCAGGACTCGGCCACCGCCATCCTCGAAGCACCGGACATCGGCGACGAGCTGCAGGAGCGCGTCCTGCCCGTCTTCAAGAAGCACTACGAGAACTACATCCCGGACGTACCGGGCGAGGGCAGCGGCGGCGGGGTGTCGGCGTACCTGCTCGCGGCCGGCTACAGCCAGGGCGGGCCGTGGATCGTGGAGATCAACCCCAACGGTCTGATCGGCCGCTACGAGGACGTGGGCTTCCACGCCATCGGCTCCGGCGCGCCCATGGCCCAGCAGGCCGGCGCGCTGTTGTCCCACTTCCGGATGACCACGCGCCCCGTCGAGTACGGCGTGGTGGGCGTGGTGCGGGTGCTGGAGGCCCTGGAGCGGACCTCGCCGTCGGTCGGCGGGCCGTTCAGCGTCGCGTGCATCCGCGAGGAGGGCGCCCACCACCTCGACGAGAAGGAGATCGCCAAGGCGCTGAAGGACGCCGAGCGCTGGCGCGACCTCGAACAGAAGGCGCTCGACGGCCTGTTCGACTGACGGCGGCGTGTTGGGCGGCCAGCTTCGGAACGCCGGCGGAGCAAGGGCCGCGCGCCCAGGTGGTAGCGCGTGCGGCCCATTCAGGGCCGCCCTGACAACGTGAGGAAGCGCCTCGCCCGCCGCCCGGCCTACCTGCTCGATTTCACGGACGGCGTTGGCCTTGGCAGGCGACAGGGATCAATCTGACTGCTACGTCTTCGGAATCGCCGAAGCCGCTGACGGTCTGCAGCAGGCCACGGGCACGGTAGTAGTCGCGCAACGGCTCCATCTGCGCCTGGTGGTTCTCCTGTGCATGCGCGTAGGTGAGCAGGAGTTCCTGGCGTCGCACGGCGACCTGGGGATCGAGTTCCATCCGTCGTTCCACCCGGCGCTGAACGGCGAGGTGGAGTTGGTCCTCAGTCAGGACGAGTTCGATCACTGTGTCGGGAACATGGCCGCTCCGCGTCAGCAACTCGGCCTGACGGATCGTGCGAGGGAAGCCGTACAGCACCCAGCCACCGTCGACGTCGGCTAGTGCGCCGGCGACGGCTCTGACCATCAGTTCGTCGGTGACAAGCTGTCCGGCCTGCATATAACCGTTCGCCTCTTCGCCCAGCGGAGTCTGCTGCTGTACATGCTCGCGGAAGACATTGCCTGCGCTGACGACCTGCAGGCCGAAGGCGCCTGCCAGCGCCGACGCAGCGGAAGCCAGGTCGATGACCGGCCCGGCGATGAGGGCCACGTCAGGCATGTGCGCTTCCCTGTTGTGCGCCGAAGAGAGCCAAGCTAGCAGTGTACGTGGTTCCGGTGGGCTGCCCCGTACGAGATCGAAAAAGGCCGTCTCCGACTGGCGGAAACGGCCTTTGAACTGGGTGGAGCTGAGGGGATTTGAACCCCTGACCCCCTCGATGCGAACGAGGTGCGCTACCGGTCTGCGCCACAGCCCCTCCGCCGGCGAACCAGCGTCGGTCCCACCCGGCTTTCACCGGGCGGGCCGACGACAAGGCTAACAGGTCGCGCCCCCACGACGCGAACCGCCCCGCCGCCCCGTAGATCTTGGAAGGAAAAGGCCCCCGGAGGGACCCAAAGCTTCCAAGATCGCCAAGGAACCGCGCGCGACGAGGCGGGCGAGGCGGTCAGGCGCCTCGGCCGGACTGGTAGGGGCGTCCGCGCAGGCCACCTGCCCGCCGGTAGGACACCGAGCCGCCGCTCGCCGCCGGTGGCAGGTCCGCGGGACGGTCCAGCCCCATCGCCGTACGCCGGACCGCCTCGCGCTGGGCGGCCAGCCGGCGCTGCGCCTCCCGCCGGGCCGCCGCGCGCCGGGCCTGCTCGCGGCGCACCTCGGCCTGGCGGGCGGCCAGCCAGGCCGCCTCGCGGGCGTCCGCACGCCGCCGCCGGCGCTCGGCCAGGGCACGCTGCCGCAGGTGTACGACGTACGCGACGAGCAGCGTGCCGGTGACCGAGACGCTGATCCAGAACCCGGGTCCGACGAGCACCACGCCGCCCAGCTCGACCAGGTTGAGCAGCAGCAGCGCGGCCAGCACCCGGCGCCGGCGGTAGATCGCCGGGGTGTGCCGTCGGCGGGGCGGGTGCCGTCGGCGGGACTGGGCCGGCACCGCGGAGACGGGCCGGAGTCGCCCGGAGCGCCGGCGCAGCGGCGGCGCGGAGACCGGACGGGCAAGACTACCCGTGTCGAAGTCTTCACTGAGGGTCACAACGAGGGAGCGCGGCGGGTGCAGCGGTCGCCGCCCGGGCACGGTGCGCCGTCGACGCCGGCGCTGGAGCACCCGCGCCGTCGACTGCGCCCGCTCCGCCACCAGCCGCTCGGTGGCGTCGTACCGGCGGACCAGCGCCGGAGCGAGGGCGAGCAGACCGGCGGCGGCGAGGACGGCGAGGAGCACCGACGTGGGCACCCTCACCCCTCCCGTCACCAAAGTTCTCCGGCGAGCGCCGACCGCCGCAACTTCTTCCGTCGACCGTCGTTTACGGCGCACTTCGTGCGGGCGGGCAGCGCTTGCCACAGCTTGCAGTTACTTGAGGTTACGGGCCGCCGACCCGGTTCACAGTGCGCCGCGCCGGGCGTTCGCCTCAGCGGCGGTTGTCACGTACGCGGTGCCACCGCGCCAGCAAGCCGCCCTCGGCTACTACTTCCTCGCCCGTCATCGCGTATCCGATGTGGTCGCGCCACGCGCCGTCGATGTGCATGTAGCGCACGTGATAGGCCTCCTCGCGGAAGCCGAGTTTCTCCACCACCCGCCGGGACGGCGTGTTCTCCGGCCGGATGTTCACCTCGATCCGGTGCAGACCGCCCGGCCCGAACGCGTGGTCCACGGCGAGCGCCACAGCGGTCGGGATCACGCCGCGACCGGCCACCCGGGAGTCCACCCAGTAGCCCACGTACCCGGAGCAGAACGCCCGCCGCACGATGCTGCCCACGTTCACGTGGCCGACCAGCCGCTCCTGCCCGTTCTCGCGCAGGCAGACGGCGAACGGCATGCCCTCACCGGTACGCGCGGACTTGCGCTGGTCGGCGTGCACCAGGCGGAACGCTGCGGGCGAGTTCGTCTCGTACCAGCCGCCGGGCACATGGGACTCCCACGGCGCCAGCCACTCCCGGTTCGCCCGCCGGATCTCCGACCAGGCGGTGGCGTCCGATCGCCGGTACGGCCGCAGCACCACCGGACCGTCCACCAGCACCGCCGGCCACCCCGGCGCCCGCCGGAACCTCACGGAGCCGGCCTTTCGCTCGCGACTGCGGGGCTCGCAAGCTCACTCCTCGCGCTCACCGGCGCCGGTCCAGCAGGAGAACATCCACCGTAGACCCGGCGGCGGCGGTGGTGACCCGCTCGCCGAGCACCAGCAGGCCGTTCGCGTCGGACAGGCCGGACAGCGTGTACGGGCCACCGGCGAGCGGCTGCACCGTGTACCCGCCGCCGCGCCGCTCGGCCACGTGCGCGGGCCGGAACTCGCGCAGGCCCACCGGGGACGAGACCGTCTCCAGCAGGTGGGCGCGGACGCTCGGCCGGAACACCGGCTCGGCCCCGGCCAGCAGCTGGATGGCCGGCCGGGCCAGCACCTCGAAGCCGATCAGCGCCGCGCCGGGCTCACCGGGAAGACACACCACCGGCACCTCCTCGGCGCCGACCGTACCGAACCCGAGGGCCGTTCCGGGATAGAGGGCCACCTCTGTGAAGGTGACCGGCCCGGCCCGGCCGCCGTCGCGACGGGACAGGATGCGGCGGACCATGTCGCCGGGGCCGGTGCCGGTGCCGCCGGTCGTGATGATCAGGTCGGCGCGCAGCGTCTGGTCCTCCAGCAGGCCGCGCAGCGCCTCCGGGTCGTCGTCGCAGATCCCCACCCGGTACGCGAGCGCGCCCGCCTCGGCCGCCGCCGCGGTCAGCGCGTGCGAGTTGGTGTCCACCACCTGCCCGGGCTGGCTGCCCCGGCCCACGTCCACCAGTTCGTCGCCGGTCGCCACGATGACCACGCGCGGGCTGGGCCGCACCACCACGTGCCCGATGCCGGTGGCGGCGAACACCGCGACCAGGGCCGGTGAGACGTACGCGCCGGCGCGGGCGAGCAGCGTGCCCGCGACCAGTTCCTCGCCGGCGCGGCGCAGGCCGTACCCCCGTTTGGGGGCGCGGAAGATCTCGACGGCGGCCATGCCCTGGTCGGTCCACTCCACCGGGACGACCACGTCCGCGCCGATCGGCAGCGGCGCGCCCGCCGCCACCGAGAAGCAGGAGCCGGGGGTGAGCCGGACCGGCCGCCAGCTCGCCGCGCCCAGGTCACCCACCACGTTGAGGCGGATGCTGCGGCCGCCGGGCATACCGGAGGGGGCCGGGACGTAGCCCGGCCCCCGACTCCCACCGGAGATGTCCTCCCAGCGCGCGGCGTACCCGTCCACCGCCGCCTGGTCGAAGGCGGGGTACGAGTGCGGGGCGACCACGTCCTCGGCGAGCACGTTGCCGTATGCCTGGGTCAGGTCGAGGTCGAGTGGAGGCAGCGCGCGTAACCTGCGCAGCACACTGCCCAGGTAGTCGGCGAGCGGCGTCAACTCGTTCGCGGCCGCCTCGGCGTCGGCCGTCGCGGTCATGTATCGGCACCGCCGGACGCGTCGCGGATGCCGTTGAGGACGGCTGCGGTGACTGTCTCGTCACCGTTGTTGACGAACTCGGTCAGCCACTTGCGGAACTCGGCGCCCAGGTCGTCCCGCTCGGCGGCGATCTGCACCACGGTCTGGAGGTAGCCGAGCGGCATGCCGGTGTCGTAGCGGGTGCCCCGGTAGACGATGGCGTGCACCGGCACCCCCTCGGTACGCAGCAGCTCCATCGCGTCGGTCAGCTGGATCTCGCCGCCGCTGCCCGGCTGGGTACGCCGGATCGCGTCGAAGATCCTCCCGGGGAGCACGTACCGGCCGAGGACGGCGAGGTTGCTGGGGGCGTCGGCCGGGCTGGGCTTCTCCACCATGCCGGTGACCTTGACGACCTCGGCGATGTCGGCGTACTCCGACTCGGCCGGCTCGACCGACGCGATGCCGTACCGGCTGGTCTCGGCCGGGTCGACCTCGAAGAACGCGAGCACCACGCCGCCGGTGCGGGCCTGAAGCTCCAGCATGGCCGGCAGCAGCGGCTCGGACGGCTTGACGAACTCGTCGCCGAGCAGCACCGCGAAGGGCGCGTCGCCGACGTGCGACTCGGCGTACCCGACGGCGTGGCCGAGACCGAGCTGTTCCGGCTGGCGGACCGTGTAGATCGCGGCGAGTTCCTCGGTGCGCTTGACCTCGGCCAGCAGCTCGGGCTTCTTGGCGAGCCGTTCCTCCAGGTCCGGCCGGCGGTCGAAGTGGTCCACCATCGAGGTCTTGCCGCGACCGGTGATCAGCAGGATGTCGTCGATGCCGGCCTGCGCGGCCTCCTCGACGATGTACTGCAGGACCGGGCGGTCGACGACCGGCAGCAGTTCCTTGGGAACCGCCTTGGTGGCCGGCAGGAACCGGGTGGCCAGGCCGGCGGCCGGGATCACGGCCTTGACCGCGCGGGAGCGACCGGGGGTCGCTGAGGGGTTCGCTGAGTGCTCCGACATGTCGCGAGACTATCGGCCACGGCTCTGCCGCGGCGGGTGAGGACCGGAAGACGCGCCGCCCTGGACGGTGCCCGCCGGGTCCGCCGCGCCGGCCCGGGGCAGCCCGTCCGGCGGGCTGACACCGGCGGCCACCACCGGGATCTCCTGGGTGGGCACCGGATCGGGCGCCGGGGCGAGCCGGTAGCCGTCGCGTCCGGCGGCCTTCGCCGCGTACAACGCGTCGTCGGCGGCGTCGAGCACCTGCTGGCCGCCGGCGGCGTGGTCCGGGTAGACGGCGATGCCGATGGAGACGGTCACCGGCACCCGCACCGGCTCGTCGCCGCTCCCCTCGACTGTCACCGGCTGGTCGCGTACCACCGCGCCGAGCCGCTCGGCGACGATCGTGGCGCCCCGGGCGTCGGTCTCCGGCAGCAGCACCACGAACTCCTCGCCGCCCTGCCGGAACGCCAGGTCCACCTCGCGGATCACGCCGCGTACCCGGCGGGCGAACTCGACCAGCACGGCGTCCCCGGCGGCGTGGCCCCAGGTGTCGTTGACGTTCTTGAACCGGTCCAGGTCGAGCGCGAGGACGCTGAGCATCCGGCCGAACCGGTTCGCCCGCTCCACCTCGCGGCGGATCGACTCACGCAGGTAGCGGTAGTTCCACAGCCCGGTCAGCGGGTCGGTGAGGGAGAGCCGCTGGGCCTCCTCGTGCACCCGGACGTTCTCCACCGCGACCGCCGCGTGCCCGGCGAACGTCCGCAGCGTCACCACGTCGTCGTCGTGGAACCCGTGCCCGCCGAGCCGGTCGTAGAGCACGAGTACGCCGAGCGCCGCGCAGGCCGAGCCGGGCGGGTCGCCGTCGGCGGGCGGGTGGCCGGGCCGGTCCGGGCCGCGCGGCTCGGTGCCGCCGGGGGTGGCGAACGGCACGGCCACGTACGTCTCGCAGGTCGGCTCCCCGGTCGGCGTGTCCGGCGGCGCCCACCGTCCGCGCAGCGGTTCGCCGGTGGCGGCCACCGCGCCGAGCACCCCGGCGCCGACCGCGACCCGCAGCGTCGCCGGGTCGGCCGGGTCGCTCGTCGGCCAGCGCCCGGTCAGCCCTTCCACGCACCGGCCGACGAGGACGCCGTCGCCGTCGACGAGCAGCACCGCGCCGGCCCGGGCGCCGGTGGCGGCGATCGCGCTGTCCAGGATCACCCGCAGGATGCGTTGCAGGTCGTGCGTGCTGGCGAGCGTGTCACCGAGCACCGCGAGGTGGTTGCGGAGCTGGTCGCGGCTGCTGGTCAGCGCCGTCACGTAGGTGCCGGTCTCCCGGGTCATCCGGTTGAACGCGCTTGCGAGCCGCCCGATCTCGTCGCGGCTGCGCACCGGCACCCGGGCGCTCAGGTCGCCGCGTGCCACCCGGTCCACCGCGCCGGCCAGCTCACCGAGCGGCCGGGTGGTCACCCGGGCCAGCCGCCAGGCCGCCAGCACGGCGAGCAGGGCGGCGAGCGCGACGGCGGCGATCAGCGCCCCGTACAGGCCGGGCGCGCGCTCCCCCGGCACCGACAGCACCAGTGGGAGCGGCTGACCGGGAGACGGACCGACCCGCCGCACGTACCGGCCGTCGCCGGTGCCTGTCACCCGGTTCCCGTCCGCCTTGCCGGCGGCGGCCAGCACCGCTGCGCGTACCCCCTGGTCCTCGGTCGTGTGGGTGATGCCGCCGGGGTCGTCGAGGAGGGTGACCCCGACGCCGGTCACGGCGGCGAGCCGCGCCACGAAGGCCCGGTCGACGGGCTGGGCGGCGGCGACCGCGCCCAGGTCGGTGCCGGCCGGGTCGCGGAGCCGGACCTGGGCGGAGAGCGCCGCGACGCCGGTGGCTGGTGCGCCGGCGCAGTCCTGCCAGCGCCCGGCCGGTCCGTCCGGCGTGGTGTAGGTGGTGCGGCCGGCGGCGTCGGCGATCAGCACGGCGGCGGCCAGCCCTCGGGCGACCACCTGGTCGGCCGCGCGCGACCGGACGACCGGGTCGCCGACCAGCGCGACCGCGTCGGCGGCCGCGCGGAGTTGCTGGCAGAGCGCGTCGATCGAGGTACGCACACCGGCCGCGGCCAGGCCCAGCCGTTCGGTGGCACGACTGCGGTCGACGGCGCTGAGCGTGGTCCCGACGAAGAACGCGCCGAGCAGGACGGGGCCGAGGACCACCGCGAGGAAAGCCGCCGTCAACCGCCCGCGTAGCGTCAATCTTCCCCCCGGAAGTTCCGCTCCCTTGGTGCGATGCTGACACAGAGCGACCATTAGGCAAGCGTTGCGTCAGGAGTGTTGCGTGCCGGAATTTTCGGATGAAGCGCACGATGCGAAGCGGGAGATGCGCATCGCGCTACTCGCCGCGCGCCGGTCGCTGTCCGCGGCCGACCGCGCGGTGGCGGCCGCCGCCGTCCAGGCCGAGCTGGTGACGTTGGTACGCCGCCTGCGCCCGGCCAGGATGAGCGCGTACGTGCCGGTCGCCTCCGAGCCCGGCGGGCACGACCTGCCGGACGTGCTGCTCGCCGCGCTGCCGCCCGACGCCGAACTGCTGCTGCCGGTGCTGCGCGAGGACCTGGACCTGGACTGGGCCCGTTACACCGGCCCGGAGTCGTTGCGCGCCGCCGGCCGGGGTCTGCGCGAGCCGACCGCACCGCCCCGGGGGCGGACCGCGGTGGCCGGAGCCGCCCTGGTCGTGGTGCCGGCGGTGGCGGTGGACCGCCGGGGTATCCGGCTGGGCCGCGGCGGCGGCTCGTACGACCGCGCGCTGGCCCGGGTGCCCGCCACGGTGCCGACGGTGGCACTGCTGCACGACGGCGAACTGGTGGAGGCGGTGCCCGCCCTGCCGCACGACCGCCCGGTGCACTGTGTGATCACTCCGGCGGACGGGCTGGTGGCGGTCCCGGGTGTGGGGCCGGGCGCTTCCGCTGGACGAATGCGGGGGTCATGACGCACCATTGGCACTCGAAGACCACGAGTGCCAGAAGGCCGTGCCGAAGATCCGGAGGAGAACGTGCCCACGTACCAGTACGCCTGCACCGCGTGCGGCCACCAGCTCGAGGCGGTGCAGTCCTTCTCGGACGAGCCGCTGACCGAGTGCCCGGCGTGTGAGGGGCGGCTGCGAAAGCTCTTCAACTCGGTGGGCATCGTGTTCAAGGGCTCCGGCTTCTACCGTACGGACTCCCGTTCGTCCGGTTCCGACAACGGCTCCTCGACCACGAGCAATCCGGCCAAGTCCGAGTCGTCCTCGTCCTCGTCGTCGTCGGACTCCTCGTCCTCGTCGTCCGGCTCGTCTTCCTCGTCCGGGTCGTCTTCTTCGTCCGGTTCCGGGTCGACGGCGAGCAAGGCACCGGCGGCGTCCAGCTCGTCCTGACCCGCTGCTCGCACGCGACACGTGGCCGTTCCCGCTCGGGGGCGGCCACGTTCCGTTCGCGGCGGATGCTCGCCGGGCTCGGCGAGGTTGCCGCATCGGCCGGTGGCGGATGCTCGCCACCTCGGCGAGGTTGCTGCGTCGGAAGGTGGCGAATGGTCGCCACCTCGGGGAGGTTGCTGCATCCGCCGGCCCGGAAGCAGCAACCTCCCCGAGCTGGCGGTCCCGGCCGCACCGGGCCTCCGCGCTGGTCCCGGGGAACGGTTTTCCACAAGCGGGCGGGTTATCCACAGGGGCGGGCGGTGGGGCGGCGGGAGCCGGGCGGCGGGGCCTAGCCTGCGGTCGGATGGTCGGCCGGCGGTGGGAGGCAGCGGTGACGGATGGCGAGGCGACGTTGCGTCCGGTCCGCTGGCGCGGGCTGCCCCGGCGCCGGACGCTGCTGCGGGTGACGCTCGTCGCGGTGCTGCTGGGGCTGGCCGCCGCGGTGCTCCAGACGCCGCCGTCCTGCCCACCACCCCGTGTCCTGCCGGCCGCCTCGGCGACGGCGTCGCCGTCCGGCGGCACCCCCGCCCTGCCGGCCGGTGCGGTCGGCGTACCGATCCGGCTGGCCGAGCCGGCCGCCCTCGCGGTGCTGCGCCCGGGTGCCCGGGTCGACCTGCTCGTCGTGCCGGCCGGCGGTACGCCCGACCCCACGCTGCTGGCTCCACGCGCCCTGGTGCTCGACGTGGTCGGCGCCACCGGAGCGGTCGACGGCTCCTCGGCGCTCTACCTGGCGCTGCCGCCGGAGCAGGCCCGGCGGGCGGTCGGGTTGCCGGAAGGCAGCCGCTTCGCCGTGGTGGTACGCGGCTGACGCGAGCCGGCGAGCAGCCCGCCGCGGCGCGATCAGCCCCAGTGCGGGGGACGCTCGGCGAGCAGCCAGTCGTCGTTGCCGCCGGGGCGCTCGCCCCAGCCACGGTCGGTGTCGTCGCTGGTCTGCTCGGGCAGCACCACGAAGTCGTCGCTGAGGTCGACCACGCGGTCGTCGTCGCGCGGTGTCCGGATGGCGGGTTCGGTCACGATCAGCAACGATACCGCCGAACGGGCCGCCGGCTCGATCTCCGGACCGGCCGGATCGCCCCGAGCCCGGCCGTACCGGGCCGGGAGCCGTCGGAACGCCACACACCGGGCGCCACGGGCCGGGGTGGCGGTGATCGACGCGTCGGGCGGCCGACCGGCCCGGGGCGTTGGTAGCGTCGGACGGCGTGACGACGCCGAGCGGTGGCAGCCCCGACGACGAGACCTGGCGACGCCCGGACCAACCGGCCGGGCCCGCCGGGCAGCCCGAGCCGGCCGCCCTCCCAGCAGAACCGGCCACCCTCCCGGCGGAACCGGCCGCCGCCGAGGGCGTCGAGACAACCGGGCCAACCGCCGGCACCCCGGAGGCGGCCGGGAACGCCAGCCCGTGGTCGCGCGAGGCGGCCACCGAGAGCCCGTGGGCCCGGCCGGAGGCGGCAGGCGGCTGGACGGTGGCCGGCGGCCCGTGGCCGGGCACGCCCGGCGCCGGCCCGCCCGCCGTTGGCCCACAGTTCGGGGGCGCGCCCGCCGGCAGCCCGCCGCCCTCGGGATACGCGGGACCGCCGCCGAGCACGCCTCCGCCGCCCGGCTGGCGGCCGCCGGTACACGTGCAGCCGTCACCGCCCCGCCGGCTCCCGCCGCAGGACATGGCCGCGATGGACCAGGCGGAGCAGCGCGCGCAGCGGCTCACCTACGGCATCGGGGCGGCCGTGGCGGTGGTGCTGGTGCTGCTCACCTGCCTGCTCTGCTCGCGGGTGCTGTTCTGACCCGCAGCGGTCAGACGACGCCGTCCCAGACCATCTTGGCGCCGCTGTCCCCGGTCAGGTAGACGTACACGAGCGCGAAGACCGCGAGCACCGCCACCACGACGGTGAGCACGATCGGTAGCCAGCGGGGCAGGTTCCGGCCCGCGACGAAGCGGCTCGTCGACAGCACGAGCAGCAGCGCCACCACGCCGAGCCCGAGCGCGAACCAGAACAGCGTGTCGCCGTACTCGGCGTGCTCGTGGATCTGCTGCAGCCGGTCCGGCGGGTAGCCCTTCGCGCGCAGGGCCTCCTCCAGCTCCTCGCCGGACTCGGTCGCCACCCAGGCGACGATCGGGGTGACCACGGCGAGCGCCGCGACCGCCCAGCCGAGGCGGGGCCGCCAGCGGGGCAGCACCCCGTACGCGACGGCGAGCAGTGCCAGCAGCGGCACCAGCACCACCGCCGCGTGGATGACGAGCACGTGGACCGGCAGACCGTTGATTTCCCTGAACACCGACACCTCCGGCGAGTGGGTGGTTTGGCGCGCTCAGCGTACGGCGTGACGCCGCCTTCCTCGATACACGCACGCGTGGCGGCTCCGGTTCACCTGTGGCCCCGGCCACGGGTGAACAACGCTCGCTTGTCGGCCCGCCTGCCCCGTGCTGTCATGGATCCATGTCCACAGGTGAGGAGCTGCTCCGGTCGAGGGGCCTACGGGTCACCCGGCCGCGTCTCGCCGTGCTGGACGTGCTCTCCGCCGGCGGTCACCTGGAGGTGGACGAGATCACCCGGCGGGTCCGCCGGCGGATCGACTCGGTCTCCACCCAGGCCGTCTACGACGTGCTCGGCGCCCTGTCCCGGGCCGGCCTGTCCCGTCGGATCGAGCCGGCCGGCAGTCCCGCGCGGTACGAGGCCCGGGTCGGCGACAACCACCACCACGTGGTGTGCCGGGGCTGCGGGGAGATCGCCGACGTGGACTGCGCGGTCGGCAGCGCCCCCTGCCTGGACCCGAACGTGGCGCACGGCTTCGAGCTGGACGAGGCGGAAGTGACCTTCTGGGGCCTCTGCCCGGCCTGCCAGTCCCGCCGCTCCGCCGACGACTGAACCGGAGCGCCGAGGACGGCCCGCCGCACCGAGGACGGCCGACGACGACGCGTGGCACTCTTGATCGGTGGACACCGAAGACCTCGGCCTCTTCGGTCCGGGATCGGTCACGTGGAAGGTGCACGAGGAACCGATCCTGATCGTCGCCGGCCTGCGCTCCCTCTACCTCCAGGCGCTGCATCCCCGCGCGATGGCCGGCGTCGCGCAGAACAGCAACTACCGCACCGACGCCTGGGGGCGGCTGGTCCGCACGGCGACGTACGTGGGGACGACGATCTACGGCACCACCGCCGAGGCGGAGGCGGCCGGGCGACGGCTGCGGACGCGGCACGCCCGGATGCGCGCCACCGACCCGTTCACCGGTGAGGAGTTCCGCGTCGACGATCCGGACCTGCTGCGCTGGGTGCACGTCACCGAGGTGGAGTCGTTCGTGAGCACCGCCCGACGGGCGGGGCTGGCGCTCACCGACGACGAGGTGGACGGCTACTACACCGAGCAGCGCCGGTCGGCGGCCCTGGTCGGGCTGGACCCGGACGACGTGCCGGGTACCGCCGCCGAGGTGGCGGACTACTACCGGGACGTACGCCCGCAGTTGCGGATGACCCGGGAGGCGGCCGAGACGGCGGTGTTCCTGACCGCGCCGCCGATCCCGTGGAAGGTCAGCCTGCCGGCGCGGGTGGGCCTGAACCTGGGGCCGCCGCGCTGGGCGTACTTCGGCATCGCCGCCACCGCGCTGGGGATGCTGCCGCCGTGGGCGTTGCGGCTCTACGGCGGGCTGGGCCTGCCCACCACCGCCCTGTCGGCGGACCTGAGCGCGCGGGCGCTGCGACTGGCGCTGGCCGCGGTGCCCCGGCGCTACCGGGAGGGCCCGTTGCAGCAGGCCGCCAAGGAGCGCGCCGCCCGCCTGGCCGCGGCCTGACAGTGCCGCACACTCACTCCGGGTCGGCGAACCGCTCGACCGCGGACCAGGGCTCCTTGCCCGGGGTTTGCGCGCCGGTCGGGCAGGTACGCCGGTAGTCGCACCAGCCGCACCGCGGACCCGGCTCGGCCGGGAACGCCGCGTCGGGGTCGGTGCCGTCGGCCACCGCGCGCTCGGCGGCCATGATGTCGCGGGCGGTGTCCTCGGCGCGGGTGAGCTGCCGGTGCAGGGACTCCGGCGTGTGCTCGTGGGCGGCGACGGTGCCGGTGGGCAGGTGGTGCAGCTCGACCCGGCGGCACGGCTTGCGGAACACCCGCTCGGCCGCGTACGCGTAGAGCGCGAGCGCCTGCGAGCCGCGCGCGTCGTCGGTGTCGAGGCCGGTGCGGCCGGTCTTGTAGTCGACGATGACCAGCTCGGGCCGCCCGTCCGGACCGGGACGCGAGTCGATCCGGTCGGTGCGGCCGTTGAACGCGAGCACCGCGGTCTTGACCGCGACCACCCGTTCCACGCCGACCGGCTCGTCGGCCGGGTCGAGGCCCGCCACGTAGCTCTCCAGCCACGTCAGCGCCCGCCGGAAGGCGTCGCGCTCCTGCTCGTCGTCGCGGTAGCCCTCGCGGACCCAGGTGCCCTTGAGCAGCGTGCCGAGCACCTCGGGGCGGCGGCGGTCGGGGGCCAGCGCGTACCAGTTCTTCAGCGCGGTGTGGACGCTCGCTCCGAGCGAGTTGTGCGCCCACGGCGGGCCCTTGGGCGGCGCGGGCCGGTCCACGTAGGCATAGCGGTAGCGGCGGGGACAGTCCGCGTACGCGCCGAGTTTGCTCGGTGTGCAGACGAACAGGCGCTCCGGCATGCCCTCGAAGCCGAGCTGCTCGGACTGCTCGGCGCGGGGTCGGGGAGCCCGGGAGCCACTGGCTGCTGACTGTCGTCGCACCCGGAGAATCCTGCCATCCGGGTACGACACCGGACGAGCCCGCTCAGGCGTTGTTGAGGTACTGGGTCACGAACGCGGCGATCGCGTCGGCGATGAGCTGCACGGCGATGGCGGCCAGCAGCAGGCCGGCGATCCGGGTCAGCACCTCGATGCCGCCGGGGCGCAGCACCTTGACGATCCCGCCGGAGAAGCGCAGCACCACCCACACGGTCACCATCACCGCGACGATGGCGAGCCCGATGGCGAGGTAGTCGACGGCGCCGCCGGCCTGCTGCACGAACAGCATGGTCGCCACGATGGCGCCCGGCCCGGCCAGCAGCGGGGTGCCGAGGGGTACCAGCGCGATGTTGGAGGTGACCTGGTTGCTCGGGTCGTCCGCCTTGCCGGTCAGCAGCTCCAGCGCGACCAGGATCAGCAGCAGGCCGCCCGCCGCCTGGAGGGCGGGCAGGTCGACGTGCAGGTAGGCCAGGATCGTCTGCCCCGCCACCGCGAAGATCACGATGACCCCGAGCGCCAGCGCCACGGCCTGCCAGGCGGCCCGGTTCCGGTCGCGCGCGGGCAGCGGCCCGGTCAGCGCGAGGAAGATGGGCATCATTCCGGGCGGGTCGACGATCACCAGCAGGGTCACGAAGACCTCGCCGAAGAGCTTGAGATCCACGCGGACACGGTAGCCGTGCCGTCGGATCGCTTCAGCTCGAAGCGACAGGGGTCACCCCGCGGGCCAGCGCGACGATCCGCTCGTACGCCTCGGGCCCTGTGGTGTGCGCGCCGAGCCGCACGGTCTTGTGCGTGCCGTGGAAGTCGGACGATCCGGTGACCAGCAGTCCCAGGTCGGCGGCGAGCCCGCGGACGTGCTCCCGCTCGGCCCGGTCGTGGTCCTCGTGGTCGGCCTCCAGCCCGGCCAGGCCGGCCGCGGCCAGGTCCGCGATCAGCTCGTCCGGCACGATCCGGCCGCGCCGGCTGGCCTTGGGGTGGGCGAAGACGGGCACGCCGCCGGCCGCCCGCACCAGCGCCACCGCCTGGAACACCTCGATGTCGTCCTTGGGCAGCCGGTACCGCTCGCCGAGCCAGTCCGGCCCGAACGCCTCGGTGGTGGTGGCGACCAGACCGGCCCGGATCAGCGCCTGCGCGATGTGCGGGCGGCCGACGGTGCCGCCGCCCGCGCCGGTCAGGATCTCCGTCCAGCTCACCGGGATGCCGTCGGCCTGGAGCAGCCGGACGATGCGCTCCCCGCGTTCCTCGCGGGCCCGGCGGACCCGGGCCAGTTCCGCGGCCAGGTGCGGCTCGGCCGGGTCGAACAGGTACGCGAGCAGGTGCAGCGGGATCGCCGGTTCGGCGCCGAACCACCGGCAGGAGATCTCCGCGCCGCGGATCAGGGTGAGCCCGGGCGGCAGCGCGGCGACGGCGGGAGCCCAGCCGGCGGTGGTGTCGTGGTCGGTGAGTGCCACCACGTCGAGCCCGGCGTCGGCGGCGGCCCGGACCAACTCGGCGGGGGTCAGGGTGCCGTCGCTGGCGGTGGAGTGGGTGTGCAGGTCGATGCGGGCGGGGACGCTCACCCGCCCGACGCTACGCCCCGTCCGGCACCGTGGGGACGTCGGCCACCACCACCGGGCGGTCCTCCGGCGCCAGCCCCTCGACCTTCGAGGCAGTGGGCCGGTCACCGGCCAGCACCCGCTCGGGCTTGACCCGGACCAGCCCGCCGGTCGCGTCCACGTGCAGCGCCACCCCGGCCCGCGTCCAGGACACGCCGCCGGCCAGCAGCGGGCCGGCCGGGTGGGTGACCGGGCTGGCCGGGTCGCGCAGGTCGACCAGGAGTGCGGTGCGCGACGTGCCGTTGGCGAGCAGCCACCGGCCGTCGAAGGAGACGGCGCCGAGTCCGTCGGTGGCAAGCTTCAGACCGCATCCGGTACGCACCGGGGCGAGGTCGCGGGCCGGGTCGAGCAGGGCCAGGCAGTGCTCCTCGTCCCGCCCGGCGGCGACCAGGCCGACCACCCGGCCGTCGGGCCGGGTGCCGTAGACGGTGCGGACGTCCGGGTTCACCGGGCCCGGCTGCCCGCCCAGCGCGCGGTTCCAGACGCTCATCCCGCCGTCGCCGGGCTGCTGGATCAGCACCGCGTCGCCGGTGAAGCCGACCGGCACGGCGCCTTCCGGCGCGGCGATCCGGACCGGCGCGATGAGCTGGCCGGCGACCACACCGGCGGCGATCAGATCCGTGCCGTCCCGCCAGGCGACCTGGCGTCCGTCCGGGGAGACCGCCACCGCGTCCGCGGCGGCGAGCATGACCTGCGGCGCGGTGCCACCGACCGGCACCCACCAGAGGGTACGGCCGGCGACGGTGGCCGCCGAGGTGAGCAGCCAACCCTCCTGCTCGTGGATCCGCTGCGCCCGTTCGACGCCGCTCACGCCGGTCAGCTGCCGCCGTTCGCCGCCGCTGGTGTCCAGCCGGTCACCGACGAGCAGGTCGAGTTCGGCGCGGACCGGCCCGAAGCGGGTGATCGAGGACGGCCCGGAGGGCTCCGGGGACGGGAAGAGGACGGGCGGGTCGCCGAGCACCACTGTGGCCGTGCCGCCGTCGCCGCCCGACGCGCTGAACTGGGCCACCCCGGTGGTGACGAACACGGTGGCGACGCCGGCCAGGGCCAGGCCGGTGAGCGTACGCCGCCGGCCCGTGCGCCGCGCCCGGCGCAGGATCTCCCCGGCCGGGTCGACGGGCAGCGGGCGGGACGTCTCGACGCGGCGGGACAGGGTCTCCCGCAGCGCCCGCTCCAGCTCGTCGTCGCTCACGGGGAATGGACGCTCCGGGCTGCCCGTCCGGTTGTCACCGTGCTGCCGGGTGCCGCTCATCGGCTCTTCGCCGGGATCGGGACGGCGGGGCGGACCGGAGCCGCGGGTGGGGCCGGTCGCGGCACCCGGGCGGCGGGCTGCCGCGCCGGGGTACGGGCCGGCTCGGTGCCCTGGGCCGGCGGAACGGACCGGCCGCCCGCGGCGGGCGCGGCCGGGGCCGACGGTTTCGCCGCGGGCGCGTCGGCGGGCGCGGGCAGGCCCAGGGCCGCCTGGGAGCCGAGCCGGCGGCGCAGCGTGTTGAGCGCCCGGGAGGTCTGGCTCTTGACGGTGCCCGGGGAGATCTCCAGCAGCGCGGCGGTCTGCGCCTCGGACATGTCCTCGTAGAAGCGCAGCACCAGCACCGCCCGCTGCCGGGCCGGCAGCGCCTGGAGGTGCCGCCAGAGCGCGTCCCGGTCGAGTTGCTGCTCGATCTCGTCGACACCGGCGCGCTCCGGCAGCACCTCGGTGGGGCGCTCGCCGTGCCAGCGGCGCCGCCACCAGCTGGTGGACGTGTTGACCATGACCCGGCGGGCGTACGGCTCGATGGCCTCGATCCCGCCGAGCCGCTTCCAGGCCAGGTAGGTCTTCGTCAGCGCGGTCTGGAGCAGATCCTCGGCGGTGGCCCAGTCACCGGCGAGCAGGTAGGCGGTGCGCAGCAGTGCGCCGGACCGGGCCGCGACGAATTCGCGGAACTCCTCCTCCAGCGGATCTCTGCTCACCACCACACTCATCTCCCCCCGTCCTGCCTGGCAGGATGCCACGGCCGGGTCGCCCGGGTCGATGGCGGAAGGTGTGCAGTTCATCCGATGTTCGGACGAAAAGTTTCAGGCTCCGTCGTCGGCCTTGGCCTCGTCGGCCTCCTTGCCCAGCCGCGCCTCGACCGCCTGCGGCTCGTACATCTCCTCGACCACACGCAGGTAGAGCTCGTTCGGGTTGGGCAGGTTCTTGATCACCCGGAGTGCCTGTTCCTGACCGGCGGACTCCAGCACGAACGTGCCGTAGTTGAGGGCACGGCCGGTCGGGCTCTGCTCGTACTTCATGTCGGTGACCCGGGTGAGCGGCATCATCGCGACCTGCCGGGTGATGATGCCGTTGACGACCATCACCCGCTTGTTGGTCAGGATGAACCGGTCGTACCACCAGTCGGCGACCTTCCACGCGACCCAGCCCATCACGGCGAACCAGAGCAGCACGGCGACTGTGGTCAACGCGCCGACGTCCCGCCCGGCGAGGAAGCCGGAGAGGTAGCCGAGCACGAACGTGGCCGCCACGCCGACGATGATCGGGGTGGTGAGGTGGATCCAGTGCCGCTTCCACTCGCCCCGGTAGCGCTCGGTGGGGAAGAGGTAACGGGCCACGAGCGAGCTGGGCTCGTCCTCCAGCGGCAGCACCCGGCGGGGTGCCATGCCGGTGGCGTCGGACCGCAGCCCGGCCAGCTCGTCCTCGGAGATCGGCTGGTCCGGGAAGCCGTCCGGGTCACGTGCCCAGGCCCGGCCGGACCGCCCCTCGCCGGTGTACGCGCTGCCGTAGCCGGCGTCGTCCGCGTCCGCGTACGGGCCGGGGCCGTAACCGGCCGGGTCGTCCGGGTCGATCCGGGGGATCGGCTCGGTGTCGCGCTCCCGGCGTGCCCGGTCGGGGTCGTCCGGGTCGAAGGGTGGACCGGAGGGGCTTCCCATGGGCGGCTAGGCGACGAGGTTGGTGAAGAAGTCGCCGAAGCCCTGCGCGATGTCCATGATGCCGCCGCCGAGAGACTTGAAGACGTCGGCGGCGGAGTTGGGCCGGTACGCAACAAAGAAGATCAAGAATGCGATGCCGGCCCAGGTGAGGACCTTCTTGACCATAGCGGGCCATCCTCTCGCGCGGCGCCGGGTCCGTTTACCGCAGCGGCACCCAGAGTATCAGCATGGTGTCTTACCGTGAATATCTGCGTCCGCTCCCCGACTCGCCGTGGCGAGCCGGTCAGGCCCGCCCGTGCAGGTACGGAGACGGTGCGCCGTACACGAGTTCGGGCGGTGTCCACTCGGTGAGGTCGTGCAATACGACTTCTTCCGCGAGGAGGTGACCCGCACTCGCCGGCCAGGCTATCGCATGGAGCCACATTCCCCGAGCCTCGCCGGCGTACGCGCTTCGATCCGTTTCGGAGCGGACGAGCCACAGTGGAGTCGGATGGCCGCCCACCCGGATCTTCGCGTGCGGCAGCCGCTCGGGATGACCAGGGCCGGGATCGGTGAGCGCCTCCTCCACCTGTGGGCCGGGGTCGGGTCCGGGCAGTCCCGCGAAGCGGGATCCGAGACCTACGCCGGGTTCCTCGGCGACGAAGATCAGGTCGGCCGGCCCACCGTCCAGGGGGGCCGGTCCGGCGCAGGCGACGAGCGTGGCCCGTACGCCCGCCCGGTCGTCGCCCGCCCAGGCCACGCCGGTGAGCGTCCAGCCCGGCGGGAGCGGCCACGGGCACCACAGCGGCATCCGCAGCCGGCCCGTCGGGTCGGGGTCGGCGGCCATCCGCTCCACCACGCTGGCCATGATCTCGGCGCTGATGTGCTCCGGTACGTGCAGTGGCGCGACCGGGCCGCAGCGCACGCACCGGTGCTCGGCGTGCATCAGATCCGGCTCGCGCACCGGGCCCGCGCACTTCGGACAACTCACCGCGACAGTCACACCCTCACCGTCACCCCGGACCCGCGGGGCGTCAAGCGGGGCGGGCCGACGAGCGTGGGATTTCCGTCCGGCGGTGGACCCACGCGCGGGTTCAGTCCGGCGGCGGCCCGGCGTACGACCGGATCCAGGCGTGCATGGCGATGCCGCTGGCCACCCCCGCGTTGATGGACCGGGTCGAGCCGTACTGGGCGATGGAGAACAGCGCGTCGCAGGCCGATCGGGCCACCGCCGACAGTCCCGGCCCCTCCTGGCCGAACAGGAGCACGCAGCGACGCGGCAGCACCGCGGTCTCCATCGGCCGGGAGCCGGGCAGGTTGTCGATCCCGACCACCGGCAACCGCTCGTCGCGCGCCCACGCGACGAACTCCTCGATCGTCGCGTGGTGCCGGACGTGCTGGTAGCGGTCGGTCACCATGGCGCCCCGCCGGTTCCACCGCCGCCGCCCGACGATGTGCACCTCGGCGGCGAGGAAGGCGTTGGCGTTGCGGACCACGGTGCCGATGTTGAAGTCGTGCTGCCAGTTCTCGATCGCCACGTGGAAGTCGTGCCGGCGCCGGTCCAGGTCGGCCACCACGGCCTCGCGCCGCCAGTAGCGGTAGCGGTCCACCACGTTGCGCCGATCCCCGGCGGTGAGCAGCTCCGGGTCGTAGCGCGGGTCGTCCGGCGGGTCACCGGGCCACGGCCCCACACCCACGTCGAGCTGGTCGTCGGTCACGGTTGCCGAGGGTACGGCCCGGCGGCGTCCCCGGTCAGCGCAGGTCGAGCGCGCCGCCCAGCCGGTCGAGGAAGCGCGTGTCGGCGGGGCTCGGCGTGGTCTGCGCGGCCCGGCACACCCGGGCGGCGACCGACTCCACCCACTGCCGGTACGCCGCCGAGTCGGCCGGATCCGCCCGGCGGCGCAGCACCCGTACCGTCGCCCGGGCGGCGGCCAGCAGGTCGACCATGTCGGTCAGGCGCTCGTCCCGCTCGGTGACGCCGTCGTGGCGGGCGTAGATGGCGGCCACCACGGCGCGGACGAGATCGCTGTCGAAGGCCCGGCCGGCGGCCACCGCGTCCAGGCCGGCCAGGCCGGCGGCGACGCCGCGCGGCGGCCGGCCGGGGCCGGGTGCGGCGGCGGCGACGAGGACGCGGCCCGGCAGGTCGGTCAGCAGGTCCCACTCCGCCGCGGAGTAGGCGGCGGTGGTGAGCGGTGCGGCGCGGCGACCGGCGGAAGGCGGCTCTCCGGCTACGGAGTGGCTCATGGGCACCTCCAGCCCGAGCATAAGCCCCCGGACGAGGTCCGGGCCCCGTCCCCGCCGAACGGAGAACGAGGCCCGGTGCCGGACGGAACGCGAGGTCAGCGCGGCTCGGGGAAGCTGGGACGCTCCGGGTCGACGCCGTCCGGGACGGCGGCTGCCGCGTACTCCTTCTTGGGGACCATGACCTTGCGGCGGAACACGCAGACGAGCGTGCCGTCCTGGTTGTAGCCGCGGGTCTCGACCGCGACCACGCCGCGGTCGGGCTTCGAGGCCGACTCCCGCTTGTCCAGCACCGTCGTCTCGCCGTAGATGGTGTCGCCGTGGAACGTCGGCGCGACGTGCCGCAGCGACTCGATCTCCAGGTTGGCGATCGCCTTGCCGCTGACGTCCGGTACGGACATGCCCAGCAGCAGCGAGTAGATGTAGTTGCCGACCACCACGTTGCGCTTGAACTGCGAGGCGGACTCGGCGTAGTGCGCGTCCATGTGCAGCGGATGGTGGTTCATGGTGAGCAGGCAGAAGAGGTGGTCGTCGTACTCGGTGACCGTCTTGCCCGGCCAGTGCCGGTAGACCGCGCCGACCTCGAACTCCTCGTAGTAGCGGCCGAACTGCATCCTTGTCCCCTTCACGGGCGGCGATGGAGTTCGGCACAGCATGCCTTATCGCTTGTTAAGGCGAGGGGCGGGGCGCTAGCCCGGCGGAAATGTCACACCGGGGGCCACCGAGGTCCGGACGCAATGAGCGGCGGGGCCCTCCCCGGCACCCGCCGCCCACGCTCTGATGCGAAGAATTCTGCCGTACGACCACCCGTCGCCGACAGAGACGGAGGTCACATTTATCTTTTCGTAACACTACTCAAAGTAACCGACACGAGGTCGGTAAGCGATCTCCGCAGGCCGGATAGATGCTCGTCAAGCCCAAAGTTACTGATACGTAGCCGCAACTGAGCGTGATCTCCTTGGAAACGCTCCCATCACGTCCCGTCACGCAAGTGCGGCGTGCATTTGCGTTCCGCACGAACGGAGCGAACAGATGGTGTTCGATGTGCCCAGGGTCACCGTCCGGGCGCTCAGCGTTTCGTCACCCGCGCGACGGGAATTCGGACGGACTGACCCTGGTTCCACCGGACGTACGACAATCCGCGGTGATCGGAGAGAGCAAATGGCAACGGTTGAGCTGACCACGGCCAACTTTGACGAGGTGACCGGGCGCGACGGGATCGTCCTGCTCGACTTCTGGGCGGACTGGTGCGGCCCGTGCAAGCGCTTCGCCCCGGTCTACGAGCGCTCCTCGGAGAAGCACCCGGAGATCGCCTTCGGCAAGGTCGACACCGAGGCGCAGCAGGAGCTGGCGGCCAAGTTCAACATCAGCTCCATCCCGACGATCATGGCGATCCGTGACGGTGTGATCGTCTTCGCCCAGCCGGGCGCGCTGCCGGAGTCCGCGCTGGAGAACCTCATCGAGCAGGTCCAGGCGCTGGACATGGACGACGTCCGCAAGAAGCTGGCCGAGCACAACCACTGACGTTCCGCACGCCGCCGGCCGGCGCCCTACGGGGTGCCGGCCGGCGGCGTGCCCCGCGCCGGCACGGCTCGCTTGCGCAATGTTCGAACACGTGTTCGAATGACTCCATGCGCTGGGACAACCTCTCCGCTCCCCCGGACGAGGGGACTCCCGATCGGGCGGCGCCGGCGGCTCCACCCCTGCCGCTGGCGCTGCCCGGCGCCGTAACCCGCACGTTCGACACCCCCGACTTCGCCGGCATGACCTTCTACGAGGTCCACGCCAAGTCGATCATCAACCGGGTGCCCGGCCAGTCACGCGTGCCGTTCGAGTGGACGATCAACCCCTACCGGGGCTGCTCGCACGCCTGCGTCTACTGCCTGGGCGGCGACACACCGATCCTGATGGCCGACGGCCGCACCAGGGCGATCAGCGAGCTGGAGCCCGGCGACCGGATCTACGGCACCCGGCGCAGCGGCGCCTACCGCCACTACGTCGTCACCACGGTGCTCGACAAGTGGTCGACGGTGAAGCGGGCCTACCGGATCACCCTGGCCGACGGCACCACGCTCGTCGCCAGCGGCGACCACCGGTTCCTCACCGAACGCGGCTGGAAGCACGTCACCGGGACCATGCGCGGCGGCGGACGCCGTCCGCACCTGACCACCCGCAACCGTCTGCTCGGCACCGGCGGGTTCGTGGTGGCGCCGAAGCGCTCGGCCGACTACCGCCGGGGCTACCTGCACGCCCTGGTCCGCGACGACGACCCCGCCGGTCACCGGCGCGACACCCGGTTCCGGCTGGCCACCGCCGAGGCGGAGGCGCTGGACCGGGCCGAGCACTACCTGACCGACGCGGGCGTCACCATCGAGCGGGCCACCGTCGCCCGGGTGGGCCGCCGGGCGACGACCACAGTGGTACGCACAGCCGGCCCGGCCGACGTCGTCACCGGGCTGTTCACGCCACCCGACGAAGCGACGGACGACTGGGCACTGGGCTACCTGGCCGGCATGTTCGACGCCGTCGGCACCTGCCATCGGGGCGTGTTCCGGATCAGCGTCGCCGACGACGAGAGCCGGGCCCGCGCGGCCGGCGCGCTGGACCGGTTCGGCTTCCGGTGGGCGCTCGACGTGCCGGGCGCACCGGGTGCGGCGCGTCAGCTCCGGCTGACCGGCGGGCTGCCGGAGCGGCTGCGCTTCTTCCACCTCACCGACCCGGCCGTCACCGCCCGGCGCTCGATCGAGGGCATGGCGCTCAAGTGCGCGGCGCGACTCCAGGTGACCGCCGTCGAAGACCTCGGCCTGGAGCTTCCGCTGTGGGACATCACCACCGGCACCGGCGACTTCATCGCCAACGGCGTGGTCAGCCACAACTGCTTCGCCCGCAACACCCACACCTACCTCGACCTGGACCCGGGCGCCGACTTCGACCGCAAGGTAATCGTCAAGGTCAACGCGGGCGAGCTGGTCCGCCGCGAGCTGGCCGCCCCACGCTGGCGCGGCGCGCACGTCGCCATGGGCACCAACGTGGACTGTTACCAGCGGGCCGAGGGCCGCTACCGCCTGATGCCGCCGATCATCGAGGCGCTGCGGGACTTCGCGAACCCGTTCTCCATCCTGACCAAGGGCACGCTGCTGCTGCGCGACCTGCCGCTGCTGCGCCAGGCCGCCGAGGTGACCCGGGTGGGGGTGTCGTACTCGGTGGGGTTCGTCGACGAGGCGCTCTGGCGGGCGGCCGAGCCCGGTACGCCGAGCCCGCGCCGCCGCCTCGACGCGGTCCGCACCCTCACCGACGCCGGCTTCTCCGTCGGCGTGCTGATGGCGCCGATCCTGCCCGGCCTCAGCGACGACGAGGAGTCCATCGACGCCACGGTCGCGGCAATCGCCGCCTCCGGCGCGGCCGGCGTGACGCCGCTGCCGCTGCACCTGCGGCCCGGCGCCCGGGAGTGGTACGCCCGCTGGCTGGCCCGGGAGTTCCCCCACCTGGTGCCCCGCTATCGGCAGCTCTACCAGGCCGGCTCGTACGCGCCGCAGGCGTACCAGCGGGAGGTGACAGCGCGGGTGCGGATGGCGGCACGCCGGCACGGGCTGCACCGCGGCGAGACCGGCGACAACAGGCGGCTGCCCGAGACCCCGCCGCCCGCACCGGCCGCCGAACAGCTCTCCCTGCTCTAGCGGGGAGAACCCGCACCGGCGGGGCTAGTCTCGGGGGATGCGTTCCGCTCAGCAGATCCTCGCCGACTCCGCCGTGATCGCCGTCGTGGGCGCCTCCCGTGACCCGGGCAAGGCCGCGCACCGTGTACCGCTGGAGATGCAACGGCACGGCTGGCGGATCATCCCGGTCAACCCGACAGTGGACGAGTTGTTCGGCGAGAAGGCGTACCCGACGCTCGCCGACATCCCGCACCCGGTCGACCTGGTCGACGTGTTCCGCCCGGCCCGCGACGCGGTCGACGTGGTCCGGCAGGCGGTGGCGATCGGTGCCCCGGCGGTGTGGTTGCAGCTCGGGATCTACTCGGACGAGGCGCGCCGGATCGCCGAGGAGGCCGGCCTCGACTACGTCGAGGACAAGTGCCTCATCGTCGAGCGGGCCGCCGCCGGCCTGACCCGTACATCCGGCGGCACGTCAGCCTGACGACGCGGCACGCGGCGCGTACCCTTCGGGCATGTCCGGTCCCGGCCCGATGGCGGCTGCGGCGGTGCCCGGCCGCGACGGGCTCTGGTCCCGCAGGCTGCTCGCGCTCCTGGCCGGTGCGGCGGCGGCCGCGGTGAGCGGCCGGGTTCTCCTCGCGCTGGACCCGTCGGACCTCAGCGCGATTCGTGGCACGGTGTGGCTGGTGGGCCTGGTGCACCTGGCGCAGCGGTACTGGCGGCCACGGCGGACCGGCCGGCTGGTCTGGCGACCCCGGGTAGCCGGGCCGCACGGCGCCGAACCGGGGCTGATGGCCCGGCGGTCGGCGGCGGGATGGCTGGGGCTGACCGCGGACGTGGCGCTCGGCCTCGTGGTGGTGCTCGGCGGGTTCTCGTTCCTGACCGAGCGCTGGCCGCAGGTCGAGCCGTGGCGACCGCTGGTGCTGGGCGCCGTGGCCCTCGGCCTGGGCTGGGTCGTCCACAGCGAGGTGCGGTTCACCGGCCGGCTGGCGTTGACCGGCGGCGGACTCCGGTACGACGGGGACTGGTATCCGTGGTCCGGGATCCGTGGCGCGCAGCGGTCCGGCGAGCGTGGCGGCGGTGTGCACCTCCGCCTGGAACCGGAACGGCTGCCCCGGCCGCTGATCGGCGGGCGCGACCTGGCCGTGCCGGACGAGCGGCTGATCGCCGCGATCGAGCGGTTCCGGACCACGCCGGAGACGCTGGCGGTGGGGTTGCCGGTGGCTCCCCCGGAACCGGCCTCCGGCGTGGCGGAACGGTGATCCTTACTGCTTGTACTGCTTGAGCAGGCCGCGCGAGATGATCGTCTTCTGGATCTCCGAGGTGCCCTCGCCGATCAGCAGGAACGGCGCCTCGCGCATCAGGCGCTCGATCTCGTACTCCTTGGAGTAGCCGTAGCCGCCGTGGATCCGGAACGCCTCCTGGACCACCTCGGCACAGTACTCGGACGCGAGCAGCTTCGCCATGCCCGCCTCGACGTCGTTGCGCTGGCCGGCGTCCTTGAGCCGGGCCGCGTTGACCATGAGCGCGTGCGCGGCCTCGATCTTCGTACCCATCTCGGCGAGCTTGAACGCGACGGCCTGGTGCTTGGCGAGCGGCTGGCCGAAGGTGTGGCGCTGCTGGGCGTACGCGACGGCCAGTTCGAACGCCCGGATCGAGATGCCGCAGGCGCGGGCGGCGACGTTGACCCGGCCGACCTCGATGCCGTCCATCATCTGGTAGAAGCCGCGGCCGACCTTCTCCTCGCCGCCGAGGACGGCGGAGGCGGGCACCGTGACGCCGTCGAGCACCATCTCGGTGGTCTCGACGCCCTTGTAGCCCATTTTGTCGATCTTGCCGGGGATGGTGAGGCCGGGCGCGGTCTCGCCGAAGCCGGGCTCCTTCTCCAGCAGGAAGGTGCTCATGTTGCCGTAGACCGAGTCGGCTCCGGTGTCGGTCTTGACCAGGGTGGCGACCACCGAGGAGTACGCCCCGTTGGTGAGCCACATCTTCTGGCCGTTGAGGACGTAGTTGTCGCCGTCGCGCACGGCCTTCGACTTGATCGCCGAGACGTCGGAGCCGCACTCGGGCTCCGACATCGAGAACGCGCCGCGCACCTCGCCGGTGGCCATGCGGGGCAGCAGCCGGGCCTTCTGCTCGGCGGAGCCGTGCTGCGAGATCAGGTACGCCACGATGAAGTGGGTGTTGACGATGCCGGAGATCGACATCCAGCCCCGGGACAGCTCCTCGACCACCAGCGCGTAGGTCAGCAGGGACTCGCCCAGGCCGCCGTACTCCTCGTCGATGGTGAGGCCGAACAGCCCCATCTCGCGCATGCCGTCGAGGATGTCGCCCGGGTACTCGTCGGCGTGCTCCAGCCGCTGCGCGTGCGGGATGATCTCCTTGTCGGCGAACTCCCGGACGGTTTCCAGGATCGACCGCTGCACGTCGGTCAGTCCGGGTGTCTGGGCGAGTCGGGCCATCTCAGCCTCCGGGGTCGGCGCCTTACTCATGGGTAACTGAACGCTCGGTCAGTATCGGCCCCGGGACCGGCCGCGCCAAGGTGACCAGTCCACACAACCGCTGTGAAAAGGTTCACCGCTACGGGTAGCGTCCGCAAGTAAGAGGGCCGTTGACCTGAGGGGAAGGGGCGCTTGTGACAGACGAGCAGCCACCGTCGCCGTACGAGCCGCCGTCGCACGGCCAGCCGTACGGGCAGCCGCAGTACGGCCAGCAGCACCCGCAGTACGGCCACCAGCCCCCGTACGCCCCGCAGCCGCCCTACGGCCAGTACGGGCCACCCGGCCAGGGGCCGGGACCCCGTGGCACGAACGTGCTCGCCATCCTGTCGCTCGTCTTCGCGTTCGTCTTCGCGCCCGCCGGCATCGTCTGCGGCCACCTGGCCAAGCGGCAGATCCGGCAGACCGGCGAGGATGGCGACCAGCTCGCCACCTGGGGCCTGGTTCTCAGCTACATCTTCACCGCGATCGGCCTGCTGGTCTGCTGCGGCTGGATCGGGCTGGCGATCTGGGCCAACTCCGACAACAGCACCTACTGACGCCTCAGCGGAACTGCGCCTCCCGGACGCTGTTGCCACCGTCGACCACAAGCATCTGCCCGGTGATGTACGACGCGGCCGGCGAGCAGAGGAACGCGATCGCCGCGGCCACCTCGTCCGGCGTGCCGGGACGACCGACCGGCGTACCGAGGCCCTGCTTGATCTCGGCCATGGTGGACGCCGCGGTGTGGATGATGCCCGGCGCGACCGCGTTCACAGTCACCCCGTCGGCGATCATCTCCATCGCCAGCGCCCGGGTCAGCCCGACCACGCCGGCCTTGGCCGCCGCGTAGGCCGCCTCGGTGGGCAGCGCGTTCACCGGCCCGGCGGTGGCGGCCAGGTTGACGATCCGGCCCCAGCCCCGCTCGGCCATGCCGCCGATGAACGCGCGGCTGCACAGGAACGCGGTGGTCAGGTTGCGGTCGATCTCGCCGCGCCACTCGTCGTACGTCAGCTGCGCCACCGGCCGCAGCACCTCCGGGCTGGCCCGGCTCGCCAGGCCCGCGTTGTTCACCAGCACCTCGACGTCGCCGAGCTGCTCGGCCACCGCGTCGGCGAGCGCGCCCACCTCCGACTCGTCGGTGAGGTCCGCGACGAAACCGGTGACGCCCAGCTCGCCCGCGCGTTCGTGGATGCGCCTCGTGGTGGACACGATCGCCACCCGGGCGCCCAGGTCGGACAGCCGGCGCGCGGTCGCGTACCCGATGCCGTCCGGGCTGCCCGCGCCGGTCACCAGCGCGACCCGGCCGTCCAGGCGCATGGTGGCCGGTTCCGGCAGCGGCGCCGGCCGTTCGGAGTCGGCGGCGCCGACCGGCTCGCCGGCGCGCGGGCGCCGCACCGACCCCGGCCGGCTCATGTCCCGTCGCGACCGACCCCCACGCGCGTCAAGTGCCATGCCGAGGATCCTGCCCGGTGCCGACCCCACGGGCAACGCGGTGGCCGGAAAGGGGGCGTCCGTGTCGCGCATGGGATGGCTACCCTGAGCGCGACCACGTACCTGGAGATGATCAGATGACCTATCCCCCACCGTCCGGTGGCTGGCAGGATCCCTTGGCGGCCGGGCAGCAGTCGAGCCCGCCGGGCGTGCCGAGTCAGCCGGGCCCGGCCGACCCGTACGCGCAGGCCGACCCGTACGCGCCGGTCGCGGACCCGTACGCGGGCGCGAAGTCGCCCTACGCCCCGCCCGGCGGCGAGCAGTACGCGGCGCCGATGCCCGGCTATCCGGGTGCCTATCCCCCGCCCGGCGCCTATCCCGGTTATGCGATGCCGGCGTCCCGCACGAACACACTCGCCATCGTGGCGCTGGTGCTGTCGCTCGTCGGCTTCACCTCGTGCATCACCGCACCGATCGGCGCGATCATGGGCCACGTCGCCCGTAAGCAGATCCGGGAGACCGGTGAGCAGGGCGAGGGCATGGCGAAGGCCGCCATCATCGTCGGCTGGATCCTGACCGCCCTGCTGGTCGCCTTCATCATCTTCTACATCGTGATGATCGTGATCGCGATCGGCGCCAGCAGCACGAGCAGCAGTTACTGACGCGATCGGGCCGCCCCCGGCGTGGAGGCGGCCCGGCGCGCGGTCAGGACGCGGGCGGCGTGAACGTGGACGTGCGGGACATGCCGGCGGCGCGGCCCTTCGCGGCGATCACCAGCGCCATCTTGCGGGACGCCTCGTCGATCATCTCGTCGCCGAGCATCACCGCGCCGAGCTTCCCGCCGGCCTCCGAGGTGTAGTAGTCGTACGCGTCGAGGATCAGCTCGGCGTGGTCGTAGTCGGCCTGTGCCGGGGAGTAGACCTCGTTCGCGGCGTCGATCTGGCCGGGGTGCAGCACCCACTTGCCGTCGAAGCCCAGCGCCGCCGAGCGCTTCGCCACCTCGCGGAACGCGTCCACGTCCCGGATCTGCAGGAACGGGCCGTCGATGGCCTGCTTGTCGTGCATCCGCGCGGCCATCAGGATGCGCATCAGGATGTAGTGGTACGGGTCGCCCGGGTAGTCCGGGATCAGCGCGCCGACCACGAGCGACTTCATGTTGATCGAGGCCATGAAGTCGGCCGGGCCGAAGATGATCGTCTCGACCCGGGGCGAGGCGCCGGCGATGGCGTCCACGTTCACCAGCCCGGCCGCGTTCTCGATCTGCGCCTCGATGCCGATCCGGCCCACTTCCAGGCCGAGCGTCTTCTCGATCTGGGTGAGCAGCAGGTCCAGCCAGTGCACCTGCTCGGCGTTCTGCACCTTCGGCAGCATGATGCAGTCCAGGTTCGCCCCGGCGCCCTCGACCACCTCGATGACGTCCCGGTAGGTCCACGGCGTGGTCAGGTCGTTCACCCGGACCACGCGGGTCTTGCCCGTCCAGTCGCCCTCGTTCAGCGCGGCCACGATGTTCTTGCGCGCGTCCGGCTTGGCGAGCGGGGCGACCGCGTCCTCCAGGTCCAGGAAGACCTGGTCGGCGGGAAGGCCCTGGGCCTTGCCGAGCATTTTGACGCTGGAGCCGGGCACCGCCAGGCAGGATCGGCGGGGACGACCGACAGCGGTCATGGATGCGCTCCTTCCAGCGTCCGGCGCGGGTGCCGGCGCAGCGGTGGATTTCGAGAACTTAACGATCCCAAAGGGCGTGGTGACGCCACGGTAACCTCGTGCCGTGACCGGGGTGAATGGACCTGTGGAAGATCTCACTGAGCGTCGGATCGTCGTGCTGACCGGGGCCAGCTCCGGCATCGGCCTGGCCGCCGCCGAGGAGCTGGCGCGCCGCGGTGACCAGGTGGTGCTGGTCGGCCGCGACCCGGCCCGGCTGCGCGCCGCGGGCGAGCGGGTCCGCGAGTGCTGCGGCGAGCAGCCGGAGCTGTTCCGCGCCGACTTCGCGGTGCTCGACGACGTACGCGGGCTCGCCGAACGGCTGCGCGAGCGGTACGACCGGATCGACGTGCTCGCCAACAACGCGGGCGCGATCGTGCTGGAGCCGATCACCACGGTCGACGGTTTCGAGCTGAGCATGCAGGCCAACCACCTCGCCCCGTTCCTGCTCAGCAACCTGCTGCGAGACCGGATCGGGCGGATGGTGGTCACCGCCTCGGACGCGCACCGCAGCGGCGTACTGGACCCGGACGACCTCAATTCCGCGCTGCGCTCGTACCGGCCGTTCCGCGCGTACGGCACCAGCAAGCAGGCGAACATCCTGTTCACCGCCGAGGCCGCGCGGCGCTGGCCGGAGGTGCCGGCGCACGCGTTCCACCCCGGCGTGGTGCGGACCCGCTTCGGCAACGAGAGCCGGATCGTGGCGCTCGGCATGCGGCTGCTGCCGTTCCGCAGCCCGGAGAAGGGTGCGGAGACGCTGGTGTGGCTGGCCTGCCAGGATCCGTCCCGGCTGACCGACGGCGGCTACTACGCCGACCGCAAGCCGCACCGGCCCCGACCCAAGGCGGCCGATCCGGCGCTGGCCGCACGGCTCTGGACGGCCAGCGCGAAGGCGGTCGGGCTCGACGCCTGACGACACCGAGGGGACACATGACCACGGAGCAAGAGGTCCTGCTGGTCGCGCTCGTCGACCTGAGCGCCGACGTGGACGCCGGGCGGCGCTACGAGGACGCGGTGCTGGCGCTGCTCGGCCGGCACGGCGGCGAGTTGGAACGGCGGCTGCGTACCGGCGACGGGGAGACCGAGGTGCACGTCATCCGGTTCGCCGCCCGCGCCGGGCTGGACGCGTTCCTTGTCGACCCGGAGCGCGTCGCGTTGCGCACCGAGCTGGGCGACGCCGCGCCCGCCACCCGGGTGCTTGAGGTACGCGACGTCTGAGGTCACGACACGTGCACCGGGACGCTCGTGACCACCACGCCGGGCAGCGCGCGCAACGCCGCCCGTAGCCGCTGCTCGGCGCGGCTGTGCAGCAGCCGGTACCGCCGCCGGCGCAGCACCACCTCCGGCACGATCACGGTGAGCGTCAGGTCCGGGTTCGCGGCGTGCAGCGCCTCCAGGTAGTGCGCCAGCGGCCCGATCACCGACCGGTACGGCGACACGATCGTCTCCAGCCGCAGGTGGTCTCCCCAGGCCCGCCACTGTTCCCGGAACCGGTCCGCCTCGGCCTCCTCGGGAGCGAGGTGCACGGCGAGCGTGGGCCGCCCGAGTGACGTCGCGTACGCCAGCGCGCGCAGCGACGCCCGGTTCAGCCGGGCCACCGGCACGATCACCAGGTGGCGTACCTGCTGGGGCAGTTCGTCGCACTCGGCGGGTGGCGCGGACGGCGGCGGATGCAGTGCCAGCGCGCGGTGCAGCCGGTCGTAGTGCCTGTGGATCCGGCGGAACAGCAGCACCAGCAGCGGCACGGCGAGCACCACCACCCAGGCGCCCTCGGTGAACTTGGCGACCGCCGCGGTCAGCAGCACCAGCCCGGACAGCGCCGCGCCGACCGCGTTGAGCGCGAGGCGGCGCCGCCACCCCGGCCCCCGGCGGCGGCGCCAGTGCACCACCATCCCGGTCTGGGACAGCGTGAAGGCGAGGAAGACGCCCACCGCGTAGAGCGGGATCAGCCGCTCGGTGTGCCCGCCGAACGCGACGAACACGACCGCTGCGGTCAGCGCCAGCGCCACCAGCCCGTTGCTGAACGCCAGCCGGTCGCCCATGTGCAGGAAACGGCGCGGCGCGTGCCCGTCCCGGGCCATGAAGAACAGCAGCCGGGGGAAGTCGTTGAACGCCGTGTTCGCGGCGAGCAGCAGGATCAGCGCGGTGGTGGCCTGGAGGATCGCGTACCAGGGTCCGCTCGGGAACGTGACCCGGCCGAGCTGGGACAGCAGCGTCTCGTCCGCCCGGGGCACCAGTCCGTCGAGGTGGATCAGCCCGATCAGGCCCGCGAACAGCGTCACCAGCATGGCGACCATCCAGCCGAGCGTGGTGCGGGCGTTGCGCCACTCGGTCGGGCGGAACGCGGGCACCGCGTTGGAGACCGCCTCGATGCCGGTCATCGACACCGCCCCGGAGGAGAAGGCCCGCAGCACCAGCAGCAGGCCCAGGCCCTCGGCTGCGGGCACCGAGGGCGGCGGCAGCGGCGCGAAACCCCGCGAGGCGGCCTTCGCGTACCCGATCGCCAGCACCGCGACAAGCACCACCACGAACGCGTACGTGGGCAGCACGAAGATGTTCCCCGCGGTGCGTACGCCGCGCAGGTTCCCGGCGAGCAGCACGACGATCACCAGCACCCCGAGCGGCACCGCCCACGGATCGAGCCCTGGTAGCGCCGAGGTGACCGCGTGCACCCCGGCCGCCACCGACACGGACACGGTCAGCACGTAGTCGAGCATCAGCCCGGCCGCGGCGGCGAGGCCCGGCGTACGCCCGAGGTTGTCCCCCGCGACGATGTACGAGCCGGCACCGTGCGGGTAGGCCGGGATGGTCTGCCGGTAGGAGAGGCCGACGGCGATCATCAGCAGCACCAGTACGGCGGCGAGCGGCAGGGCCAATCCGAGCGCGGCGCTCCCGGCCAGCACCAGCACCGCGAGCATCGCCTCCGGCCCGTACGCCACGGAACTGAGCAGGTCCGACGAGAGCACCGGCAGCGCTACGAGTTTGCGCATCCGCTCGTACAGCACCGACGCGCTGGACAGCGGCGGCCCGAGCAGCGCCCGGCGGGTCCGGGCGGCGGCCCGGCCGGTCCGGTCGCCGGGCAGGTCGGCCGCACCGGTGGCGACCAGCTCGTCCGGCTGCGCCACGGTGAACATGTCGATCGGCGCCAGCCGCCCGAACCGGGTCGGCGCCGGGTGGTGGTCGTGCCGTCCCAGCGTCGGGTCGACCGGCAGGTCGTCGGCGCGGCGCGGGCCGCGCCAGCGCTCGCCGATCCGGCCGAGCGCCGCGCGTTCCTCGTCGCCGAGCGGCGGGAACTCGGCCGAGGGCGTGACGACGGTGCCCGTCTCCGCCGCGTCGTCCCGGTCCGCCCCCACTCTGAGCACTTTCGTGCAAACCGGACGGCCCGGTGGCCGGAACGGCGCGACTTCGCCCCGACCGGCTCAGTCGAGCGGGGTGCCGGGTCGCCGCGCCGGCGCTGCGTCGCCGAGCGGGGTCGGGTCGGCGGGGGCCGCGACCGGCGCGGCACGGCGACCGGCCCGCGCCCCGCCGAGCACCACCACCGCCACGCCGGCCAGCAGGAGCGCCAGGCCCGGCAGCGCCAGCGGCCGGGGCAACTGCCCCAGCCACACCCAGCCGATCAGCGCCGCGCCGGGCGCCTCCAGCAGGATCAGCACGCTCACAGTGGTCGCCGAGACCCGGTGCAGGGCGTAGTTGAACATCGAGTGGCCGAGCAGTTGGGCGCCCGCCACCAGGCCGAGGATCGCCAGCCAGGTCGGGCCGTCGAAGCCGTGCAGGCGTACCCCTCCGACCAGGCACACCACGAGCAGGATCGCCGCGCAGACGCCGTAGCAGACGGTGGTGTAGGTGGTGGTGCTGATGCTGGCCCGGGCCCGCTCGCCGAACGCGGTGTAGACGGCCGCGAACAGGCCGCCGACCACGGCGAGCAGGTCACCGGCGAACGCCCGGCCGGAGACGCCGAAATCGGCGCCGGTGGCGAGCACCGCGCCGAGCACCGCCACCCCGATGCCGGCCCACACCGCCCTCGGCAGCCGCCGCCCCTGCCCGCGGGCGATCAACCCCTGCCACACCGGCTGCGTCGCGCCGAGCGCGGTCGCGGCCGCCACCGAGGTGAGCTGCGCGCTCGGCATCCAGGTGGCGAAGTGGGCGGCAAGGGCGACCCCGGAGAGTACGCAGTAGAGCCCCTCGCGCCGGCCCGGCCCGACGGTCAGCGCGCGGAGTTCGGCGCGTTTTCGGATCAACGCGACCGGGCCGAGGACCGCCGCCGACAACGCGGTACGCCAGAACGCCACCGCCAGCGCCGACGCGGCGGCGAACGCCACGAGCGGCGCCGAGGACGAGACCGAGGCGACGGCCAGGGCGAGCGCGCCGACCGTCAGCGCGTCGAGCGGCGGGCGATGCGGAACGGTGGGCACGAACGGTAATCCTCACACGGGCACCCGACCGACACGGAACGTCAGCACTCCGTTACGATCATGCGCGTCCCGGCGATCCTCCCCCTCGACGTCCGGAGGCGTTCCCTCATGCTCCGATTCCAGGCGGTGCTGTTCGACTTCTTCGGCACCCTGACTCACGGCGTACGGCGCGGAGCCGCCCACCGCGCCACCGCCGACATGCTCGGCTGCTCCACCGAGGCCCTGGTGGAGGTGCTGGACAGCAGCTTCTACGAACGGGCCAGCGGCTCCTTCGGGAACGCCGAGTCGACGATGCGCTGGGTGTGCGCCCGGCTCGGCGTCCACCCGTCCGACGAGACCGTGCGCGCCGCCGTCGCCACCCGGCACCGGGCCGTACGCGCCGACACCCGGCTGCGCGCGGAGGCCGTGCCGGTGCTGGCCGCGTTGCGCCACCGGGGCGTCCGCACCGGGCTGGTCAGCGACTGCACGCACGAACTGCCGGCGTTCCTGCCGCAGCTCGCCGTCGCGCCGCTGCTCGACGCGCAGGTCTTCTCGGTACGCCTCGGACGCTGCAAACCGGACCCGGCGCTGTACCTGGCCGCGTGTTACCGGCTCGGCCAGTCCCCGGCCGACTGCCTCTACGTCGGGGACGGCGACAGCGAGGAGCTGACCGGCGCGGAGCGGGCGGGGCTGAGCGCGGTCCGGCTGGCCGCGCCGGATCTCGCCGACCACGTGGTCCTGAACGCCGACCACGGCTTCGACGGGCCGTCGCTGACCTCACTGACGGACGTGCTCGACCTGCTCGCCCCGGTCCCCGTCGCCTGACCCGGCCCATCGGACCCGGCGTCAGCGGCGGCGGACGCGGTGCAGGCGGAACGGCTTGCGGACGGCCCGCACCACAGGGGCCGGTCGGGGCTGCTCACTCAGCGAGCCGTCCGGCAGGTCGGCGCCGGTCACCGGGGTGCCGGCGGGCGCGAGCCGGTTGAGCGCGCACCCCTGCGCCGCCCACCGCTCCACCAGTTCGGCGGCGGAGCCGGAGGCGTTGAGCCGCTTCGCCGCGACCAGCGGCGCGACGGTGTCCCACTCCTCGGTGCCGGGTCGCAGCCGGGTCACCCGCGCCGGCCAGGTGACGATCCGCCCGCCGTGGTCGCCGCGCAGCGTCACGTCGGCCGTGTCGCTGTCGGCCAGCCCGGGCGCGGTCTGCTCGCCGGGGCCGGTGACCACGAGCAGGGTGCCCTCCACCGGCAGGCACCACAGCGCGTACGCCGGGCCGCCGGCGGTGCTCACCCAGCAGACCGCGGCCTTCTTCACCGCCTCGTCCACGAGCGGCGGCGTCACCCGCTCGTCCACCTCGTCACTCACCCCGCCATCCTGCCCCATCCCCCGCGGGTCAGCCGATGAACGGGGGGACGGTGATCTCGCCTCGGGCCACCGGCATGACCTGGCCGGAGACGGTCGCGCCCACGGCCAGCCCGCCGGACGCGGTCACCGTGCAGGCGAGCGTCGACGGGCGGTTGATCTCGATGCCCTGCCGGACGGTGTACTCCGCGCGGCCCTCGCCGGGCAGCAGGCCGCTGGCGACCAGCCACACGCCCAGTCCCAGGGCGGCCGAGCCGGTCGCCGGGTCCTCCGGTACGCCGAGCCCCGGCACGAAGACCCGGGCGTGCGCGGTTTGCGAACCGGGCTCCCAGGAGAAGAGGCTGACGTGCTCCACTCCGTACCGCTGCGCCGCCGTCGTGTTCAACCGTGCCCGGGCCACCGCGTCCGGGCGTACCGGAAGGTAGGGGAATTCGAGGCCGCACCCGGCGACCCGCGGTGGCGGGCCGACGTGGTCGGGGCCGGTGAGGCCGACCATCTCCAGCAGCGGCTCCGGGTCGAGTTCCGGGCCGAGCGTGGGCGTGCCGCCGGTGAGCGTCGCGCCGGTGGCTGTCACCTCGATCGGCAGGACGCCGGCGCCGCACTCCTGGGTGATCCGGCCGGCGCCGAAGACGCCGCGCCGGCTCGCGGTCACCGCCGCGCCGACGCTCGGGTGCCCGGCGAAGGGCAGCTCGTCGGCCGGGGTGAAGATCCGGGCCCGGTAGGTGGCGCCCACCTGCGTCGGCGGCAGCACGAAGACCGTCTCGGACAGGTTGAACTCCAGCGCGAGCGCCTGCATCTGCTCGGTGGCCAGCCCTTCCGCGCCGAACACCACGGCCAGCGGGTTGCCGGCGAACGGGCGGTCGGTGAAGACGTCCACGATCTCGTAGCCCAAGGTCGACATGTTGTTAGAGACTAGGCCCTTAGGCTGGTGGCCGTGAGCACGCCGAACCGGGTCTACCTCGCTCGACTCGCCGGAGTCGCCGTTTTCGACCCCAACGGCGACCAGGTCGGCCGCGTCCGCGACGCGGTGGCCCGGATGCGGGCGACCCAGCGACCGCCGGAGGTGGTCGGTCTGGTCGCCGAGATGCCGATGCGGCGGCGCATCTTCCTGTCCATCAACCGGATCACCTCCATCGACACGGACGCGGTGGTGCTCGGCAGCGGCACGCTCAACCTGCGCCGGTTCGAGAAGCGCCCGAACGAGCTGCTGGTGCTCCAGGAGCTCCTGGACCGCCGGGTCCAGCTCGACAGCGGGCAGGCCGGCTCGGTGGTGGACGTGGCGATGGAGTCCAGCCGCGGCGGCGAGTGGGCGCTGAGCCGCGTCGCCGTGCGCGAGCACACCGGCCGGCTCACCCGCCGCGGCCACCTCCACCAGGTCGACTGGGACCGGGTCCGCGGGCTGGGCGCGGTCGGCGACAACCGGGGTACGGCGAACCTGCTCGCCGTCCTGGAGGACATGCGCCCGGCCGACCTGGCGAACGCCCTCCAGGATCTGCCCGACGCCCGGCGCAACGAGGTGGCCGCCGCGCTCGACGACGAACGCCTCGCCGACGTGCTGAGCGAGCTGCCCGAGCGCGACCAGGTGGAGATCCTGGCCGCGCTGGACCGTCAGCGCGCCGCCGACGTGCTGGAGGAGATGGAGCCGGACGACGCGGCCGACCTGCTGAACGAGCTGCCCCCGCCGGAGCAGGACGTGCTGCTGGACCTGATGGAGCCGGACGAGGCCGACCCGGTACGCCAGTTGCTGCGCTACGCCTCCGGCACCGCCGGCAGCGTGATGACCTCGGAGCCGGTGATCCTGCCGCCGGACGCCACGGTGGCCGAGGCGCTGGCCCGGATCCGGGAGGCTCAGCTGTCCCCCGCGGTGGCGGCACAGGTCTTCGTGGCCCGTGCTCCGCTGACCACGCCGACCGGCCGCTACCTGGGTATGGTGCATTTCCAGCGGTTGCTCCGCGAACCGCCGGCCGACCTGCTCGGCGGCATCGTGGTGAACGACATCGACCCGCTGCGCACGTCGACGCCGCTGCCCGAGATCACCCGCCGGATGGCCACGTACGACATGGTCGGGATGCCGGTGGTGGACCGGAACAACCGGCTGGTCGGCGCGGTGACAGTGGACGACGTGCTGGACCACTCCCTGCCGCGCGACTGGCGGGACCGGGACGCGGCCTCCCCCTCGTCCGCCACCGACGACGGCACCCTGGACGGCGACGATGAGTGATCAGCGACGCGGCGACCGGCTCGACCAGCCGCGCGCCCCGCGGAGCCTGCACCTGCCGCGGATCGACGCGGAGACGTTCGGCCGCTGGGCCGAGGGCATCGCCCGGGGCATGGGTACGGCGAACTTCCTCGTCTACATGACGCTGATCCTGGTGGCCTGGTTCCTGTGGAACACGCTGGCGCCGGCGAATCTGCGCTTCGACCCGTACACCTTCACGTTCCTGACCTTGATCCTCTCCCTGCAGGCGTCGTACGCGGCGCCGCTGATCCTGCTCGCGCAGAACCGGCAGGCGGACCGGGACCGGATCGCGCTGGACGAGGACCGGCGGCGGGCCACGCTGCAGAAGGCCGACACGGAGTACCTGGCCCGGGAGATCGCCGCGCTGCGGATCGCGATGGGTGAGGTGGCGACGCGGGACTTCCTGCGCTCGGAGCTGACCCGGCTGGGTGAGGAGCTGGACGAGGCGGCCGAGCGGCGGCGCAAGCTGGAGCGGCGGCAGCAGGAGCGGGAGGGCCGCCGGACGGGCGGCGGCGAGCCGCTGGACGAACCCCGGGACGATCTTGACGGCGACTACGCGCGGGACGGCCGCTACGAGGGCTGACCGCGGCCATCGAATCGCTCACACCGCCCCCGCCAGCGGCGGTGGCCGATGACCCGCGACGTAGCATTGCGGGCATGTCAGCACCCGTCAGCACCGTCTCCGACGCGATCCAGGCCGCCCTGGCCACCGTCAACGACCCGGAGATCCGCCGGCCGATCACCGAACTCGGCATGGTCCAGTCCGCCGAGCGTGGCGAGGACGGCGTGGTCCGGGTGGAGCTGCTGCTCACCGTGGCCGGCTGCCCGCTGAAGGACAAGCTGCGCAGTGACATCACCGCCGCCGTGGGCGCGGTACCCGGCGTGAGCGGTGTCGAGATCATCTTCGGAGTGATGAGCCCGGAGCAGCGCCAGGAGCTCCAGTCGAAGCTGCGCGGTGGCGGCGCCACCGCCGAGCCGGTGATCCCGTTCGCCCAGCCGGGCTCGCGGACCCGGGTCTACGCGGTCGCCAGCGGCAAGGGCGGTGTCGGCAAGTCCAGCGTCACCGTCAACCTGGCCGCCGCACTGGCCTCGCGCGGCCTGTCGGTGGGCGTGGTGGACGCGGACATCTACGGCCACTCGGTGCCGCGGATGCTCGGCGCCGACGGCGCGCCGACCCGCGTCGAGGACATGATCATGCCGCCGCAGTCGCACGGCGTGAAGGTCATCTCGATCGGCATGTTCACCCCCGGCAACGCCGCGGTGGTCTGGCGCGGGCCGATGCTTCACCGGGCGCTTCAGCAGTTCCTCGCCGACGTCTACTGGGGTGACCTGGACGTCCTGCTGCTCGACCTGCCGCCGGGCACCGGCGACATCGCGATCTCGGTGGCCCAGTTGCTGCCGAACGCGGAGATCCTCGTCGTCACCACGCCGCAGGCGGCCGCCGCCGAGGTGGCCGAGCGGGCCGGCGCGATCTCGCTGCAGACCCACCAGCGGGTGGTCGGCGTGATCGAGAACATGTCCTGGCTGGAGATGCCGGACGGTTCCCGGATGGAGGTCTTCGGGGCCGGTGGCGGCGCGGCGGTGGCCGAGTCGCTGACCCGCACGATCGGCGCGCAGGTGCCGGTGCTGGGGCAGATCCCGCTGGACACCCGGGTCCGCGAGGGCGGCGACGCCGGTCAGCCGATCGTGCTGGCGCAGCCGGACGCCCCGGCCGCGAAGGCCCTGTTCGAGGTCGCCGACCGCCTGGCCGTACGCCGCGAGTCGCTGCTCGGCAAGCCCCTGGGCCTCAAGCCCGCCGGCCGCTGACCCCGCCTCCGCTCCCGCCGCTCCCCGTCCCCGGGCCGGCCCGGGGACGGGGCCGGGGTCGATCATGAGGTTGACGGTCGCCGGGGCGGCGTGTCGCGCCGTCAACTTCATGATCGACGGCGCGATCGGGGGACGATCGGCGGGAGGGCGCTCGGTCAGGTGGCGTCGTCGTAGGACGGGCGGGGGGCCGGCGGCGCGGGGGTGGGGGTGCTGGTCGCCACGCTCGGGGTACGCAGGTCGGCGGCCTTGGCGACGTCCTTCAGCTCGTCGTGCACGCCTGTGACGTCCGAGCGCAGGTTGTCGTACATGCTCTGCAGCGGCTTGCGGATCGCCTGCTCGTCGTCCTCGCTGAGCAGGTGCTTGCGGATGAACGCCTTGGGGTGCAGATCCTCCAGCTGGATGTCCGTACCCAGCTCGCGGCTCAGGTCACCGGTCGCGTTGCGCGCCATGTTGCGCAGGTTGCGGACCATGCGGAGGCCGTCGCTGATCACGTTGGGCAGCCGATCGCCGAAGATCAACAGCGCCAGGAGCAGCAGGACGCCGATCTCCCACCAGTTCAGGTTCTCGAACACCGCGGCCTCCTCGTCCGTGTCAGGGCCAGACTACGCACGTCAGGTGACCATCGGGGAGGGGGTGACGGGTCCTCACTTCGCATCCGCGGCGAGCGTCACCGACGCGTTCTGCCGCGCCGACCCGCGCCGGTACTCGACTGTCACCACGGAACCGGGTGCGTACTTGCGCACCAGGGCCACCAGGTCGGTCGGATCGGTCATCGGATGGCCGTCCAGCCGGAGCACCACGTCCCCGGTACGCAGTCCGGCCGCCGCCGCCGGACCCGCCGGCTCGACCGCGTTGAGGCGTACCCCGCCGCCGGTGGCGCCGGTGCCGCCCACCTGGGCGCCGATCACCGTACGCCGGGCCTTGCCGGTGCCGATGATGTCCTCGGTGATCCGCTTCGCCTGGTTGATCGGGATGGCGAAGGCGAGGCCGATGTTGCCCGCCTCCTGCCCGTCGGCCACCAGCGACTTGATCGTGGAGTTCACGCCGACCACCCGCCCGGCGCCGTCCACCAGCGGGCCGCCCGAGTTGCCGTGGTTGACGGCGGCGTCGGTCTGGATCGCCGCGTAGTAGCGGGTCGGCCCGCCCGGCTCGCCGGCCTGCATGGTCCGGTCCAGCGCGCTCACGATGCCGGCGGTGACGGTGTTGGCGAGCGACAACGGCGACCCGATGGCGAGCACCGGGTCACCGACCGCGAGCGCGTCGGAGTCGCCGAACTGCACCGGGGTCAGCCCGCTGCGCGAGACCTTGATCACGGCGAGGTCCGACTCCGGATCCTGCCCGACCACGGTGCCGGCGGCGGTGCTGCCGTCGTTGAACACGACGGTGGCCTTGCCGGGGCCGTCGGCGACCACGTGGTCGTTGGTGACGATGTGGCCCTCGCTGGTCACCACGAAGCCGGAGCCCTCGCTGGTGCCGCCGAGGCTGACCACCCGGATGGTGACCACGCTGGGCAGGACCCGCTCGGCCACCCCGGCCAGCGACTCGGGCTTGCGCTGGGCCAACGCCGGGGCCTGGCCGGACTGCGCGCCGATCGTCGGCACGTCACCGCCGCGCAGGAACGCGTACGTCAGGGCGCTGCCCAGCGAACCGGCCAGCAGGGCCGTGACCAGGGAGATCAGCACCACCTGGCGCATCCCCGGCCGGGCCGGCAGGTCCGGGTCGGTGACCGGTTCCGGCTCCCCCGCCCCCGGTGCCGGCGCCGCCGGAACCACCACGGCGGCGGGCGCGTACGGGTCGCGCCAGGGGTCGGCCAGCGCGTCGGACCACCACGGCGACGCCGTCCGACCCGACGCGTCCTGCGGCGGTCGTCCGGACGCCGGCCCACCCGGCACCGGCGATCCGCCGGGCCGCCGCCAGTCCCAGCCGTCGGTCACGTCGGTGCCTCCCACTTCGTCCCGCTGGCCCCGCGCCGGCGGCCGGCGGAGCCGGACGACAGTGACGCGCGGGACCCATCCAGGATTACACGGATGACGCGAACGGGGTCAGGGGTTGCCCTCCGTGAGCACTCCACGGCGGACTCGCGGCTGCGCCGCTACCGGCCCGCCTCTACGCTCACAGTGCATACCGCCCCTCGCACCAGTCCGCCCCTCGGAGGTGTCCCATCGCCACGGTCGCCGGTCACGGCAGTTCGACGGCCCAGGCGCTCCACTTCGCCGAGTCTTTCGTCACCGAGGATCTCGTGCTGCGCACGGCCCGCGCCCTCGCCCACGAGGTGGGGGTGGAGGCGGTCACGCCCGGGTCGGGTGCCGCGCTGCGGCTGCTCGCCGCCGCCGGCAACGCCCGGGCGGTGGTGGAGATCGGCACCGGCACCGGGGTGAGCGGCGTGTGGCTGCTGCGCGGCATGCGCCCCGACGGTGTGCTCACCACGATCGACGTCGAGGTCGAATACCAGCGCATCGCCCGGCGGCTGTTCCAGGAGGCGGGCTTTCCGTCGGGGCGTACCCGGATCATCACCGGCCGGGCCCTCGACGTGCTGCCGCGGCTCGCGGACGGCGCCTACGACCTGGTCTTCGTGGACGCGGTAGCGACCGGCTTCGCCGCGTACGTGGACGCGGCGCTGCGGCTGCTGCGCCCCGGCGGCGTGCTCGCGCTCAACGGCGCGCTGGCGGCCGGCCGGATCGGCGACCCGGCCGCGCGGGACGCCGAGACGGTCACCGTGCGGGAGACCATCAAGGCGATCCGCGAGTCGGAGCACTGGGTGCCCGCGCTGCTGCCGGTCGGCCACGGCCTGCTCGCCGCCGTGAAGGCCTGACGAGGCCGGCTCAGCCCAGCGTGCCCTGCACGCCTGACTCAGGCCGGCGTGCCCTGCACGCCTGACTCAGCCCAGCGTCGCCAGCCAGCGCAGCAGCCCGCGCACACCCCAGCCGGTGGCGCCCTTGACCAGCTCGCCGTGCGTGTCGTCGGACCACGACGGCGCGGACATGTCCAGGTGCGCCCATCGGTCCCGCAGGTCGCCGGTGAACTCCCGCAGGAACAGCGCGGCGACCACCGAGCCGGCGCCCTGCGCCGGGGAGCTGTGCAGGTCCGCGATCTCGCTGGCCAGGTATTCCACGTAGTCGTCGGCGAGCGGCATCCGCCAGGCCCGCTCGCCGGCCGCGGTGATCGCGTCGAGCAGGCGGGTCGCGAGCGCGTCGTTCTCGCTGTAGAGCGCGGCGTGCCGCTTGCCCAGGGCCACGGCGTTCGCGCCGGTCAGCGTCGCCAGGTCGATCAGCAGGTCGGGCTTCAGCTCGTGGACCGCGTACGCCAGCGCGTCGGCGAGCACCAGCCGGCCCTCGGCGTCGGAGTTGGTGCTCTCGCTGGTCAGCCCGCCGTAGTGCCGGATCACGTCGCCGGGGCGGTACGCCGAGCCGCTGACCGAGTTCTCGGCGAGCGGGGCGAGCGTGGTGACCCGGACCGGCAGGCCCAGGTCGGCGGCGCCGAGCGTCGCGGCGATCACCGCGGCGGCGCCGGCCATGTCCTTTCGCATGAGCTTCATGGCCGGCACCGGCTTGATCGAGATGCCGCCGGTGTCGAACGTGATGCCCTTGCCGACGAGCACCACGTGGGTCCGCGCGTCATCGGGCCGCCAGTCCAGTTCCACCAGGCGCGGGCCGCTCGCGGAGCCGCCGCCGACGGCCAGCAGACCGCCGAAGCCCTCGGCCCCCAGCTCCTCCGGGCCGCGTACCCGCAGGTGCAGGCCGGGGCGCCCGGACGCGGCCTCGGTCACCTGGGCGGCGAACCACTCCGGGTTCTTGGTGGACGAGGGCATGTTCGTCAGGTCCCGGGCGAGCCGGGTCGCCTCGGCGGTGGCCCGGGCGGCGTCGAGCGTGCCGGCGAGCGCGTCCGGGTCGTCGACGAGCACCGACACCTCGGCCAGGGCGGGCCGCTTGCCGGCCTCGGTGAGGCGGAAGCGGTACGAGCCGAGCAGCAGCCCCTCGGCGAGGCCACGCAGCGCCGCGGTCGCGTCGGCGGGAAGCGCGATGGTGATCTGCGTCTCATCCTTCGCCGCGCGGGCCAGCGCCGCGCCTGCGGTACGCCGGTCACGCTCCTCGCCGTCGCCGACGCCGAGCAGCCACAGCCGCGCCGGGGAGCCACCGGGGCGCAGGTGCTCGCGTACCTCACCGGCCGCGCCGGTGAGCCGGGTGGCGGGGAGTACGGCGGCGGCCTCGGCCCGGACGTCGCCGCCGATCGGCACGGCGGTCGGGACCAGTCCGGGTTCGGGCGAGGCGGTGGAGTCCGGCGAGATCAGGGAGTCCGGGGAGTCCGACCCTCCGGGACGGACGGGCAGGACGAGAGCGTCGGGCCCCGAGGGCCCGCTCACCAGACGAATGACCAGCACGCTGGACCGTACCTCCGAAATGGGTTGAACAGGCACATTTCGCCACGCGCCTGCCGAGGAAAGACCCTGAGCCACCGGGCACGCCGGTGGCTCAGGGTAGGACGAACCGCCCGCACGGCGGACGCCGTGCGGGACACTCCTCGAATCAGCCCGCGGCCGCCTTCAGCGCGTCACCGAGCGCGGTGGCCTCGTCGGGAGTCATCTCGACGACGAGCCGGCCACCACCCTCCAGCGGGACTCGCATGACGATGCCCCGGCCCTCCTTGGTGACTTCCAGCGGACCGTCGCCCGTCCGCGGCTTCATCGCCGCCATGTTGTCTCCCCTCAGACCTACACCAGGGTCGGTGAGTTGCCCCACAGCCACTTCGCCATCGCCATCCGCAACCATCGCGGAAGGCTCGACCAACGATTTTCCCTGATGAACACCGCCGGACCCAAACCGAAGCAGCATTGATGTAACAGCATCTAGCTTATCTTGGATAGGCCTGTCACAATGTGCGGTCATGCAGGCACGGTCGGCACTCTTCGACCTGTACGGCGACCACCTCCGGGCCCGGGGTGGCCGCGCACCGGTCGCCGCCCTGGTCAAGCTGCTCGCCCCGCTGGGGATCGCCCCACCGGCGGTACGCACCGCGGTCTCCCGGATGGTCCGCCAGGGCTGGCTGGAACCGCTCCGGCTCGCGTCCGGACCGGGATATTCGATCACCCCGAAAGCGGCTCGTCGACTCGACGAGGCGGCGTCCCGGATCTACCGGACCGGACGGCACAGCTGGGACGGGCGGTTCGATCTCCTGGTGCTCACCGCGCCCTCCTCCCGCCGGGACCGGCAGCGGCTCGCCGCGAACCTCGCCTTCCTCGGGTACGGCACGCTCGACGACTGCACCTGGGTGGCCACCCGTCCGGGTGAGGACGTCGACCTGCTGCTCGACGAGGCGGGCGTGCGCTACGAGCGGTTCACCGCCGCGCACGCGGCCGGCACACCGGGCGCGATGGGCGTGGTCCGCCGCGCGTGGGACCTGGCCGAGATCGGGCGGGCGTACGAGCGCTTCGTGGCCGAGCAGAAGCCGCTGCTCTCCGGCGTCACGGTGCGCAGCAGCGACGAGGACGCGTACGCGGCCCGGTTCCGGCTCGTGCACGCGTGGCGTACGTTCCTGTTCCGGGATCCGCAACTGCCCCCGGCACTGCTGCCCGAGCGCTGGCCGGGCACCAGCGCGGCCAGTTTCTTCGACCGGCACGCGGCCCGGCTCCGGCCGGCCGCCGACCGGTACGTCGAGCAGTGCCTCGACGCCGGCAACCGCCTCGCCCGACAGAAGGGTCGTTAGAACGTGACCGAGCCGCTGCTCGTCGACCGCACCGACGCCGTCGTCACCCTGACGCTGAACCGCCCCACGGCGATGAACTCGCTCGACGTGGCGCTCAAGGAGGCGCTCCGGGACACGCTGGCCGAGCTGGAGACCGACAGATCCTGCCGGGCGGTCGTGCTCGCCGGCGCGGGCGGCTCGTTCAGCGCCGGGCAGGACCTGCGCGAGCACGTGCGGACGCTGGAGACCTCGGACGCCGACCCGCTGGCCACGGTCCGGGCGCACTACAACCCGATCGCCGCCCGGCTGGCCAACCTGCCCAAGCCGGTCGTCGCCGCGGTACGCGGGATGGCCGCCGGGGCCGGCGCCTCGCTGGCGTTCCTGGCCGACTTCCGCATCGGCGGCCCGAAGACCCGGTTCCTGATGGCGTTCGCCGGCGTGGGCCTCGCGGCCGACACCGGCGCCTCCTGGACGCTGCCCCGGCTGGTCGGTCACGCCAAGGCCGTCGAGTTGCTGATGCTCGCCGAGCCGGTCGGCGCCGACGACGCCTGCCGGCTCGGCCTGCTGACCAGGCTGGTGGACGACGACGAGCAGGTGCTCCCGACCGCGCAGGAACTGGCCGCCCGGCTCGCCGCCGGCCCGACCGTCGCGTACGGGGCGATCAAGCGCCAGCTCTCCATCGCCGACGCGGGCACGCTCGCCGACGCGCTGGCCGCCGAGGCACAGGCGCAGGCGATCTGCGGCGCCACCGCGGACCACCGGGCCGCCACGGCAGCGTTCGTCGCCAAGCAGAAGCCGGTCTTCGAGGGGCGCTGACCGCACCGGGAACGCGTCGCGCACCCGCTCAGCGGGCCACGTAGCCGCCGTCGATCGGGATGGTGTGCCCGGTGACCCAGGCCGCGTCGTCGGAGGCGAGGAACAGGACCACGCCCGCCACGTCGTCAGCGGTGGGGATGCCGGGCTTCGGGTTGAACGACTCCATCTGCCGGCGCATCTGCTCCGGGTCCGGCGCGTTCTCGATGAAGTGCTCCACGAGCGGCGTCATCACCACGGTCGGGGCGACCGCGTTGACGCGAATCCCCCGGGCGGCGTACTCGACCGCCGCGGAACGGGTCAGCCCGACGATGCCGGCCTTGGTGAACGTGTACGGCGAGATGTTGTCCTGCGCGGTCAGCCCGGCAGTCGACGAGGTGTTGACGATCGCGCCGCCGCCGGTACGCAGCATCGCGTCGATGGCGTACCGCAACACGTAGAACACCCCGTCGCCGTTGATCCGGCGGACCTTCTCCCAGTTCGCCAGGTCCATCTCGTGCAGCGCCTGCTGCTGCCCGTCGATGCCGGCGTTGTTGAAGACGACGTCGAGCCGGCCGTACCGGCCGACCGCCTCGGCGATGCCGCGCTCGACCGAGGTGGCGTCGCCGGTGTCCACGGTCACCGCGAGCGCGTCCGGCAGGCTCGCCGCCACCCGCTCGGCGCCCTCGGTGTTGATGTCGGCGATCACCAGCTTGGCGCCCTCGGCGGCGAACCGGCGTGCCGTCGCCTCGCCCAGGCCGGACGCCCCACCGGTCACCAGCACGACCTTGTCCCGGAACCGCATGGCACCCCCTCCACCACGCCGGCCGGCGCCGGCCCCTTCCCGGACGCTACCGCCCGTGACGGGGGGTCAGTCGTCCTCTTCCGGATCCTGGTTGGCCTCGACGCCCAGCACGAACGCCTGCATGGCCAGCTCGTCGCCGTACGGCGAGACGAACGCCGGCAGCTCCCGCGGGCCCAGCTCCTGCACGTAGGACCAGAAGATCCGGACCGCCTCGGCGCGCGACGCGGCCTCGATCGGCAGGTCCAGGCTGACCAGCCAGCTGCTGCGGGCGGGCGGCGGGCCGAGCCGGTCGGCCAGCGACCGCCAGCGGGCCGGGTCGAGCGCCACGACCGGGCCGTCCGGCGCCGGGCCGTCGACCGGCACCGGCTCGTCGAGCACCCGCCGGGTGTACGCGACCACGAGCGACCCGGCCACCGCGTCGGACTGCGGATCGTCCGGGTCCTCCCGGGTCTCGGACGACGCGAGCGCGACCCGGCCGAGGGCGACCAGGCGCAGCGGCTCGTCGACGAGCACCGCCACCCGGTCACCGGACCGGGGGCGGGCCGCCCCGGACAGCCCGGTCAGCTCCAGCGCGTCGTGGTGCACCAGCCGCTCGGCCTCGAAGCGCTCGGCGGGCAGCAGCACCGCCCAGGCTCCGGTCGTGGTCGCACCGTCTGTCGTCCCGCTCGTACGCGGCTCGGTGTCGGTCATGCCCCAATCCCATCACGCCGGAGGTGGGGCGCTCCGTCACACCCCGGCCCGGTCACCGCTCACGTGGCAGTCGGCCAGGTGGTCGTCGACCATGCCGGTGGCCTGCATCAGCGCGTAGGCGGTCGTGGGGCCGACGAACCGGAAGCCCCGCTTCTTGAGCGCCTTCGCCATCGCCACCGACTCCGGGCTGCTGGCCGGCACCTCGGCGAAGGACCGGGGACGTGCCGCCCGGGGTGGGGGCGCGAAGGACCAGAGCAGCGCCGAGAGTCCCTCCGGCAGCTCCGACGCGGCCCGGGCGTTCGCGATCGCCGCCTCGATCTTGGCCCGGTTGCGGACGATCCCGGCGTCGGCCATCAGCCGGGTCACGTCGGCCTCGCCGTAGCGGGCCACCGCGTCGATCCGGAAGCCGGCGAAGGCGTCCCGGAACGCCTGCCGCTTGCGCAGGATGGTCAGCCAGGACAGGCCGGACTGGAACGCCTCCAGCGTCAGCCGCTCGTAGAGCGCGTCGTCGCCGCGCAGCGGCCGGCCCCACTCCTCGTCGTGGTAGACGGCGTAGTCGGGGGTGCTCGCCCCCCACGCGCAGCGCGGCAGCCCGTCGGCGCCGGTCACCAGGTCAGTCACGGCGTCCACGGTAGGCCAGCCCACCGACAACCCCGGTCAGGGCAGGCGGCCCTGCTCGACCAGCCGGGCGAACTTCTTCAGCGCCTGCGTGAGGCTGAACTTCGAGCCGGGCCAGAGCACCGGCCACGCCACCCGGCCGGCCGGCCCGCCCGGCAGGTGGAACCACTCGTGCCAGACCACCTGCGTGCGGTCGCGGTCCATCGGGGTGCAGCGCAGCACGCCGGGGCCGCGCAGCAGCTTGCCGCAGTGCACCACGCCGACCTCGTACGGCGCGTCGACCCGGACCACCCGCATCTCGTCGCGGAGCACGGCCGGACCGAGCGCGGTGACCGCCTCGACGAGGCTGCCCTCGCCGCCGTCGCCCTCGACCACCCGGACCCGGGTCAGCGGGATCCAGTCCGACTGCCGCTCCCACGCGGTGAGCGCGGCGAACACGCGGTCGGCCGGGGCGTCGACGATCACCGTGGCGGTGACCTCGGCGGCGCCGCGGCGGGACGCGTCGGTGAAGTCGTCGGCCGGCCGGCCGGTGCCGGTCACGCCGACTCCGAGCGGACCACCGAACCGCGCTCCCGGTCGTCGTCGGCGGGCCCGGCCGCGATCCCGTTCGCCGGGGAGACGGTGTCCTCGGTCGCCGCAGCGGCCGGAGCCTCCGCCACGCCCGCCTCGGCCGGCGCGCGCCCCGGCTGCCCGTCGGCCTCGCCGCGGACCGGCCGGTCGGTGCCGGTGCGGGCCGGCGGCTCCGGCGCGGACAGGTCGATCACGACCGGCTCGGAGGTGGACGGGTCGGGCGCCTGCTCGGTCTCGGGGCGGGTCGCGGCGGCCTCCTCGCGCGCCCGGCGCAGCGCGTCGGCGTCCTCGGTACGCCCGTCCCGCAGAGCCGCGTTCTCGGCCTCCAGGACGCCGATCAGCTCGGTCTTGTAGCCGATGTCGTACGCGGCCCGGCGCAGCGCCGCGTCGACCTGGCTCATCCGGTAGCCGCGCAACGCCGTGTCGAAGCGGACGTCGGACACGTCCGACTCGTCGAGCGGACGGCTGCCGGGCAGCGGCACGGCCCGCCCGTCCGGCTCGGCCGGTGTGAGGCCCGGATCCTTGCCGGAGACCAGCACCGTCACCCCGAACACCACAGCCGCGACGGTCAGCGCGACGACCAAGAGGAGCAGAACCTCACCCATGCACAGATCGTGGCATGCGGGCCGGGATCGGGCGAGCCCTCCGAGACGTCCGGTCCGTAAATGCGTCCGGCGCACGGGACCGGCACGGGCCGCGCGGGCGGGACCGGATAGCGTCGGACCGGCCGGTGCGGTCCGGCGGCGAGGAGGCGGGCATGACCGGGGCGTTGCGGCTGGGTGGACGGACGTTCGGCCCCGGTGAGCTGGTGGTGATGGCGATCGTCAACCGCACCCCGGACTCGTTCTTCGACCGGGGCGCCACCTTCGCCCAGGACAGCGCGCTGCGCGCGGTGGAACGCGCGGTCGACGAGGGCGCCGAGATCATCGACATCGGCGGGGTGAAGGCCGGGCCGGGCGACGAGGTGGACGTGGCCGAGGAGATCCGCCGGACGGTGGACACCATCGCGGCGGTCCGGTCCGCCTTCCCCGATGTGGTCATCTCCATCGACACCTGGCGTGCCGAGGTGGCCGTGGAGGCGGTAGCGGCCGGCGCGGACCTGCTCAACGACACCTGGTCGGGGGCGGACCCGGCGCTGGCCCGGGTCGCCGCGGCGACCGGCGCCGGGCTGGTCTGCTCGCACGCGGGCGGGCTCGCCCCGCGTACCCGGCCGCACCGGGCCGCCTTCGACGACGTGGTGGCCGACGTGGTCGGCACCGTCACCGGGCTGGCCGAACGCGCGGCCGGGCTGGGTGTGCGCCGGGACGGCATCCTGATCGACCCGGCGCACGACTTCGGCAAGAACACCCGGCACTCGCTGGAGATCACGCGGCGGTTGGCGGAGCTGACCGGCACCGGCTGGCCGCTTCTGGTGGCGTTGTCGAACAAGGACTTCATCGGCGAGACGCTCGACCTGCCGGTGCCCGAGCGGCTGGAGGGCACGCTCGCCGCCACGGCGGTCTCGGCCTGGCTCGGCGCCCGGGTGTTCCGCGCCCACCAGGTCCGCGAGACCCGCCGGGTGCTGGACATGGTGGCGTCGATCCGGGGCGACCGGCCGCCGGCGGCGACCCGGCGCGGGCTGGCCTGACCGGCCGGCCCGGCGCGTCAGGTCCAGCGCAGGACGCCGCGCCGCCAGGCGTAGAGGATGCCGAGCGCGACGATCGCCACGAAGACGCCCATCTCCACGACCGTGGTGGCGCCGAAGCCGGGCCGGTCGAAGACCAGCGCCCAGGGGAACAGGAACACCGCCTCGACCGCGAAGAGCACGTACAGATACGCGTAGACGTAGTAGCGGATCTGCATCTGGGCCCAGTCGCCGCCGACCGGGTCGAGACCGCACTCGTACGAGGCCCGCTTGCCCCACGGCTCGGCCGGCCGGCTCGGACGTAACACCCGGTTCGCCGAGAACGCCGTCACGAAGAAGAGCACGGCGGCGAGCAGCAGCAGACCGAGCGTGGCGTACGAGCCGAGATATCCGGTCACGACCGGAGCGTACCGGTCCCGTCCAGATGTCCCGGACACGTTACGAATTTGTTTCCTCGCAGGACTAGTGCTTGATGGCAAGTATCACCGAATAATGGGATCTCATTGATCGTCCCGGAGGACAGATGCCCCGCCCCCGCGTTGCGCCCGTTCGGCGGGTCGCGCTCCGCCGTACCCTCGCACTCCTGGCGCCAGCGCTCGTCGCGGCGCTGGTGGCGGTGGTGCCGGCCGGGGCCGTCGCTCACCCGGGACCGGCCGCCGCGCTCCGGGTGATCGAGCCCGTCGAGCCGGGCGGCGACCCCGGCGGCGAGCCGACCGAGCCCGCGCCCACCGGCGAGCCGACGGACACCGCGACGGCCCCGCCGCCCACCGAGCCACCGCCGCCTCCGACCACGCCTCCGGCGCCGGTCACCACCTCGCCGGCCCCGCCGCCGACGAGCGCTCCCGCCGAACCGGCGCCGACCACCGCCGCGCCGGCCACCACGGCACCGGCGCCCCCGCCGGTCGTGCCGCCGGTCAAGACCCCGCCGCCACCGCCGCCGCAGCCGGCCGGCGGGCCCCTGGGGGTACGCGTGACCACCGGCGACGTGGTCCTCCCGCCGGCCTACTGGAACGCCGACGCCACGGTGGCCACGCTGCTGGTGACGGTGGCCAACACGGGCGGACGGGCGGAGCGGATCAGCCTCGGCTACACGCTGCCGCCGGGGCTGACCGACGCGGGCACCCCGGGTTGCGAGCCGGCCGGCGACGGCAACCACCGCTGCGTCGGGTGGGACGCCGAGCCGGGTGCCCGGTTCAGCGCGACCATCCGGGTCCGGGTCGACGGCGACGCCTGGCGGACCATGCCGCTGGCCGGATCGATCCAGGTCACCGCCGTCGCACCCGGGGTGACCGGCGCGGCGTACGACGACGAGGGCTTCGCGGTGCTGTTCCCGCCCGGGCCGCCGGTACCCGGCATCTCGCTGCGCGCCGAGGAGGTGCTGTTCGACATCAGCGGCGCGCCCAGCACGCTCACCGTCCGGCTGGGCAACACCGGCAAGGTCGACGCCGCGGGCCGGATCGAGGTGCTCCTGCCCGAAGGGGTGACAGTGGCCGGCACCGAGAGCGGCTGCGCCCCGGTGTCGGCCGACCGGACCCGCTGCGAGCTGGGCGCACTGGCGGCCGGGCGGACCGCCACCGTACGCCTGACGTTGGCCGCCTCGGCGGAGGCGCAGCGGCGGGCGCCGCTGTCCGGCGCGGTGATCGGCCGGCTGGATCCGCGTAGCGGGCGGGACCGGCAGGTGCAGATGAGCTTCCGGATCAGCGCCGCGGCGGCGGACGCCGTCCCGCCCGGCGGGGCGCCGGCTCCGACCGGTTCGCAGGGCGTGCTCGTCGCCGCCGGCGAACGGGACCGCGACGACACCTCGGTCCGGGGGACCGCCGTCGCGCTCATCGCCGTGTCCGGTCTCCTGGTCGTGCTCGCGCTGACGCTGGCGACCCGTTCGCTGCGCCGCCGCAGCGACATCACCGTGCCGGAGCGTCCGATCACCGACCGGTGATCATGGATATGTGGTGATCTGGGTTACGGGTCCAGGTACTAAACGCTGCAAAGCAGGGCATACAGCGGCCCGATCCAGTCCCATACGTCGGACCTCGACCAAGGTGGCCCTAACGTGGCGACGTAGGCTCTGACGTGAGAATCGGAGCGGGCCGGGCCGGCGAGGGCGACGGCGCTCAGTTAAGCGAGGTGCGGGTGTGACCAAGCAGATCCGTCAGCTGGACCGGGTGGTCATCCGGTTCGCCGGTGACTCCGGCGACGGCATGCAGCTCACCGGCGACCGGTTCACCTCGGAGACGGCGCAACTGGGCAACGACATCTCCACGTTGCCCAACTTCCCCGCCGAGATCCGCGCTCCCGCCGGGACCCTGCCCGGCGTGTCGAGCTTCCAGGTGCACTTCGCCGACTACGACATCCTGACCCCGGGTGACGCGCCGAACGTCCTGGTGGCGATGAACCCGGCCGCGCTGAAGGCCAACCTGGCCGACCTGCCGCGCGGGGCGGACATCATCGTCAACACCGACGAGTTCACCCGGCGCAACCTGGCCAAGGTGGGCTACGCGGCCAGCCCGCTCGACGACGACTCGCTCGCCGGGTACGCGGTGCACCCGGTGGCGCTCACCTCGATGACGATCGGCGCGCTGGCCGAACTCGACGTGTCCAAGAAGGACGCCGAGCGGGCCAAGAACATGTTCGCGCTCGGGCTGCTGAGCTGGATGTACTCCCGCCCGTACGAGTCCACGCTGCGCTTCCTGGAGCGCAAGTTCGCGGCCCGCCCCGAGCTGGTGGCGGCGAACGTGGCTGCGTTCCGGGCCGGCTGGAACTTCGGCGAGACCACCGAGGACTTCTCCGTCCGGTACGAGGTCAAGCCGGCCAAGATGCTGCCGGGCACCTACCGGAACATCACCGGCAACGCGGCGCTGTCGCTGGGCCTGGTAGCGGCAGGCGTGCGTTCCGGGCTGCCGGTGTTCCTCGGCGCGTACCCGATCACGCCGGCCTCGGACATCCTGCACGAGCTAAGCAAGCACAAGAAGTTCGGCGTGGTCACCATGCAGGCCGAGGACGAGATCGCCGCCGTCGGTGCGGCGCTCGGCGCCTCGTACGGCGGCGCTCTCGGCATCACCACCACCAGCGGCCCGGGCGTGGCGCTCAAGAGCGAGACGATCTCCCTGGCGGTGGCGCTGGAGCTGCCGCTGGTCATCGTCGACGTGCAGCGGGCCGGTCCCTCCACCGGCATGCCCACCAAGACCGAGCAGGCCGACCTGAACATGGCCCTGTACGGCCGGCACGGCGAGGCGCCCGTCGCCGTGATCGCGCCGAAGTCGCCGTCGGACTGCTTCCACGCGGCGCTGGAGGCGGCCCGGATCGCGCTGACCTATCGCACCCCGGTGATCCTGCTGTCGGACAACTACGTCGCCAACGGCTCCGAGCCGTGGCTGCTGCCCGACGTCGAGTCGCTGCCCGACCTGCGGGTCGAGTTCGCCACCGAGCCCAACGGCGAGGACGGCACCACGTTCCTTCCTTACCTGCGGGATCCGCAGACGCTGGCCCGCCCGTGGGCGGTGCCCGGCACGGCCGGCCTGGAGCACCGGATCGGCGGTCTGGAGAAGGCCGACAAGACCGGCGACATCTCGTACGACCCGGCCAACCACGACTTCATGGTGCGGACCCGGGCGGCCCGGATCGAGACGATCCCGGTGCCGGACGTCGAGGTGGAGGATCCGGACGGCGACGCCCGCGTGCTGGTGCTGGGCTGGGGCTCGACGTACGGGCCGATCGGCGCGGCCTGCCGTGGCCTGCGTCAGCGCGGGCTCTCGGTGGCCCAGGCCCACCTGCGGCATCTGGCCCCGATGCCGGCCAACCTCGGCGAGGTGCTGAGCCGCTACGACAAGGTGGTCGTGCCGGAGATGAACCTCGGCCAGCTCGCCCACGTGATCCGGGCGAAGTACCTGGTCGACGCGATCGGCTACAACCAGGTCCGCGGCCTGCCGTTCACCGCCGCCGAGCTGGAGACGATGCTGGAAGAGGTCCTGAAGAATGTCTGAGCCCGTCGCCCTCAAGCTCACCGCCAAGGACTTCAAGTCCGACCAGGAGGTGCGCTGGTGCCCCGGTTGCGGCGACTACGCCATCCTGGCGGCCGTACAGGGCTTCATGCCGGAGCTGAACATCCCCCGGGAGAACATCGTCTTCGTCTCGGGCATCGGCTGCTCGTCGCGTTTCCCGTACTACATGAACACGTACGGCATGCACTCGATCCACGGCCGCGCCCCGGCGATCGCCACCGGCCTGTCGGTGTCCCGGCCGGACCTGTCGGTCTGGGTGGTCACCGGTGACGGCGACGCGCTCTCCATCGGCGGCAACCACCTGATCCACGCGCTGCGCCGCAACGTGAACCTCAAGATCCTGCTGTTCAACAACCGGATCTACGGGCTCACCAAGGGCCAGTACTCGCCCACGTCCGAGGTCGGCAAGATCACCAAGTCGACGCCGGTGGGCTCGGCGGACGCCCCGTTCAACCCGCTGTCGCTGGCGCTCGGCGCCGAGGCCACGTTCGTGGCCCGGACGATCGACTCGGACCGCAAGCACCTCCAGTCGGTGCTGCGGGCCGCCGCCCAGCACGAGGGTTCGGCGTTCGTGGAGATCTACCAGAACTGCAACATCTTCAACGACGGCGCGTTCGACCCGCTGAAGGAGCCGGCCACCCGGGACGACTTCCTGATCCGGCTGGAGCACGGCCAGCCGATCACGTTCGGCAAGGACGGGCAGTTCTGCGTCGTCCACCCGCCCGGTGGCTTCGGGCTGGAGGTCCGGGAGACCGCGAACACGCCTGCCGACCAGATCGTCGTGCACGACGCGGGCGTGGCCGACCCGGCGTACGCGTTCGCACTGTCCCGCCTGCCCGGCCTGGACCTGAGCAACACCCCGATCGGGGTGTTCCGGTCGGTCGGCCGCCCTTCCTACGACAGCGTGGTGCAGGAGCAGGTCGCGGCCGCCAAGGCCACCGTCGACAAGACCCCGGAGGAGCAGCTCGCCGCGTTGCTCGGCAGCGGCGACACCTGGACGATCCTCTGATCCGCCGCTGACCCGTCACACGCGAAGGGCGGGCCGTTCCCCCGCGGAACGGCCCGCCCTTCACGTGTGTGTCGGCCCGGTCAGGCGGCCGCCGAGGCGGGCACCCACAGCTCGTCGACGGCCCGCTCGGCTGCGGCGAGGCTCTGCTCGAACAGCGGGATCAGCTCGGCCATCGCCGGGTTGACCGGGGCCAGGGTCAGCTCGGCGCAGATGAACCGCGGCTCCAGCCCGGTCAGGGACAGCCCGTGCGGCAGCCACGGCTCGGCGTGGTCCCAGCCCTCCCGCGGGGTGCCCGGGCCGTACCCGCCACCGCGGCTGACCAGGACGACGAACTGGCGGTCGCCGAGCAGCCCGGCGTTCGTCACCGGGTCGTACGCGATGCCGGGGGCGATCAGGTGGTCGACCCAGGACTTCACGCTGCTGGGCGCGCCGTAGTTGTAGAGCGGGAGCCCGAGCAGGACGGTGTCGGCCTGCTTCACCTCGGCCACCACCTCCTCGGTCAGCCGCCAGGACGCCTGCTGCTCCGGGGAGTGCTGATCCGGCGGCACCATGCGCGCGAGGCCGCTCGCCGTGTCGAGGTGCGGCAGCGGGTTCTGGCCCAGGTCGCGGTAGGTGACCGTGCCGTCCGGGTGGGCGGCACGCCACGCGGCGGCGGCGCGGGCGGTGAGCCGTCGGCTGATCGACCGCTCCCCGGTGATGCTGGAGTCGATGTGCAGTAGGTGTGCCATTGGTGATTCCTCCTCCGACGATCGTTCGTGTAGGACCAACTATTTATAGCAGGTCGATGTTCCCCGGGCCGCGTAAACTGGGTCACATGTCCGCCGCACCGGTCGAGGAGTCCGAGCGCCGCTCCGGGCCCCTGCTCGACCACCTGGCCCGGCGGATGCGGCTGCGCTCGGAGTCGGTACTCGCCCCGCTGGGCCTGCGCCCCCGCCACCTGGTGGCGCTCACCGTGCTGCGCGACGCCGGCGGAATCAGCCAGCAGGCGCTCGCCGGCACGCTCCAGATCGACAGCACGAACGTGGTCGGGCTGCTCAACGACCTGGAGGCGGACGGCCTGGCCGAGCGCCGCCGCTCCCCGGAGGACCGCCGCCGGCACGAGGTACGCCTCACCGAGGCGGGCACGAAGCGGCTGCGCGAGGCGGAGTGCGCCCTCGCCGGGGCGGAGGAGGAAGTCCTCGGCGCGCTGGCACCGGGCGAGCGGGACCTGCTCTACGACCTGCTGCGGCGGGCCACCCAGGGCCGGTCGTCGACCTGCGGCGAAGTGATCGCGGAGGGCGGCCCGGGCGCCTGCTGACCGCGGGCGCTCAGCGGGGTGAGGGTCAGATCGCGGTGGTGGCCTGCGGCCGGTCGTCCCGGACGTGGACGAGCATGTCGCCGGTCTCGATCACCGAGGCGGCACGGTCGTTGAGTGTGACCACCTTGCCCCGGCGGACCAGCGCGATGACCAGCGCCTCCAGCTCGCGCGGCGAGCGGCCCACCTCGCTGCGCTCGGCCGACCGCATGGCCAGCGCCATGCCCTGACCCGGGGTGAGCAGGTCCTCCACCACGTCGATCAGGGGCGGGGCCGAGGTGGACAGGCCGAGCAGCCGCCCGGCCGTGGCCGACGAGACGATCACGTGGTGCGCCCCGCTCTGCTTGAGCAGCGGCGCGTTCTCCGCCTCCCGGACCGCCGCGATGATGCGTACCTGGCCGGCGGTGAGCTGCCGGACCGTGAGCGCCACCAGCACCGACGCGTCGTCGCTGTCCGTCGCGATGATGACCGACTTCGCGGTACGCACGTGCGCCTGCTCCAGCACCGACGAGCGGGTCGCCGAGCCCTCGATCGTCACCAGCCCGTTGGAGGTGGCCTGCCGCAGCGCCGGCCCGCTCCGCTCGACCACCACGATCTTGGACTTGTCCGTGCCGTTCTCCAGCAGGGCGGAGACCGCGCTGCGGCCCTTGGTGCCGTAGCCGCAGATGATGACGTGGTCCTTCACAGTTCTCCTCCACCGCGACAGGCGACGGCCGGTGCGGTACTGCTCGGTCAGGACTTCCAGGGTGGTGCCGACCAGGATGATCAGGAACAGCACCCGGGCGGGGGTGATGAACAGGACGTTCGCCAGCCGCGCCGACGAACTGACCGGCGTGATGTCGCCGTACCCGGTGGTGGAGAGCGAGACCACCACGTAGTAGAAGCAGTCGAGCAGGGTCAGGCCGCTCTCGTCCACGTCGCGGTAGCCGTCGCGGTCCAGCCAGACCACGAAGACCGTGGCGAAGACCAGGCCGAGGGCTGCGAGCAGGCGCAGACTCAGCGCGCTCAGCGGCCCCCGCCGTTGCGCGGGAAAGTGGATCACCGTCGGTCCTGCTCCGCCACCTGCACGCCCACAAGATAACGGGTACGCCGGGATCCGGCCCGCCGGGTGACGATCGGTACCCGCCGGGGCCGCTGCCGGCGACGTGGACAGGGCATGATGGGGACGTCGGGACGGCGACCGCGAGGAGGCCGGCATGTCGTTGCTGCGACGCGTGATCGGCGGGGTGCTCCGGCGCATCCGCCTGCGCCAGGGCCGCACGCTGCGCGAGGTGGCCCAGGCCGCCGGCGTCTCCCTGCCCTATCTCTCGGAGGTCGAACGCGGCCGCAAGGAGGCCTCCTCCGAGGTGCTCGCCGCGATCTGCCGCGCGCTCGGCATCCACCTCGCCGACCTGCTCGAAGAGGCCCGCGACGAGCTGCGCCGGGAGCGTCCGGCCCCGGTCGGTCCCGGGATCTCGGCGGCCCGCTTCGACCGGGTGCCGGTCGCCCGCACCGGGCCGCAGCTGCGGGTCGGCCCGCCCCGGCTGTCCGTCACGCGCCGTCCGGCCGTGTCGCCCCGGCAGCACGTGACCCGGCGGCCCGCCGTCTCGCTCCGGCCGCACGTCGCCCGCCGGCCGGTCACCGCCACGCCGCTGCTGGGCGGCGCGCTGAGGCCCTTCGGCCTGGTGCCGGCGCCGCTCGGTGCGCCCCTCGACGCCGCCACGCCGATCGGGTTCGGCGGCGGCATCCGGATCTGGCCGGCTCCCTCCGCCCCGGCCGTCCGCCCCCGTCCGCGTACCTCCGTCACGCTGGCGCGGCGGCGAGCCCGCGCGGGCCGGCGGCGGCCGGTCGCCGCGTAGCTTCTGCCGACGGCGAATCTGCCCCGGGCAGAAAGCCTGGGCCGCACGGGTGCGCCCGGCGGACGCTGGAGACCGCCGGGTTCCCGGGCGGTCCCCCGCCCACCGGCGGCACGGAGGTGGCGGCGATGAGTGGCATCTGGATGCTCGACGAGGGGCAGCCGGCGTTCGGCGACCGGGTCTTCGAACGGCTGCTGAAGGAGCGGATCATCTTCCTCGGCACCGAGGTCACCGACGCGTCGGCCAACCAGATCTGCGCGCAGATCCTGCTTCTCGCGGCCGAGGACGCGGAGCGCGACATCTTCCTCTACATCAACTCGCCGGGCGGCTCGGTCAGCGCCGGCATGGCCGTCTACGACACCATGCGGTACGTCAAGAACGACGTGGCGACGCTGGCGCTCGGGATGGCCGGGTCGATGGGACAGTTCCTGCTCTGCGCCGGGGCGGCGGGCAAGCGGTTCGCGCTGCCGCACTCGCGGATCATGATGCACCAGCCGTCCGGCGGGATGGGCGGCACCGCCGCGGACATCACCATCCAGGCCGAGAACATGCTGCACGTGAAGCGCACCATGCAGGAGCTGATCGCCCGGCACAGCGGGCGGACGCTGGAGGAGATCCAGCGCGACTGGGACCGCGACCGCTGGTTCACCGCCGAGCAGGCCCGCGAGTACGGCCTCGTCGACCAGGTGCTCACCCGCGTCGACCAGCTCGCGGCGTGAGCGGGCGCGGCCCGGCCGGTCCCGCACCGGCCGGGCCGCGCCTCGCGGTCAGGGGTAGCTGATCACCGGGCTGGTGCCGTACGAGCCGACGACCGGCGTGCCGATCTCGTTGATCGTGCGCTCGATGCCGCCGCTGCCGTCCAGGAACACGGTGATCGCGTCGTGGAACCGCACCCCGGCCCGGCGCGGCGCCTCGATAGCCCGGTCGCAGCGGATGTCGACGCCCTGGTTGAAGTACGAGTAGACGCCGAGCCCCCACGCCTCGTGCGTGCGGACGTGGTCAGCCACCTTGTACGAGGCCCAGCCGTTGCCGGTCGGGCTGCGCCAGGCCGCCTGGCTCGGCGGGTCGTAGGGCAGCTCGCTCTGGTAGAACACGGTCCGGCCACGCTCGCCGTTCCAGATCGTCTGCCAACGCTGGTGGTGCTCGACGAACAGCCCGTACGCGGTCACGTCGTCGCCGTTGACGATCACGCCGGTGGCGGCGGTGTTCACGGTCCAGCCGATCGTGCCGGCCCGGCCGTGGTCGCCGCGCCAGGCCCAGATGTTGTCGATGAGCGTGTGCCGGCTGTGCACCACGAGGCTGGTCACCGCGCGCCCGGCGTACGGGCCGCCGATGCGGAAGAAGACGTCCTGCAGCGAGATCGGGTTCGTGGCGTGCGACCGGTGGCAGTGCCGCGTACCGACCTCCACCAGCACCGGCGACTCGACCGGCCCGGCGTCCACGAGCACCCCGGCGATGCGGACCCCGTCCACGTCCTCGATCCGCAGCGCCGCGTCCCCACCGTCCGGCACCAGGCTCGGCATGCCGATGCCGAGCACGACGGTGTCCGGGCGGCGTACCCGCAGGGCCCGGTCCAGGTGGTAGACGCCGGGGGTGAGCAGCAGGTGCCGGCCCCGGGCCAGTTCGGCGTTGATGCGCTTGGCCGAATCGGTGGGCCGGGCCAGGTAGAACGCGGACAGCGGCAGCGACGGCACCGGCGCGCCGCCGGTGGCCCAGGTGGTGCCGGCGGTGTTCCGGCGCAGGCGCGGTACGGCGACCCGCCAGGCGCCCTTGGCGTCGACGAACAGGTACGGCTTCTCCCGGGTGACCGGGCTGGTCGGCAGCGTGGTGTACGGCGGGTCGGGGAAGCCCTGCGCGGGCGCGCCGATCACGCCGGAGAAGACCTGGTTCCACACGCCGTTTGTCCACTCGCCGCCGAGTTCGCTGTCGCGGGTGAGCCACTGCTGCTGGGAACCGTTGATGGTGATGCCGTCCACCTTGGAGTCGGCGATGTAGCCGCCGCTGGAGTAGCCGCCGTTGCCGGGTTCCAGCCACAGCACGCCCTTCACGTGCACCCGCCGCATCGGTGACGCCTGCGAGATGGCCCATTGGTTCGACCAGTCGGTCGGGGTGACCGCGAGGTTCTCCGCCGAGCGCCAGAAGTTGGTGAGCGCGGAGATGCCGGCGGGCGAGTTGGGGTCGGGCTGCCCGACCACCCGGACCGCGCCGTGGATCTCCACGTCGTCCGGGTGGGCGCCGAGACCGGCGACAGTCGTGTAGTAGCCGAGCCGGGCGTCCACCTCGTAGCGGCCGGGCTTGAACAGCACGGCGTACCTGTCGAAGCCCATCTCGTTGCGTTCCTGGGCGGTGAACAGCCCGTCCAGCGTGGACTGGATCTCCTCGACCGGCGTGCTGGGGTCGTACACGAAGACGTTCGGGCCGAAGTCGGGCTCGCGGGCGGGTCGCGCGGCCGGCGATGCGGCCGGGGACGCGGCGGCGGCGCCGGCCGGGAGGCCGAGGGCGGTGAGCGAGGCCGCGGAGGCGGTGAGCGTGAGGAAACGGCGGCGGGAGGGGTCGGATGATCGCATCTGCCTGCCTGTTCGGTGATGGGACGGGAGAGCGCTCTCCCGGCTGTTCCTACCTCATCACCGTCGATACCGCCAGAGCCCGCCGGTTCCGGAACCGGCGGGCTCTGCTGCGGGCTGTGCTCAGGCGCGCTCGGCGCGCTGCTTCACCAGGTCGTCGACCAGCTTCTCGACGTAGTCGGCGGTCTCCTCCCAGCGGGTGACAGCGACGCAGCGGATGCCCATCGCCTTGACCGGGTAGTCGTTGCCGCCCACGTCCAGGCGGTCACCCACGAAGAGCACGTTGTCGATCTTCAGATCCAGGTGCTCCAGCAGCTTCCGCATGCCGTACGCCTTGTCCACGCCCTTGCGGGTGACATCGATCGACGTCGAGCCGCCGCCGCGCACCTCCAGGTCGGGCAGCTTCGCCGCGACCGCGTCCCGCAGACGCCGCTTCTTGTCGCCGTCCGGGTCCCAGCCGTACTTCTCGGCCGCCGGGGCGGACTGCCCCAGCGCGGAGAACGTGATCTGACTACCCCGGTCCTCGATGATGTCGCCCCAGGTCTTCGCCTCCCACAGGCCCAGCGCCTGCGCCGACTCGGTGAGCGCGGCGACGACACGGACCTTGTCGGCCTCGGTCAGATCCTCCGCGTAGACCTGCCGCCAGTCCCCGTCGGACCAGCGGTAGTAGCGGGTGCCGCAGGTCGGCATCAGGTGCAGCCGGTCGCGCTGCTCCTCGGTGAGGTCGAGGTGGGCGAGCACCTGCGACTGGAACTGCTCGAACCGGCCACCGGAGATGACCAGCACGTCCACCTCGGTGAGCAGGTGGCCGAGCAACTCCGCCATCCGACGATCGATCTGGGACTTGGAAATCGCCAGGGTGTCGTCGAGATCGAACGCCACCACTCGAAGATCGTTCACGAATACCTCATGTCGTCGCGGACAGGCCAGGACCTGCCAGGGTACCGACGGTGACACTCCCGGCGTCCGCGCGCCCCGATCGTCACTCCGCGCCACCTTCCGGTCGCAGGCTATCTCCTCCGCCGCTCACTCGTGGGAACGAGCTGCGGAAATGTCGGAGTACACCACCCCGTCGCCGCAGGCCGCCACCACTGACGCGGGCCACTCGGGGTCATAGTCCCGGCACCGGCTCACCCGCCGGAAGGCGGCCACCTTCTCCTTCCCGGGCAGGAGCAGCAACGCACGGTGAGCCAAATCGGCCATCGTGGCGATTCCCATGGTGACGCCGTGCGTAGGCACCTCGTCGACCGAGCGGAAATCGGGATACGTACGAAGGTTGTCCCGCCTGGTCGACTCCGCCAATTGCACCACCCGCGTGACGCTCTCCCGGGGCGCCCCCGGGCCGTTGAAGCCCACGTGCCCGTCACCCGATCCGGACGCCAACAGCAACAGGTCGATGCCCCCGTGCGCTCGAATCCGCACGTCGAAGTCACCGGGCCGCTCCGGCCCGGGCACCCACACCTGATCGGCGGGAAGCCGGCCCCCCGGCGGCAGCCCTCGGTTGAGCGGGCCGACGATCTCCGCTGCGACGTACCGCTCACAACTGTGGTGGCGATCCGCCGGCACCGGCGTGAACCCGCCGGCCCCGGAATCGACATACGCGTCCAGCGAGACCACGACGAGCCCGGCAACCGGAACGCCCTGTTCCGCCACGATCCCGGCGAGAGCCCGGAACGCCTGGGTCGCACTTCGACCCGAGGGACAGCCCAGGAGATAGGGACGATCCTCGGACGCAGCGCTCCGCAACCCACGGGCAATTTCCAGCGCCACCTGGGTCGCGAGATCCGCAGCCGAGGCGAATACGACGGACCGGACCCGCACCATTTTCCTCTCCTACCGCTTTGGAATGGTTCGACGAGATGGAGATGTTGTGTCCCCCGCTACCGTCGTCGATACCCGCCCGGGCGAAATCCGCGCCAGAGGGAAGCCGACGATGTCATCTGCTGCCTCATCCGACGTGACCGCCAATCTGCAGCGATTCGATGGAATTCGGGTACACGATCTTCTGCACGAATACACCGAACGACGCGCCGCCGTGGTCCACCTTCGCGTGGTCGACGCACCGGCAACCTACGTCGGCACGGTCCATGTCGACATCGACGTACCGGTGCCGGCGCGGGGCCGCAGCGCCTGGACACCGCTGGTCAAGTTCGCGGTGCCGCTCCCGCTGGACTCCCTGCGGGCCACCGGCACAGCACCACCCCGGGTCGCCGCTCTGACCATCTCCGGCGGCAGCCGCACTATCGGCGCGCGTCAGGTCACTACCGACTCCTGCCTGATCGTCGAGGCACCCACCCGGGAGCTACGCGGACTGTCCGGTAGCCTGCGCGTCAGTTTCACGAGCGCCAGCCTGTTCTTCCTGATGGGTGGCGACGGCGTGCTCCAAACTTGGCGACTCGGTTTCTCCGTCGAGGCGCCGTCCGCCTCCCGCATGATCATTAACCTCGAACACTCGCCGGAACTATCGTTGCGCTGCCGGGTGGACACGTCCGAGTACCACTCACTGGCGCAAGGAGTCGGGCCGGGCACCGTTCGCAAGATCGGCTTCTACCCGTACGGCCGAGGCGAGCTCTCCTACCTCTTCGGCCTGCACAGCGAATCACGTTTCCGCAATCTCGCGATGCTGCCCTTCGCCGGATGCGTCGGCCTGTTGGCCTCCGCCCTCACCATCGCACTCGTATACGGCGGCTACACGGACATGGCCGCGGTGACGCTCGCGCTCGCCCTCGCGCCGCCCGTGCTCCAGGCGGTACGACCGTCGACCGGCTTCTACCGATCGGCCGACATCCACAGCCGCAGCCCTGGAGCCTGGATCTTCACCATCTCCATCATCCTGTACGTGCCCGCCGCCCTGTTCGCGATCGTCACGATCACCGATCTCACCGAACTCCGCCGGGTGAGCCAGGTTCTCTGCTACGCGTTCGGTGTGCTGCTCGGCCTGCTGGGAACGGCGATCCTCCTCGCTGTAAGGGAGCAGATCCTGCCGCCGCACTACTGCGACGTCTGCACGGCACGGCTCATCTGGCGTCGCCGAAGCAGGCTGCATCGGGCAAGCAGGCGTACGGTGTGCGAGACATGCTTCGCGGACATCGAAGCCCGAGGGCAGGCGAGAGGCTGAGGACGTGGCGCACGAACCGCTGACATTCGACCTGGCCGCCGAGATCGCCGAAACGGTTCGACCCGCCCTCTCGGACGCGGCGGCGACGACCACTCTCGGTGAGGTCACCGAAGACAAGGGTGGCGGCCACACCGCCCACAAGGTGGACGACGTCGCCGAGCGGGTGCTGTTCGACGCGCTGGGGCGGCACGGGTTCCAAGGACAGGTGTTCTCGGAGGAGGCCGGCCTCGTGCGCCTCGGCGACGAGCCGCGAATGATCGTGTGCGACCCCTACTGCAACACCACGCTGACCTTCCACGGCGTACGGGAGTCGGCGGTGGCCGTGTACGAGTACACCCTCGAGGGAGAGTTCCTCAGCGGTGCCATCGCGGACATCCAGATCCCACGTGTCGTCTGGGCCACCTCGGACACCGGTGTGCACGTCACGTCGATGCACGGCAGCACCACGCCCGCGACCTGCTCGGCCACCGAGCGCGTCGAGGACGCGTTCCTGGTCGTGTCGCTGCTGAAGCGCAACCGCCGGCAGGACCCGCCGCTGAAGCTGCTCGGCGGCCCCAAACTGCTTGGGACGGTGGACGGCGCCATCGTCGCCGCCCGGATCGCGGTGGGTGAGGTCGACGGGTTCGTCGACCACCAGTTCGGTCAGCCGTCCTACGAGACCTTGGCGTACGAGTTGGTGGCGCGCGCCGGAGGCACGGTCACGGATCCCGCCGGCCGACCGATCGACTTTGGTGAGATCGTCAGGGGTCTCAGCCGGGGCGAGGTCAGACGACACCAGATCCTCGCCGTCGCGAACCCGAGCCTGCACCGCGACGTACAAGTCCACCTCGCGGGCTGACGACTGCTCGCCTGGAGCGCGGAGGGGATCGACAGACCCCTTCACGGCCCAGTCGTCGGCGGATACGTCCCTCCCAACCTGACCGACATACTCGCGTCGGGCACCTGCCACCTCCGGCTCATTGACGGGATCGCCACCCATCTATAGCCTCCGACCGGCAACCACCTTCATCAGGGGAGGCTGTCCGGTGAGTTTCTTTCCAATGCGCGGGGCGCTCGCCGCCCTCGCGGCGACCGTCCTGGTCGCCGGCACGGCAGCGACGCCCGCCACGGCGGCCGCCGAGGGCGACCTGTCCGCCCTGGCGAGCTCGTCCACCTTCCCGCTGGCCGACCCCGACACCCTCCTGGCGAAGGACGGCTCGTACGTCACCTACGGCACCACGGTCGGCGCCGGGACCGGCGCGCGCTGCGGCGCGACCGGCAGGCTGTACGTACCGGTCCTCGTCCACGGCTCCGGCAACAGCGTCGGCATGGCCGACTGCGCGTCGCACGACGCCCTGCCGTCCGGCCCGGGCGCCTGGGCCGAGCCCGGCGGCGCGGTCTGGGCACCGGGCGTCGCCCGCTTCGGCAGCCGGTTCTTCATGTTCTACACCGCCTCCCGCAAGGGCACCGGCCAGAAGTGCATCGGACGAGCGATCTCCGACAGCGCCCGCGGCCCCTTCCAGAACCAGGGCGAGTGGGCCTGCCCGGACGCCGGCCGGTGGGCACTCGACGCCAACCCCTTCGTGGCCGGCGGGAACCTGTACGTCACCTACCGGGACGACGCCATCGCCTCCGGCGCCGAGACCGGCATCTCCACCGTCCGCACCGACGGCGAGGGCCGCGCGATCTGGGACACCCGCCGGGACATGCTCAAGAGCACCGACATCACCTGGGACACCGCCAAGACCAGCGGCGGTACGCACGTGGTGGAGAACCCGTCGATGTGGAAGGCCGCCGACGGCGACTGGTACCTCATGTACTCAGGCAACAACTGGGACAGCGCCCGCTACGCAACCGGCATCGCTCGCTGCGGCGCCAGTCCCCTGCCCGGCTCCCGATGCACTCCCATCCGCGAGGGCGTGTCGCGGCCCTTCTTCGGCTACACCGGCAGCGCCGGACTCAACCCGATCAGCGGCCTGCCCGGCAACCACCAGGGCCCTGGCGGGATGGACGTCTTCGCCGCCGCCGACGGCAGCGAGCGCGTGGTGTGGCACTGGTGGAACGGCTCCACCCGCTTCCCGATGACCGGCGTCCTGACCCGCCCTTCGACCGGCTTCGTCGTGTCGTAGTCGGCGCGCCTGGTGACACGACTGCTCACCATGCGCTTTGGTGTGGTCACGCTGGGTTGAACTGCTTCACGGAAAATTGCATTTGGCAAGAGATGGCACCGAAATTTTCTCGATGCGATGCATCTGCTTGTCAGGTACCCGACAGTGAATTGACCACTCTTGTGCTAGCTGTCCGCCGGGAGGATGCTCGAACCGTCGAACGGCACTGCGTCGCCTCACACAGAGGGCGGCGCCCGGCTGCCACCGGACGCCGCATTCGACTCCACCGCTGCAACGGAAGGAGTCACGTTGACTGTAATCCCTCACGGGTCAGACTTCGAGACACCAGAGGACGAGGACGAAACCGTTGCCGAGCCGACCGACCGGCACCGGCTCATCCTGGCGTACATCAAGACGCTCAGTCCGATCATCGCCGCCGTCGTCGCCTGCATCGGGACGCTGGTGGCAGCGCTGGTCCGCTGACCCGCCGGCCCCGCGCTCCGGCTCCGGCCGGACGCGGGGCCGCCCCGCGCTGAAAGGTCTGGCACACTGCGGCGATGCCGACGTTTGATCGACTCTTCGCCGAACATGTCGGCACCGGCCTGGCCCGCCAGATGGCGCTGGCCGACCTGCTCGGCGAACGTGACTGGCAACTCGACGTGCCCGGCGGCATCGCTACGTTCGGGACCGACCTGCGGTACCGCGTCCAGGTCCTCGGCACCGAGAGCCACGACGACGGCACCTGGCTGTGGGCCTGGGCCAACGAGGCCAGCAACCTCCCGCCGTCGGTGCTGCATCTGGCCGGCTGGCTTCGCGAGTACGGACACCGCCAAGGGGTCGCCGAACTCACCGAGCCCACGTTCCCGCTCCAGCGCGCCGACGGTCACCGCCTCGCCCTGCTGGCGTCCGGCCTCACCGGCCGCTGCTACTACCGCGGGCCGTACGACGGCGGCGCCGTCTTCTTCCACCTCGACGACGCCCCGCCGCAGATCACCGCGCCGGTCCGGCCGGAGCGGGTGCTGACCGTCCTGACCCAGGTCCTACAGTCCTTCCCGGTGGAGCACCGCGTCGCCGTCGAGTCGTTCCTGCACCAGCAGGGGTGGCGGCTGGATCGGGCGCCGATGTCGGTGACGGCGCAGGATCGGGACGGGTCGGTCCTGCGTGTCGACTTCGACGCGATGGGCCGGGTCAGCAACCTGTCCGGAACGGTCAGCCCGTAGGCGGAATGTGGTGCCCCCGGCAGGATTCGAACCTGCGACACACGGTTTAGGAAACCGATGCTCTATCCCCTGAGCTACGAGGGCGCGAGGGCCTAGTCTAGCGACCGGGGCGTTCACCTGGGGTGGCAGGGAGTGGCCCACGTTCACCCACGTTCGCCGGAACCCCGTTCGCCCAGCCCAGGACCACAGCCGGAGCACACGAACGCCGGTTTGCGACCGGCGGTCGGCCGCGGTGACCCGCGTTGGCACCGGTTCACCCGGGTTGGCATCCGCTGGAGAGCACACACCGCGCACATCATCGATGATGATGATGATGCCTGCCCCGGGCTCCGGGCTATGGGCTCGGCAGGGTGGTACGCCAGGCGGCAGTGAGTGCTGCCACGTCGGGGTATCGGTCGGCAGGTGTCGTGGCGGTGGCGTTCACGGCTACCTGCATCTGGTGGTGGGAGCCGCGCCAGCCGGATGGGGAGTCGAGGAGGTGGTGGATGGTGCGGCCGAGGGTGTAGACGGTGGTGCGCTGGTCGATGACGGAACCGCGGACGAGTTCTTCGGGAGCCATGTACCGGCGGGATCCGGGGAGGCGGTCGGTGTCGAGGGTGAACGGCCCGGGACGGTACTCGTCGAGGTCGATCAGGCGGAGTCGACGGACGTGGAAGTCGTAGAGGAAGCAGCCGTCGTAGAGGTCGACTGCGACGTAGCCGGCGGCGGTGACGGCCAGGTGTGCGTCGAGGATGGTGTCGATGGCCGTTTCGACGTCGGGCAGGGGTAGTTGCTGGAACCGGTGCAGTGCGCTGCGGTCCGAGCCGTGGATGGTGGCGTGGTTCAGCACGGTGCCGTCATGCCACGGGTAGACCAGCGTCGGCCCGTCGAGGACGTGCTCGGGACGCACGATCGCCGGGTGCTGGACCGTGGCGTGGAACCGGGCGGCGCACAGCAAGGAACGGCGGCTGGGCGCGGTGGTGGCTGTCTTGACGAACCAGCGGCGTCCGGACGCCTCGACGCCGTAGGAGACGCACCCGGAGTCCTGGGCGTCGAAGATCGCGAACGCGGAGTCCAGGGATAGTTCCACGCAGGGAGAGTAAGGCGGCCCCCTTCACCGAGCGCGGCTGCTACCGGCAGCCGGCAGGATGTCGACCTGGCCGCCAGCGGGCGCTGCGCGCCACCGTCGAGCACGTCGGCCGTCGTCACGCTACGGCTCTGCCCGACCACACCGGTCGCGCCGGCGAACACTGGCCTAACCTCGATGCCCGCCTTGCCCGGCTGGCCTCGGCGCTGCGCTTCGCCGCCGGAAATCAGCCGGGCAGGCCCGGCCGCACCGGCGTAGGCAGGTCCCGGCTCCTGGGTGCACCAGCGTCTCGCCACGTTGCTGACCGCGACCGACCAGGCGACCACCCATAGCCGATGAGAGCGCGACGAATTGCAACATCAAGTGGCGCCGGTTGTCTCAGTCTATGTTGAAGCCGTCAGTATTCAAGGCGCCAAGGTTGTTCCTCAGGAACCTTCTCGTTTGGTCCTCGTCAGCTATGAACTCGTTGTCATAACGACTGTCCGCCCATGAAGTCTTGCCTGTTTCGCGGATACGTAACTCTCCACTCACAATCTGGTAGTGCCTATCGTTGGTGTTGTTTCTGTCGCTATAGTGAGTCGACGCCTCGAATCCTTCATTTTGATCCAACAGTTGTTGAATCACCTGCTTCGTCAGGCGCAAGGTGCACATCCTTGGGTAATCAGATCAACGCTTGCCGGCGGAGCGTGTCGGAATATTAGTCCAGCGATCGAGAGCCCACCTGGGCAGCTCTGCAGGCTTACGAGTTTAGGAAGCCGCTTCGTAACAGCGCTCGCGTTCCTGCTCCCACAACTCGTCGTCACCCAGCGAGGCATACTCGGGCCGCATCTTTCGAGCCAGGCCGTAGAAGCCCGAACTCGGTCGGTTGGTGCTACGGGAGACGACCAACGCGCTCCACAGCGGCTCACCCTTGTCGAACGCTCGACGGGAGACCTTGTCGAGCGGCTGGCTCAGGAAGTCCGGCCTTGTGTCCACCCGCTTCGCGAGGGGGCCATAGCCGATCAGTCCCTTCGCTGTCGCGACGCCGAAAAGGATGTCCGCGATTCGGTCGACTCGGTCGACCTCGAACGTCTCAGGCATCTGGTCACGGTAGAACAGGTTCAACCCGTGACGGTTCAGCTGATCCGCCACACTTCTGGCCATCCAGGCCCTTCGAAGCGTCCCCATCTTCGGCTATCACGAGGCCTTGAGAGCCGCCGGTCACCCTCCGGGCAGTCGCCATGCCCCTGACAGGCATACCTGTCAGGGGTGAAGAATCCTGTCGCAGTCTTCGTCGTACCAGCCGTCAGTGTTGTGCTTCTGGAGGGTGCCCGCGACGCGCGTCAGCATCAGGACATCGCCGTTGAGGGTCAGGGCGGCGTCCTCGGCCCTGCCGGTGAGGATCTTGGCCACGGCCGCCAGCATGTGGGGCTTGCCCTTGTCGACCATGGTGTCCTTGCGCATGTAGAAGCTGACGTCGACGTAGGCCTCCGGCTCCCATTCCCACAGAGCGCCACCGTCGTCCTCGGCACTGTAGTAGCCGTGCCGGCCGCCGGTGATGTCCACGACGTACCCGTGCTCGTCGTTCAGGTCGGCGCTGAGCATCCTGCCGCCGGACGCCGTGGACGTCTCGACCGCTCCGGGAGCAGCCAGCTCCGCTACCTGTTCGAGTGGGAGGTTGCCCGCCAGCGTCAGCCGGTACTCGACAGCCATCTGCATCCCAGGGCCCCGGCAAAGTCGTCAGGTGATGCCGGGTAGGGCCAGCGGCCGGGTGCTGTCGCGGGATAGTCGCGCTGGGAAACGTGTTGCGAGCCGGCACCGCGGCTGGCACCGTCCTCCTTATGCGCCTGGACCCACTGTTGTACGAGGCCGCGCTTGATCAGCTCGAACGCCGCTGGCCGGTCGGGACGCCCGGCGGTGCCGGGGCCGTGTATTTGGACGACGGCATGATCCTCACCAGCGTCGGTCTCGACAACGTCAACGGAGGGGTGACGCTCTGCGGCGAGACGGGAGCGATCTGCCAGGCATACACCCTCAACCGTCGGATCACCGCGTCGATCTTCTTGTACCGCGAATCCGGCGGCGAGCCGTACGTGATGGCACCCTGCGGTATATGCCAGGAACGGCTCGCGCTGTGGGGCCCAGACGTCGAGGTGGCCGTCCCCGACTCGGACAGCCCGGCCGGTTGGAGCGCGCGTACCCTCGCCGACGTGCACCCCTACTACTGGGCAAAGGTGTTCGCCGGAGGCGAGTGGCCCCCAGCCAGCCTGCACATCGAGCCCTGACCAAGTCGTCCCCGGGGCACTCCCGGGCCAGGGCCCCGGTAAAGTCGTGACGCTGTCCGACTTGAGGCTTCTGGAGTAGAAGCGCCGGCGTTGGTGGCAGCAAGACGGGCATGACCGGCTCAGAAGATCATCAAGGTTCCTACGCCACGGTGATCGATCCGAAGTGAGTCATGCCCGCTCTGCCATCATCGCTGATCTCGTCTTTATCCGTTGCACCGGCTCTGACCGTGTCCGAAACCGCTGGCGGGCTGACCACAGCACTGGCCGGGGTGGCTGATCCACGGGCTCGGCGCGGCGTGCGGCATCGGTTGTGCGTGGTGGTGACCGCGGTGGTGTGTGCCGTGGTGGCCGGCTACCGCTCGTACTCCGCGATCGCGGAGTGGGTGGCGGACGCCCCGGACGAAACGGCCGAGGCGCTGGGTATCGCCGCTGACCGGCGCCCGTCGGAGGCGATGATCCGCCGGTTGCTGCAGGCCCTGGACCCGGATGTGCTGACCACGGCGATCAGCGGCTGGCTCGTCGGCCGGGCCACGACCAGCGCCTCGGGCGTCCGGCGGGCGATCGCGGTCGACGGCAAGACGCTACGGGGATCCCGCACCGCCGTCGCCGCCGCCGATCACGTGATGGCCGCCTGTGATCAGGGCACAGGTGTGGTCCTGGCCAGCACCGACGTCGACGGCAAGACCAACGAGATCACCCGCTTCCAGCCGTTGCTTGACCAGATCGGCGACCTGCGCGACACGGTGATCACCGCCGACGCGCTGCACTGCCAGCGCGACCACGTTGCCTACCTCGCCGAACGCGGCGCGCACTGGATCCTGACCGTCAAAGCCAACCAACCCCACCTGCACACCCAACTCGCCAGCCTGCCCTGGCGGGCCGTTCCCGACGCCACCCGCCACGACGATCGCGGGCACGGTCGCCGCGAGATTCGCACGTGCAAGATCCTGACGATCTCCACCGGCATCGACTTCCCGCACGCCGCCCAGGCCATCCAGGTCCGCCGCCGAAGACGACGCCTCGATGAGCCGAAACGCTTCACCACCGAGACCGTCTACGCCATCACCGATCTGCAAGTCCACCAGGCGAAACCGGATCAACTGGCCGCGTGGATCCGCGGCCACTGGTCCATCGAGAACAAGCTCCACTGGGTCCGCGACGTCACCTACGACGAAGACCGCAGCCAGATCCGAACCGGCACCGGACCACAGGTCATGGCCGCCCTACGCAACGCCGCCATCGGCGCCCTACGCCTCGCCGGAGTCACCAACATCGCCGCCGCCAACCGGCACCACGCCCGCGACAGCAGCCGGACACTGGCCCTCCTCGGCATCACCTAACGACTTTGCCGGGGCCCTGAGACTCCGGGTGAATGCGGCGACCGACTGGAACGGCGTGCGGATGAAGGCTATGGAGCCGTTGACCGGGAACGACCCGGGGGAACGGTCAGGCCTGACCTTCAGCCAGCACCTCAACCAGTGGGTGACGCTACGCAATGCCCTCGCGCACGGCAGCCTACACCAGCTGCTCAACCGCGTGGGCGACCCGCACCGGTGGACCGACCCAGTGATCGGTGATCCCTACGCGAGTATTTTGTACGGTCGATACCGGTTGTGGCACTCGGATGCCGAAGGCGACAGCAGCGTTCCGCCGGAACAGCGGATGGTAGGAGCGACCATCCAGGCAGGATGCGCCCGTTCCTGTCTTGCGTTGATCGTCCAACTCGTTGACTGGCTCATCGTCGAGATCTGTTCCGCCCACCATCGCGATTGGGATGCCGAGGACCTGCGGCTGCCCTACGACTGGTTCCAACGCGATCTCCCTGTCAGGTTCCGTGGCATCACCGCTGACGAGTACGCCCACTGGAGTCTCTGGGGCGGTCCTTCGCTGCACCGCCGATGAACGGGCCCACGTGAGAGTCGACGTGGCTCTTGCCAGCATCGGTTACAGAGCCTTGAGTAAAGGCATCCGTCAGTGACCTCACCGCGCCCCTCGGACACTCCCAGCCGACCGTCACTCACCACCTTGATCCTCACCGAGGCCGACAGCCGGCCTGCTCGAGCGGGACAAGCGCGGTGTCTGGGCCTATTACCGGCTCGTGCCGTCCGCCATCGCCACGATCGCCGACCTGCTGACCCCGCCCCGCAAACGAGCAACGAAGAAGACCCCGCTGACCGACGCCATCGGCGACCGCCGCCGACGCCTCAAGACCCGGCCGTGCGAGAGGCGGAACGCGGCGGTTGAGCGTCCCACCGCGCGTGGCTCGACCCTGAGCAGCGGGCTCTACGTTCAGGCATGACCCATCGCGGCGGTCCAGGACGGGGCAATGTCGCCGCCTGTACCTATCCTGGCTAGGTGGACGGTGTAGCGAAGGACTTCTTCATCTCGTATACGGCCGCTGACAAAGCGTGGGCTACCTGGATCGCCTACATCCTCGAGGCGGACGGCTTCGCCGTGACGATTCAGGAGTGGGACTTCCGGCCAGGCAGCAACTTCGCCGTCGAGATGGACAAGGCCCTCAAGCAGTGTCCGCGGATGATCGCTGTGCTCTCCCCGGCCTACCTGAAGGCACCCTTCCCAGCCTCGGAGTGGGCAGCCGTCTTCGCCAGCGACCCGGAGGGCGCGAAGAACGCCCTCGTGCCGATCATGGTGCAGGAGTGCCAGCCGGAGGGGCTGCTCAGCCAGGTGGTGCAGATCCGCATTCACGGACTCGACGAGACCGCTGCGCGGAAGCAGATCCTCGAAGGCGTCCGCCGCGAACGGAACAAGCCCGCCACACCTCCGCCGTTCCCGGGTACGTCGGCGGCGTCCACCGAGGCGCCCGCCCAGGCTGTGCCATATCCGACAGCCCGCACTGCCGCGCCGGCCAGCCCATCGCGGCTGCGCTGGCAGAGCCCGGCACCGCCGGTCAGCGTCTCCTGGCGCAGCGACCTTGACCAACGCATGCAGGACCGCAGGCTAGGCGGCGCAGCCGTCGAGGTGCACCTGGCCTTCGCCGCCGACGAGGCGCGACTGCAGGTTAGCGAGCTGGCCGCCCTTGCCGACCTGCTGCCCGACCATGGCCGACAGCACGGCATGTTCACCCGGCTGGAAGCCCTGCACGCGCACGCCGACTCCACCGCCGCCCGGGCGACGAGCAGCGGCCGGGACAACGAGAAGGGGCTTGTGATTTGCCGGTCGGGCCAGCGGTCGGCGTGGGCCCCTCTGCCCCGAGGCCAAATGGGCGCGGTGCTCGACCGTGACGACCTGATCAAGCAGCTCGCTGCCATGCTTAACACGCTGACGGCGCTGGAACTGCCTCACAGCGACCTCGTCGTACCGGCCATCGGGCTCGACCCCGCCACCATGATCTCCTACGGCAAGGTCAACGTACCGAGCAACACCGCCACCTTCGGGTTCGCGCAGGCAGACCACATCCACGTCTCTCCGGACGAAGCCATCGACTACGGCAGCATCGTCGCCCGCCCCACCGACGTGGCCGCCGAACTCGTCGCACGTCTCATCGCCGACCACCGGATCGCCACAGGCCTGCGCTGACAACCTACTGATCCACGCCCCCGCCAGGACGAGTCCCAGCAGGATGCCGTCGCCGACCACCGGTCGGACCGGTGCTCCGTTGATGCTCGGCGAAACGGTTCTCTGCGCCACGCCAGGCGCAGCGCGGACACCGATGGCGGTCTCCGTTCTTTACGCTGCTCCCATGGCAGCGTGTCCCGAGCTGACCAGGCCGGTCCCCCGCGTGGGGTCCGGTCACGGTCTCTCCGGGGCAACCCCGGGGACGCGATCCTCGCCTCGGCACCACGCCACAGGTGCGTCGGCACGCTCCGCGAGCCTGTGCACCCGCACGACCGGGCATCGTCGGGACACGCTGCCACCACCGGCCCGCTCGTGACCACCATTCACGCCCTGGCCACCGCGCTCGCCGACGCGTTCCTCGCCGGCGACGGCTGGCGCCGCGCCGATCTCGTCGACCAGGGTGGGCTCGTCCTCGGGATAAGGCGGCGCTGGCTGTGGCCGGTTGCCGACGCGGCGCTGATCGCCTACCCGCGCCCACCCGCCGACCGGCCACGCGAGCTGGCGGAGTTCCTGAGCACCCTCGATCCGCTCCGCGTCGCAGTCGCCCGCCAGCACCAGCGGCCGATCATCATCCACACGCGGCCCGTGACACCGACCCGCACCGTCCGCCGTCCCTGGCACACTCCGGTCATCGACACGGTCGGCGACCTGGCCGCGATGCTCGACCTGAGCATCGAACACCTCGACTGGTACGCCGACCGACGCGCCATGAACCGACGCGCCACCGCCCACCGGCTGCACCACTACCACTACCGCTGGACCGAGGGTGGCCGGCTCATCGAGGCACCGAAGTCCCGGCTGCGCGCCCTGCAACGCCGGCTCCTCACCGAGGTCCTCGGCCCCATCCCGGTCCACCCCGCCGCCCACGGATTCGTACCCGGCCGCTCCGCACACACCTTCGCCGCCGCCCACACCGCACCGCCGGCTACCCCGAACCCGTCGCCCACACCCTCACCGGACTCTGCACCACCCGCACCCCGCACCCAGTCCTGCGCCGCGCACCCACCGACCTACCGCAGCGGGCGGCGCGGCTCGCCGCGCTGCGCACCGGTCACCTGCCCCAAGGCGCGCCCACCTCACCCGCGCTGGCGAACCTGTGTGCCTACCGACTCGACCGACGCCTCACCGGCCTCGCCGACGCCTACGAGATCACCTACACCCGCTACGCCGACGACCTCGCCTTCTCCGGCGACCTCACCCCACGCCGCACTAACGACCTGATCGCCTCCGTCACCCACATCGCCCGCGACGAGGGCTTCCAACTCCACCCAGCCAAGACCCGCGTCCGTAGCCAAGCCGACCGGCAACTCCTCGTCGGACTCGTCGTCAACCACCACCCCGCCACACCACGCGACGACTACGACCGGCTCCGCGCCATCCTCCACAACGCCGCCCGCACCGGCCTCGCCGCGCAGAACCGGACCGGCCACCCCGGCTTCGCTCAATACCTCATCGGGCGAGTTGCCTGGGTCGGTCATCACCATCCGGCACGCGCAGCCAAACTCGCCGCGCTGCTGGCCCACGCTCTCGCGGCACCGTAAACTGACGCGGCGCGGCAACTTCGCGAGATCTCGGCAAGGACGCGTCGAACCGATCGAGGCAGGGCCTGAGCAGGACTTACGCCTATTCTGCTGATCTTCAGCAAGCGAGCACAGCAAGGACCGCGTGCGACCCATTAATATGCAAGAAGAATAGGAACCGGCAGGCAGTCAGCCTCCGGGTACAGATAGAGCATCGTCTTAGGAAATCGATGCTCTATCCCCTGAGCTACGAGGGCGCGAGGGCCTAGTCTAGCGACCTGGGGGTTCACCCGGGGTGGCAGGGAGTGACCCACGTTCACCCCCGTAACCCGGACCCCCTGTTCTCCCAGCCCAGGAGCACCCCCGAGCACGCGAATGCAAGATCACGTACGCCGCCCCGCTCCCTACCAAGGGTCATCGGACGGCAGGATGCTCGCCTCGGCGGCAACCCGTCCGCGGGCTTCGAGCGATGACTGAGCTCTTTTCATCGTGATCAAGGGCGGTTGACCAGGTAGGCGGGGGCGGCGTGTCGATTGTCCGGATAGGACGAAGCTCCCGGTAGGACAGCAGTCG